>CAYLIB010000001.1:0-114513 GCA_964384035.1 uncultured Candidatus Saccharibacteria bacterium
TTGCATGTCTTAGGCACGCCGCCAGCGTTCATCCTGAGCCAGGATCAAACTCTTAGTAAAACTCACTATCTACACCGTAGATTAGGAGTTGCAGAAGCGAATCTTTTATGCAGGGTCCGGCTTTGCCGGTCCTGGAATAAAAGATGCTCCCTAGGTTTGATTCCTATTATTCGTAAAAACGAATCAGAATTAAACTTGGCATGTTGTATATCATCCGGAAGATGACTACAACGTATCTGTTGATTTTTATAAAGCTCAACAGAAAAAACTTTTAAACTCTAAATATAGAATTGACGTAATTGTACACTCATATGTCTTGGGTGGAGCCCAAAGACATATGTTTCTTACCGCTATTCAACTGTCAAAGTACCCGGATCTAAATGGTAGACATAAAAACACATCCATTGAAGGATAGTGCTTCATTCTCCGCCATCTGGCGGACCCTTTACGATTTCCTTATTTCTAAGGATCTATAAAGGTAGAATTGGGCTCCGATTTGTGCTGTTTTTAATCTCCTAAAGAACTTATTAAATCCTTAACTAGTTTAGTTTAATATTTTAGGCTTGTCAAGTATTTCTTATAAAACTATTCATACTCGTAAACCAGCTCTAATCCAGCCTTTTCATGGGGAGCAGATCTTAAAGACACAACCCTATTTATAGCCTCATCTAATTCATTTTTAGAAAAACTTTTTTTCAATATTTCTATAAAATCCCACAAAACCAAGGCATCATCCAGTGCCCTGTGTCTGTTCTTGCACGGAATAGAGTATCTTTCTATAAGCGAAGAAAGGTTGTGTCTTTTTTCTTGAGGAAATAAAAGTCTAGACAGCTTAACCGTACAAAGTTTATCTGCATCCAAATTTATACCAACTCTCATAAACTCATTTTTCAAAAATGCGTAATCAAACATAACATTATGCGCTATAAAAGTTGCGCCTGTTAAAAAATCCTGTATCTCTAAAGCAACATCTTCAAAACTAGGAGCATCCAATACAGCTTCATTTGTAATCCCTGTTAACTCGGTAATAAAGGAAGGCACTTCAGTATAGGGATTTATTAGAGTAGAAAATGTACCAACCAGCTTGCCACTCTCAATTCTAACCAAACCAACTTCAATAATCCGATTAAGGTATTGGCTACCACCGGTGGTTTCTACATCCACAATTACTATAGGCTTGTCTAACATAATGCCTGCATTCTAAAAAAATTATCTGTATAAATCAAACCTCCTGCCTTTAAGCAGGAGGTTGAAAAAAAATTTATTTAATTCCTTGTTCCGTAAGACTTCTGACACCAGCAGCATATCCCCCTGTCTGACCCCCAAGACAAAATCTTACAGAATAAGTTGTCTGCGTACCCGAATAATAATATCTGTTCTCAGAAGCACAAGCCGCACTATCTGCTGGTTGAGGTGCAGCTGGAAACTGAGCAATGTAAGTTGTCCCGCTCAAGTTAGCTGTCGCAGTAACCCCATTTCCTGCCCCACCACAACTCGCACCAGAGATTAAACCACTGGACAAACCAAGAGTCGTAGCTAGGGTGACATTTGAAGTAACCGGATAACTCTGACAATCATTAAAATACAATTCCATAGCACTAGCTATCTGTTTTATATCCGCCAAACGTTTCGCATCACGAGATTTCTGCCTAGCTGAACTTAGCGACACCAAAACCACGGAAGCTAATAGTCCGATAATCGCTATAACTACCAAAAGTTCTATTAAAGTAAAACCTTTTCCGGTCGACATTGCTCCTATGGTTCTTGTTAGCGTTCGCCTATAAGACATATATGTACTATTTATATAAAATTGATATTTTGCAAAAGAGTCTTTCATAAAAAAGCTTAAAGACAAAACCCTGACTATGATAAAAGTATAACTTCAATTAATTAAATAGCCAAAGAAAATCTGTGGATATCAAAAAAACACCAACCATTTAAATTGTTAAGGTTGGTGTTTTAAATTTAAAAAATTATCTTATCAATCAAACCATATTTCTTAGCCTCTTCTGCTGTCATAAAATAATCTCTGTCTGTATCTGTCTCTATTTTCTTCACAGTTTGACCAGTATGCTTTGCTAAAATCTGATTTAGCTGATTCTTTATACGAAGCATTTCCTTAGCCTGAATTTCAACATCTCTCTGCTGGCCCTCTGCCCCACCCATAACCTGGTGTATTAGCACCCTAGCGTTTGGCAACGCGAACCTCTTACCTTTTGAACCAGAAGCAAGTAACACAGCCGCAGCACTTGCCGCCTGACCTATACATATAGTAGATACGCTACTCTTCACGTGTTGGATAGTATCATACATAGCCAAGGCCGATGTTACCGATCCCCCAGGTGAATTGATATAGATCTTTATATCTTCTTTATTATTTTCAGCATCCAAAAACAACAACTGGGCAATTAAAGTATTTGCCACCGCATCGTCTATTGGTTCGCCTAAAAAAATAATCCTATCTTTAAGCAGCCTCGAGTAAATATCATACGCCCTCTCCCCCATAGGCGACTTTTCAATAACCATTGGTACTAATGCCATAAATTTGAAATAAATTACTTATTGGATTAATAATACTATATTAATAAAAAATTATCACTCATGCAAGTTGAGTGATAATTTTTTTCTAACTTTTAAACACTCTCAAAATTGACCCACCCCCAAGACATAGCATCATCAGGCTGAAAAATTTGTATAGATGCGACTCATGGGGAACAAAGCGAATCCTATCAATCAAGCCAGGCTTTGCCTGGATGGATTGTTAGGATGCTCCCTCGGGGCCCTATTAGAACAGATATGCAAATTTTTGCTGCCTGATGATATCTCCTAAAATTTCTCAACTCTTATAATAGGCGTCTTCCCAGTTCTTGGATCTGGTGGAATTTCTTTAACTACGCTTATTTCTATTTCTATAGCTTCAGGTTTTATCCCTAAATTCGATAAAAATTCTGGCACCAAACCATTAACCTGAGCTTTTATTTTCTCCTCGCTACCCTCAGCTACAACGACAAATTTCACATGCCTAGGACCAGTTTGCACCACCTGATAATGTTTAAGCCCAGGGAAAAATAAGCCAACCAATTCCATTGGGTGTAGCTCGAACACCCCACCTGGCAAACTAAATTTTAAACAATCAAGCTTACGTCCCGTTACAGGACTAGCTAATGTAAAAGGCGAATCTGGTAATTTACTAGAAGGCTCTATAACTATCTCATCATCAAGCGCATACCTCACAAGAGGTTGTATATCATTACCCAATACAGTAATTACCACTCTACCGAGTTCTCCTGGGTGCACCGGTTTATCTTCTTTGTCTAAAACTTCCAAATACAAAATCTCATCAAAAATTTCCAGCACTCCACTTCCTCTCACATCAACACCTAGAGCTAAACATTCCGATGCTGCATAAAAATCTGTCGGATAAAATCCGAAGGCTTTTTTGAGCTCCTCCTTACGGAGTTCTGTAAGCGGCTCACCAGAAGAGACGATTAATTCAGGATGAATATCAAGCAACCCTTCATTCTGTGCTTCTGCTATTCGAACCAAACCACTAGGATAACCTGTTAATATGTGGGGTTTAAAATCTTTTAACTGTATAGAAAATTTTTCCTTGGGCAAATCCACATCCACACTCAAACTCTTAAATAGCACTTCAGGGAGTGACTGGATTAAATTAAATCCTGCATGATGCCCCGAAGCCTCACCCACAAACGCAACATGAGTTCTCCTAAAAAGTGAATGAAAGAGCGATATAGGTAATCTTCCCGTTATGGAACCAATTAATCTATCTATAAAGCTCTCCTGAAATAGGAAAAAACCTATAAACCCACTAGAGCCGGATGTATTTAAAGCCACATATTTTCCCCGAAACAACCCCTTTCCTTGAGGATCAGATGCAATAAATTTTTCTACCTCATCTTTTGTAATTCCAGACCTTGTTAGGACTCTCTCAAAATCACCCATTAGCATTTTCTTGTTTACAACTGGTAGTTTTTCTATAGGAAAAGTTCTCACATTAGCCTCGGTAACGCCCGCCTTGGTCCAGAGGTCTCTATAAAATGCCGAGTTATTGAAGGCTTTTTCTATAGTCTCTCTCAATCTTTCATTCCTTAAGACGGATACTTTTTGTTTCGAAGATCGAGATAAATTACGAGTTTTCAGATAACTAGAAACAACTGAAATTATTTCCATTTTTATGTTTATTAAAACTTCTAAATTAATTATACCTCACAAAAGACTTGATATTGTAGAAGTCAAAATATAAGATGATTCATTCTAGATTTTGTTTTATAATATTGTAATTCTGAAAAAGACATTAGGAGGAAAGATGTCGCAACAAAATTTGATCACCATACCCGGGATTGGTATAGATATCGGCGGAGTACTAACCAAGCTCGAAAGAAATAATCACGGTGTCGCTTTTCGGACAGATGATTACCTTGAAAAACCATTCTTACCTCAAGCAATTGAAAAAATTGCTGAACTGGTAGAATTATTTGGTCCCGAAAGAAGCGTCCTTGTTTCATTCTGTGGTAAAAAAACGCAAGATAAAACTTTAGAATGGCTACTCTATCAAAATTTCTCAGGTAAAACCAAAATGCCCAAAGAAAATTTTAGGTTTGTGAACCGAAGAGAAAAAAAGGCAGAAGTAGCAATTAAAACTTCTCTTACTCATTTTATAGACGACCGTACGGAAATTCTCGGGTATCTAACTATGGTACCAAATCGTTACTGGTTCCTGGGTGGCGTGGACGAAAAACCGACCACCGGCCCAGATGGAATAATCCTCATAAACCAATGGTCGGATCTTCACATAACTCTCTAAGCAGAATAAGCCTGCTTATTTTTTATCATTAATAAAACCCGCTTTCGCGGGTTTTATTAATTATTCCTCTGAACCTTCCTGCGCTTGAGATTCTTCTTGAACTTCTTCTACTGGAGTACTCGCATCTGGTCCTATTTTCTCACCGTTTATATCTATTTTCCACCCAGTGAGTCTTGCAGCAAGTCTTACATTCTGCCCAGCCTTACCTATTGCCAAAGAGAGCTGGTCTTCCAATACACCGACTTTAGCTTCTTTATTTTCTAAGTCTGTCTGTACATTTAATATCTTCGCTGGCGACAAAGAATTAGCTATATATTTAACTGGGTCTTCACTCCACTCCACAATATCTATTTTTTCTCCCCCAAGTTCAGCCATTACAGTTTGTACACGTGTACCCTTTTGACCCACACAAGAACCAATCGGATCTATACCTTCCTGAGAAGAATAAACTGCTATCTTAGATCTGCTTCCAGCCTCGCGAGCTACTGACTTTATTTCTACAGTACCATTAAATATTTCAGGAACTTCTATTTCAAAAAGTTTCCTAACCATATCTGGATGAGATCTAGAAAGGGTAATTTTAGGACCCTTAGCTGATGGTTCTACGTGGAGAATCAACACCTTAAGTCTCTGACCAACTGGATACTTCTCGCTACGAATTTGTTCAGAAGGGAAAAGCACACCAGTACCTTTACCTAAATCAACTACAACGGCATCACCTTCAACTCTTTGCACAATACCATTTACCAAAGTTCTTTCCTTAGACTTAAAGTCACTAAACTGTGCGTTTCTTTCAGCTTCACGTAATTTTTGAATAATAACTTGTTTTGCTGTTTGAGCTGCAATACGGCCAAAATTAGTTCCTGATTCTGGGGTTATTTCTTTTCTAATAACATCTCCAATCTTAGCTCCCTTTTGCCATTCCTGCGCAGACTCGATATCCAATTCTCTTTGTGGATCTTCTACTTCCGATACAACCATTTTCACGTCAAAAACTTTTGATGAAAGATGTGCCGGATCAAATTCAACTACAATATTCTGATCCTTCTGACCATAGTCTTTACGAAAAGCCGCAGCTAAAGACGCCTCAATCATAGTTATGAGTTCGTCTCGAGAAATACCTTTTTCTTCTTCTAATTGTTCTAATGCCTGTTCTAATGCTTCGTTCATATTTAGTTGTGATTATTTAATTGTCTAACTAAGATTGAAGAAATAGCTTTTCCCAGATCCGGGTCCCCCGTGTCTGGGGAAAAACAGCGGAAAGGAGGAGCCATGAGGAGGGAAACCATGTTTCTCTTCTCATTGTAATTAAAAAGGAGAGCACTCTGCTCGCCTTTTCAAAAAGTATCTTCAATAGCGTTTGCACTTATTATAACCTTTTCTGGCTTTTTGTCAATATTTGGCCAAATTATACTCACTACATCTATATGTGGTCTAAATTTTAAAAATTGACTATTCTTCAACAAAAATAGTTTTACCATTTTCACTATCTTTCTTTGCTTAAAAACATCTACCGCTTGCATACCACTCCCAAATTTTCCAATTAAAAGTTTTCTGGTCTTAACTTCCACAAAAGCAATATCGTTTTTACCCACCGCAACAAAATCTATTTCACCAACTCTTTTACCAGTCTTGTTGTACACATTCGCATCGAGCAATTTATATCCTTTTTGTTTATAAACAGCTTGTGCCAACTTTTCACCACGCTCACCTAGCAACATTATTTCATGTAAAGATACTTCAATCGCACTTGTTCTTTTTGCCAATCAGATAACCTCGTCTTATAAGTTCTTCCTATCTTCCTGAATAAAAAGAATGCCCATGTTAGACCAGCTAGCACAATTAAACCCGCAACAAAATGAGTAGCCAAGTACTGTATGTTTTGATATCTCAATAAAAACCAAAAATCCAAACTTACACCCGTATACAAAACCACACTGCCAAACTTTTTATATAATTCTTTACCAAGTGGATTATCTTGCTTCTTCGCAAACAACTTCATCCCTAAACCAGACAAAAAAAGTACAGAACCTAAAACTAAAATGGCGTAATCTATACCATGTATCCTAAACTTATCTACGGTAAACCAAAATTCTAATGTAAAAAAATTCTTCCAATAACCCTTTGTCAAAAACTCCCCAAAATTTATCTTCATATACTGTTATTACTTATATACATAATTAGCTCGATTGCAGATTTTGAATAATATCAGCATCATAATTTTAGAATCCGGCTTTTCCGGTTATAAAATTAGCTATTGACTAAGAGCGTCAATGCAACTAATAGTAGCCAAAATATGGAATCCCGTGTTATTTAATAAAAACTTTGGCGTAATGGTAGCTATCTACGGATGAATCCAGATCTTTTTCTAGTCTAAAACCAAGATGTAAAAAAACCTGTTCAATTTCCCTCTCAGCTACCCGCTTTTCTAATCTCGGACCTATAGGAGTATATTCTTTTTTCCACTCGACAACAAGCGCTCTCCCACCTGTCCTAAGAACTCTATATGCATTTTCTATTATAGGCCTAAAACTAGGGGCTTCATGCAATATGTTGGCAATTATCACAGCATCACAGCTCCCCACCTCAACTTCACTTATTTGCTTTTCTAGGTCCACTCTAATAGTTCGCACATTATGATAACCCATCTGTTTAGCAATACTCTGGGTTGCCGCAAGTTTACTCTCCATGATATCCATTGCCAATACATTTCCCCTATTCCCAACCATTTGAGCCGCTGGCAAAACATAAAAACCACTACCACAACCAAAATCGGCTACGGTCTGGCCACTCGCTAGATCCAGTTCATAAACAAGCTGACTCGGATTTATAAATTTTGCCATTTGTATTTTTTCTAACTTACTACTTTTTGAATTCTATTTATTTTTACCGCCCTTGCACCAATAGTTTCTATAACAATTGCGTTAAGTACCATCGGTCCAACTTCTTCCGGATCCATAACAAACTTTCCTTTTTCTAAAAACATATGTAAAGCGTTTTCTTTCTTTACCCCTATTACCGAATTTAAAGGCCCTGTCATACCAGCATCGGTAACATACGCTGTTCCCTCCGGTAATATTCTTTCGTCTGCAGTCGGAATATGTGTATGCGTACCGTATACAACGCTCGCTCGCCCATTTAAATACCAACCCAAGGCGTTCTTTTCACTCGTAGCTTCTGCGTGTAAGTCTACTATTATTATATCACCCTCACGCGCCTCTTCTTCTATTAATCTGTCCGCCTCCAGAAAAGGGTTTGAAATCTCATTTTTATACTGATTTTCAAAAAATACCTTACCCCCAAGATTTAGAACTACATACCTTTGTCCATTTTTTTCTAATACACAAAACCCCCTACCAGGCACCGTACTTCCATAATTAGAAGGCCTTATAAGTTCAGGATATTTCTCAAAACATTTAACCGCCTCAGGAAGTTTATCAAACACGTGGTTACCAGAAGTAAAAACATTAACCCCAAACTCTTTAAGTTCCGTAAGGGTAGAATCCGTAACCCCCTTCCCATGGGCCAAATTCTCCACATTCGCCAAAATTATATCCGGCGAATATTGCTCTTTAAGTTCAGGTAAAACTACCCCCAATGCCTTCCTGCCCAATTTCCCAAAAACATCTCCAAAAATTAATATTTTAGCCATATATACACATTGTAATGTCTTTTATACTTTAGTTGCAATCTAATAAAAAAATCATGGTTTCCCATGTTTGTGTTTATCTTCAAGACAACTGAAGCATTTCTCTTAAGACCCTTTCAGAAGCGCGTTTGCCCAAATTCTTTACTTCATCTCGCTTCAACTTACCGCTCTTCAAAACAGCGATCTTTAACTCGTCGTTATCTTTGTAGTTTTCCAACAACTCGAGTATCTCTTTGCGAGTATAAGGATTCTTGGGATGCTTCATCATTGCAACCCATACATCCTCCGCGTTACCCGGGAGCTGAGCTTCTACCTTCTCCGCAACCTCCCTTAACTGCTTAGCCGTAAGATTGTAGGTTTCAATGTAAGCAACCGCTGGGCCCTCAGCATAATTTTTCTGAGTCTTCAAGTATTGCAAGACTTCTGTATGCGACAAAACTTTTGTCTTCACTATCGGCCCTGCTAGGGACCAGTTATTCCTGCTTGGTTTCAGGCTCACCAACTCTCTGATTTTTTCAGGCGACAAGACTCCAGTTTCGATAGCGGCGACCCAGACTTCATCGTTGTCTACCTTAATTGCCACTTCCCAAACTGAATCAGAGGTCAACGGCTCTGAAAAAACTGATCCTGCCTCCAAAACATATTGCCAATGCACTTTCCCGGTTTTCCCAATCTCTAACAACTCTTCCGGACTAAATTTTTGTTTTTTCAAAATAGTCCGCCAGACATTCTCGTTCGCAATGTTCCTACCCAAAATAATCAACTTACACTGACAAAGATCCAGTGTTTCAATCATTCCACAGTAAGCAATTACAAATCCATCGTTGGTAGCCATGTGCCAGCCAGGACAAGCCTTTATGTTTTTCCGAGCCGAATTCGCAAACGCCTCCAGCTGCTCTGGGGTACAACAAGTTCTTTCCGACATATATTCTTTCATATTCCTCCTAGTGTTTGAAAAGACCAAAATACTTTAATCTAAGTTAAATAGATAGTCAAAATAAAAAAGGCTTATTAGACCTTTTCTTCTTCTGGCGCAGGACCATTAACTAAATCCGCCACATTTTCGCGCAACTTGTTGGCAAGCACCTTCCTAAGTGCCAAGTAAGCCAATCCACTAACCGCCATCCCTCCCGCTTCCACCGGAGCTGCTGGGTCATCAAGCACTCCAATAACCGCAAAGTCATTCACGATATTGAAAGCCAACAATAACCCGCAGATAATCGCGATCTTCTTAAACCGCTCTTTCCACTTTTCCATATTTAGTCTCCTTAATATTTTGTAATACCCATCCTTAACACAGAGTTAGACTCCACTATAGACATCAATAATTACTCAGTCAAGGTAGTTTTATCTATTGACAAAATACCATAAATCTGATTTAATGCTTTCATTTGAAACATCCCCATAGGTGAATCAATATTTTTCTATTCCAAAAGGTGCCAAAATTATACGGAGACAATTATGAAAGACCTTAAACTGGGGTTGGGGTTGTGCCTAGCTTTCCTAATGGCGCTACTCGTTCCTACCTCCGACACGAATGCCCAACAACACAGCGTATCGATTAGCGTAGAAGTACGCTATAACAACGAAGCGGTAACAAACCCCAATGCAGTAAGTTGGGAAATAACAGTGGACAATAACCTAAATAAACTTGCCGCACCTAGGTATTACTATGGTCGCTGGTACGGCACATACCCAGCCACCGCTGCTGGTCCTCATACCGTACAAATTCGTGCATTCTATTTGCACGGAAACGACGAAAAAAGCTACCAAGAAGTAGAAGTCTACAGCGGCAAACAAGCCAACGCCAGCCTACTCCTCCACTAAATGTAAGAATCAAAAAGCAACGACTATAAATAATATCGTTGCTTCTTTTTATATACTTTTATAAATAACTTCACCTGTATTAGGATCCTGATAAAAATCAGGCGACGCGTCACTACATGGATAAATTGTTAGTTCATACTTACACCAAGTCTCTGGAATAAAACTTGGAATAATTTCTATACCAATAGGAATCCCTGCAAAAAATACTACCCCAAAAACAATAGTAATACCCATAGCATCCATTTTCTTAGAAAGCACCCAAACGCTAAGCACAGCCATAACCAAACAAAACAACATAGCCACCGCAAAACTATACCCATACATATTAGTATCCATCCCCACCGGATAAACCGAATAACGGTTATGCAAAGCAACAATAAATTCACCCACCGTATTTGCCAAAACAACCCCACCAACAAAAATAACTATCGCAGCTATTAGTCTACCCACAGAAGTTTCCCACCCAAAAAACTTTAAAGTTTTCATTTTTACCTCTAAAACTTTTACTATTACCTCTCCAGAAAATTTATTAAATCCTGAGCTCTTCTTTTTAGATCAGTAGTTCTCATTATTATCATCTGCCTACCACTGTCCGTAAATTCTCTACGTGTACTAGCCGCTGCCGGTGTTTCATCGGCTATTTTGGTTTCAGCATAATTCTGCATGCCTCTTGCATCGGAAGCCAATAGGGCTATGGAGTTAAAAAGTGTTAGTAGCTCATCTTTCTTATTATCATTAGTTAAAAATATCACATTATCGCGTGTACTCTCTAGTCTAGTAAGATTGCGATCCATCTGATCTAACAACCGGTATTCAAAATATCTTTTTGATCCATAAGATTCAACAAATTGATCAACAATAGTAATGAAATTCTTTAGCTCCAATCTAAGTATTGTGGACACATTCTTTCTGCTATTTTTTGTTGTGAGCCAATATTTTATAAGCTCGACTATTACCGAGGTAATAATTGCCAAAACAGCACCCAAGATAACTAAAAATACAGAACTTTCATTATTCATAACCCCAACAATTAATTTTAGCTTTCTAGTATAGCTGTTTTGTGCGATATCAGAAAATAGCATAAAACCGGATCTGGCTTCGCCATGTCCGGTTTTATAACATTGGAAAGTAGGAGCATGAGGGAGGAAACCCTTCGAGCGGAGCGAGGGGTTTCTTCCCTCATAAACGCAGCGCTAGCGGAGTGTCACCGGGCATATTCAATAACCCGAGTTTCTCTAATAACCTGAACCCGAATCTCACCCGGATACTTAAGTTCTTCCTCTAGCCTATTAGCAATATCCCTCGCAAGCTTCTGGCAACCTAAATCGTCTAATCTAGTAGGCTGTACGAATACACGTATCTCTCTACCACCTTGAATTGCATAAGTTTTATCTACACCTTCATAAGAATTAGCAATATTTTCAAGATCGGTAAGTCTCTTTATATAAGCCTCAAAACTATCTTTACGGGCACCCGGCCTAGAACCAGAAATGCTGTCACACGCATCTACGATCATTGCCTCTACAGACAAAGGTTGCCTGTTAGTAGAATGCTCACTAACATCGGTGTCATGATGGTGCGATTCGATTGCTTCCACTACTCGCGCATCTAGACCAAATTTCTCAGCAACTTTTTTACCAATCTCCACATGAGTACCTTCCATATCCTGATCGAGAGCTTTTCCTATATCATGCAGCAATGCCCCCTGCTTAGCTATGGAAACATCCGCATGCAATTCCTCAGCCATTAAAGCTGCTAGTTTAGCCATTTCTACAGAATGACGAAGAATGTTTTGACCATAAGATGTTCTGAACAACAGCCTACCAACCAAGTGAACAAGCTTCGGAGGAAAGTTAGTAATACCTAACTCATAACATGCATCCTCTCCGGCTTTCTTAATCATGTCATTCACTTCACCCTTACTCTTTTCATAGGCTTCTTCTATTCTTGCTGGGTGAATTCTTCCATCTGTCACCAATTTTTCCAAAGTAAGTTTTGCGATGAATCTACGAATAGAGTTAAATCCAGAAATAACTACTGTATCTGGACTATCATCTATTAATATTTCCACTCCCATCATTTGCTCAAAAGCACGAATGTTCCTACCCTCTTTACCAATAATTCTACCTTTCATTTCTTCACTTGGAATCTGTACAGTAGTGGTAGTAGTCTCTGCTGTGACATCACTAGAAATTCTCTCTATTGCCTGAGCAATTATTCTTCTAGCTTCTTTCTCAGCATCTTCATGCGCTGCTGCCAAAAGCTTCCTATGAAGCTTAACCATTTCATCCTTTACCAATCTCTCAGCATTCTCTAACAATACTTTTGAAGCTTCTTCTCTTGTCATAGCAGCTATCTTCTCTAAATTCTGAAGCTGCTTTGCTTTGAGTTCTTTAACTTCCTCGTGTAGAACAGAAATTTCCTCAGTTTTCTGCTTTACCGATTCTCGATCTTTATCAAGTTGCGCAGTTTTTTGCTCCAACTCCTTCTCTCTTCTATCTATTCTTTCTTCGAACCTTACTATCTGATTTCTAAAATCAGACTCAGCCTTCTTGGCTTGCTCGGTTATCTCTAATGCTCGGGTCTTTGCCTCGAGCATAATTTCTTTTTCTTTAGCTTGGGCATCGGCTAATATCTTCCCAGCCTCTGCCTCTGCTGTTTTGGTCTTCTTTGTAGCTATCGACTGGCGCACTATATATCCTATGCCTGCACCAATCGCGATAGCCAACAAAGTATAAAAACTTATTGGCATAATAAAACCCCATACACCGCCAAGGTGCTGAGGTTAAACAATAAATAAAAAGCAACCAAATAAACCTATTTGATAAAATTCAAAATCCTTGCTATTCGGGCGAAACTACTAATAAATCTTAAAATTTCGTATGAATGTAAGGAAAAACTCTTTTCTCTATTGTTTACATCAAGCATCTTCAGGGCGGGTTTACTTTCTTAACTGTATTTAAACTGTACCATAATTAAGCTTTATGTCAAAACCACTTTACATAAGACTTTTGGACTTCTAATTTGTATCATAACTCGTACCCTTCCTAACAAAATAAAAACACGACCGAAGTCGCGCTTTTTAATCTTACCTTACCCTTCCAAACCAGGCCTGTCTTCTTTGTAGGTCAGCCTCACTTAGTTTCTTTTTAGCTACTTGACCTTCGGTTACTATCCTCCTAGCTGCAGCTTCGAGACTTTCTGCTGTGGGGTTGGCTAATTTATTTTCTAAATTCGGCTCATTTACAGCCCCTGCTCCTACAATAGGAGCATCTTTTTTTATCAATTTAGCTCGCATGACTTTGTATTTAATTCTTTGCCTACATTATATCAAACTATTGTTTGCCAATCATTTACCAGAGAGCTAATATTAATTTATAAATCAACTTATTATAATAAAGCTTTTCAAAATCTGGCTTTGCCAGTTTTGAAAATTCAAATGAAAGGGGTTGGTGGTAATGGAAAAGTAAAGAGACAGGCTTTGCCTGGCTCTGCTTACTCCGGAGGGGAAGCCCCACCGTCCATATTATGTTTATCTACGAACAAAAAGAATTTGAATCTTTCCAGGGCCTCGAAGGTTTTTCCACCAGACAAATGCAAGAGCACAGCAAGCTCTACCAAGCTTATGTAAAAAAAGCCAACGAAATTCAAGAAAAACTAAAAACAGTCGATAAGTCTACTGCTAATGCAACTTTCTCCGATCTCCGCGCTCTTAAACTCGGTCTTTCCTTCGCAATAGACGGTATAAAGACCCACGAGCTATTTTTCGACCACTTAAAACCAGGGGAGAATAAGCCACTTGATACTATGGCCAAACTCATAGAAGCCGAATTCGGCACATTCGAAGAATGGCTAACCGACATGAAGCAAACCGGCATAGCAGCTAGGGGCTGGGTCTGGTCCGCCTACGACCACGATAGTAAAAGATTAATTAATGTACTAGGCGACGGCCACGATGCCTTCCCTATTTGGAACGCAACCCCTCTAGTTGCTCTCGACGTCTACGAACATGCCTACTTTATAGACTACGGAGTTAATAGAGCCGAATACATAAAAAACTTCTTCAACAACTTAAACTGGGAAGTTATAGAAAAAAGGATAGCAGACAATAATATAAGATTATAAAGAAAATCGACTATAAGATAGTCGATTTTCTATTACATCACGATAAGTCTCGCAATTTCAAGGATAATAGTACTCGCCATGGGTTTTCCATTTACCTAAAAGCGGAGTCTTCCATTCCCGTATTGCACGAACACCACCTTATCCAACACATATCAAAATTCTCCTGTTTGAGTGTACAAGCTTGAGCCAACGGGCACTTCTGTACCCGGTCCAATAACCCCAATATCTGTAATCCCAAAAGTAACCCCAGGGGACAAACTCTCTAAAACCAGAACCCTTTTCCCATTCCTTTCATTTGAACGAAATATAAACAGGATTCTCCTGTCGTAAAGGTTATTACCGACAGGGTCAAAATACCCAACCACGGCAGTACCCGGCGCAATGTTTCCACTAAGACTAAACACTGCGTCCCAGAACGAACCATTTCTGCACCTCCCACTTCAACCTGCCCCCAAGCGAAATTAAGAATAAAACAGAGGATCACCAAATACACTAAGCCTTGTTACCAAGACCACTTTCACAAAAATCTTGTAAAATACCCCTAAAAACAAAGTCTATTTAAAAAATATAATTTGAAAATAAAGCCCCGGAGGACCGGGGCTTTATACAATTTTATTCCTTAGACTTTACTTTCTTCTTTACTACTAACTCTTTACGAGTTCTTGGTTGATTATCCTGTCTACCTCTAACATAGTAAATTTTAGATTGTCTTACTGTTGGTGTTCTCATAACCTCAAGCTTAACAATATTTGGACTGTGAAGTGGGTAAATTCTTTCAACGCCTACACCATGAGAAATTTTTCTAACCATGAAAGTCGCATTAGCTCCAGACCCACCTTTTCTAGCGATAACTAAACCTTCAAAAACCTGCACACGCTCCTTACTACCTTCCTTGATTCTTTGGTGAACCTTTACTGTATGGCCCACACGAAAAGCAGGTAACTCTTTTAACTGTTCTGCTTTTAAATTTTTTACTATTGGCATTTTCTAGATTACAAATTATTAACTATCTTACTCTTTAATTTCTTTAAAATCTCCCTCAAGTCATGGGCTAATTCCGCTTCCGCTTCTATCCATGTACCATCAGGAAGTCTTACTTCTATACGTTTTGCTTGTAAAAACTGTCTTTTTAAACCAGGTAACTGTGTCTTTTTAGAGCCGTATAATTCATCGCCCATAAGGGGAGCTCCTATAGAATCAAAATGAACGCGAATCTGATGCGTTCTACCTGTGTGCAATTTTACCAGAATTAGACTCATTTCGTCAACACCGTTCGGGTGGCTCAAAGTTTCCAAAACCGTATATTCTGTAAGGCTTTCCTTTACCTGAATCATGTTCTTAGTCGAATATTTCCGAAAATCAGCTTTGCTTTTACCTATCGGGGTATCAATAAAGCCATGTGGTTTTGCCAGCCTACCTAAAACTAAGGCTAGATATTCCTTTTTTACTTTACGCTCTGCAAAAGCATTCTTTAGATACTCATACATATCCTGACTTAATGCTACGAGCATTACACCAGAAGTATCCTTATCCAAGCGGTGTACAATACCTGGACGACCCTCCTCCCCAACTAAGGCAATGTCCTTAAAATTATACAAAAGTGCTTGTGTAAGCGAGTCCCCCTTAAACCCACTTCCTGGGTGTACGGATAACCCAGGTGGCTTATCTATTATGAGTAGACCATTCTGATTATATAGAGTCTTAATAGGAATATTTTTTGCGACAACCTCCGTAGCTTCTACAAATTCGTACTTGATTTTATCACCCAACCTTACAACAAAATCAGATTCCAAAGCCACAGCTCCATTTACCAACACCAAACCAGCTTCAATATCCCTCTGAATCTTACTTCTAGAAAATTCTGTATTTTCAGCTATATATTTATCCAACCGAGTTTTCAGCATATCTACCTCTAGATAAAACTTTTTTTCTTTATTCGTCATTCTTTATTCCTTATGCTGTGTAATCAAGTCCGGTCTTCGCTTATTTGTTTTCTTTATTGCTTCATTTTTTCTCCACTCACTTATCTTCACATGATTTCCACTTCTAAGCACTTCCGGAACTTTTAAATTTATAATTTTAGTTTCACCTTTTGAATTTTGCCTTTTGAATTTCCAAACTTCTGGTTTCGTATATTGAGGATATTCAAGTAACCCTTCCGAAAATGATTCGCTTTCTGTAGACTCCATCTTACCAACTACACCCGGAACAAACCGTAACAATGTTTCTGTAATAACTAAGGCAGGTAATTCTCCTCCCATAAGTACGTAGTCTCCAATAGAAATTTCTTCGTCCACAAATTTTAAAATTCTTTCGTCAAAACCCTCATAGCGACCCGACACAAACAGAAGTGAATCATACTTAGTTAAGTCTTTCGCTTTCTTCTGACCAAATACATTTCCTTGAGGGCTCATTAAGATTACTCGAGTCTTTTTCTTACCCTGCTTCTTCTTCCAAGCCACAATAGCTTTATATAAAACATCTGGCCTAAGCACCATTCCAACTCCACCCCCATACGGACGATCGTCAACTGTCTGCCGTGCATCCAAACCAAACTCACGCAAATTAAGTGAATTAATTTGAATAAGTTTATTTTTAATCGCACGCTGAATAATCCCAAATTTTGTATAGTCATTTATAAAATCTGGGAACAGAGTTAATACAGTAATTTTTACAATAGGTTTCTTCATATATACATCTTAACAAAAATCTCAGGTTCACCTGAGATTTTTGTTTTCCTTTTATAGCTTCTTCCAGACCCGGCTTAGGAGTCTCGGGCTTTGCCCGATGATGATTATGCCGCGTCTGGAAGAAAACAGCGGAAGGGTGGAGTAATGAGGAGGGAAACAATGTTTCCTTCGTCATAGTTTTTTATAACTTAAAGTCGTCCATTGCGTCATCTTGCTGTTGCATATGACCGCCATGAGAAGCTCCGCCTTCGTGGCGTGGACCTCTATGTGAACCTTCTGGTTCATGGATCTTGAGGTTAACGCGAGCTTTGTGCTTTGCGCCAACAACCCTAAGAAGGGTTCTTATAGCCTTTGCGGTTTGACCGCTACGACCGATAACCTGACCCATGTCACCCGGGTTGATGTGAAGAGTGATTAACACACCCATTTCATCTACAACTCTTTCGGTTTTAACATCGTCTGGATTATCTACTAGAGCTTTTACAATATACTCTACAAATGCTTGATCTTGTTCCATTGCTAGATTATTTCGGTGATAGGAATGTATCTGAGAAGCAATCTCTTTTCTTATGTACCAAGTTTACTGGTTCAAAAAGAACTGAGTGCTCACTGCGGCTTCGACCTCTAGCCCCCTATCGTGTTTGAACTATACCACTAAAATACCTTGAAGTAAAGTCACCGAAATATTTATCTTGTAAAACAAAAAGCACGCTATTTTAAGCGTGCTTTTTATTTATTATACTATTCCGCTGCTGGAGTTTCGGTTGGTTTATCCTCAGTCTTCTCTGGTTGTGTTTCTTCAGTCTTTACTGCTGGAGTAGCTGGGGTGACATCTTCTGCCTTTACTTCTTTTTTTGGTAAAGAGAAAGCTTTTACCTTCTTAGAAGTCAAAATCTTTTGAGTAATAAATAAGTTCTCTACTGTAGGACTCATCTTAACATGCTGAGAAATCCAATAATTTACCCTTTCAGCATTTTTTAAACTAAAAGCCTTTGTTCTAGGATTATAGTTACCCAATATCTCATTGAATTTCTTATTTGCAGCTGAAGTAGACTCGGTCAAAATAATTCTGAAATCCGGACTATTTTTCTTACCAGCTCTCTGTAAACGAATTGTTAACATCTTTAAAGTTAAATTAAATAAAGCCTCAATAGATTACAGTATAGTCTCCCAAAAGTCAAGAAAACCCATATAACCCACTTATTCACTATTGATATAATGAATAAAATACGGTATGTTACCGAATTACTGAATCAAACCCAAAAAGGAGTGGCAAATGAAAACCGAAATAATCTTGATTCCTAACCCGGGGAGTACCCGACCAAAAACGAGCTTTCTACCTTCAATTGTAGCGGTGGGCTTACTATTAATACTGGGTTCTGGGTTACTATATTCGAACAAACGACTTATCAGAAACCTCGAAACCAACTATCAACAAAGACTGGCTGAAGAAATTCAAAAAAATCTCTCTCTCGAAAACAGATTAACCGAACTCAACAAAAGAATGCTCATTAGTACCCCTATAATAATAAGTATTCCTGGAAGTGAAGTTTATGACCTCATGACCGAAGACGCAAAAAAATTAGCCGATTTTATTACCGCGAGAAATGTCTCATTTCTCTCAAGATTCAAAAATGGTAAAACCGGAAGCGGCTCAGGAGTGGACCTAGGTAACGGATTAATAGTGACAGCTAGACATGTAGTCGAAAACACTTCCATTACTCTAGTAAATTTCAAAAAATCTGAACCTTGGAGCATAGTATCTGACGACTACGACATCGCTCTTGTAAAAGTTCCAGAACTCGAAGGTTCTGAACCTATCGAAGAATATACACAACCACTTCACATAGGCCAGGCAGTTGCAGTTGTTGGTAACCCGAGTTTGGTAAAAAATCAAACCCTTTTCGGACCCATAACCAAAATAGACGAAGCTAAAGGTGTATTCGAAATAAGGGGAGGAACAGTATTCGGAAATTCCGGTGGCGGCGTCTATTCCGTAGACAAAAAACTAATTGGCGTAGTGAGCCAACTAGATTACAAGAGAGGAATTAATTTCTGTGTAATGAGTAAAAGATTCATACCCGTTGCAAAAGCAAATGTAAGCTATATGCAAAACCAAGCCAGAAAACTTGGCTTGGTTAATCGCTGAATATTAGAGCAAGAGTTTCTTGCTTTTTATTTTGCAAAAACTTTTGCTTGGTCGAATTTTATAGAAAGAAGCTTTGATATACCGTCATCCCCCATAGTTACCCCATATATCGTATTTGCCTGACTCATTGTCTCACGATTATGTGTAATAGTTATAAATTGGGTTTGGTGAGCAAGCGTACCTAATATCTGACCAAAACGCATAGTATTTGCTTCATCCAAAGCCGCATCGACTTCATCTAGCATCACGAAAGGAGAAGGAAAACTAGAAAGCAAACTACATAATAAAGCAATTGAGGTAAGCGCTCTTTCCCCTCCAGACAAAGCTTGAATGGTAGAAAGCTTTTTCCCTGGAGGAGTTGCTTTAATATCTATGCCGTAAATATTATTCTTTCCATGTTCGTATTTTTTAACAATCTTCTCTTCGGGTCGTAACTTCTGTGATTCATCCGCATCTTCATTTTCCATAGCAGCCTCCTCTGGTTCGGGCTTTTCTTCATTCTTTATTACAGACAAATAAGCTCGTCCACCATTAAATAATATCCTAAAATAGTATTCAAATTTTTCGTTAATCTTATGAAAAGCCTGGTTAAAGCTACTTGTAATATGAGTATCTAGTTCGTCCATTACCGATTTTAAATCCTGCATAGCTTTTTTAAGATCATCCACTTGTCCAGTTAAATGAGTATGTCTCATTTCAGTCTCAGTGTATTCCTTCACAGTTAACTCATCTACCCCTCCTATCATTTCCAATTGGTGTCTTAGTCTCTCAATTTTATGAACCAATTGATTATCTTCAGTTAACTGTTTCTGTTTTACTACTTCTACCCAACCCTCTTCACCCAAAGCCTGCATTACCTCTCTTTGTAAATTTTCAAAATTCGTATCTATTCTAGCTTTCTCAACCGCAAAACTCGATTCCGTGTCTCTAAGCCTCATAAGTACTTGCTGCTTCTCTCTTACAATCTTGTCATGTTCATTTGCTTCTTCTCGTTCTTTCTTCTCTGCGTCATAAAAAACTTGCATATCCGATTGTATATTTGCAATTTCTTTTTCGATACCAGAAAGATCCCGTTTCAATCTACTCTCTTCTTCTGCAATCTGAGTTACAAAATCACTATCTGTTGAGGACGCTTTTGAAATTTCTATCTCAAGGCTATGTCTTTCTACTTCTAAGCCTTCAACTTGTTTAGATAAAAACTCCCTAGCCACAGAAGTTTTAGAAATTTCTACCGACATAGCAGAAAGGCTTCCACTTACTCTTTCCTTCTCTGCTAAAGTACCCTGAAGCAATTCTTTAAGTTGCTTCATCGTATTTTGTGGACTAGTTAATTCACCATGTAATACTTGTTTGAAATTTAAAAATTTCTGCCTAAAAGACGTCGCATTTCTTTGAACAGAACTTAAATCTCCACTAGTCTCTATAACATTAAAAAATTCATAGAAGCTTACTTCTAAACTTTCAAGATCATTTACCAACCTATTTGCATCTATTTCATGAGGCTCACTAAGTCTTCTATAAACCTCTTCCAGTCTTTTATTAATTTCCGCGAGTCGACTAGTAGCCTCGGCCAAATTTACTTTCTGGGTCTTTTCTTCTTGTTCAATTTTTTGTAAAGAAGCTTTAAGTTCCTCCAATTTTCCGGTAACTATATGTAAATTTGCTCTTAAAGTCTCTGGGTCACCCGCAGAAACACTTTTTCTGCTTTCAAGCCTTCCTCTGAGCATACTCAAGTGCTCTAACAACTTATTTTTTTCGTGTTGAAGTTTTGTAAAATTCGACTGAAGTCCGCCAAGGGCTACTACTTGATCATCTTTTCTCTTATCACTACTAGATGAAGCCTGGAGCATTCTATTAATTTCTTCTTCCGCCCTAGCTCTAGCCATTTCCGCATCAGATAATTTCTTCTGCGCTATTTCTAGTTCAGAACTCAAACGAATATGAGAATTACCAAAATGAGCCATTAATAAAAGTTTCATTTCCACTTCTATTTTTTCTCTTTCTTCCATTCTTTTCGCAAGCCTCCTCAGACTTTTCAGTCTCGGCTCTATTTCTGCAATAAGATCTTCAGCTCGCATTAAATTCTGGGCGGTTTGCTCCAACCTTCGCAAGGTTTTTTCTCTACGCATATAATACGTTTTAACACCACTTGCTTCATCTATAAGCTCCTTCACACCACTAGGGCCTTGTAATATAAATTGGTCGATTGTCCCCTGACCTATAACTGTATATCTAGAAGTCCCGATATTACTTTTAAGCACCAAATCTACAATATCCAAAAGTCTAACCTTATTTCCGTTAATAAGGTATTCGCTCTCACCACTCCTATCCACCCTTCTCCCTATACTAACCTCGGCACTATCTACCGGGATTTTTCTATCTCTATTGTCAAAAGTCGCAAAGACCTCAGCTAGTCCAGCTCTTCCTTTTTGATCACTTCCAGCAAAAATAACGTCGTCACTTTTTTTCCCTCGCATCAATTTAGCACTCTGTTCACCTAATACCCAACGAAGACAATCCGCAGTATTACTCTTTCCAGAACCATTCGGACCAACAATGGCTGTAATACCCTTATCAAATTCGAGAAGAGTTTTCTTTGCAAAGGACTTAAATCCTTGAATTTCTAGTCGTTTTAAATACATAGTTTATACCATAAAATTATAGCATGTTATCACTTACACTTGCGAAAAAAATCATTACAGAATTATTTTTAAAATTAAAAATAATATAAAAAAATTGCTAGAAAACTAGCATCATACTGTAACTAAAAATGGTCTTCTATTAAACTCTACAGACCTCAGCTGCGGAGGAAGTTTTTTCTCCGGTTTGCATCCGCAATTTTTAAATTGGAATCCTGGCGCTTCAAGCAAAACTACCCCCGGCACCTTCTCATCTGCTTCGTCACGAATTATGACTTCAATTGCATACCAGGTGAGTTGCTTATCTCCGTGAAGTGTAATTCTTTGGCAGTCTGGGCATTTCAATTCAACGAAAGCTTCATTGGATTCGTTTACTAAATCAAAAATCTGAATTCTACCTACCATATTACCTCCTATTTGTTCAATCAAATTAGCATTTTGGTTAAAAAAAATACCCCATTCTTTCGGGGCTTACCTCGTAATTTCGTTCTTTGTTTGGATATTTTTCTTCAACCAAATATACATACTGAAAGGATTATAAAAAAACAAAAACCCCCCGTCAACCCAAGTTTTCCCCACCCTGAGATTTCTTGTAGCTAAAATATTCACCTACAGCACGATTACAGATTTTGAGGTGATTTTCGTCGATTTTCGAGAAGTGAACGGAGGCGTCCGCGAGGGGACGGTGGAGTGAGCCTCGCAGAAAATCGGCGAAAAGCGCCCAAAATATGTAATCCCCCCGCTATGCAAGATTCCCCAATGCATTTTCAGCTGCGGATATTTCAGCCTCTTGCTTACTCGGTCCCTTCCCCCTCCCTATCTCTTCCTTACCTACATAGGCGGCCACTACGAACACCTTATCGTGATCAGGACCAGACTCAGAGACTACACCATAGGTAGGTGTTATCCCTCGCTTTTCTTGAATCATTTCCTGAAGTTTACTTTTTGGGTCCATATATTTACCACCTTCTATTACACCGGGTAGTTCTACTAATACATATTTGGTTATAAATTGTGCGGATATTACATAACCCAAATCTAAATACACCGCACCTATAAATGCTTCTATCGCATTGGCTAATATTACCTGACGAGCTCTTCCCATATCTTTCGCTTCACCTCTGGACATAAGTAAATACTCTTCAAAACCAAGCCTCTTAGCTATGTCCGAAAGCATTTTATAGTTCACTAAAGCACTTCTAAAATTCGTAAGCTCTCCTTCTGAATAAGGATAATTTTTATACAAATATTCTGTTGCTACTAACTCCAACACTGCATCTCCTAAAAATTCCAATCTCTCATTATGAGGCAATCCAAAAGACCTATTCTCGTTCAAATAGGATCTATGAGTAAAACTCGAAATATATAAATTAATGTCACGAACCTCTGTCCCCAGAAGTTCCTCTACTTGTTGCTTAGTAATATTTGGCATGAACTCTAAGTTAAAGTTCAAAAGGCAAAATTCAAAACTGAAAATTTCAGACTAAAAACCGCTTACCCAATTTTTGCTTCTAATTTCAATTTTAATTTTTGATTTTTGACTTTTTAATTATTTTGGTGGGCGCACCTGGGATCGAACCAGGCGCCTCAGACACGTCAAGTCTGCGCTCTAACCATATGAGCTATGCGCCCTCTAAATTATTTATGCTATATACCTATCAACATAAAAGTTGGATAAAGCCATCAAATACCTTTGAATATAGACTGACCCACATCTTGCTATACACACCCCTTTATAAGTATCGTAAGTGGGTCTTCCCTTAGTTCTCTCATCCACGGAAACACTGGTAAAATTATTAATGGGTAATGATAAAGTTTCTGACCAATAGCTCTTTGTTTTTTCTATATCCTGATCAGCTCTCAGATGAAGCTCACACTTTATCTTATCGATAGGTACACCAAATTCAGTTATTAATGCTTTTATAAAAAATCTCAGAATTTTTGGATCGCTATTTCCTAAACCTGTATCAGAATTTTTTTTGAATCCTTCACCGAAATAAAGCAACGCCAACGACAAATGAACAAAAAGCTTTGAATCGACCGAAATTTGCTCCAACGTATTTAGTGCCTTCATATTAGCCTCCTTGAGTCTCATTCTCTTCTGTTCATTGTGCCACAAAACCGCCTTACTACGAGCAGCAACCAAACCCTTTTTCCAATCTGTAACTAATTTCTTTTTTTGCTCCGGACTTAGAACAACCGATTTAAACCAACCATTTAAAGTAGAGCGTGGAATCTTGAGCTGCTTTTCGATATACCTTAGAGAAAAACCTTTTTTTCTTAAAGCAATGGCTTTTGATTTATATTCGAACCATTTAGATTTCATGTATAAAGTATAACATGAGAGGTTCGAATAATTTATCTCACCGGCTGAACGGCCGGTTTCAATCTATACTCAGGATTCTCTATATCCCCAAGCAACTTAAAGAACAAAATGACCAAGACTGCGTTAAAAAAAACACTAAATATCGCAGCCGAAATCCAAAATATTATACCTAATATACCATCCCTAATCAATACCCCACTGTTACTGGTTAACATTTGCGTAATCATTCCGTAACGAATCACCTTCATCAATACCAAAGAAAAAAGATAGGCGATCACTCTACTTAAATAAACTACAAAAAAATGCAGCACGCTTAAAATAACCCCTACTCGGACTATTTCTATCCATTTTGAATGAAAGAGATCTGCTGCTAAATTCATAGACCTTAACCAATCTTGTTTAAAAAACACAATAAACATACAAGCAAACAAATTCAAACAAGAAAAAATAAATCCAATAAATAACAAGACTAAAGAACCAATAGGTAATATATTCAAAATTAAAGAAATTGAGTCCTTTAACCAATAAAAAGGTAAAAACACCAACAAAGAAGACATTAACATTAACAATGTAGTAAGCCCACTTACAAAAACCACTCTTACTAGAGTAATTCTATATGCTCTAAACAACTGGAAAAAATTATCAGATTTAGTTTTTTCTACTTTACCTAACAACTTACCAACAGCAACTACCAGAACTATCCTAGAAATATTTGTAGCCAGTGCACCAAGCAAAACAAAGACAAGCAAGCCAAATGAAAGTATAAATAAAAACTCAGGCCTTAATACTAACAACGCAGCCAATACTGGTAAATTTTTAACTATTACTAATTTATTTAAATAACTATTCATCCCTAAAAAGTACAGTGGGAATGCTCCAGTCATAAATAAACCAAAAAACCACAACCATCTGTGGTTTTTTGTTATCTCAAACGCCTGATTGATTAATTCAAAAATTCTCATATGAGCTCGTTTGTAGATTTTAAATCCAAATAGTTCGATACTAAGTTCCTGATTCTGCAGGCTGTACTTCAAACTCTGGGACTTGTTTTTTTTGAGGTGGCAACACCCCTTTAACAATTTCCGCAAATTGCTCCTGTTCCAAAGTTTCTTCTTTCACCAACCTATCGGCAATTGTGTTCAGCACATCTCTGTGCTTATTTAAAACTTCAGTCGCCCTTGCTAAACCTTCTTTCATTATTTTTGAAACTTCTTCGTCGATAAGCTTTGCAACATCATCACTATAATTTTTCTGTTCACCTAGGTCCCTCCCTAAAAATACATTTTCATGATTCTCACCAAGGGTTACAGGCCCAAGAGTACTGCTCATCCCATACTGAGTAACCATCTTCCTAGCCATACTCGTAGCTACTTTCATATCGTTACTAGCACCAGTAGTTAACTCGTTAAACACTAACTGTTCAGCCGCGTAACCACCAAGCAATGCTGCTATCTCATCTAAAAAGCTAGATTTTGTATGCAAATGTTTATCCTCAACTGGTAGCTTCATAGTATAACCAGCCGCACGTCCACGAGATAAAATTGTAACTTTATGAACTGGATCAGAATAAGGTAAAACAGAACCTACTAAAGCATGTCCTCCCTCATGATATGCGGTAACCTTCTTCTCTTCATCATTTAAAATGTGACTCTTCCTCTGTGGTCCTAGCATTACTTTCTCTATGGACTCTTTAAGTTCCGAATTACCAATATCTGTTTTATTATTCCTTGCCGCCATTATAGCCGCTTCATTTATAATATTCGCCAAATCTGCACCGCTAAATCCTGGGGTTCTTTCGGCAATCTTCTTATAGTTAACCTCTTCTCTCATGGGCTTACCTACAGCATGAACTTTTAGAATCTCTTCTCTATCTTTGATATCAGGTAAATCCAAAACAACTTGTCTATCAAACCTTCCTGGTCTTAACAGAGCTGGGTCCAATACGTCTGGTCTATTAGTTGCAGCAATCACGATTACATTTGTGTCTGTCTCAAAACCATCCATCTCAACAAGAATCTGATTTAAAGTTTGCTCCCGTTCGTCATGACCACCGCCTAAGCCTGCTCCTCGCTGACGACCCACTGCATCTATTTCATCTATAAAAATAATACATGGTGCATTTTTCTTAGCCTTCCTAAACATATCTCGAACTCTACTTGCACCTACACCAACAAACATCTCTACGAATTCTGAACCAGATATATGAAAAAATGGCACATTCGCTTCCCCAGCTACTGCTCTTGCAAGCATTGTTTTACCAACACCAGGAGAACCAAGAAGCAATACACCCTTTGGAATTTTTGCCCCTAAATTTAAAAACTTTTGTGGATACTTTAAAAAATCTACAACTTCCTTAAGCTCTTCCTTCGCTTCCTTTGCACCTGCTACATCTGCAAATCTAACTTTATTTTTTCTTTCATCGGAAAGTCTAACAGAACTCTGCCCGAAAGACATTGCACGATTGTTGGATCCCTGAATCTGCCTCATCAAAAAAAAGATGACGATCGAAATAAATATTACAGGGATTAAAAAGTAAAATAGATTATTCGCTACCCCTACCCACGCGCTCGCATGCAAATATTCAATTTTTACCGCCCTTATTTTTTCAGCATCTACACCGTTATCCTTAAAGAAAGCCGTCACATCTGAATTCTTGCTAATATTTGAAGATAATTTAGTATCACTATCTTTAAGTTTGGCTTGTAGTTCTTCCTGATCAATCTGAATAGTTTCTATTTTACTCTGATTAACCAAGTTAGCTATCTCTGTCATCGACACCTTCTTAGTCTTTTCCCCACCCGCAACAAGAGATATCAAAAAAGACACCAACAAAAACACAACTAATATAAATACAATATTTCGCGTAATCTTACCCATAAAAAATTTCTACTAATTTTATCTAATTCACGAGCGAAGCAATGTGACTGTGTCAGCCAAAAATAGCTCGCTATTTTTGAAAGGGACAACAAGGAGAACGAAGTGTAGTCTTTATGGAGCGAAAGCGTAATAAAGACGTAACGTAGTGAACCTTGATTGGCCCGTGGTGCCGAAGGAGGGACTCGAACCCTCAAGCCTTGCGGCACACGCTCCTAAGGCGTGCGCGTATACCAATTCCGCCACTTCGGCCTAATTTCATTTTTAACTAGTATATATACTAGCTGAACTTTACTCACGTGACAACAATAAAGACCAGGGCTTTTCCTGGTCTTTAAAAATGCTAACAAACCTAGGGTCTTGGCACAGATCCACCGCCACTAGTGTTTCCCCCACCTACCAGTGTACCCAGAAAATCGCTATTAGTTAAAGTACCAGTAACAACCGAGACTATTACGAAAGACATAATAACAACAATCAAACCTACTACGGCATATGTTAAGGTTTTCTTACCCTTTGTAGCCGCTTCTTCATTTCCGCGAGACATAATAAACTGGAAACCACCGACTATTATAAGCACCACAGCAACCATACCAGAAAGCGTTAACAACACTCTTATAATAAGAGTTGCAAGTGCTCCAATACTTGTACTTCTCGCTACACTACCTTGTTGAAACCCACCATACTCTGGAACACAAATTCCATTCCTCTCAGAAAACCCTTCACACAATCCACTTCCAGCCGTATTACTAGAATTTCCTGTATTCCCTGTATTTCCACCTGTCGGAGTTCCACTAGCTGCTGCACTCTTGTGACAAGAAAATTGCGCTGGATCAAAGTTATAACCATTAGGACACTTAATTGGTCCGGTTGGTAAAGAGTTTTCATCAACACACTGTCCTTGATTCGGGTCCGGTACACCTTTTTCACATGTTCCTTCAACCCACTCAGCCTGTTGTGCTAAAACAGAAGCAGGAATAATCGCACTAAAAATTATTCCTAAATACATTCCTACAAACAGACTATTTTTAAAAAACTTTCGCATCTTTTAAATTTTTATGAAGTATTAAATCAGTGAATTATAACCCAAAATGGTGTTAACTATTACATTTATTATTATGTAAGACAATATTATAAGCACTAAACCAATTATAGCATTTACTACCGTCTTCTTTCCTTTGGTCGCACTCTCTGCATTACCCGCGGAGAGAATATATTGGAATCCACCGATGATTATAAACAACACTGATACCCCACCAGCTATATAAAGTAGTATCTGAATAATAAAATATATAAATCCAGATATAGAGTTAAATGCTACGCTAGGAAATAAAATTCTAAGTCTAGATAGACCACTATTAATCTCATTCTGAGCAGAAGCAACAAAAGGAACCATCATTCCTGCGACAGTTGCTCCGAAAATTACTAAATTTTTCTTACTAATACTTTTCATTGATATATATTAATTAATCTTCAAGGTACTATCCCCAAATACCCTAGAGATTATTCCGTAAGTTACGCTTACGGAATAAAAATGTAAGAGATAGGATCCTATTACCTAACTTCTTTCAACTAAGGAGCACTAGTTCCTGAGCCTCCAGTTGAAACCAGGTTAGAGACAACGTTAACAATAACGTAAGAAAGAACGATTATGATAATACCAATTATGGCATTTATCACTGTACTCTTTCCTTTGCTTGCTGTTTCTTCGTTTCCTGCGGAAGTTATATACCAAAATCCACCAATGATCAAGAACAAAACTGCGACACCAAAGGTAATACCTAGTACCCAGTTTATAACAGTTCTAATGAAACTATTAACATCTGTACCCGCATTACAGTTAAGTCCTGAGCCAGCTGGACATTGGAAGTTTCTATTTAACTGAGCAGAAACTTCTAAAGGAGCAAGCACTAAAGCTAATGCTAAAATGCTCTGTAAAAAAACCAAAACATTTACTTTTTTCAAAATATTTCTCAAAATTTTTTTCACCGCCTTTCATTGGCCGTTCTTGGCTAAAAATTTTCAGAGCTATAGCCCTAAAAATTTTTAGCCAAGAACTATTTTATATAGAGTAAAAAATTCACTCTAAACAAATTATTAATAACTATTTGATTTAATTATACAATATTTTTTACATATTGACCTGTGTCACTTGAGATAAAATTTTATAGCTTTTTCTGGAACTGGCTTTGCCAGTTCTTTATCTCTAGCCGGAAAACTCAAGGGGTTGTCCTTTTCATATTAGTTCACATACTGAGTGCTATTTTTTATGGCTTGCCCACAAACCGTCACTGTAACATCTGCAGGAGGAGTTATATCTAAATTAACATTTACACTTTCATTCGTACTCTGATCGGAATATTTCTCAAACGAAGCCGAAGCCGATTTACCATTTGAACTTACCTCTACTGTAGCTCCAGAATTTCCACAGACAGTTAAAAGCGTACTTGTAGGTGCACTTACCGAAACTTTTACAGCCTTACCTCGAGTAGTTGAAACCAAAGACCAAGACCAACCTATCGTACTTGCAGCCTGAACCACGGGATCCACAGGTGAATTCACGGGCCCACTTGGACTTGGATTAGGTGTAGAATTAGTTACAATTGGATTCCCTCTACTACTGTTCCCAGTATTACTCGAACTCCCAGAACCCCCAGTAAACAAACTTAGTAATATATTTACGATTGCCGATGCCATTACAATCACTATTAAACCTATAACCGCTTGCGTTATTGTCTTTTTACCAGCACCAGTCGCCTCTTTGCCACCGCTAGACATTCCTGTCATGTATTGATACCCACCAATTATTATAAAAATTACCGCAACTGCACCTGAAAAAGCAAAAAGTATATTTAATATAAAACCCATTAAAGACGATGCTGTACAAAAATGAGGAACTATCCCAAGCACATTACTAAACTGACTATCTCCACCCGCAGCAAATTCAATAGACTGCTCAAGCGTCGCGCAGTCTCCACTACCAAGAGCAGGAACATCTCCAGTAAGCCCCCCGGGTTTTGAATCCTGTATTGAATCATTAGATCCGTTAGGATTAGTACTACCCCCAGAAATCGTTAAGGTACTTCCACACACATAACCATTACCTAAGTCATAACAATTCCTATAACTAGACCCAGCTTGTCCATTTACATTTGTAGTTTTTATATACCCTTTAGAATCTGCTGTTTTGGTTACTTCGCCAGGATTTCCCGCTGTAGCACCATCTTTTAAAATTTTAAATCTAACTTGTTTCCCTGAACAGGGTTGATTATTTGAATCAGCAATTAATCCTAAACTATTATACGAACCCACAGCTCCGGTTGTTAGAGCAGTACTATTCGAAGAATCACTCGACGCATACCATGAGTCGCCTTTAAAAGCACAAGTTGTACTCTGGGCATCGGCTACCAAAAAATCCATCTGTACGCTAAAAGGTATTGCAAAAAATAGAAAACCTAACCACAGAGCAACTATGTATTTAAAATAATATTTCATCGTTTTTATAATCCCTTATAACCTATTAAGTTTTGCACTATCGCGACTATACTAAACGCAAGTAAAGATACAATAACGCCTGCTATTGCCCAAGTCATAGTCGCTTTTGCCTGAGTAAGGGCTTCACTATTTCCTTGAGAAATTACCATCTTAAATCCTGCTACAACAATGAACAAAACCGCCCACGCCGCTATAAGTGCAATAAATGCTTTCATTATTACGAGCATCAACTGACCTAAATTACCCGATTCAAGTGGATTACATAGTTGGGCACCAGGATTACAACCTGAACTAGAGGTAGTAGAAGTCCCACCCGTACTAGGTCCTCCAGTATTTGGATTTCCTGTGCTTGGATTTCCTGTGCTTGGATTTCCTGTGCTTGGATTTCCTATTGAACCACCCGTTGGACCACCTGTCGATCCGCCTGTAGGACCACCCGTTGGACCACCGCTAGTTGGGCTTCCCGAACCAGCAGTTACCGTTGCCCCACCAATCTGGCCACCGGTAATTGAACCTCTTGCCTGATAAACCCTTATTGCATAATTTTGCGTAACTGTAGGTGTAAATGGCGTCTCCTCAACATAAAAATCACCCGGGTCAATAGCTAAACCCTGATTAGTTAAGACCACTTTATTATTTGGATCCAAAACTTCAACCACAACAGTGTCACCATTCGGTCCAGTTTGGCAACCAGTAGCCTTCACACGAATAGCATATCTTTGTCCTTTAACAACCGATGTAGCCGGTTGCCTATTCGAGTCGTAAACCGATATATCTGCATGGCAATTACTAGCCCCCGCGCTCACATTCATTGTAGGACCACATACAAACGACCTATCGTCATCATATTGATACCTGGCACATATACTATAACTGCCTGGGTTATTAAAAGTAATCTGGATCAAACCTATACCTGGTGATTTTTCAGAAGGATAACCTCCAACAAAATCGGTATTATTACTTACTACCGAATTATTTTTATTTACTTTATAACCAATATCACGAATCGCGCAATTACTAAAGTTAAAAGTATAATCGTACTTCTGGCCCGTTACTGGCCCACTACCACTATAAAAGAGCTTACCTCCATAGATATTACAAGTTGCGGCATTAGCCTTGTCTATTTCCAGTACGGACACCCCAAAATATAAAACTGCAGTAAATACTGAAAGGGTAAATAATTTAAATAGTAATCCAAAAATTTTCATAAAAGTTATTTATTGGTATTTGTAGTAGCGTTTCTTTGCAACAAATAGTCTACTGGGTTAGTTAATATATTTTGCCCACCAGACAACCCTAGAATCCCATTCACAACGGTATTTATTAACAAAAAAGCCATCATTGCTAATACCAATCCCAACACAGAGTTAACCAAATGCTTCTTTGCGGCACTAATTTTTTCTGCACTCCCCTGAGCAAGTAACATTGAAAAAGCGGATCTAATTATTTGAAATGTAGCAAAAAATCCTGCCATTAATATTAGGTAATTTGTTACTCTAGTCATTAAAGTAAACAAATCTTTAACTGTACATGTATCGCTAGGTCTAGGACCTGCTGGACCACTTCCTGTAACAGCAGAGTCTCTACCACAAGGGACCAAGCCTTTTTCTTTTTCCTGTGCCACTGAAATATTACCAGTAGAGTTAATATTATTCCCTGGCGCATTGCTGTCTATTGTCTGACCTGGAGGTGTGGTAGATTCATTATTTACACTCACTGTTCTAGCATCTGACTGTGTAACCGTTGCGCCATTTGAAAGTGCCAGATAACTTGCGAATTGCAAAGTTCCACCATTTTGAATCAACTTTTTGGTACCCGAATCTTTTAACCCACTTGTTTGCCATGGCAGTTTAAATTCAAAATATCCTTTAGAAGCAAAATCTTTATTGTATGGATCGGCACTAAAACTTTGTTCTGGCCCAATAGTTTCGTAACTACCATCACTGAAAACATTTCTAAACCTATGTTTAAAAGTCTGGCTACAGGTAGAATCTACGGTATATTTTGAATACAAAATAAATCTAGTATCTTTATTGGCCAAAGAACTTATTTGCGCTCCGTTAATATCGGTTACATAAAATTGAACAACAGCATTACATACAGAAGCAGCCTGAACATCATGACCGAAAAAAGCTACAGTAAGGATGACTAATAGCATCCCAATTGAAGCTTTCGCCTTAATAAAATTATTATTCCAGTTTTTTATTTTTGAGTTCAAAAAAGACATCCGACTAATATTTTTTACTATTAATACTATACCACATTTACAACCCAACACTCTCCTATAATTTTTAAAAAAAATAGAGCCTTCTAGCACATTCACCTAGACGGCTCATTTTACTTAATTCAAACCACTTAGTCAACACTAATAAACACTTCTTCCTATTGTAGAAACTTGTTGTTCAGCTTGCGATATCGCTTGATCCACTCTCATACCAGTAAGCACTACATTGTCTATAGCTTTAAGCATAATTGTATCTACTTTTGCCTGATCTGGGCGATAAAACTGCTTAGCCGTCAGTCCCGAATAAGCGAAAACTGACAACTTAGGATCTTGAGTTTGAGTTTCTACCAAATCTTTCCTACTAGATGGATATTTATAAGCCGTATAATACTTAGATAATTTTTCCTTTGCTGATATAAATTTCAAAAAGTCCCATGCAACATCACTATTTTTACTCTGTTTACTGACAACTTCCCCAAAATAATTAGAAAAATTCACTCTTGGGTCGTCTAAGTTTACCTGCGGAACAGGAGCAACATCAAAATTCAAATTAGGTGCTTTGTCTATAATAGTATTCCTTGTAAAAGAATACCCATATAAGAACGCTGCTCTTCCATTAGCAAATGCATCTATAGAGTAATCACTCTGAGTATTCCAAGTATAATTAGCAGAATTTGGATTAGCAAAAGATGTGTAATAGCTTAAACCAAGAGCCCCTGGAAAAACCTGCTTTCCGTTCTTGGTCACTGGCTGTGCAAAAGTCGGTCTTGTTTTATCTGTCGACCACGCCTGTACACCAGACTGCAACATTAATAAATATAAGATATCTTGGGACCTATTCACATTCCCTGAAGTACCCATGGCTACCCCACTCACAGTAAAGTAACCCCTATCGTTTTGTTTGGTAATATTTCTAACCTGCCTACCCATCTCTTCCCATGTTTTAGGTGGACTAGCAAATCCTGCGCTTCCCAAAAGGTCTTTATTATAATACAAAGCTAAAGTATCCACAGACAAAGCTGTCCCATAAACTTGATTATCCTTAGTAAAATCTTCAGTAATAACATCTAAAAAGGTATTTTTATAATCGTTGAAAGTAAAAACTTTCTGTGGAGCAGGTGTAATTTTATCCTGATACTTCGGCAACCAAGCATTATTAATAGAAAATATATCCGGTCCGTTTCCTGACGCTAAGGCATCAATCAGGTCTTCTTCATAGTTCTCGATGTTCTTTTTTGTATACTCTATTCTTACCCTAGGATGAGCAGCCTGATATTCACCAATAAAATTCTGCATTTCCTCGCTATCTGTAAATGGCTTCCAAAATTTCAAAGTCACATAACCATCAGTCGGAGTATTTCCCTTATTACCACTGTTACACCCTGCTGCTAAAAAAGAAATCATTAACAAAACAGATAATATTTTTGTTTTAGATGCAACAACCCTAAAAAAATTTTGTTTCATTATTTTTACGCTTTTTAACTCAAATTTTTTAAATACTCAGAAAACTCTTGTCTTAAATCTTCATGTTTAAGCCCAAATTCTACAACAGCCTTTAGATACTCTAGCTTATTCCCAGTGTCATAGTATCTTCCGTTCGCTATTTCCACAGCATAGATCTCGTCTTCCTTCATGAGCTTACTAATTGCATCTACGAGCCACAGCTCACCACTTTTACCTAAACTTGTAGATTCTAAATACTTGAAAATACTAGGTGGTAAAATATAAGCCCCTAACATAGCCAAGTTAGATGGTGCACTACCAGGTTCTGGTTTCTCTACTATAGATTTAAGCCTGAAAATGCCATCATTCCCCTCCTCACAATCAGCCACCCCATACTTAGACAGTTTAACAGGGTCATCTATCCTAACAGCACTAATATTTCCTTTACCATTCTTTTCAAAGACATCGATCATCTGTTTTAACCTGGGGGGATTAGAATAAATAAATTCATCTGCCCACAATACTGCAAAAGGTTCATCCCCTACAACATGTTTTGCATTTAATACAGGAGTACCATTACCGTATGGTCCTTTCTGTCTTACATATACGAAATTAGCCATCTCGGCAATTTTCCTTACCTCTTCTGCTTGGGCATCTTTCCCTGCCTCTAATAATCTCTTTTCTAGCTCAAATGGATAATCGAAATGGTCTTCTATACTCCTTTTATGCCAACCAGTAACGATAATTATATCTTCTATTCCCGAGGCAACGCACTCTTCAACTACATATTGAATAATGGGTTTATCTACTATCGGTAACATTTCCTTAGGCATCGCCTTAGTTGCCGGTAAAAACCTAGTTCCAAACCCTGCGGCAGGAATAACCGCTTTGCGAATCTTTTTAGTCTCTTTCATAGAGCAATTATACCTCACCATCAAGGTCGAGCAAAGTGCAAAAAACATCTTGACTAGAACCACACGCTCTAGTAAACTAGCAACGCTTCGAATATTTACTTCTATCTCATAAGGAGAACACATGTACAATAGCAGTTGTCCTGATTGCCGAAGACAGGGAAGTGCCTGTTCCAAACACGAAGAAAGCGACACTGACTCTATCGAACTACCAGAAATCGAAATTGGAGGATATGATAGTTCCGATAGTGGTTCTGGAAGTGGAGAATAACTAGATCTAACCTAAAGGGATCTAGTTTTTTATTTAGTCTACAAAATTTCTATACTGAATTGCTTCCGTAAGGTGCTCTTTTCTTACATTTACTGAACCATCTAAATCTGCAATAGTTCTAGTTACTTTTAACAATCTATGAATTTGTCTAGGCGAAAGACTATAATTATTAGCTATTTTCTCTAAAAGGGATTCAGACTCAGTATCCAATTCACAAAACGCATTTATATCTTTTGGACTTAGTTTAGAATTAGTTTTAACACTCTTATATCTTTCTATTTGTACCGTACGACAATTTTCCACTTGGATTCTAACTAACTCAGACTCATTTATATTAGATTTTCCTACCGTTCGCATTTCTAAAAACGAAACTCTGCCTACATTTACGAATAAATCTATCCTATCCAACAGTGGTCCTGAAATTTTTTTCTGATACTTAATAATTTGAGCCGGACCACATACACAGTTCTTCTCCTTATCCCCATAGAACCCACATGGACAAGGGTTTTGAGAAGCTAGCAAAATAAACTCAGCTGGATATGTTTGCGTGGTTTTAGCTCTAGATACTGTAACTACACCATCCTCCAGAGGTTGCCTTAATGATTCCAAGACATTTCTTGGAAATTCTGGAAATTCATCTAAAAATAAAACCCCTTTATGAGCAAGCGTAATTTCGCCTGGTCTAGCATTCATACCACCCCCTACCAAAGCAATGTTCGACATAGTATGGTGGGGAGACCTAAAGGGTCGGTTCTCAATAAGACCCCCTTTAAGTAAGCCTGCGACACTGTATATAGTGCTAACTTCTAAAATCTCCTCTGATTTTAAAGCAGGCAATATACCTACGACCGACCTGGCAAGCATAGTTTTACCACTTCCAGGAGGGCCGTAGAATAAAACATTATGCCCACCAGCTGCCGCTATAGTTAGAGCTCTTTTTGCCAAATTTTGACCAGCAATCTCCGAAAAATCAACAAAACCTAAAGTTTTCTTACTTCTACCTTTCTTTTTTACTCTTGATGGTTGGAGTACTTTTACTCCTAGTAAATGTTCCATTACAGAAGATAGATTAGTACAACTAAATATTTTCACATCCCTAACACAGAGCGCCTCAAAAACATTTGCTTCGGGTACATATATTTCTTTAAAACCAGCCAAGCTTGCTCTCCTAACCATGGCCAAAACCCCAGAAACTGCCCTAAGGCTTCCGTCCAAAGCCAATTCACCTATAAACAATTTATCTTTCACCACGAAATCTACATCGCCCGAAGAAAGTAGAATAGAAAGAGCAATTGGAAAATCAAAATGTGATCCCACTTTGGGGACATCCGCAGGTGCTAAATTTACCGAAATTCTAGTCTGAGGGTAATTACCACCACTATTTTTGATAGCACTCTTTACCCTTTCCTTACTCTCTTTAACAGCCATATCCGGCAAACCAACTATATTTGTAGTAGGTAAACCGTTTATCACATCTGCCTCTACTTCAATAATAACCGCATCAATACCACTTAAACTAGCTGAATAAACTTTCTGTACCATAAAAAATAAACACAAAAGACAATAAATTTCTAATTTTGTCTCTTTAATAATAGGGTGAACGAATGTTCTACTTAGAATACCATAACAAAAAAAATGGTCAATGAACTATTGACAAATAAATAAAAAAATGATTTAATGTTTAATTAAATCATCAGAAAAAAGGAGAATCATGAATAGATTAATCATTTATCAAGTATGGCCAGCAAGTGAAGGTGATGTTCGTATCCCAATCAAAGAAACTTTTTACCGGTGTTTGGGATATGAGAATGCCGGAAGCAAACCAACCCAACATGTTCTGAAGGAAAATTTGCTTGTGAATTTGGCTCAGGAATATTTTTCCGAAGGTGGAGAAGTAATCTTTGGAACGAATTCAGGTGCTTTTTCTTACAGCCCACCAAATGTAGAAGAAGGCACATACGGCGTATTTTATTTCACCCCAGTTAGACCTGAATTTCAAGACGATCTGGTAAGAGCTTTCCAAAAAGCATCACCCTTACCAAATTTCAACTTTTAACTTACCCTCAGTGTAAGTCTTTTTTATTTTTTCTTAGTTACATTTTCACCCACCAAACCAACAAAGGCTATAAGTAAAATAATACCGCAAATAATCCAGCTCCAATATTCAGGCCAAGGGATATTATGTCTCCAATGCCTATGAACAAAACCTATAGAAAATGCTCCCCACCATCCTAATTGAGAGATAGCAGATGCTAACCCGATTCTAAACATTATCTTTGCGGGGACTTCCTCTACATTTCCCAACATTTCCATACTTTTCTTAATGAAATGCAAAAATATTCCATTTAAACCAACCATCAAAACAAAAAATAATTTAATTTTTGTAAGGTTATCTACATAACCTTTCATAGTTATCAAAAATAGACCAGAAAATACCAACCCACCCCACCCTAACCAAATTAATTTTTGCGTGATCTCTGCTACCGATGTAACCCTAGCCAAAGTGATATTTTTTACTTTAAGTAACCAAAATAAACCAAAAGTATCTATTACTATTACCGATCCAAAACCAACTATAAGTGAAATTAAATGTATAAATAGAAAAATATAAAAAGGTATAGTATTCATTTATTTTTATTTCTAAATAAAAGTATAATTAATCCTATTATAATGCACCCGTCAGCAAAATTGAATACACCGTTAAAAATACGGATATAATCATATACATACCCAAAGAGCAATCTTTCAAATATGTTAGAAATCGCTCCAGAAATTACGAGCACCCAAGCAAACCTATCAACTTGATCGAATTTTTTCCCCTTTAAAACAATATATAAAGCCACAATTACTGCGATAACCAAATAAATCAAGTAAATAAATAAGTCTGGAATAGGCAAACTGAATGCGAATTTATCATTTTTAAAATGAGTAATTCCAATAAAACCTAAATAAACTGATTCTAATCGTAAAAAAAACAATCTTGATATCTGCGAGACTACAAAAAATAAAAAGGATACAAGAATAGAACCCTTTAGGGTTCTATTAAATTTGTATATCAATTTTAAAATCGATTTAAACACGTTTAAATGGCTTTATCTGCCCACGGGATAGCTCTCAACCTATCTTCACCTATCTCTTTACCCTCTTCGTCCACACCATAAGTCCCTTCAGCAATTTTTGAGAGTGCCCACTCAACTTTTTGAAGATCCGCTTTCAAGGTGGCAATAACTTCCATATTTACTGCATCTACTGGAAATTCCTCTGCATTATCTTCTAAAGAATCCCCAATCTCTGTATGAGCATGCAACGAAGCCAACTCAACCTCGAGCCTTTCCTTCTCCGCCATTAATTTCCCTTCCATTTCCTTAACAAATTCCTCAGATAACATATAAATAAATATTAATTCATTTAAATTATAACAAAAATAAAATCACCCCCAAAAAAAGGTGTTAAAAGTAGTGCATATATTAACCTAATCTCAGCACGATTGCAGATTTTGTGTGCAGTTTCGTCGATTTTCGATGGCCTAGTCGAAGGCGTCCCCAGTCTCAGCTCGATTGCAGATTCTGGAGGTTATTTTTGTGCAAATGCGAGTACCGAACGAAGGCGTACTTCCAGCCTCAGCTCGATTGCAGATTTTGTGGAGATTTTCAAAACAGTCGAAATTTAGCACGATTGCAGATTTTATGTGCAGTTTCGTCGATTTTCGATGACCTAGCCGAAGGCGTCCCCAGTCTCAGCTCGATTGCAGATTTTGTGGAGATTTTCAAAACTGTCGAAATTTAGCACGATTGCAGATTTTGTGTGCAGTTTCGTCGATTTTCGATGGCCTAGTCGAAGGCGTCCCCAGTCTCAGCTCGATTGCAGATTCTGGAGGTTATTTTTGTGCAAATGCGAGTACCGAACGGAGGCGTACGCGCGGGTACGGTGCAGTGAGGCACGGAGAATTTGCGCAAAAATAAACCCAGAATATGCGATCCCGTCGCTTACAAGATATACCTAAAAATGTTAAAAGCGCCATCTTTAGGCACCCATAAAATTTGTTATATAGTGCAGATGGCGCTTAACCCAAAGCCTCGGACTTCACTTCGCAGAATATTTCTATTCTGAAAAGAGCAGTACTCCATCTTTAGGCGATCACGCAATTACTTGCGAGATTAGCGTCTGTATTCCAATCTAATGACAAACTGCACTTCAAACTTCTCTTGTGGTCTTTCGACCTGAAACTTTTTGTTCTTATTTTTGTATTTAAATTTTTGTGCTTTTTAAAAGGAAGCAAGAACCTACATTTTGTTTTTGTTTTTCAATCAGCTCAGATTGGATGAGCTATGACGAGAAGTGAGAAGGAAAACTGTCCACAATCTAATTTTGGATTCTGAAAAGATTTCCTTAGTCCAGATTATCTTTCTCTGTAACCAGAAATAATTATTATCTCAGGTCCTTTGAAAGTTTGTCATTTTTGTTTCAGTTGTCAAAGTTCTTTTGTTCGATCTGTAATAATCATACTAAGCATTTCATAAAATGTCAACTCTATCGTGTAATATTTCTAGTATTGCTTTTATTTAAAACAAAAAAAAATATTTTTTGATAAAAAAAATATTTTTTCTTAGTAAAATTAATTATTCACATGTGTGGATAACCTAGGGATAACACCCGAATAACTACTCTCAACTGTGTATAAGTGGATAAAATTGTGGATTACTATTGGATTATCATTGGAAACCAATGTATTACTAATACCTGAAAACCTTTTTTAGCTTCTTAGAATAAAAAGAAATAAATAAATTTCTCAATTTTAATTCCCCTAAAACTTCCTCAAGATCTATCCCCAAAATTTTATATTCGCTGAATAGTGACTTAATATACGGATGCCTAATATCAACCTTTATCTTTTTAGGAATCACGAGCGATTTAACCAGTGCGCTAGTAGTATGTGGTCCTCCGAAAAAATCCACAGTAGCAAGCATCAAACTTTGATCCTTTATTCGGAAATTCTTTAAAAGCTTATTTCCCCCGCCTGTGATATTCAAAGCCAATAAATTCCCACGTTTTTTTAATTCCAAATGATTATCTTCATAAAATTTCTTTACCAACACAGGACTTTGGAATAACACCGCTCCAGGTAATTCTATTAATTTGGACAATTCTTCAATACTCTCATCTGTATTTACACTAATATCCTCGAATAGTGATGGCTTTTTATTACTTATAAACTTAAAATCTTTCAACCCTAGCCTTATACTAAAGTATTCAAACGTCTCTTTTCCTAAACCAGAATCCCAAAAAGTCACAGACTCGTTGTTTTTTAAAAGGTTTTTGGTACCTTTTGTAATATTCAATGGTCTAGTTAACAATGCACAGTAACCCTCGCCAAATTCAACCCATTTTACATTCACCTCATCCTCAGCAAAAAATTTTTCTAACGCTTTAATACTCTCTTTTAATTGCTTAGTAAGAACTTTCGAACTTAATCTAAGCATCTTCTTCTTATAATTAACAGCTGCTTTTCTTACTTTTTCATAAAAATTAAGATCAAGTTCATCTCTAGATAAAGTCGATAATCCCACACCCTTTGGCCTTAAGTACAACATGAATAGAGCAAAAAACAAGTCTGTATCAGAAATAGCTTTTACAATCTCGTCTTTATAAGCTAACTCCCCATATCCCGATTCAGGGTTATAAATACTCTTAAGACTATAAATAATTGAATTCCAACTGGTCTTACTACCAAACATTTTACTAATTTCCAATTCAAAAACCTCTAAATTTATAATATTGAGCTTAAATTTAGAAAATGAATCATTTTTTGAATAAAACGCAAAAGTATTCGCGTCACAAATTAACTTACCTGAAAATTTATTTAGCTTTTTCTTTGATTGTATATAACTTACAAACTGATTTCCGAAAAAGTTTAAATTTAAATCCTTAAAACTGACATTTTGCCAATTTGTTTCTTTCCAGATTAAAGTTTTCAGAAAAAATTTAACTTCGTCGCTAGTTTTATTTTTCTTTTTATCAAATTTACTAAATAATTTATTATCAAATGTATCTGAAGGTAAGAATAATCCACCGATCTTATACCTATTCATCACTTCGAATACCTGCTTTTTTTCTGGTACTACTACCAATACATTCTCATCTTTAGTTCCAAAAGCCTCATGAATTGTAGTTTTCAGTAAATCGTGTTTTAAATTTATCGATTTTACTAACCTAGATTCAGTATGTTTTTCTGAAATTTCTTTTAATTCATCAAATTCTAATTTAATTTTTGAACTAAAAGGCTTAACCTCATTCATATCCAACAACGAAGCCCAACCAAAACCTGAGTCTCTTACTATCTTCTTTATCTTTTTTTGTAATTTTTCAGGATATGAATTAAAAATCGATACAATTTTCTCTAAAAGCTCAGCACTAGCTATGGCATCCGACAGTGCCCTATGAGCATTCTTATGGGTTATTCCAAAATAATGGGCTAAATTTTCTAAATTATAACTATGATATGTTGGTAAAAAAATCTGGACCAAATCCATAGTATCAATTTTTTCTCCAGAAAGCTTTACTCCATAACTCTCTAGAAATCTCATATCCAAACCAACATTATGACCAACAACCACGACCTTCTCCAACTTCTCAGTCAACCAATCTCTATATTGATCAAATTTTTCCGCATTCTCAAGCTCAATCTCGGATATCCCGGTTAACCCCAAAATATTTTGGGATACTATACCAGAAGGCTTAAACACCCTAGTCCACTCTTCTAATACTCTTATACCATCCTTTTCTAACCTAAAAAAACATAAACCTACTTCTATGATTTCAGCTTTACTTGGATCAAAACCAGTAAATTCTAAATCTACACCGCAATAAACCACATCATTGATAAAATTTTCTTTTCCCATATCTTCTATTGTAACAAAATACCTGTTCACTTATACAAAAGTGAACAGGTATATTCTACTAAAGGATATTAATCGTCAATAGAACCTTCTTCTTCCTCTTCTTTAGGAGGTGCCGCTATAACCGCTTCTCCACTCTTTAACTTAACCCTAATTGCATGGTCTATTTTCTTAGCTATATCTTTATTTTCTTTTATAAACGCCTTAGAATTCTCTCTTCCGACACCTAACTTAACAGTATCAAAGGCATAAGTATTACCACTCTTAGAAATTACTCCTAGAATAACTCCCGTATCTAGCAAATCTCCGGGTACTGAAATACCCTCATTGTACATAATATCGAACTCAGCAATTTTAAAAGGAGGAGCTACTTTATTTTTAACAATCTTTACTTTAGTTCTATTCCCTACAATTTTTTCACCACTCTTAATTTGAGCTACCCTTCTTACTTCCACTCTTACCGAAGCATAAAATTTCAGAGCATTACCACCAGTTGTTGTTTCAGGATTACCGAACATAACTCCAATCTTCATACGAATTTGGTTTATAAAAATAACCGTCGTCTGAGTTTTAGATATAATACCTGTCAGTTTTCTCAAAGCCTGACTCATAAGTCTGGCCTGGAGGCCCATATGAGAATCACCCATTTCACCTTCTATTTCCGCTCTTGGTGTAAGTGCTGCAACAGAATCTATAACAATAAGATCTAAACTATTGCTTCTAACTAAAGTTTCCGCTATATCCAAAGCTTGTTCACCATTATCAGGTTGCGAAATCAACAAATCATCTAAATTAACACCGATTCTTTTTGCATATTCAGGATCCAAAGCATGTTCTGCATCTATAAAAGCAGCCAAACCTCCAGCTTTTTGCGCTTCGGCAATCATATGAAGAGTCAAAGTAGTCTTACCCGAGCTTTCTGGACCATAGATTTCAATAACTCTACCCTTTGGAATCCCTCCTACTCCTAAGGCAATGTCTAAACTAATACTCCCTGTTGGTATGGTAGCAATGCTCAAAGTAGTATTCTCTGAGAGTTTCATAATACTACCATCACCAAATTTATCCTTAATTTGATCGAGCGCAGTACTTAGCGCCTTCCACTTTCCAGGTTCTATATTAGAAATCCCCTTTTTCACTAGTTGTTTAGCCATAATTATACCTTTCTGTACGAGATTATTTTGTGATTATGTTAATAGTATCTTTGGTAAAAGGAACGGTCAACGTTTCACCAACTCTTCCAAGTGCACCTAAATCTTTTCCATTCACTTTTACAAAGGTATTTCCTGCGTCCGAAGTGAGTAAAACAATTTTTTGCTTAGCGGTAATCTTGAGAGGCTCAACCTGCGTTACCTTTTTCGTTTCTAAAACTATGTCATCTACTGTTAAAGATATATTTAAATCTTTCTTCACACTTATCTCTACTAACAACTCACTCTCAGCGGTTTGATCTTTACTCCCTCCCGAATTTTCTGGAATATCTACTATTATAGAAAGAGTTTCTGTTGCTTTTTTCTTAAATTTATTTTCGGACTCAAAAACCAAATCTTTCTGACCAGAAGATAAGCTTAATTCTGCATAAAAAAGACCGTCTTTATCTACAAACACTTTTTCTTTATTTATATTTAAATTAGTTCCTGGATCTGTTTTACCTTTTACACGCACAACAGACTCCTTAACCACCGTACCGGGCTTAGGTTCGTAAATTTCAAGCTCAGGACTAGTATTAATTTGAAACACCTGCCAAACCAACCAAATAAGCGTCGCAATTATTAAAACAGCACCCAAAATAAAACTCAGCATCTTAGGAGTAACTGAAATAAACATTCTCCCTGTTCCTAAAGGAGTCTTGTTCCTAATTTCCTCAGGCAATTCCACTTTTCGTTCCCTCTTATACTGCTCAACTAATACCCCACTTTGTATACCATAATATACTGATATTTTTTTTAAAAACCCCATTACATACACATCTGCTGGGAGATGCTGAAATTCTCCGTTTTCAAGAAGCTTCAACGCCTTTTCAGGAATCCCGCATTCAGTTGCAACATTCCTTATATCTAAGCCTTTAGATTCTCTTATTTGTCTGAGATATTCACCTAGGCTCTCTGTTTGCAAATTATCATGTTCAAATACCATATAGGTATAGTTATCAAGTTTGTAAAGTTTGTAAAGTAAAAAGTAGTCTCAATCGAGACTACTTCATAAATTTTATAAATTTTACGAACTGCTAACTTGCATCTTCTTCAATGCCATACTCTGCCTTTTCTTCGGGGGAAACAGAGCCACCGTAGACCTCTCTGGGCTTAGCACCATCTCCTGGACCAATTATCCCCTTATCTTCGAGTATATCTAGCAATCTAGCAGCTCTTGCATACCCTATTCTAAGCCTTCTCTGCAATAAACTAGCCGAAGCTTTCCCCGCATTTCTAACCTCTTCAACTGCCGCATCAAACAAATCGTCGTCTACATCTGAAGATTCAGAGAATCCTGGTATACCAAGGTTAGTTCTTGGCTTCTCTAAAATTTCCTCATTATAAATCACAGCACCAGTCTGTTGTTTAAAGAAATCTACTACTTTTTTGACTTCTTTCTCACCTATATATGCACCCTGAACCCTCTTTGGTTTATTAAATTCGGCAGAAACGAATAACATATCTCCATTACCCAACAATTTTTCAGCACCACTACTGTCTAATATCGTTCTACTGTCAATCTGACTAGCGACTGCAAAAGCTATTCTCGATGTAATGTTTGCCTTAATTAAACCTGTGATAACCTCTACACTCGGTCTTTGCGTTGCTAAAACTAAGTGAATCCCAACCGCACGAGCCATCTGCGATAATCTTACGATCGTCGCTTCTACATCTGCTTGTGCCACTGCCATCAAATCCGCCAATTCATCTACAATAATCACGATATAGGGCAGTTTTAATTCAGTAACCTCATTATATTCAGAAATATTCCTCTTACCCACCTCTGCAAGTAGTCTATATCTCCTATCCATCTCTGTGACAGCCCATTTTAGAGCATTCACAGCCTTATCATGATCAGTAATTACAGGCGTTAATAGATGGGGTATCCCGTTATACAAATTAAGTTCTACCCTTTTTGGATCCACAACTATAAACTTCACATCCTGTGGCGTATTTCTAAACAACAAACTAATAAACAAACTATTTATACTCACACTCTTACCAGTACCGGTTGCACCCGCAATAAGCAAGTGAGGCATTTTAGCCAAATCAACAATCTGTGGAATACCAGCCACATCTCTACCTAACGCTAGAGCCAGCCTACTCTTGTGATCTACGAAAGTATTTATTTGCATTACTTCGCGGAGTCTAACTATTGCAGTCGCCCTATTTGGGACTTCAATACCGACCAAAGGCTTACCCGGAATAGGCAGCTCCATACGTAAGCTGTGCGCGGCCAGAGCCAACGCCAAGTCATTCTGAAGTTGTGCAATCTGAGACAATTTGACCCCAGTTGCTGGTCTTAAAGTATATTGGGTTACTGTAGGCCCCACATTAACCTCTCCCATCTCTACTTCTATACCAAAATCAGACAAGGTTTTCTGAATTATTGCGACATTAGTTTCGATATTTCCACTGTCTACTTCAGTCTTATTATCATCAAGCAAATCAAATGGAGGTAATTTCCAGTCTTTTCTCTCTTCTCTTACAACAGATTCAAGCTTAATTGGAGTTTTGTCATCAGCAAAAGTCTTTACCTGTGGCACCTTTAATTCAGTTTTCTGTGGCACCTCTTCTTCTTCAGCATCTTCATCTTTAAGCTTTTTATTCCTAGAAGTTACACTATCACTCATAAAGCCAGCGTCAGTCATTCCATTAACTTTCAAAGAATTAGCACCCTGAAGCTTATCTTCAGTTTTTACTCTTCTCTTAAACAAAGCCAAAATAGAAATATTTAAAGTAATAATTACCCCAATAGCCAACAATGCAAAAAGAATAATAGCCCCAGCGTAACCTAACCAATTATGTAAAGGTGCTGAGAATATAGCTCCAAGCAACCCCCCACCTCTTCCCGAAAAAGCAATATCGAATGCACTTTCATTCTCCTGCAAAACAAACATATGAATTAAACCAGCAAGACTCCCTGTAAATAAGATCGCGCCAAGATATACCCTAAGAAACGAACTAGAATATTCATCACGTTCTTTTCTGTCCTTAAATAGAAAATACGCGATGGCGAAAAATAAAAATGCCACCAAATAAGCCATCACTCCGAATAATATTTGAAAAAATCCAAATATTTTTACTCCCAACTGCCCAGCCAAACTAAATTCTGACAACGCCACCACAATACCAAGGACAACAAACGCGATAATTACGATATCGCGCTTAGTCTCAGACTGTAAGTTAAGTTCCATACTCGGCATAGCAAGTCTAGCTCTGCCCTTTTCTGTTTTCTTTTGTTTCGCCATGTTTAAACTAATGAAATAGTAGATAAATTATAGCACTAGACCAGTTTATGGATAAAATTTACTGGGTTTCTATCAAAACACCCAGCTTTCGCTGGGTGTTTAAACTTATAATCCTTTAACTTTCACTTTTCTAGTCTTTGCTTTTGCCGCTTTCGGCACAATTATAGTAAGTATTCCGTCTTTCAGGTCTGCTTCAATGTGCTCGCTATCTATATCTACCGGTACTATTACGCTTCTCGTAAAATTTCCCCAATAGCATTCCTGGTAGAAATAGTCTTCCGCGCTTACATTTTCTTCTTTTCTTCTACTACCTTTTACTGTAACCATATCGTTCGCGATAGTGATATCTATATCTTCTGGTCTAACACCCGCGATCGTGGACTTTATGATTACATTATCCTTTGTCTGATACATATCAATATTCAATTGACCTTCAAAATCCGACATCCATTCTTCACCCTCAGTCGCCTTTTTACTCATTGAAGCACTACCCGCTTGAACGTTCATTACAGGTACTTCCTGAGGGCCCGTATCATCCTCTTCTACCATAATTTCTGTCTCAGAGTCCTCTAATTCATCCTCTAGCTCCTCTATTTCGAGGAATTCCTCTCCATCATCTTCCTCATCGCTTGGCTTCACGGGGACTTGTTCTTCTTCATCGGTAACATTACCCCCCATAATTTTTCCGAAAAACGACTTTTCTTTTCTAGGCATATTGGTTTCAGTAAATTTAATCTTAGTTAGCTGTATGGGTATATTAAGCAAACAACAAAACACCGTCAAACTTCCCGTGAAGCACCAGAAAAGTAAGAATTTACAGCGTTTACACATATTGGCAAATCCCCACTTTTCCCCAACAACACTCGGACATTATTATTTTCCCCCAAACCTTTTCTATATTTTCCACTATTTAACTCAATCTCTACTAAATTTACTATTTCAGAGAAAGGCTTGTTTCGCATATCAATAACCAACCCTTTAGGCACCAAATACCTCATATTTAACTCTTCTTGACCGGGCAGTGTAAAAATTACGCAAATCGGCAAATAATAGCTCAACGCTTCAGCCACAGATATCCCCCCTGGTTTAGTTATAAAAATACCTGCATTTCTATATACCTCGTCCATATTCTCCATAAATCCTAGCACCTCAACTCTTTCTTCTGACGAATATTTGTTATCCAGAGCCGTCTTTAATTTCTCATTTTTACCAGTTACTACCATAATAGATATTTCCTTCTTTTTAAGTAACTCGTCTATTAAATCTCCTGGTTCAAATATCCCTAAAGACCCAGCAGCCAACAATACCTTTTTTTTCTCTTTAGCTTCTTCAACTACCATATCTACTTTTTCAGGTAATGTAATCCCACAAACAAAAATATCATTCGGGCTAATCCCCAGTTCTATTAACCTATTTTTCTGCTCTACTATATTCACCAAATAACCATCCGCATTATCCACTTTCCAAAATCTATGAAAATGATAGTCACTAAACGCGACATATAACCCACAGTCTACCAACCCCCTCTTCTTTAAATTCGATACTACACTACTTGCTGTAACTTGTGTCGTAATTACAAGTCCAGGTTTTTCGTTAAGAATCAAGCTTAATACCTTTTCAGAATTCTTACTCGCAACGTAATCTCTAAAAGGCAATAACACTTTATGTACCGACTTATTGGTATATAAAAAATCCCAGACCCATGGAGCCTTAGAAATAATCTTCATATACAACTTAGCACCAAAATCACTCAACCTATTTTTTTCTACTTCGAGGATATCTCGAGTCACACAAGAATAACCAAATCTAGAAAGCTCTGCAGCAATATTTCTTGCGATCATTTTATGACCCAAACCTATAGAAGTATAAAGAATCAAAATTTTATTCACGAAAGGCCTCTCTTACAATCCGCTTTTAAATAATATTTTCGAGCGAAAAAGTTTTAAAAAAATGTTAACGTAATCGTTATTACGGTAACATTTTTTTGAAATTTTAGCAGCCTATTAAATTAAAATTGTTGGAATGGGATTGTAAGAGAGACCTACAAGCTATTATCTTAATTTCAGATACTCAAGCAATCCTTCTTGCAATCTCTTTTCGCCATTCCATACCACTATGTTGTAACCCGGAAGAAACTCAGACGGATCTTCTTGTCTAAAAGATATTGAACGAACCTTAGGATCTAATGCTTCAGATATATGTCTGTCTGTCCCACCCCTAGTAGTTGAAAATTTATCTCCCCAAACTTCTAACCTATCTGGGTTTGAAAGTTCTTCAGAAGACGTTCCTAAAATCTCAAGTTGCTTTTCATTCTCTAAAACAAATTTTACTGCTGTAGTTTTTGAAACTCCTTCTACAGCAAAATCTACAGCAAACTCTCCTGCCAATCTCGGAGTCATCGGAACATCATATTCTTTCAAAAGTTGATCCGCTCTTTCTATGAAAGGAATTCTAAAATCAAAAATTTCTTTATCAAGATTTAATTTTTCTGAAATAGTTTTTGACTGATCAGAAGACATGTCATATGAGTTCACAAACTCATACGTAATCTGAGGACCTCTATCTTGGTACATGACTGCAAATGGATCTCTTCCACTGTCCATTAAAAATTTAGTCACGTTGGTAGGAGGAAAAATTTTTAACTTGAATTCAGAAATTAATTTTGAAGATACGACTCTTAAATTTTTCTTTTGGACCTCAGAAAGTTTTTCTTCATACAAACTATAAAAAGGTCTTAAATTTATTTTTCCATCTTTGTTGAATCCCCAAACTTCTGTACCACTACACGACCCTATTAAAATTTTATTTCTATAATTAGAATTTATTTTATCCGTTACTCTCCAAACTATATCTTTAACATCTTGTCCAGAAATTAAAAATAAAATTTTACCTTCATCTAAAATTTTTTCTAGCTCTCGAACCAATTCTTGATCTATAGGAGAATATAGATCAGCGATAGTTTGATCTATATCAGAAATTATAAATTTAACATTTTTATTCCACTCAATTTTTTTTTGCATAATTATTTTTTAAATTTTCAATTCTCAATCTAGAAACTTCTAAATAATTTTTATCGATATCGATACCTACAAATTTTCTATTCTCACTAAGAGCAACAACTCCCGTTGTCGAGCTTCCTGTAAATGGATCCAAAATCAAATCTTCTTTTTTTGTACTCGATAAAATTATTCTTCTTAAAAGTTCTAAAGGTTTTTGTGTAGGATGATTTCCTAAAATTTTTTCTTCCATCTTCGGACTAGAAATTTGCCATACCGTATGCATCTGCTGATTTGGAATTTTTAAATTATCATCTGCATCCAAATAATTTTTCATAGTATCGTATTCAAAAATATATTTTGAATTGCTATCTTTACCAGCCCATATTAAATTTTCATGGCTTGCTGTAAATGTGCGTTTAGTAAAATTTGGTGTAATCTTTTTTTTAAACCAAACTATATCATTTAAAATTTTAAATCCAGAAGCTTGCAGTGCGAAGCCAGACATATATATAGAGTGGAAAGTTCCACTTACCCAAAGTGTGGCATTCGGTTTCATTATTCTTCTACATGCTCTTATCCAAGATAAATAAAATTCAAAGTCTTTCTTTACCCCCTTACTCTTATCCCACTCTCCCTTATCTACACTTTTAATTGTTCCATTCACAAATGTTTTACCACCGTTGGAAAGAAAATATGGTGGGTCTGCAAATACCATATCTACTGTTTCAGGCTCGAAAGTTTCAAGCACCGAAACACAGTTTCCTAAATATAGTTTGTAGTCTTTTCCTTCAAAGAAAGATTGTTGCATACAGAGTTTGTGCTTTATTTACTAGCGTTTCACTTGTTTCATTGCCTTCAGTTTAACAGTTTAACTAAGTGTTACACAAAATGAAACCGCCATATTTATGGCGGTTTCATTTTGGCGGAAGCGGTGGGATTCGAACCCACGTGAAGGCTTTTGGCCCTCAAGCGCATTTCGAGTGCGCCCCGTTACGACCACTTCGGTACGCTTCCCCACAAACGCTTGCTTATTGTATCTAGCCAGTGAAATTTTTGCAAAACGTTTTTCTATGAAAGTTTGTTAATCCTAATTTTAAGATTGCATCTATGTGTTTCTTAGTTCCATAACCTTTGTTTTCTTCCCAAAAATATCTCGGGAAACATTCTGAAAGTTTCTTCATTAAGTTATCTCTATATACCTTTGCAATAATCGAGGCACAAGCTATTTCAAAAACCTTAGAATCCCCTTTCACAACAGAACGTGCGTTATAGGAAATATTACCGGGTACAAATTTACCATCAAACAACACCAAGGTTTTATTAATTTCTATATCACCATCACTCAAAATACTTTTCGCACATTCATTCATACTCTCCAAAACAGCGTTGTGAATATTTATTTCATCTATCCTAGCAGGCGTTGTTTCTAAAATTATATATTTTGCAGCTGTATTTATAATTTCTTTTGAAAGAATTTCGCGTTTACACTCGCGCAATGCCTTACTGTCTTTAACTTCACTCTTCCACGACTCACGTGCAGCGGTGGTGTGATTCACGTTGAACACCACCGCTGCAACCACTAAGGGCCCAGCCAAACTCCCCCTTCCTACTTCATCCACCCCCACAACCCATTCCACCGACTCCGGAATCTCATACTTTAACAACCTATTTTTTTTATTCATGTAATTTATTCTTAATTTAGAGCTCCCAAATTACTTGTTCACCTTATCCGTAATAAAAAGGATTCGAAGAGTCTTTTTATTACATAGAGAAAAGCAATTTGGAATAGAGGAAGATTTAATAGAGAGTGCAGTAGCCAGTTTTGCATAAGGCGTGATAGTAACTGGCTTTGCCAGTAACAGATCATGTCAAACTGGTTACAAAGCTCGGAGACAAATCTAACGTGCGTAGGAGGACCTAATGAGGGTGAAAAAATTTCTTCCTCCGAACACCAATGAACAAATCTCCAAACAAAGACTAATATCTCACCCGTAACCTTGGTGACAACCCTAAGCTCAAAAACCTAAAACAACTATCTTTCTCAAAAAACAAAACCTCCCCTACCATCTCCCCTTCCAACAAGAGCATCTTCTCATTCAAAACTTCCATTGAACCATTCAACAAAAATATTCCGTTCTTCTTCTTGGTTTTAATCTCAGAAAACCTATACCACAAAAAACTACTAGACTTCCTATTCTCAATCACAAAATTTACGAACTCTTGTTTTCCCAGTTTACTATATTCTGTTAATCCAACATTCCCAAATCCAACATCTAAAAAATCTGCAATTTCATCTGAGTTCCCAAAATTTAATGCATTAACAAATTTTTCTAACCATTTCCTCAAACTGAACCTTTCTTCGGTTGTTAAGGTATAGTCAAACGTGAACTTGAAATCTAAATTTATATCTTTCATAGTATTAAATATTTAAACAAGTAGTTACAAACAACGATGACAAATTTAACCGACTTGAATTAGAATAGCCTTTATTCCAAAATTCTTCTATAGAAGAAAAAATGTTTAACATAAATTTTTAACCTTAATCATTTAATACCCACCTACCCGTAAACCTACTAATAACATTAACGGGTTATTTGAGGACTTGAAGATCCCCCTACCCTTGCTACTCAAAATATAGCTCTCGTCTTCAAAAACGAAATTCTAATACAAGAAGTTTCTCACATAATCTATACTACTCAGTTCCTAAAAATAAGAAGACATGTGGAAATATTTTAAAAAAATCAGACTCTACTAGGATTAAAAATCCTTTTTTAAATTCCAGACCCCTTACAAATAATCTCTGTTTGTATTTCCAAATAACCGAGATCCTAAGATTGCTTTTCGAATATACTTATAGTTTCTGCACATCGAAAAAAAAGTACATCGGTAATAAGTCTGATAAACAAATCAACAAATCAAAATATAACAGGAAGTTCGTTTAGCTACACAAACCAGCACTATGAACTTTAGTCAGCGAGATTCATCGGATAATCCCTAACCATCTTGAACAATATTGGGAAATAAACTTTTCAAAAGTAAACAATCAAAGTGAAATAGATTTAAATCACAAATTGAGTTTCACCTATGATTCCACACCCGTACCAACTGAAATACCACATTTACACCCGAAAGAAATCTAAAAAAAACAAAAGTACCCCACCGATGTTAATTTGGCTTTAAATTTAGTTAACACAAGTGTTATTTTGGACCACGGATTCGCAAAAAACAAAAAGTAAACTCACACTGCAAATGGTGTTCGGCGGAAAAAATCAGCAGAAGAAAGTACTAGGAATATTACTACCCTCATATTCTTTCTGTACTATGAAATACGGTTAAAATTTCTAAAAAACTTACCACCACCCAGGTCTCCCCTTCCTAAATCTGCGGCCTGCTTAAGGTCTCGATTTTAATCCTTATGAACATCACCAACCTGACAAAATGTAATGTTATTTTAAAAAAAATGAATCCAAATAATGGATTCTAAAAAACAACATAAAATTAGTCATCTACCAATGCCACAGGACTCCCTGAAATTTTTTCATTCAACTCACCTCTACTAATCTCAGTGACGGAAAAGCGAATAAGATTTGAATCAACTCCACTATTCTGAAATAGCAATAACTCATTACTAGTTATTTGAAACTGCATAACGCCATTAGTTATTGGAATTGAGATAAAAACTTTTTCACTGCCCCCCTGTCCTTTTACTAAGTAGCAGTCTAGATTATGAAAGTAAACATAAGAGTTACTCCCCTCTCGAGGGAAATACTTAAACAAAACCACAAGCCCCCAAATTACCAAAGTAATCAATAACACATTAACACTGACTAAGGTATACACCATACTAATTCCTCCTCTATCATGGATCCAAATTATAATCTAACCAAACAAAAACCTCTATTGTTAAAATAGAAGCTTTTACTTGGTCGAATCACTGGAATCTTTAATAAGCAAGATCAAAATCTACCCAATATCACTTAACTTCACTGAAATGAAACATCCTATTTCACAATATATAAACAACCACACCTTCTTCGAAACGCACTTTATATTTCTCAATCTTTCTGAATTAGGTCACCCTTTTTTAACACTCTTGACTTCTAATGGGTGGGTGCTAAAGTTAAGTTTATTTTACCAACAAGAAGGAGCAAAACATGGAGCTATCAACCTTACAAAACCTTATTTCTGCACTTCCAGATACACTTTTAACCGAATTAGTTATCAGGCTACGTCTTGATTCAGAAATTTCCCTGGGGAAATCATCAAATTCAGAAATTTCTGCTCATTTAGTAGCCCACTTAAATCGTAGAAATCAAATATCTTTACTAACCGAAGCAATTACCGGACTCGCCCCTGGACTATTCACATATTCTTCTGGTGAAGAGATTCTTAATAGAAGAAATTTTCTTGCGGGAGAGATCACAAAAAAATTAAACGCTACAAAAATTTCTAGCTTGGCAGAAACTTTCATTTTCAGAAAATATATACCTAGAAATACCAGTGGCAACCTCATCCCATATCTAGTCTGCCATTTAGCAATCGTCTTAGAAAAAGAACAAGAACTTTCGTAATAGACAACTCTTCTTAAGAAGGGTATTTTTTATAACAAAAAATCCCCCTCAGGGGATTTTTTGGTGGACCTATGGGGAGTCGAACCCCAAACTAATCCATGCCATGGATCCGTATTACCGCTATACTATAGGCCCAAATAAATGAATTAAAAATATTCTACTGAATCATCTTATATAGGTCAACTACTTGCTGCTATTTATATTTGGAAGCCTAGTTTGTTCTGCTTGCTTAAGTAAACCATCAAATCGTTTCATTTGGTCTCTAAAAGCGGGAACCACACCTATCGCATTTAGCATCCACCCAAGTATCGCCAGAGCAAGAACCGCTCCTACTACCGAACCAAAACCACTAAGTGTTCCATGAAAAAAGCTTTTCCACCAACCTTGTTTAAGTACCTGTTGAGTCTCTACAATACTCTTATGAATCTCGTCTAATTTTTTATAAAAATCTTGTTCATTCATATTCAAATTGTAACACATCAAAAATAGTTTCTTCTGTTCATACTTCTGGTCCCTTTGGAGGGAATCGAACCCCCATCTTATCCTTAGGACGGATCTGCTCTATCCATTGAGCTACAAAGGGCACAGAAGTACGGAACAAAAAATAATATATTTATACTACAGAGAAACCTTATAAAAAACAAAGTATGTTCCGAAAATTAAAAAACCCACCCCTGTTTAACAAGAATACATCTAATCAAGAAAATCAGTTTTCACATCTATATAAGGTAGTCACAGGACTAATCATAGTTCTTTATATAACATCAATCTTTTTTCCTATAAAGGTCAGTCTCAATACCTCTCAACAATTTATAACAGGTTATAAATCAGATTTTTTAATAATTTTCCTTTATTTAAGCGATATTTTATTACTTTGTTTATTTTATTTTCTTGTATTACAAAAAAAATTACTCTCAAAAAAAATAGTATATTTATGGGGATTATTTATTTTTTCCTCTTTATTAAGCATTTTTTATAAGGGACTTAATAATCTCGCCATTCCTATATACTATCTTGCTCTAATATCTTCAGGTTTTGTTACATATGAAACTGTACGCATTATCTTTAATAATATTCAGCTTAAAAAAATATTCATTAGTACATTTCTAATTCTCTCAGTTACTCAGTCATTGTTAGTAATATATCAGTGGAATAAACAACAATCATTTGGATTATTTCACGTGGGAGAATCAAATATATCACGTGAAACAGCAGGAGTTGCCAAAATCGACACTCCACGTGGAAAACTAATACGTCCTTACGGCACTTTTCCGCACCCAAATATCCTTTCTGTATTTTTATTAACTGCATGGTTTATAGGATTTACCCTACTAAAACCCAATAAACATTTGATATATCCTCATATTTACGGGATATTAACTACATTTTGCTTACTTCTAACATTTAGCCGATCCACCATCATAATTTGGACCATAAGCCTAATAGCGTTACTCCTATATAACATAATTAAGAAGCTTCACAGGAAACATCTATACTATCTAATAACTAGTTTAGTGACTTTATGTCTATTCATTACTATAAATTCACAATATCTATTAAATAGATATAACAGTGCATATACAGATGGGTCTTTAAATCTTCGTAATGCCTACAACCTATTCGCATATAAGTTTATCCAAAATTCTCCTATTTTTGGCATAGGGCCGGGACAAACAATGTTTCAAATGAAACAAAACAACTATCTCAGCTTAAAAACATACGAAATTCAACCAATTCACAACTTCCCCCTACTTATATGGACAGAATTCGGGATTATACCCCTTCTCATAATTTTATTTATAGCATTCCTCACTATAATGAATCTTTGGAAATCTTTTTATACAGCATTAAAAGATGATGAGAATAAATCTGAATTATTCTTTTTAATGGTCTATATTTTCTCAATTCTTGCATTATCCCTTACAGACCACTACTTCTACACTTCTAGACAAGGAATATTGATTTTTTGGGGTACCATCGGAGTGTCTTATTCAATACTTCTAAAACTCAACAAAAAAGATGTTTCAGATGAAACATCAATTTACGAGCCCCCTAGTAATAATTGAGTACAAATTGAGGAAACTACATAAGCAAGAAGTTTATTATGGCTTATTTATGGTAATTTTTTCCCGCTATAATCATACACGCTCTATATAATTGCTCTTCTAGTAAAATACGAGCAAAATTGTGGGTAAAAGTCATTTTACTTAAAGAAATCTGATAATTAGAAACTGCTCTCAGGCTAGAATGAATCCCAAGGGAACCACCTATTACAAAAACTAACTCCTGCCCTAAATTTCCTACTCTTTCAATAAAATTAGCAAATCCCACTGAGTCTCTTTCTGTCCCCTTCTCTTCCAGCACAATCGTAATTGATTCCTTATCAAGGTACTTTAAAATATTTGTCGCCTCTTTCTCTTTTACGCGCTCTAAATCTTCGTTTTCTTTATAGCCCACCTCTTGCAATTCTACTATTCTAAGTTTCGCATATGGAGATAAACGTTTCATGTACAACAATTCCAACTCCTTAAACTCCTTTTCTTTAAATTTACCTAAACAAACGATCTTTATTTTAAACATATATATACTCTACCTTAGATAATACCCAGTGTGTATAGTACTACCGAAACTCATTACATGCACGCCTAACCAAACTAAATACTAAACAAAAAACACCCCATTTGGGTGTTTTTCTTAAAATTAAAGATGTATAAACTTATCTAAATACTTATGCAGAACGTTATGACTCAAGTCATAGTAGTATAAAGCAAGTAACAACCCTAAATACAAGACATTTAACATTAAAAGCCTCACTAAGTCTTGTTTAATAAATGCATATTCTGCAGCAAAATGCCCTGGAACCGCTGAATTCGGGACCATACCAGAATTCTCATTAATGCTTGCCTTATTATTCTTATGTTTTTTACTCATAGTTTGTAATTTATAAAGAAATAATAAACAATTTCAACATTGTAGGCAAGCAAAAAGGTTGTTAATATTAATATGATTTAATCCAATTACGATAGTTTGCTTGCTTCATGTTAAACAGTGTAATTAAATGATTAAATCATTTAAATCGTACTTAATAAAAATAAATATCTTGATAAACACGCTACAAATTGTCTTAACTATTTTTTGCATATTATCACTCTGCTTCTCTACATACTCTCTTATATGGGTTATAAAACTCAAAAAACTTAGAAGAAAGTTATTAGAAAAAAGCCCCCCTTTATCATTAGAAGAGGCGCTAAATAGCTTAGAAACTCACTTAACAGTCCTAGAAAGAAACCAACTTTCTACTCAAGAACAAATAGATATTGTCGAAAAAATCCTCCAAGGAGCTATCCAAAAAGTAGGAATTGTGAAATTCAATTCACTTTCAAATGACGGTGGCAATTTCTCCTTCTCCGCTGCTCTATTAAACCATCATAATTCTGGAATAATCCTTTCGAGTTTATATGGACGAGAATTCAATAGAATTTACATAAAATCCATACAAAATGGGCATAGTGAGATCCCCTTAACCGAGGAAGAAGAAAAAGCTCTAGCAGAAACACAAGTTAGGAAAAAAATAATCAATTAAACAATACTTTAAATAAATTTTATGTCAAAAAACCCAGACTCAGAAAACCTAAGCGCAGAAACAGTTGTCGGACCTTCAGTTAAAATACAAGGTGATTTAAATAGTGAAGGAAATATAAAAATAGAAGGACAGGTAACAGGGAAAGTAAATACAACTCAAAGCGTATATGTAGGTCAAGCAGCCAAGATTCTCGCTGATGTATTTGCAGGAAATGCCATAATTGCTGGTGATATTCAAGGAAATATCAAAGTATCTGGTAATTTAATTCTCCAAGGAACAGCCAAAATTAAAGGTGACATTACTTGTTCCATACTAAGAGTCGAAGATGGCGCACTATTCACAGGCAAATGTAGCATGAACGGTGGGTCTCCCCGAGTAGCCAGTTCTTCAATGGAAGCCGAATTAGAATAGAACATTAAACTTCCTCAAGCCACGGATCGCAAATTTGGGGTCAGATTATTGCGCAAATAATATTTAAAACCCAGCTCTGCTGGTTTTAAAATCAGTAATTCAGCTGTATGCTTAATGCTTAAAAGTAACAACCAAACTTGTGATCCCGTTTTCTGAGCACAAAAATTTTGTATTATTACATATTAGACCCAACAAATATACCGTACGATAAATTCGAACGGTATCAAATCGAATTACAAGGTCTTGTAGCTGAGTTTAATGTTTCTGGTGAAACCTCGAGAGTTACCCCATTAAGGAGTATTTCCGACCTTGTCGATACCGCAAGCAGTCGTGGAGTAAAAACCATAATCGCCTGCGGTACCGACGATACCTTTAACCTAATGCTCGCAAGTTTAAAAGGACGAGATTTCGTACTGGGATTTGTTCCATTCGACGAAAACTCTTACCTTTCAAAAATACTTGGTTTAGGAAGTGTTTCTAATGCAATTAGAACAATAGCAGGTAGAAGAATCGAAAAATTAGATTTAGCCTACGTCGGATCTTCGTATTTCATAAGTTCCCTAGAAATGGGAACCCCAACATCTGAGATAAAAAAAGCGGGTTTCTTCAGTAGTTTTAAAATCTTTGGAAATACCGGTGAAGAAATAACTCTTAGAATAGACGACAATTACACTTTAAACACAGAAATTTTAAGTGCACTTGTTGTGAACACGCGCTCTACTTCTTCCAAAAACGCCAAACTTGCTAACCCAACAGACGGTTACCTAGATTTACTTATGATTCCCAAACTAAAAACTACCGAAGCATTAAAAAACAAAAGCATAATTGGTGAAGGTTTATTGGAACAAATACCAAATTCCTCAGCAATAAGATGCAAACAAGTAGAATGCCTCGAACCAAAAGGAATGCCTATCAGGCTAGCAGGAAAAGTAATAGCAAAATTCCCCTGTTTAATCCAAATTTCCCCTGAAAGCCTAAGAGTAATAGTAGGAAAAAACCGCACCTTTTAACCCCATTGCTCGGGGTTTTTAGTTGCCAAAACACGCGCTTTTAGGTATATTTAGAAAGTTATAAATAAATTCCCTCGAATTTACTCATCCTTCTTATATTGAATTTATGCGATTCAAAATATAGCTTTTTCTCGATCCGGGTCCCCCGAGCCGAAAAAAATCAACGGAAAGGGTGAGTAATGAGAGAAGCCTTAAAGGAATCAGGGTCTCCCTGTCCCTACTTAAGTGGAAAACCATATTTTCCCTCTCATACTATTTTATGAATCTATCTTCCCTTTCCGAACAACTAAATTTGTCTATTCAAGAACTTCGCGATAAAGCTAACGCAAAGGGATTTCGTATATCCCCAAGAGCAAACAAGATAGATAACCACCTCGCTAAAGAAATAATAGAAGCTCTACAAGTCAAAAAAACTGTTGAAAATAATACACCAACCACTCCTACAAGTATTAATCTCCCACCTTTCATTAAAGTTAGAGAATTTGCAGAATTATTAAAAAAACCAGTAACTGAAGTTATTAAAGTACTTATCCAAAATGGGGTCATGGCCACCATTAATGAAGAAGTAGACTATGAAACAGCAGCAATCGTTGCTCAAGATCTCGGTTTTGAAGTCTCTACCCAGGTAAATAACGAGGAAGAAACATACGGACTAGGTTTCCTACAACAGGTAATTACCTCCGAAGCAGCAGAAAATTTACAACCCAGATCTCCTATTGTTGCGGTTATGGGTCACGTAGACCACGGCAAAACCACACTATTAGACGCTATTCGTAGAACCAAAGTAGCTGAGGGTGAATCAGGTGGTATTACTCAGCATATTGGGGCTTATCAAGTTAAACATAACGGGAAAAATGTTACCTTCTTAGATACTCCTGGACACGAAGCTTTTTCAGAAATGAGAGCTAGGGGTGCAAATGTTACTGACATCATTATTCTAGTTGTAGCCGCTGACGATGGCGTAAGACCACAGACAGTTGAAGTCATTAACAGAGCAAAATTTACCAATACACCTATCATTGTTGCTATAAACAAGATAGATAAAGAAAATGCTAATCCAATGAGAGCCAAGCAAGAATTGGCTGAATACGGAATTTTAACCGAAGAATGGGGAGGTAAAACTATTGCTGTAGAAATTTCCGCCAAACAAAACAAGGGCATAGATGATTTACTCGAAATGGTCTTACTAACGGCGGAAATAGAAAATCTTAAAGCCAATCCAGAAGGTAAAACAGTAGGTACTGTAATTGAATCTGATACCGAACTTGGCTTAGGAGCCGTAGCTACACTAATAGTCCAAAACGGAACCCTAAAAATCGGTGATATCTGTGTAGCTGGTAAAGCTTACGGAAAAATAAAAAGCATGGAGAGCGATTCTGGTAAAAAGCTAAAATTAGCACCCCCTAGCTCCCCTGTTAGAGTTTCCGGTCTTTCCACTACAGCAGAAGCAGGTGATGTACTTCAAACAGTTGAAACAATTGAAAAAGCCAAGCAAATTGCTGAAAGTGTAGCCAAAAGACAAAGAAGCCATACCTTAAAAGGAAAGCATAGTTTACAAGGTGACCTACAGAATAAAAGCCTCAACTTAATTATAAAAACCGACGTTGCGGGTAGCCTTGAAGCTATCAAACAATCTTTGGCCAAATTAAAGAATGACGAAGTAAAAATTGAAATTTTAAACAGCGGTGTTGGCGAAGTAAATGAATCCGATGTCCTGTTAGCAGAACCTTCCAAAGCCACGATTATCGCTTTCAGAGCCAAAACAAACCCTAAAGCCATAAACCTAGCCAAACAAAAAAAGGTTATAATCGATTCGTACGACGTTATTTACGAATTAATCGAAAACATCACCTCTGCCGTCGTTAAAATGTTCACTCCTGAATATGAAAAAGTAAGTTTTGGTAAGGGTGAAATACTAGCTATCTTTAGAACAGAAAAATCCGAAATGATTATCGGTGGTAAAGTCACCGAAGGCGAACTTAGAAAGAATAAACGTATTGCCATTGAAAGAGCTGGAGTTCAAATTGGAACCGCCGAGATCCTAGAACTCCAACAAAGCAAAATAGCTACTAAAGAAGTCACTAAAGGAAATGAGTTTGGAATGAAACTCAAAACCAATATCAAACTTCAATCAGGCGATATTTTAGAAAGCTTTGAAGAAAACCTAAAACAAAAGAGTCTTTAAAAACCCCTATCCGGGGGTTTTTTGTTCTGTTTGCTACAATAAAACTACACTTGATAATAAAATCTAAACCTCGTATACTATCCATTCTCTATGAAAAAAGACCTTAAAAAACCAAGTTTTCGCATAAATAAAGTTGAAGCCTTAGCTCAACAAATCATTGGCGTTTCCATACGTCCTTTTCTTGAAAATCTCCCCGGTTTTACCACAGTAAGCAAAGTTCAGGTAAGCAAAGATATGAAATGGGCCAAAGTCTACATATCAATTGTTGGGGGTGATGATAAAAAAATCTTTGATGCTCTAAATAGAAATATTTATGACATACAGGGCGAATTAAATAATCAATTAGCAGTAAAAATCGTACCCAGAATTAGCTTTCACCTAGATGAATCTCCTAGATATGCTCAACATATAGAAGAAATAATAAAGGAGATACACAAAGATTAAATATGGAATCCATTTTTAACCTAACAAAAGAAACTCTTGAAAATTCTTCTAAGATACTCCTTACTACTCACGAACGAACAGATGGAGACGATCTTGGTACTGTTTTGGCTATTTATGCGCATCTTTCTATTTTCAAGAACAAAGATATTAGAATCGTAATTAAAGGCGGAGTTCCTGAACAACTCAAATATCTACCTAATTCAGACAAAGTAACGGAAAAACTAGACCCTAGTTTTATTCCAGACGTGATATTGTATTCAGGCTGCTCAAAAAAAGACCGTTGTAACTTAACAGAAATCACATCTCTAATTGCGCCTGTAATAAATTTTGACCACCATCCAGACAACACTAATTTTGGCGATATTAATGTTGTCGATAGTAAAAAATCTTCCGTAGCAGAATTAACTTACGATTTTTTTAATAATTCTAACTGGAAAATAACTTCCGAAACCGCAACCTGCCTTCTAACAGGTATATTTACGGACACTGGTTCATTTATGCACAGTAACACCAAACAAGCCAGTCTACTCGCTGCCGCTGACTTAATGAAAAAAGGAGCATCGTTAACTAAGATTGCTAAATATACATATAAAGGCAAAAGCCCAAACACCCTAAAAGCTTGGGGCAAAGCCCTGGAAAACACCTATTACGATGCAAACAGGAAGATAATCTATTCGGTAATGACAACTAAGGACTTAACGGACTTAAAAGACCTACCACTATCCTCTTTTGAAGGTTTCGTAGAAACCCTAAATAAAGTACCAGAAGCCAAAGTAGCCATGTTTCTAAAACAAGACGGGGATACCATTAAAGGAAGCTTAAGAAGCGACCCTCACAAAGGCATAGACGTGCAAAAAATAGCAAAAATCCTAGGTGGAGGAGGTCACGTATGGGCATCCGGCTTCTCCATAGTAGGCCAACTACAAAAAAACGAACTAGGCAAATGGGTAGTAACCCCAACTATGCCAGAAGTTACGGAAAACATAACTTCAGTTAAAAACTACCTGAAAGAAGAAGCCTCCCTTCCCTTCCCCAAAAAACAAGCCTAAATACTCAAACAATCGTTCTTAAATAGAACGATTTTTGTTATAATTCAAGAAAATAATAGCTAAATAAATGAATGAAAAGAGAATATTTTATAAACCCACAAACAGAAAGAAAACTTATCCAAGCAGAGGAAAGAGGAGAAAAAAATGAACAAAGAGCATTTGATCTAGCTTTAAATCTAACCAACATACTAAAAGAAAAATATCCACAAATAGTCCTTTTTGCTTACTGCACAAGATCAGAAACTTACTCCAGAAAAGATAGAAAAGGAGAAGATATAAGAATACGTATAGAATCGGTAGCAGGGGGTAATACAAAAGAACATGGATACATTGTGTATGACGTAAAAAGTTCTGATTATGGAGCAAATCTCAAAAATACTGCTGATGCGAAATTCAGTTCATACGTAAATGCAAAAAGGAAGGCTGGAAATATTAAAAATGCTAGATTATCAAAAACCCTGGTAGTTAACGAAAATAGAACTGATTATGAAATCCAGGAACAAATACTAAAGGACCTAAAAGAAGTAAACTTATTACCAGATTCCATAGATCTATAGGAAATCCACTTTTCCCAAAAGAAAACACCCAATTATGGGTGTTTTCTTTTGGAGCGGCTAACGGGAATCGAACCCGTGTCCCTTCCTTGGCAAGGAAGAGTTCTACCATTGAACCATAGCCGCACAATCTAAAACTTATTTTACTACATCATTCACGAGCGAAGCAATGTGAATGCGCCAACCAAAAGTAGCTCGCTACTTTTGAAAGGGACAACAAGGTAAACGAAGTGTAGTCTTTATGGAGCGAAAGCGTAATAAAGACGTAACGCAGTGAGCCTTGGTTGGCCTGTGGTGGTGCCTCGGCTCAGAATCGAACTGAGTACGCAAGCCTCTTCAGGGCTTCGCTCTACCAATGAGCTACCGAGGCGCTTCTATATTCACGAGCGCAGCAATGTGAACCATTTATCTGGTGGACGCTACAGGACTCGAACCTGTGACATCTTCGGTGTAAACGAAGCGCTCTACCAACTGAGCTAAGCGTCCATACATATATTATAACTGAGACTATGATTCACGAGCGCAGCAATGTGAATGTTTTTTGGGTCCCCGGCCACTCGTGGCTGGGGAGAGGGACAACAAGGTGAACGTAGTGTAAGGTTTATGAAGCGTAAGCGCAATAAAGACGTAACGTAGTGAAGAAAACTAGACCTTTATTCACGAGCGAAGCAATGTGAATGCGCTAACCAAATGTAACTGGTTACATTTGAAAGGGACAACAAGGAGAACGAAGTGTAGTCTTTATGGAGCGAAAGCGTAATAAAGACGTAACGTAGTGAGCCTTGATTGGCCCGTGGTGCCCGAGGAGGGACTCGAACCCTCAAGCCTTACGGCATACGCACCTCAAGCGTACGCGTATACCAATTCCGCCACCCGGGCATAGATACCTTTTACTAAATGAGGAAAAACTAAACGCTTCGTTATTTTAACAAAGTCATAAAAAAAAATCTAGCTTATTTACGCACATTGATCTTCCGCTGTTTTCAGAGGAAAAAAATAAAAATCCCCTTATTTAAGAGCTAAAACGGTAAAACAGGCTTGTTTTTGACCCTAAAATCTGCTATACTAGACATAGAACGTGCTAAATGGCACGCTCTTTTAATTCCCGAATTTGGATACAGAAACATATATCTGGATACAAATTCCTAACATTAACCCAAAAGGGATATAGGATTACTATCATAAAATGAAAGCAAACCCTACAATTTCTTCTGCAGTTACAAAACTCCAAGCAATTGGACTTATGGTAACGACCTTAGTTTGGGCCTACCCAACTGACGCCCTGGCTTCAAGCCTCCAGCAAGAAATGCTTACAAAAGCTCTCGTTTTCGATGTAAAACAAAAAGAAGAACTTACCTCCCTTTATGGTTATACCGTTGGTACTAGCCCTAAAGAAAAACTTGCTCAAAGCGTAAAAGAATATCTCGCTAAAAGAAATTCCCCTCTCGCTGACTGTGATAACATCATAGAACAAAACAACTGGAAAAAAATTCTTTCACTTGCCAATGCAGAAAGCGGATTAGGAAAACGTACTATCCCGGGAACCCATAATTATTGGGGAGTCATGGCAGGTAGCACTTTAAAAGTGATGGCTGATAACAAATGTGACGCTATCGCAAACATGAACGAATTCTTAGCTAACTTTCCTCGTAGAAGTGAAATAAAGTACCAAGATATGCCTATAGAACGTATGAACGGTTTATACAAACAACCTTACGCCTTACATTGGACTATAAATAACAAAGTTATTATCAACGACTTAACTAAACTTGAAAAAGACGCTTACGGACCACTACTTACAGACATAGAACCCGAGGTAATATTAGCTAGAAAATAATAGAAATATTAAATCTCCCCCAATCTTTTGGGGGAGATTTTTAAATAAAAAACCGACATAGCAATTTCAAAGTCTTATGTCGGCAATAATGTCTGCAAGAGACGTAATTAATACAATTCGACTCTTCATTTTTCTAGCTTGTCTTATCTCCTCCATCTGCAACTGAGGATCATAGACCAAAAGAAAAATACGCTTCGTAGCGCTCGCGAAAAGTTGCTCCAATCCTTGAAAACTAGTTAGAACTACATGGCTGGGACCTCGTTCTACTACTTCCTTAACAGACTGGGTGAATGATGTCTCAAAACCCATAGCACGAATGGTATCAAGAAGCGGATTTGCTTCATCAACTCGCGCTACACTTCCGTTGGTGAAACAGAGTGTATTGGTCACTTAATTTCCTCCCGAAAAATTATGTTAAAGACTATAATAATAGATAACTAACGAATACTAATAAAATTATTTCTATATGTAAAGTGGAAAACCCCCACCGTTGATTTTTACCCAAACTTAAAGTAAAATTGAGTAACGAAATCTCCCCTAAGTCGACTCATAAGAGTCGCATCCCCTAGCAGCAACTGCTGCGAGACAGGGGAGGCTCCATAAGGGCTTTGCCCGTTGGAGGGGACGACGCTAGTCCCTATAGTAGGTGCGTTGGCGAAGTGGTAACGCTGCGGTCTGCAAAACCGCCATGCGTGGGTTCGAATCCCACACGCACCTCCATGAGACCCCTGAGATTCTCAGGGCTCCCAAATTACTTGCTTACCTATGAGTTTGTTTGAAAAAACCCGAAGAGGGATTTTTCAAAAAACAAAGAAAGAAGCAATTTGGGACAAGGAGAACTTGACGGAGAGTGCAGCTGTTAGTTCTGCACCGAACTGACAGCGGAGCTCGTAGACAAGTTGGACGCGCCCAGGTGGCGGAACTGGTATACGCTACGGACTTAAAATCCGTCGCCCGCAAGGGATTGAGGGTTCGATTCCCTCCCTGGGCACCACTAAAAACACGTTGATAAAGTTAGCGTGTTTTTTAGTTAGTACATTTTCAAAACAAGGGAATCGAACCTTCGCGTTAGCGAAAACTTTAGGGAGTGAACCCATGCTCTGCTGGGTGAACACATCTGGGCTGGTTCACCAGATCCAGATTTAATAGCCAACCCTCCCTGGGCACCACAAAAAACATGCTAATTAAGTTAGCGTGTTTTTTTGTTTAAATAAGAATAGGCAAATTGGGGAATCGAACCTGAGCGAAGCGAAATCTTTAGGGAGTTTGAATCCAGCTTTGCTGGTTCAAACGTTCGGCGCAAGCCTGCGAAGTCGCCGATATATAGCCATCCCTCCCTGGGCACCACAAAAAACACGTTCTATATATGAACGTGTTTTTTAGTAATATGATGTACCCGGAGAAAACCTTAATTACATCATCATAAAACAGGTGAAAAATGGTTTAACCGGCGGAACCCAAAACGCGCGTCTTGAATTCCATATAAAACCTTCTTCCCGAATACAAGGTGGAAGTTGGGACCATGGTAAGTCAGGCAAAGGGACAACCCAGCCAATCGATTAGCAGACAACCCAAACAAGGTCGTTTTTTATTTGGCAACAACTGCATATACGTTTAAACTAAACTTATGCAAAACAAGTTAAAAATAGCCATTCTTTACGGTGGCAAATCCGCAGAACATGAAGTCTCAATTAGATCAGCCGAAAGCATAATTTCTGCTCTCGATAAAGAAAAATATGAAATTGTTAAAATTTTCATTTCCCCTAAGGGTAAATGGCAACTAGAAAACAGCTCAAAAAACATCCTTCTAGCCCCAGAATCGAATGGCGAACTAACAATAAACGGAGAAATCTCATCAGATAAAATCGATGTAGTGTTTCCAGTTCTACATGGCCCATTCGGTGAAGACGGCACTGTTCAAGGGCTCCTTAAGCTAGCCGGAATACCTTTTGTAGGACCAAGTGTTCTAGGTTCGAGTATAGGTATGGACAAAGATGTTACCAAAAGATTACTTAGAGAAGCTGGAATTCCTATACCAAACTTCATAACAACCACACACTCTAAATTACCTAGTTATGCTATAGCCAAAGAAACACTTGGTAATATCATATTTATAAAACCAGCTAACCTAGGTTCTTCTGTGGGTGTTCATAAAATAACCAACGAACAAGAGTACCAATCTGCAACGTTAGATGCTTTCTCCTACGACACAAAAATATTACTTGAAGAATTCATAGAAGGCAGAGAAATTGAATGCTCTGTTTTAGGAAACGAAGATCCCATAACTTCCCTACCTGGTGAAATTATCCCGACTCACGACTTTTATTCATACGAGTCAAAATACACCGATCAAAATGGAGCTAAGTATGAAATTCCTGCCAATTTAGACGAACTTATGACTAAAAAAATTCAGGATTTAAGTATAAAAACCTTTAAAACACTCTGTTGTGAAGGAATGTCACGAGTAGATTTCTTTTTAAAAGCCAATGGAGAAATATTTGTTAACGAGATTAACACCATTCCAGGTTTCACCTCTATTAGTATGTACCCAAAAATGTGGGAAGCTAGCGGTCTACCATATAGCAAACTACTAGATAAACTTATAGATCTTGCGATAAAAAGACACCAAGTGGAACAAAAGCTCCTAACAAATAGAGCATAATTAAAACCCCCGAATTTCTCGGGGGTTTTAAATACTTTACTACTTTGTCTTCTCTTCTGTATTTTCCTTTGCTGGAGCATCACTAGTTTTAAGTGTAAGCCCTAGCCTATGCTCTCCTGGTTCTATAGAAATAATCTTGAATACTTTCTCATCTCCGATAGCAACAACATCTTCTGCCTGCTTAACTGGATCATTAGATAATTCCATTAAATGAGCCAAGCCCTGTATATCTTTATCCAGCTCTACAAATACTCCAAATGGCATTATCTTTGTGATTTTTCCACTGACTTCCTGTCCTACCTGATATTTTTTAACAGCTTCTAACCAAGGATCAGTCTTGAGTTGCTTGATAGACAAAGAAACTCTACCTTTGTCTATAGCTATAATCTTACATTCAACTTCTTGCCCAACTCTTATAATATCTTTTGGGTTTTCTATTCTCTGCCAAGCAAGCTCAGAAATATGCACCAAACCTTCAAGTTCACCAAATTTTACAAAAACACCGAAGTCTACTACACCTGTTACTGTACCTTTTACTACCTGGCCTATTTTCAACTTACCCAACTTATCTTCCATTTCTTTTTCATATACCGCACGCTCAGAAACGATAAGCTTTTCTTCTTCAGAATCAGCAGTAATTATCTGTACAGTGAAAATTTGTCCTACATAAGAATTTAAAGCAGATAGAATCTTATTCTTGTCACCCTCTTCTACTCTAGGATAATGCTCTAAAGAAAGCTGGGAAACTGGCAAGAAACCCGTTACACCGTTAATTTCTACCATTAAACCACCTTTATTCGCAGCCAATATCTTAGTGTGAACAACTTCTTTACTATCCAACTTATCTTTAAGTGTTTGCCATACTCTTTCCTGACCAGCCACACGAAGACTTAGCTCTACATTACCATCCTTATTCTCTGCTTCTACAACGGAAGCGGTAATAGTATCTCCTACTTTAAGAGAATTTAAGGTAGCCTCATCATCATATAGTTCTCTACCTCTTACTACACCAAGACCCAAACCTTCTATATCAATATAAACTTCGTTTTTACCAACAGAAAGTAGAGTACCTTCTACCATATCACCAGGCTTTATAACCCGGATCTCAACACCACTTGCCAACAAATCACTCATTGTTTGAGCTTTTTGGGCATTTGAATTTACTTGTTCGTCTGACATATATATTAAAAAACACCTGCGAGCAGATGTTTAACAAAAAGAATTAAATTCCTAAAAAAGGTTATTAAATTCTAATAATTAAACAGTGCTTTGCCCGAAATGGGCAACTTATTCGGGATTAATAATTAATTTAGATAAAAGCACTGAACCAAATAAGCCTCCCCATTATACGCAAAAGGATTAGCTCTGTCACCTTGACAGAAATACTAAGAATTAGTATAATTTTATTTATTTCTTATATACCGATATAAAAATATTATTCCTAAATATTTTTTTAATTGGAGTAAAAAAACTAACCTGGAGGAACAATGGTTAAACTTATAATAAACGTAAAAATAGAAGGAAATGACCCAAACACAACATTAAATTCATGGGAAGGTTTTATTGAACTACCTGTCCCCGATGGTAGCAGCCCCCAAGACCCCCAGACATTTGGCAGAATGACTGCAGATGCTTTATGTATGTTAGGTGGCTGGAAATTAGTGGATACTGAACGCCCTCAAAACAGGATCATAGCGATCGCTCAACTTATGCATCTTTTGGGTAAACTTGCCAATTCATTTAGAAATGCATTCGAAACCCGCTCAAACGAATCCCTCGAAGGCATAGACACTATCGTAATCGGATTCCCAAAAGATGGAATTGGCATCGCTCAAACCCATGAAATCAGAATGAGATGAACTCAAACATACCGTAAAAGTGACGGTATTTTTTATTGCCTAATCCCCCATAAAAAAGTACAATACATAGGTACTTTTAATAATTTATTAGCGGTTTTTTCTTCTCTTTTTGCCTTCCAAAGATGTAGCATTTCTAGGATCCGGCTTTGCCGGGCATAGAAATAACAGCGGAAAGGGTGAGTAATGAGAGGGAAAACCATGTTTTCCCTCTCATATGCATTTACAATTTTTCGGACTTTCAAGTTTCAAATTTACAACAAAAGAAGCAGTGGTGGTTACCGACCCCTTCGATAAATCGTCGGGCCTCACCCCACCAAGGGGAGGGGCTGACATAGTTATTCTCGCCGAAAAAGAAAACCCCCTCTATTCAGAAATAAAAGGAATAACCGGCGAACCATTCCAAGCTTTCGACCCGGGAGAATACGACGTAAAAGGTGTAACCATAACAGGTATTCCTCTGAAACAAGAAAAAGGTTATGTAACAGTATTCCTAATAGAAAGCGAAGACATTAGAATTCTAAACCTAACCCACATTAAAGAATTCTCAATGAAACAGGACGAACTGGAAGATTTAGGAGACATAGACATACTTATCTTACCAGTTGGTGGTCACTCAGTAATGGACGCAAGTACAGCTGCAAAAGTAGTAAACCAAGTAGAACCAGCACTTATCATCCCTAGTCATTACAGTATGGAAGGATTAAAAACAGAGACAGATAAGCTAGAAAAATTTATTAAAGAAATGGGTGGTAAGTCAGAAGAGACAGATAAGATAATCGTTAAAAAGAAAGACCTAAACCCAGAAATCTCTAAAGTTATGGTTCTTACCCCAATGAGGTAGTTTATAAAGTAAAAAGTTCATCAAGCTCATAAAGCAATTTCCAGCAGAACATACCTAACAAACTTTACGAACCTTACGAACTTTAAATTCTTCAAATATGTCTCTAAAAGATATTCAAAATAAAAGTCCTGAAGAAAAAAAAAGACTGATAGCAATAATATTACTCATAACATCACTATTCCTTGTAGGTCTCTGGATAGTAACTTCAAAACTCAAACACACACTAAACAAAGACGATACCATAATAGAAACCTTCAAAACCGGAATCCAGGACACTAAAACTAATTTTAAAAACCCTAACGCCCCAGATCCTTCAAAATAATTTCAAAAATGGCAAACAAAGAAATCGAAAAAACCGACGAATTTAATATCGGTACAGTCAAACCAAGAGATATTCAAACAGAAATGCAAGAATCCTACTTGGACTATGCAATGAGTGTTATCGTTAACCGCGCTCTTCCAGACATTAGAGATGGTCTAAAACCAGTACATAGACGTATATTTTATGCCATGCACGAATTAGGACTTAGACATAACGCTAAATTCCGTAAATCAGCCGCTGTTGTTGGTGAAGTGCTCGGTAAATACCACCCTCACGGTGACCAAGCAGTATACCAATCCATGGTCCACATGGCCCAAGACTTCGCTATGCGATATCCTCTCATAGACGGCCAAGGAAACTTTGGCTCTATGGATGGCGACGAAGCCGCTGCCATGCGTTACACGGAAGCCAGAATGGATTCACTCGCAGAAGAACTTCTTACAGATCTAGACAAAGAAACCGTTGAATGGCGAGATAACTACGACGCAACAAGGAAAGAGCCTTCTGTGCTCCCAGCAAAGCTTCCAAACCTTTTACTAAATGGAACTCTTGGCATCGCCGTTGGTATGGCCACAGACATACCCCCACATAACATAAGCGAAGTTATAGACGGCATCACAATGCTTATAGAAGACCCAGAGGTAACCGTTGAAGATCTCACTACAGTAGTTAAAGGTCCAGATTTTCCTACCGGAGGTACAATCTACGATATCGCAAGCATAAGAAACGCATACGCTACAGGAAAAGGAAGCATAGTAATGCGAGGTAAAACCGAAATTGTAGAAACCAAAAGTGGCATGTTCCAAATTATCATCAACGAAATTCCTTATCGTGTGAACAAAGCCACAATGCTCGAGAGAATTGCCGACCTGGTTCGTGACAAAAAAATTGAAGGTATAAAAGATGTACGTGATGAATCCGACAAAGACGGCGTTAGGGTCGTAATCGACTTAAAAAAAGAAAGTTTACCAAACAAAATACTCAATCAGTTATTCTCTTACACCCAGCTCCAAGAAACCTTTCACATGAACATGCTGGCGCTTATAGACGGACTAGAACCAAGGGTTCTAAACCTCAAAAGCATTCTGGAAGAATACATAAAACACAGACAAGTAGTTGTAAGAAGAAGAACGGAGTTCGATCTCAAAAAAGCAAAAGAACGAGCACACATTTTAGAGGGTTTAACTATTGCGCTAGACCACATAGACGAAGTCATAAACACCATAAGAAAGAGCGCAACAAAAGAAGAGGCCCACGCTAACTTAATGAAAAAGTTTAAGTTAAGCACTCTTCAAGCTCAAGCTATCCTAGATATGAGACTGCAAACACTCGCAGGTCTCGAAAGAAAGAAAATAGACGATGAGTTAAAAGAGAAAAGAAAACTTATCGCAGAACTCGAAGATATACTTAGCAAACCAAAGCGTATTCTCGCTATTATAAAAACCGAAATTGCTGAACTCAAAGAAAAATATGGCGACGAGAGACGTACTCAAATAGTTAAGTCCCCTGTTGGCACATTCTCTGTAGAAGACCTTATTCCAGAAAACGAAAGTCTAATATCTTTCACTAAGAGTGGGTACATAAAACGTCTAGCTCCAGAAACCTACAAAGCCCAAGTTAGAGGAGGCAAAGGTGTCATAGGTACCGGACTAAAAGACGAAGACGTTGTTGAGAAGTTAATTTCCGCAAATACCCACGACGAAATCCTCTTCTTCACCAACAAAGGGAGAGTATTCCTAACTAAAGTTTATGAACTACCAGAAGGAAGCAGAACTAGTAAAGGACAAGCTCTGGTTAACTTCCTAGAAATGGGTACAGGCGAAACCGCTACAGCAATTCTGACCTTAAGCAAAAACGACTCAGTAAAATTCCTCGTAATGGCCACTAAGGGCGGGGTTATAAAAAAGGTTGCAAGAGAAGAATTCGCTAAAGTTAGAAGATCTGGACTTATCGCCATAAATCTAAAAGACGGAGATGAATTAAAATGGGTAGAAGGCAGCAGTGGAACAGACGAGATTATCCTAGTATCAGAAAACGGAATGGCAATTCGTTTCAACGAGAAAGACGTAAGAGCAATGGGTAGGGTATCCACCGGCGTAGGAGGTATGAGACTTAAAAAAGGTGACTGCTTAATTTCAATGGATGTTATTGCCAAAACAGCAGACCAAAAAAATCTTGAAGTTTTGGTAATTACAGAAAAAGGTCTCGGCAAAAAGAGTCCAATCTCCGACTACAAGACCCAAAAAAGAGCCGGCGGTGGAGTAAAGACCCTAAAAATTACTCCAAAGACAGGTAAAGCCGTTGCAATGAATATCGTTAACAACAAAGATGAAAACGACCTCGTAATCATTTCCAAGCAAGGCCAAACCCTAAGAACACCCCTAAACTCCATCTCCACCCTAGGCCGAGCCACCCAAGGCGTAAGAGTAATGAGATTAGACGATGGAGACTCAGTGGCTAGCGTAACGGTCATTTAATAGCGGCAAAGCCGCGAGAAGGGAGGCTCGAATCTGGCTCTGCCAGTTCGAGGGGCGACGCAAGCCCCCTTAGTAGCAAGTCATGAGATTAGACGATGGCGATAGCGTAGCAAGCGTTACTGTCATTTAGGGGTCCTAAATTACTTGCTTACATATTAGTTTTAGAACAAAGCGCGAAGAGCGCTTTTTTCTAAAACATAGAAAGAAGCAATTTGGGAAGAGGAGAACTTTATGGAGACTGCAGTAATTAGTTTTATATCAAACTAATTACGGAGGTCGAAATAAAGTGGGACGAGTAAGTGTGACTGTTATCTAAAACCCTAACCTTAATTAAATATAAAAATAAGCGACTCCTAAACGGGGTCGCTTTCGTTTTTTACCAGTTCAAGAATTCTCCTCTCAATTGTTATAAGATTAACGTTTAAAGGAAAACAAAATTGAGGAATTTCGGGATATTTCATTTGAGATTCACGCCAACTCTTAAGTGATATAGTAACACCAAAAGATTTCTCATGCTTATCGGTCCAAATCGTAAAATCTTTACCCTCACCATCGGCAACCGAATGGGGCCTGTGTCTCTTGTATTTGGTTATATACCCTTTCACCTTAAGTTCTTCTAATAATTTCTCGACCTTAGACTCCAAATCTCTACCGAATTCGGAATATCTTTTAGATTTTCTTTCACGATAAGCCTGAAAATCTCGTTTATTCTTCCAACCCATATTCCCTCCTTTACCCCCCTATTTTAGATAAAATAACCCCACTTATCCACTCTTTGCAAAAACATTTAGCCTTTGCTATCTTTGCTTTTGGTACAATCCATATATTGTCCAAAAAAGGAGACGACAAATGAAAAAGAAGGAAAGACTAAGCACATTAAGTTGGACTGAAGGTCAGAGGCTTTTACTCGAATGTGGTATTAATCCTCATCTGTTGAATCCTGACTTTCTTTTGCGCTACCGTATACAAACGGAAGAATCAGATAGCATCTATGACGCCAAAACAACAATTGAAGTCGCCAAAGAGTTCAATACATATCTGAAAATTAATGGTTTTTCCACCCTAGACGAGACCGAAACAAAAGAACTCTATGTGGGCCTTTTGCTTTCCGATATCGGCAAAACCGGTCCGGAGTTTCATGATGGAATGAAAGATGGAGAAAAAGTTATGCAAATAAGGGATTATTTAAAAGTTTATTCCATCAAAAATATTCCAAACTACGATTCGCTTTCGCTACAGGATTGCATTAGATCTTACTTTACTGATCCCGAAGAACTAATCTCTAGATTCACTGCATATGGCGAAGACCCAAACGAAACCATGAGATTCTTTACAAACCAACACGCACACCGAAGCTATAAAATTGCGTGCAATAGCGGAATTCCGGAAGATACTATTCCAGCCATAGCCTTACACCATATATTTGAGGATCAAAACCCAGGAGATCTAGTAGCTGAAGATGGCCATTTTACACGAAGCTGCGGTTGTAACACTGAATTTCACCGACCCGAGCTTCTGGTTGTAATATTGGATAAGCTAAACGCTGTTCAAACCAGACTAACCCCTGGTGAGAAAGCCCCAAGCTGGCAAGAAGCCGCTCTCTTAGTTGAGTTTCAAATGGAAGAAAGAATCGAAAAACTAACTCACCCTGAACTCAAAAAACTTCTAAAATCCATGTGGTACGAGGTCACACAAACACTTCATAGAATCGCGGCCTTCAAATCTCCCAGAGCCTTCAGTACGAAAGCATAAAAACCGAGCAACAAAGTTGCTCATTTTATTTACCTTCTTGACTTTTATTCAAAAATTCAGTAAAATGCACGATTCGACTTAAAATAATTTCTTTGGGGGGAACATGACAGGAACAAATCTGAACTCGCTTCTCAGCGAGTTTAAAAGACTAGCAGGAAACAACTTCCAACTTTTTACAAACCGATATTTCCAAGCGAGGTCGGGAGGAGAATTCGTTCTCCCTTACGAAGCCATTCTTGAACACTTTGGCCTGAACCCCAAACTAGTTTCTGGCCAAACCTACATAATCATATGCGATGCTTTCCGTGACTTAGACGACGAGAAGACTATCATTCTCATGAAAGCACTAATTGAATGCGAAGCCGAGCTCGCTGTCGTGGTCACAAATCTAAACAGCGCGCTCGACCGGGCGTGCGGAGTTAAAGGATTACTAAGACTACTGGATCTGGGTTTTGTACCAGTAGGAGTAGGTACTGACGGCTCCAACGAAGCGGTACCTTTCCATTTCGAAAGGACAGTACCTTTTGCAGTGCCCGCATACCAAGTAAACCCAGACGGTCAAGGCCTAATAATTAACACACTCACTTCCGCTAAGCCAAAAAGTGTAAGTGTATTACTAATCTCCTCACTTCGTGATATGGACATCATATTAGAAGAAAACAACTCCCTCTGCCGCGATCGGATAAACCGAATTACCTTAATGGCGGGGGTAAAAATCGCAAATGGTAAACCAGAGTTGCTAAATGGCTTACTTCAAGCAGACATAAAGACTAACGGCGTAGGTGGTGCATCAAACTGCAATTTTGATACAGCTGCTAGCACAAGACTGTATCGGAACGCTCAAAAGCTCGAAATTCCTACTACAACTCTCACAAGAGTAACCGCGGGTGAAGTTAAGTTACCGTTTAGTATCTTCGATATTTGGGCTACTACAGGCCACCCAGCCGCCTCACGCCTCAAAGACGGTCAATCCCTTAGTTTCAATAACTTACGCCTGGCTTGCCTTGAAGGCGAAGGCGGATCGCACCGAGTAGCCCTTGAACTCGCACTAGACCGAGACATAAACTGGTTCATCTATAAGGCATTTTTCAGAAACGCTCCAAAAGAAATACAGGAGCAAATTCTGAACCTGCCGTTACATGAATCTGTCTGGCCCATAGCCGCCGACTACGGCGAGCTTATGCCCTACGACCCACTGGCACTACTCGCAAGCATAGAAGGCAACTCGCTGTTTAACTATCACTCCACAGTGGTAGGCGGAGCTGTTCACAAGGTGGTAGGTATAGACGCCCAAAACACCGGCGCCCTAGACCCACTTTCCTTAAGAATGCTTCTGTTCATAGCCACAACAGAAGTACTCATAAGAACATCCAACCACGCCAAACGGGAGTTCCTGACCATCAAACGCGAACGCCTAGAAGCAAAAACTACCTAACTCCAAGACCCGAAGCGGTCTTTTTTATTTCAAAAAGACACCTTTTTGGGTGTCTTTTTATATTCACGAACCAAGCAATGTGAATCTATAACGGGGCCCCCGGGCACTCGTGACTGGGGAGAGGGACAACACGGGGCCACCAAATAACTCGACCACACATTGTTTAAAAAAGATTCGAAGAGTCTTTTTTAACATAGCGGTGAGATATTTGGTATCAGGTTAATCCCTCACCGGATTCACTCAGGGGAGGGTGCTAATCTCGGGAAAAGCGGGAGCAAGGCGAACATGAGTTTGGACGGGATTACTTCCCGTACAGACTCGCGTGAACCTTGCTCACGCTTGGTGGGCGCACTAGGACTCGAACCTAGGACCCTCGAGGTATAAGCTCGATGCTCTAACCAACTGAGCTATGCGCCCAAAATACTAACCTACCAATTATAGGAAAGTTCCAGCATCTTGAAAAGACCTCCGATAAACATATTCAAAGAATAATAAAGTTATCCCCTGTTGTGCATAAACTGTGCACAACTACCCATTTTTCTGTGGGTAGAACAAGGATGAAACATGTAAAACCCAAAATTCCCTTTTTCTATCAACTCCTCTATTCTTTATCTGGATGTTTTTACGGATTGCAGATTTGGAAATAGATCATTGCTATAAGTAGCATCGCCCAAATATGCGATCCCGTTTTCAAAAGGAGGAGATTTATGGCAGGAATCTTTGGAATATTTAACCATAACGAAGCAAGTAACTTTGCATACCTTGGATGTTATGCCATGCAACAACGTGGTACCAAACAATCAGGTATTGTAAGTTCCGATGAAAACAAACTTTACTCTTTTCATAGTCAGGGCCTCATAAAAAAATCAGTAAGCGAAGAAACAATCAGACGATTAAAAGGTAAACACGCAATTGCCCAGATAGATCACAAAAGTGGATTAGCACTTCCTTACAAATTCAAACACGCCAGCGTAGGAGAAATTGCAGTATGTTTAGACTCGAACCAAAATCAACCTGTTTCATTGTTTAGTCTCTTAGGTAACAACGAACTTGAAAGTCTCATTCTTAGCAGTCTTCAATATCTAGACTTTAGCTCCGAAGAAACGCTTAGAATGAGTTTGAATGGTGTAAACAAAACGTTCATCGCACTTAATAAGAACAAAATGCTAGTTTCGAGAGATCCTTGGGGAAATAGACCTCTAATTTTAGGAAAACTAGGCAAATCCATCTTGGTTAGCACTGAGTCAATATCCTTCGACCTGCTAGGGGCAGAAATAATACGAGAAGTAGAACCAGGAGAAGTAATTCTTATTACTGACACCTCATTTATCTCTCTTCTAAAAAGGCCTTCCGAGAACCTTCTTAAGTGCTCTTTTGAACACGTTTATTTCTCAAGACCCGACTCCATTATTTTTGACCAGAGCGTAAACAAAAGCCGTCACAAATGGGGAAAAATACTAGCAAAGGAACACCCTGTCGAAAAGGATTGTATCACATTAGGAGTACCTGACTCTGGGGTACCAGTAGCAGTAGGATTCTCCCAAGGATCAAACACAAACTACTTAAATGGAATAATTCGCAACCGATACGTAGGAAAAATGGAAAGCAATGCTACGTTAAGCCCAAGTAGAGTCCGTACGAAGTTCAACGTAGACAGATCGTTAATTGAGGGACAAAAAGTTGCTTTACTAGACGATTCATTACTTGGAGGAGAAGTGGCTAGACTTCTAGTTCAGATGCTAAAAGACGCTGGAGCAATTGAAGTCCACGTTAGGATAGCGTGTCCACCCATTCTTTCCACTTGCCAATTTGGACAAGGCATCTCCAATCAAGGTGTTCTTATCGCCAAGACCCATTCATTCGGAGAGATACTCAAACACCTCAAAGCAGATTCACTAGGATTCCTAAGTATGGAAAGTTTTCTCTCTGTGTTTCACTCCAAACAAAATTTTTGTACCGAATGTATGCGTCGAAGCTAGACTTCGATCTTTTTTTATGGAAAAATACATACACGCACTAATTGAGTCGAAAAAATTCGACAAAGAAAAAAAATATGGAAGAAGAAGATATAAAAAATATATTCGAAGACAAATATGCAGATTTGCTTGAAATGGGTTATGAGGAATGGTTAGAAAAATCTCCAAAAACCGAAGATCAAGCATATGCCAGATGCATCGCAATAGATCGTGAGTTAAACAAAACCTACGACGAGTGGTTCGATTCAAAAGGCGACAAGCGGGAAGAGCTAGGAGAACACCGCGCCAAACTAAAAGCCGAGTACGATCTCATAGAAGAAATATTCAAACTCGAAGCCAACGACCGCAGTTGGTAATAAAAAAGACTAACTTAGTTAGTCTTTTTTATTACTTTTACCTTTTAGTAATTTCTGCTAGCATTGCCCTATGTTAACAATAGTCCCAACGCCTCTAGGCAACTTAAAAGACATTACCTTCCGCGGAGTAGAAGCTCTAACAGACGCAGGTTTTATTATTGCAGAAAACCCAAGCTACTCCAGAAGACTACTCGACCACTACAAAATTCCAAAAAAAGAATTAGTTCAATTTGCAGACCATAACGAACTGAGAATTTTAGATAGTCTAATAGAAAAACTAAAAACCCAATCTGCATGCTTAATTACCGACGCTGGCACCCCTGGTATTTCTGACCCCGGCTTCAGACTCGTAAAATCTTGCATAGAAAATAAAATAGAAGTATTAGCTCTGCCTGGTGCAAACGCAGCTATAACAGCACTTTCTGCTAGCGGACTACCAACCGACAAATTCATTTTTTTTGGCTTCTTAGGTAAAACCGAACCAAAAGTTGTAAAGGCGATCCAAGAGGCAAAAACTACCGAATCTACAGCATGTTTTTACGAATCTCCTGAACGCATTACAAAAACTGTTAGCTTTATAGCAAAAAACTTTCCAGCGGCAAATGTGGTAGTCGTAAGAGAAATATCAAAAATTCACGAAGAATACATAAGAGGCACAGCCGAAGAAGTTGAAAAAAACCTAAAAGTCCGCCAAACTATCAAAGGCGAAATAACAGTACTAGTATCATTTAAAAATTAATCAATTTAAAACCGATTGCAGATTTTAGTTAATATTAGAATCGTAATTTTAGAATCCGGCTTTGCCGGTTATAAAATTAGCTATTGACTGAGAGCGTCAATGCAACTAGTAGAAGCCAAAATATGCGATCCCTTAACCACAATGAGCGGACACAGCAAATGGGCACAAATAAAAAGAAGTAAAGGAGCAAAAGACGCTAAGCGTGGCTTTCTCTTTTCTAAACTAAGTAAGAAAATCACACTCGCAGCCAAAGCCGGCAACTCCTCAGACCCCAATCTAAACTTCCAACTCAGAACCGAAATAGAAAATGCCAAGGCAGAAGGTATGCCAAACGAAAACATAGAACGCGCGGCAAAAAAACCTTTCGGCAAAGACGCAGTACAACTAACAGAGGTTGTCTACGAGGCCTATGGCCCATTCGGCACAGCATTCATAATAGAATGTGCTACCGACAACACAAACCGTGCAGTAGGAAATGTTAAAAAAATTCTAGGTAAACACGAAGGTAATCTAGGTAGCGTTGGTTCAGTCTCCTGGCAATTCACCACAAAAGGCCAAATCCTTATAGAAAAAGACCCCAGACTAGATGAATACGAACTAGATGCCATAGAAGCCGGCGCAACAGACACAGAACTCAGCACAGAGGGCTTAATAGTCTATACACAACCAGATGAACTCCACCGAATAAAAACTATTCTCACAGACAAAGGTGCTAAAGTAGTAAACAGCGAAATAGTAAAGGAGAGCACTCAACCAGTAGAGCTAACAGACACCCAAAAACCCAAAGTCGAAGCACTATTCAATGAACTAGAAGACGACGAAGAAGTCGTAAACGTATACACCAACGCATTACTCTAAAAAAAAACGCCCAAGGCGTTTTTTTTGTCTTAATCGTCATTCTCTATTCGTCATTCTTCATTCGTTATGCTTTATTCTTAATTCGTTATTCGCTATTCTTCATTCATGATTATATTAGGACTGGATCCAGGTACTGCCACAACAGGTTTTGCCATAATCCAAAGAGAAAAAAACTTTCCTCTGAAAATTCTGGAACTTGGAGTTATTTCCACTAGTCCCAAAAAAACCGATGCTGAAAGACTCTGTGAATTGGCGGAAGATATTGAAGCCCTTCTACTAAAATATAAACCGGACAAAGTAGGAATAGAAAAGCTATATTTTGAAACCAACCAAAAAACCGCCATGACAGTAAGCCAAGCCCGTGGTGTCTTGCTTTACTTGCTTACAAAATACAAAATACCAACTCTCGAACTCACTCCACTTCAAGTAAAAAGTCGCACTACCGGTTTCGGCAAAGCAGACAAAAAACAAATGCAAACAGCTGTTAAATTACTATTTAAACTAAAAACAATCCCCAAACCCGACGACGCCGCCGACGCCCTAGCTATCGCTTTTTGTGTAAGTTTGTAAATGCTTGCTCCTCAAATAAATCTTTGATAATATTTGCTTAATATTATTAATACAAATAAATGTCCGACGATACAATGAACGACGACAGCGGAATGGGTGCTATGGACGAAAGCAACACCGGTGGAACCCCTATGATGGGTGTTGACGACGAAGCTCCAACTACCGAAGGTGGCGACGAAACCGCCACAGAAGACGAAGGTGCTGGTGCCCACATGGAAGCATAAAAAAAGGAAATCCCAATATCGGGATTTCCTTTTTTATTTACCTTGTATATTCACAAACTTTCTTTTCCCTACTTGCAGTAACAAACTTTTACCCTTTTCTATAACAATATTCTTTTCGTTAAATAATTTACCATCTATTTTTACACCATTTTGTGAAATTAATCTCCTAGCCTCAGAATTACTCTCGGCCATACCTAGCTCAACCATAAGTTTAAGAGTCTCATAACTATCTGATTTCAAAGTTTTACTTGGAATATCTGTTGGTACTTGTTTCTCACTAAATTGCGCTATAAAGCCATTTCTTGCCTGCACAGCTTTCTCTTTCCCATGGTATAAGGTAGTTATCGCTTCTGCGAGTTCTAATTTTGAATCTCTTGGATTAGCTGCTTTCATAATTTCTGCAATTTTAGTAACAGGAATTCTTGTAGCTAATAGAAAATATCTTTCTATTAAATCATCCCGAAGACTCATAACCTTACCAAACATATCACTAGGAACATCCGTGATATTTATTGTATTCCCCCAAGAAGACGACATCTTTCTACCATCTAACCCCTCCATTAACTCAGACATTAAGATATCCTGCGGCTCCTGTTTATAGAGTGGTTGTAATACTCTTCCAGCTAGTAAATTAAATCTCTGATCAGTACCCCCAAGCTCTACATCTGCCTTTATGGCAACAGAATCGTAACCTTGCATTAGTGGGTAAAGGAGTTCCCTAAGTGACACCCTTTTTCCTGCCTTCATCCTTTTTGCTATATTTTCTCTTGCCTCAAATTCATGTAAAGAAAATTCATTTGCTAATTTTCCAATTTCCGCAAACCCCAATTTTTTTAACCATTTAGAATTAAAGTGTGTTTCTGTTTTGTCCTTATCAAGAATTGTAAACGCTTGTTTGAAATAAGTTTTTAAATTTTCTTTAATTACTTCCTCGGAAAGCATAGGCCTCTCAGCATCTTTATCAGAAGTATCACCAATAATCCCAGTAAAGTCACCGACTATAAATACCACCTGATGCCCCAAATCCTGAAATTCTCGAAGTTTCCATAAAGCAACTGCTCTACCTATATGAATCGAAGGACTAGTAGGGTCTATACCCAATTTAACTCGCAACTTTTTACCACCCTTCAGTCGTGCTAATAAATGCGGCCTGTCTATAACTTCACTAACCCCTCGGGTCAATAATTGTTCAATTTTATCGTTTTTATTCATAAATTTAGTTTAGATAGTACATTCAAACTAACATTTATTATAATAGGTTGCCAAACAAAAAAATCGAGACCCGCTCGATTCACTTCTTACAAACCAACTCCAGACCGTTCTCCTTTGCATAACACCTCAACCACACTAGGGTTTCTTCTATCTCAGAAGAATAAAAGAAACCACTAACTCTCCATTGATTACTCCCCTTTAGAACTAGCTTTATCTCGAGCCACCTATTTTCAAGTTGATAAAATATGATGCTTCCACGAGACATTCCAAAATTACTAATAGATACGGCGGCCCCCGGATAACCATGAGACTGCAAGTCTAAAGTTTTGCTAAAATTCTGACAAACCTGAATAGACACCAAAGCCGGTATTAGAGCCCTTAAAACAAGCAGAAACTTCGGCCCGCATTCTCTAGCGAATTCAAAAAGATCAACTGAGTTATTACCAAAAAATGGCATATCTTCCCTCCCTATTTTTACAAACTCTACCCAAAACCGATTACTTTAAATAAATATTTCCTACCTGTCAAACATCTCTATACATTGATATAATCCTTATATGAAAATAATAAGCGTAAACAAAGATTCTAAATCATTTGAGTCTAAACCCAAAAAAAAGTCGAACAAAATTAATTACCGAAAACTAATCCTATGGTCATTTAGATTAGCGGCTTTTGGTTTTCTTTGTTTATCTATTCTCTTCGTCTACTTTTGGTTCACACTGCCAACCCCAGAAGAACTTATGAATCGTAAGGTACCAGAGTCTACAAAAATTTTCGACCGAAACGGTAACACACTATACGAAGTTCATGGTGAATACAAAAGAACACTTGTCGAAACGAAAGATATAAGCAAAGACTTGCTCCATGCCACCGTAGCGATTGAAGACAAAGATTTCTATAAGCATGGTGGAGTATCTCCCTGGGCAATATTCAGAACCATTATCCAAGATATTTATAAAAGACGCTCAGCGGGTGGAAGCACTATAACTCAGCAGTTCGTAAAAAATGCCGTACTAACCAGAGATAAAACCGCTATCAGAAAGCTAAAAGAAATTTTCCTCGCTGTCCAAATAGATGCCAAGTACTCTAAAGAAGACATTTTAAAATTTTATCTAAACGAAATCCCTTACGGAAGAAACGCCTATGGCATAGAAGCAGGATCTCAGGCTTATTTCTCTAAATCAGCCAAAGACCTTACCCTGGCAGAAAGCGCATATCTCGCCGCTCTACCCCAAGCACCTAGCTATTACAGCCCATCCGGCCCCAACAGAAAAGCTTTAGACTCAAGATTTAAAACTGTACTGAAAGTAATGCGTGAACAAAATTACATAACCGAAGAACAAGAGAAAGCTGCACTAACTGAAAACGTAGTATTCCAAGCATCAAAAACAGCACTGATAGCTCCTCACTTTGTCCTTTATGTGCAAGACTACTTGGCTCAGAAGTATGGTGAAAAAACCCTAGAAGAAGGCGGCCTTAAAGTATATACAACACTAGACTCAGAACTCCAAAAACAGGCAGAAATAATAGTAAAAGAAGGTGTTGCTAAAAACTCAACTAAATACGGAGCAGGAAACGCAGGACTCGTCGCTATAGACCCAAAAACAGGACAAATACTGGCCATGGTTGGAAGTAAAGACTACTTCGGAAAATCAGAACCTGAAGGCTGTACACCAGGAAAAAATTGCCAATTTGAACCAAACGTAAACGTTACCCTTGCCAATAGACAACCAGGAAGCTCATTTAAACCATATGTATATCTGACTGCATTCAAAAAAGAATCTGGATATTCTCCCGCTACAATGCTAATGGACGTAACTACGAACTTTGGGACCTTTAATGGAAAACCCTACATACCAAACAATTATAGTTTTCAAAATTACGGACCGGTTTCTATGAGAGCCGCCCTTGCGGGATCGCTCAACATCCCTGCTGTAAAAACTCTTTCACTTGTAGGTGTCGATAATGCTACTCAAACCGCCAGAAGCCTGGGAATTACCACCCCACTTGAAAACTGTGGACTCTCACTAGTACTAGGTGGTTGCGAAGTAAAATTACTTGATCACACCGCAAGTATGGCTACCATAGCTAACGGTGGAAAGAAAAATGAGAAAACAGCAATTCTAAAAATAGAAGACAAAACCGGAAAAATAGTCGAAGAGTGGAAGCAAGACGAAAAAGAAGTCATAGACCCAAAAGCAGTTTACCAGCTCACCTCTATAATGACCGACAACAATGCTAGAAGTTATATTTTTGGAAGCAACTCCCCACTTAATTTCGGCGACCGCTCTGTTGCTTGTAAAACCGGTACTACCAACAACTGGCACGACGGTTGGACTATGTGTTTCACTCCTAGTCTGGCAGTTGGCGTATGGTCCGGTAACAACGACGGAAAGTTATTAAAAAAAGGGGCAGACGGTGTGTACGTAGCAGCCCCTATCGTAAATGGATTTTTAAAAGCAGCACTCAAGGACAAACCCAAAGAGGAGTTTAAAAGACCTGACGGCATGGTGGATGTAGTAGTAGACGTAGTCTCAGGGAAACTTCCAACGCAATTTACCGAGAACACTAAAAGCGAAATTTTCGCTGATTACAACCAACCAAAAGAATACGACGACATTCATGTAGGAATTAAAATAGATACCACAACCGGAGAACCAGCTACGGAGCTCACACCCCCAGACAGAGTCAGCATAAAAACATACACAGCATTCCATAGTGAACGTAGAAACAATCCTAATTGGGAAGACCCAGTAGTTAAATGGGCAATAGAAAAGGGATACGTTTACCCACCCGGAAGCGGTGTAATAATACCACCCGACGGAACAAACCCAGAAACCACAGGAGCGTTCGACATAAACGTGCTCTCTCCAACAGACGACGCAGCTATTATGCAACTCCCCTATAAACTTCAAATAGAGACACCTCCAGGAGTTAATGTATCTCGAATGGACATCTCTATAGACGGCACCTTAGTCCAAAGCGTCACCGGAGGAGTTAAAGAAGTAGATATAAATAAAAAATTAACAGATGGGCGACACACTTTGGTAGTAAAAGTAGTAGACTCCAACGGTAAAACCGGCAACAGCAGCGTAAATATATATTACTCACTTAACAACCCTCTATTTATCAGTAACCCCAAGGATGGAGATACCCTAGACCTCCCTACTAGTATTTACGCCCTAAGCGAACAAAACCTTGGCCAAGTAGTCTTCTACTACCAAGTAGGAAACGGTGCACAAAAAATACTAGGCACCACAGACCCAATAGACAACTCTGGTTCCTACCGCTACGAACTCAAAATAACCGACATCCCAGTAAAAGGCACAGTAAAAATCCAAGCCAAATCCCTCGGCGGATCCAGCAGCAACAAAATCACTATTACAGTTCCCTAATACATAAAAGACGAAGCAATTGCTTCGTCTTTTTTTACTATTTATAAATTATTATTGACAAATAAAGAAAAGAGTAGTATAATAATGAATTCACTCTAAACCTTTGCCACTACAGGAGGGCAACATCATGTCATTTGAAAATATTGGCTTCTATGCTTTCATGATATGCCTCGTTGGAGCACTTATATCCAGCTTACGAGGTTCACGGATTGCAACTGGGATCTTCTCTATCCTCGCAGGCATAATTTCCGCGATTTCTACCTGGGTACAATTTTATTATCCGGGTGGAGACGGTGAATTCGCAGCCATTTGCTCGATTTTAGCAGTCATTTTTCTACTAGCTGGCATTGGTCAGATAGTAAATAAAGGGGATTAATAACTACCATATTTTATCTATGGTATTTTTTATTTGAACAAATTCTCTAAATCTGTGGTGTTATTAATCTCAGTTGTTTTAATTAGTCTCACAAATAATTTCTCCGACAACTGTAAGAGCTCTTCTTCTATTTCTTTCGGAAGCATATAAGGCGAAGCCCAAATACTCGTCTGCCATTTCTTAAACCCCAGTGCCAGGAGTCTACTACGAAGGTGATCTCTCACTTTTCGTTTCTTCTCCGGAATATCAAATATTATAAGCTTCCAAACCCCATCCCTCACCGGATTCTGCTGAAGCGCCAAAACCGCCCCGTCCTCATTCAACACAACAACCTTAGCTTTATTTACTTTCTTAATATCTAAATACCCCTGAAGCTTTAACCTGTACAAAGAGTCATAAACTTCCTTCTTAGGGAGCTTAGAAAACTCTTCATAAAAAGACTCTATACTAGTCTCCCCAGACCTGTGTAAATATTCAATTATCTTCCTAGCCAAACCATTATGCGTTCTCGACATGTTATTACACTAATAAAAATATTGTCTAATTGCAATAAAAAAATCCGCTGAAGATTATTCAGCGGCCCAATTTAGGCTCCCACAGCTCTACTTGGATATCATCTAAGGAATAAAGTTGGGTCTTTATTGATCTCAACGACAAAGCCAACTTTGCTGTGTTTGGTTCTTTTCCTGCAGATTCAACCAGAAAGCTCTCCACAACCCCTAAGACCTGTGCCTGTATCTCGTCTCTGTAAAAACCAGGTAGCTCATTCAAGCGACCACTTCTCAGAGCCGTCTGATTCAACTTCTTACCATACCTGATCTTGAGCCATTTCTTTCCGAATACATCCTCTCGTTCATACTCCTCGGTGCTCTTGTCATACCAGGTAATTTTGTTGGAAAAAGAAGGAGGAGAGACCCAAAAATTCTCATTTGAATCAATTACTCTGACCAACGCACCGTTACTTGTTTCTACTCCCACCTTATTTAGAGGCGCAGGAGATCTGTAAAAAATCACAGTCAACGGCACTACCAAACAAAAGACCGAGACAATGATACGCACATAACTATGAATCAAATTCCCCATTCCCTTTGTAACAGTCAGTGCGATCAATAAAGTAAGCACACAAAAGTTCATCACACAGAAAGCTACAGTTCCCACATTCATACCTGTATAAGTATCGAACCAAAAAAGCGAAATCAGGCCTGAGAAAAAGGTTACAGCCCACAATATAATGCTAAACACAGGAAGCCATTCCTTAAATCCCTGTCCTTTTTCTGCAGCGACCTCCCATACTTTCATCAAATACGCGGCCTTATTTGCCCTTGCATCACCGAGACCACCCAATTCACCCAGAACAAGAGCCAGTTCTTTTTCAGATTCCAGGAGGTACTGACGCAAAGATTCATCTTCAGTTTCTTCTGCCAATATCCTAAGTCGCCCAGAGGCATCTTCCTGTCTAAAACGTTCCAGCGTTTCACTAGAAACGCTAGAACATAGCCTGCTCACTTCTTTACCAAATTCACGCTTAAGAACGCTGTTTTTCATAATCACCTCCATTTGATAGATTTAAGTCGCAGAAAACTTATAATTATACAACATAAATAAATTTTAGTCAAGATTTATTTAATAAATAAAAATACTCCTTTCTCTACAAAAGGAGTATAAAACCCAACTAAACAGGACTTATTGTAATTTCTTTAGCGTTATAACCACCTTTCGGTATGGCTCTTCACCCTCGGAAGTACTCTCTATTTCCGTAAAATGTTCCTGGACAAAGGAATGTACGAGCCTTCTTTCATATGAAGACATAGGCTCCATATGTACCGGGTGCCCACTTGCCTTAACTTTCTCTATCGCATTCTTAGCAGCTTCCTTCAAATACCACTCACGCTTCTTTCTATAGTCATCAATATCTACCGTAAACTTTACTGGTTCTTCTACTTTCAGCTGCTTCCGAGCCATTGCCTGCACCACAAACTGCAAAGCATGCAAATTCGCCCCACCCTTACCAATAAGCAAATAAGAATCCTCACTAGTAATGTTAAACACCAATCCTCTGTCGAGAGTTTCCTCCGCACCCACTTGTGCCACCACTCCCATTTGCCTTAATACCCCCTCGAGTATTTCCTGAATTTGTTGCGATATTTCAATCTGAACCATATTTGTAATCTAAATAGTACCCTATATAATACTCCAATTTAACCATAAAGAAAAACCTCGGTTTTTAGCCGAGGTTTCAAATAACTTTCAGTCAGAGCTCGATTGCAGATTTTGAGCGGATTTTCGTCGATTTTCGAGAAGTGAACGGAGGCGTCCGCGAGGGGACGGTGGAGTGAGCCTCGCAGAAAATCGGCGAAAAGCCACCAAAATATGCGATCCCACGTTACTTAGAACCATTACTTAGAGTTGTTCCTCCGAACGACAAACCACTGTTGTGCAATAGCAAATAATGTATTTACCATCCAGTACAAAGGAAGCCCTGCGGGTAACTTCCAAGCAAAAACAATAGTAATTATTGGGAAGAAGTACAGTGCCTGCAAATTCATCGCCTTCGTTGTCGGGTCCTGAGTATCTGTCTTCGGCATCATCATCTTAGTTTGTAAGTACTGAAGCAAACCCGCGACAATAGCAAAGACCAAACTAGGATGGGATAAATCTACTGTGTGTAAGAATTTAGGATCTATGACACCAGGATTAAATACACTCACATACAATCCGGCCAAATTACCCTTAAGTGCCTTTGCCAAAACTTGATATAAAGCGATAAGAACAGGAAGCTGAATTAACATTGGCAAGCAGGAAGAAAGAGGGTTCACATTCTGATCTTTATACAATTCCATCATTGCTTTTGATTGCGCTTCCTTATCATTCTTATATTTCTCTCTTATTTCATTCAGTTTGGGCTGAAGTGCATTCATCGCCTTTTGATTAACAAGCGACTTATGCATAAGAGGAGCCATTAAAAATCTAATAGCTAAAGTAACTAAAATAATGGCTATACCTACATCATGCCCAGGTACAGTGTTATACAACCAGACTAAAAGATTCAATATCGGGTTATAAATTAAAATTGTATATAAATGTAACATTTATTAAATATTTACTAATTAATTCTTAAACTACAGGATCTACTTCTGGTTTTGCAAAAGGATTACACTTAATAATTCGTTTCACCGACATTAGCATACCTATCACAAAACCCTTCTTCACCACAGCTTGTTTAGCATATTCACTACAAGAAGGGTAAAATCTACAAAAACCATAAGGATATCTGGCTCTAAAGATACCATGATCCGGCGACAGCGTCTTCTGATATATATTTATTAATAAAATAATAATCGTCTTCATTCTCTATTCGTTATTCTTCATTCACCACTCTTCACTTTATTAACTTTACAAACTTTAAAAACTTTATAAACTCACTAGCTATAGCTTTGTCATATATCTCCATTGCTTTTGGTTTTACTGTAAAAATATAGTCACCATACGCAAATCTCTCCAAATTATCCCTTATAACTACCCTGACTATCCTTTTCATTCTGTTTCTCACAACAGCCTTCTTGGATACCTTGGTAGAGACAACGACTGTAAATCTTTTAGCTGAACTTTCTGTTTTTTTAAATTTAGCCATAAAAAAAGGACTAAAAAAAGCCCGCCCCCTAGCAAAGGTAGCTTGAACTTCCCTTGTTTTTTGGAGACGATGCTTTTCAGGTAGCATAATTCAAAAATATCCTATTTTTTAAAGACTAAGCGAGAGCTAATCTCTTTCTTCCTTTAGCGCGTCTTCTTGCGAGGACATTTCTTCCACCGGGAGTCTGCATTCTTGCAATAAAACCGTGGACCCTCTTGCGCCTTCTAACTTTCGGTTGGTAAGTACGTTTCATGATTCAAAATTAATACTGGCTTATTCTACATAATTCCGCCCCACTTGTCAAAACCCTATAGTACAAGATCCCACAAAACTAAAAACCTAAAAAACCACTCATTGCAGATTTTGGTTCAGTTTGTGCGATTTTTGTATTTTTTTTATGCAGGCGTCCGTAACGGGACGGTGGAGTAAAAAAAAATACAAAAATCGTGCAAAATGGAGCAAAATATGCAATGCCTTACTTTAATAGTAGAGCAAAGCATAGTGTTATACTTTAATTACTATGTCACCTAAATCCTCTATATTAATAACATCTTTTTTTGCACTTTTAGCCTTCGCCACTATAGAGAATCAGATCCTAGCTTTTGTAGGGGAAAACACTCCAAACACCCCAGAAGTAGCCGGTGCTAGTATTGGTGCAATTGTTGAACCTACCCCCTTAAACACCGGTTGGGAGGAACTCAGAAAAGAACAAGAAAAGCTAAAAACTGAAAAAGAAAAAATAGAAGCTAGTAAAAGTTCTTTTACCAACTTCTTTGAACCCACAGAACGAAGTATTCGCTATCTATATATATTCCTATTCGTCTTCTTCTGCCTAGTTGTTATCAATCTCTTGCTCGACTTATACATCCTAAAATCCCAAAAGCGCAAAACTCATGCGTAAATTTACAAATACTCTATTAGCCTTATTGTTAGTTCTAAGTAATTTATTTTTTCAACCAACTTTCACAACCCACAGCGCCACTCTTTCTCAGACCAGAGACACACTAATCGATCCGCGTCCCTCACAAGCGGTTGATCATTCTATAAACTTTACTACTGTAAACCTTATTCCTGTTTCAGGAAAAATAACACTTGAGTGGAAAGCCGGCAGCTTCAACATCCCCGGTACTCTAAGTTACCAGGATATAGATTTCAAAATAAACGGCACTGACCAATCCCTTGGTGCAACTCCAGGTACCGGTTTAGGATCAAATATAGGAGTAAATATAATAAGCGGTACTAGCGGAAACATTACTTTCACCCTTAATGATACCAACAATATAGCTGGTGGAAGCACAATAACAATTCTTATAGGAAAAAATACCAATTACCAAACCACAGGCACAGAACAAATTACCAACCCCGTTGTAAATGGCTCATACACATACACTATTACTACAAAAAATGCTGTCAGCACAACGATAGATTCACAAACGGGCGCAGTAAGTATTAACCCTACAGTTTCTGTAACAGGTAAAGTAGTACTCGGAATAGTTGCGACCCCAGACATTACACCAAACGGAGGATCATTTGTAGATTATGTAGATGTAAATATTACCGATACCACCCCAGGAAGTACAATATATTTCACAACCGACGGTTCTACACCCACTACTTCCAGTAATCTATATACCACACCCTTTACTCTATATTCCAACACAACAGTTAAAGCCTTCGCTACAGCACCTAGCTACGACGACAGTAGTGTCGCGACAGCAGTATTTAGTGTGACCCCTAGTGTACCCCCTGTAATCGGTTACGGACCAGAAAACCCAACACCGATTATTCACACCAACCAAAACGGGTTAGCTAATATAAACCAAAAAGCAGTGGATATTATCCACACTTGCCCTAACAGTGTAGAAGTAATCCTCAAAATTCCTAGCAACTTTTACCCAGACCCACTTTCATTAAACTTCTACTGTCTCCCCTGGAACACTTTACCCGAAACAGTTAGAAAGGCCGGTTCACTTAGCACACCGCCTGTTGCTGACACCGTAATTCTCATCACCGCCGAAGACAACAAAGGAAAAATCGTAGAATATTTACAAAATCCATTGACATTAAATATTACTTATACATCGGGTCATATTCAAAGCTTCATTTCAAACTCTCTTTATCTCAAAACCTATTTTTCAAATGAAAAAAATTGGTCAGATATCTCAGGTTTCTCCTCAAATCAAGAAAAAACTTTCTATACCGCGCAAATTAAACACCTAAGCTACTTCGGAGTCTTTGGTCAAACACAAAAATTAGACTGCAAAACAGTAAAAGCAGATTTAAATTGTGACGGGAGAGTAAATTTAGTCGATCTAAGCATACTGCTTTACAATTGGGATATACCAAAGAATATAAAAGCAGATTTAAATAACGATACACGAGTAAATTTAGTAGATTTCAGTATTTTACTCTTCTATTGGACAAACTGATACAAAACAAATGAAAAGCTCAATTATAAAAATATTCACTATTAGTTTCCTTTTAGGTTGTTATTTATTCATTGCAAAAGGGGCACAAGCTGCGATCCTTCAATACGAAATTCCTAAAAACACCGTACGAGTAGGTGACTCGGTTACTATGAAAATAATACTTAATACAGAAGGTGAAAGTATAAATACAGGATCAATAACGTCAATTATTCCAGAGAGTTTAGTTATACAAAATATATCCACAGCAAAATCCATCTTCAAATATTGGGTAAACAATCCAGACCATCCATCCTCAAACATTATCAGTTTTACTGGTGGCTTACCCAACCCAGGATTCAACGGTACAAACGGTATAATAGGAGAAATCACTTTAAAACCCACCAAAGCTGGTAAATTCTCACTATATGCAGAGAGAGGTTCGCAAATCCTAGTAAACGACGGCTTTGGTACAAGTGCAAATGTGCAAATTCTCCAAAATACCCTGCTAGTTCTCGACCCTGGTAAAAACTACTCCCCCTTACCTTCAACCAAAGCAATAGACAACACCCCTCCTCACGACCTTATGCTAATTATTGGGAATAGCCAATCAGAATTTGACGGTAAATATTTTGCTAGCTTCCGAGCAGAAGATGATGAATCAGGAATAGACCATTACGAAATAAGCGAAAAAATTAAAAACCAGAATTTAACTAACAAGGACCCCAACCCAAATGACAAGTCGCTAATATGGCGCACCGCAACAAGCCCATATATATTGGAAAACCAGGATAACAACACCTATGTTTTCCTAAAAGCCATAGATAAAGCAGGTAATACTTCTATTGTTTGGAAAATGCATGAAATTAAAAAAACCCCAAAGTTACCTTGGTTAATAATAATTATTCTTCTTGCACTCTTATTCATCACATATAAAGTAGGTCCTATATGGGTAAATAAAAAACTTAAAAAAAATTCATAAATAGTAAATAATGTGTTATAATTTTTTAAGAATTTCCTTACAATAGAAATAAAAATAATATGTTTCAAAAGTTAAAAAGCAAACAAATAATTAAAGTTTCCAAAATTGTTGTAGCAGCACTTGTCCTTGGTATATTTGGTCTCCAACCCGCACCCGTAAACGCTGCTTCACTAACAACTGTAAAAGATACCCTTACCAGAATCGAACAAGCCCAAACCGCAGACCATACAATAACATTTACACTCCCAGGTGGAGCCTCAAGCTTCGTAGCTGGCGATAAAATGTCCATTGACTTCCCAGCAAACTTCGTAACCTCAACGGGCTGGGCAACCTCAGATTTCACCTTTAACGACGGTACTTCAAGAACCATAACCACAGTAGGCACCAACTCTACTCCTACCTGTACGGCTGGTACTAATAATGTTTCTGTAGAAATTACAACAGCAAGCGACCTATTTGTAATTACCGCCTGTTCTACCTTCACAGCAAACTCATCAGCCAACATTACATTCACCATTCAAGGTACTGGCGCTAACGGAACCCTCACGAACCCTTCTTCTCCTGAGACTTCCGTAGTGGCAATAGTAGGTGATGATAAAGGAAACGGGTTCGGTTCAGACGACGACACCGCTTCCCTAGCTATCCCAATCATCGCAGACGATACAGTTACAATTACAGCTACCGTGGACCCAACTATTACCTTCTCAATATCAGATACAGCTATTTCATTTGGAACCCTGTCTTCGGGAGCTGCGCGGTACGCTACTGGAGACGGAACCAGTACATCTACTGACCCCTCTGGTGGTGCTCACAACCTACAAATCTCTACCAATGCCACCAGCGGTTACATCGTTACTTACAAAGGTGCAACACTAACCAGCGGAGCTAACACTATCGATGTTCCAGGTACATTCATAAACAACGACGCCAACGGTACTCCAGGACAAGAAGAATTCGCTCTTTCTGTAAACAGACAAACCGGTACCGGTACGGTTGCCGCCAACTACCAATACACCGACCCAGACTGGGACTTCGACGCCAACACTACCACTACCATTTACACCCAAACCGCAGCAACCAACACTGAAACTCTAGAAATTCACTACCTCGCTAATATAGCTGGCGCTACTCAAGCTGGCACCTACACCACAGACGTTACTTACATAGCTACTGGAACGTTCTAAATACATTCAAAACCGCCCATAAGGGCGGTTTTATTATTCCTCATGTTATAATTCCCTTAGAATATTTTACTTAACCAATGCCTAGCTCTAAATTCTTCGTTATTCGTATATTCTCTCTATTCGTTATTCTCTATTCGTTACTCTTCATTCCACGCGAAGCTAGCGCCCTTACCATATCTCCTCCCAGATTAGAGACCTCGGCAGACCCAGGTCAAACAATAGAACAAGAAGTAAAAATCATCAATGAAGAAAGATCCTCACGAACACTCTATATTGTTCCTCAAAACTTTGAAGCCAAAGACGAAAGCGGAGAACCAAATTACGTCGAAGGCACAGAAAACCTAGCCGGTTGGATAAAAGTAGCAAAATCAGTAAATCTCGGACCAGGTGAAGAAAAATTTGTAAAATTTTCTATTTCGGTTCCACCCACTGCTGAACCTGGTGGATATTTTACAGCTCTATTCTTCCAAAGTGAACCCCCTAGCTTTGAACAAGGTGCTGGTATTGGTATAGGTAGCCAGTTAGGAAGTTTAATTCTTTTAAAAGTTAATGGTGCTATAGGAGAGCAAGCGGGTATACTCGAATTTGCTACTAAAAACAAAGATCGCACTTTCTTAAATCTACCTATAGAATTCTACTACCGTTTCCAAAACACAGGAGACACGTGGGTTAAACCTTTAGGTGAAGTCTTTATAACAAACACATTCGGAAAAAGAGTAAAACTCCTTACAGCGAACAGGCAAAAAGGAAATGTGCTACCCAAAAGCATTCGCAAATTCGAAACTGCATGGTTAAATAGCGGTGGAAATATAAAGGAAGACCCAAAAGGTGAAATTGAATACCCAAAACTAGAAGATTTCTGGGCAAATGTAAAATATCAATATAGCAATTTCGCTTTCGGACTCTACACTGCCAAACTCCATTTAGCTTACGGCACAAATCCTGTGCAGGTAGGAGAAACAACTTTCAAATTTATCGTATTTCCTTGGCAGCTCACATTAGTAAGTACCATTCTCGCCATAATTATCTTAATTATTCTGAGAATACTTATTAAAAAATACAATCAAAGTATTATTAGAAAAGCCCAAAATCAAATTCAAAGTAAAGACAACCCTACTTCCAAACGAGGTAAAAAATAAAATATAAAAAACACCAAATAGTTCTTTGGTGTTTTTTAAAAATTAAAAAATAATTTTATGTTATACTTTTTCTATAAAACAACTTTATAAATTCCATGTTAAAGCTTCTAAACAAAAATCAAAAAATAACAAAGTTAGTTATCACTGCATTAATCCTCAGCGTGTTTGGTCTCCAACCTTCACCCGTAAACGCTGCTTCACTAACAACTGTAAAAGACACCCTTACCAGAATCGAACAAGCCCAAACCGCAGACCATACAGTACAATGGACATTACCCGGCGGCGCATCTAGTTTCGTTGCTGGAGATAAGGCAAGAGTAGATTTCCCGGCAAACTTTGTTACTAGTACAGAATCGGGTTGGGTAGCCGGAGACTTCACGTACAACGATGGTACCTCAAGAACTATTGTAGCAGTGGGAGCATCACCGTCATGTTCTGCAGGTGCCAACAATATTACTGTCCAAATAGACTCTGCTAATGACCAATTTATTATCACAGCCTGCGCTTCCTTTACCGCTAACTCCTCAGCTAATGTTTCATTTACTATAGACGGAACCACAACAGACGGAACCCTTACAAATCCTTCTTCCCCAGAAACATCCGTGGTAGCTATCGTCGGTGACGATCAGGGCGACGGCTTCGGAAGCAATGACGACACCGCTTCCCTAGCTATCCCAATCATCGCAGACGATACAGTTACAATTACAGCTACCGTGGACCCAACTATTACCTTCTCAATATCAGATACAGCTATTTCATTTGGAACCCTGTCTTCGGGAGCTGCGCGGTACGCTACTGGAGACGGAACCAGTACATCTACTGACCCCTCTGGTGGTGCTCACAACCTACAAATCTCTACCAATGCCACCAGCGGTTACATCGTTACTTACAAAGGTGCAACACTAACCAGCGGAGCTAACACTATCGATGTTCCAGGTACATTCATAAACAACGACGCCAACGGTACTCCAGGACAAGAAGAATTCGCTCTTTCTGTAAACAGACAAACCGGTACCGGTACGGTTGCCGCCAACTACCAATACACCGACCCAGACTGGGACTTCGACGCCAACACTACCACTACCATTTACACCCAAACCGCAGCAACCAACACTGAAACTCTAGAAATTCACTACCTCGCTAATATAGCTGGCGCTACTCAAGCTGGCACCTACACCACAGACGTTACTTACATAGCTACTGGAACGTTCTAAAAAAACTAAAAGAGCTTTTGCTTAATGCAAAAGCTCTTTTGTTTTATTTCTACGTGTTAAAATAATCTTATGCGTAACAAAATTTTATCTTCTATCTACTTATTCATCTTTATTTTTTCCTCCTTTTTTGGAGTAGCCAACGCACAAACACTGAATTCTACCAACTACAACCTAGAAAACTCGTCGTTTAATTTCGGTGGCGAAGAAAGCAGCTCAACAAACTATAAATCGCAAGACTCAGTAGGTGACGCAAACGATTCAGGCTCAAGCTCTACGAATTACAAAGTCTTTCCTGGTACAATACAGCCCGTATATCCAGGTGTACCGGGTATACCAACCTTAACCAATACAGGTGGCACACTTTATAACTCCCTCGACTTTGTGGTCACAGAAGGCCCCGGAAACGCAAGCGACGTACTGTATGCAATAGCAATCTCGGACGACAACTTCACTACAACCTATTTTATTCAAACAGATGACACATTAGGAGCTAGCGCAGTTTGGCAAACTTATACCAACTGGGGAAGCGGAACTGGTGAAAGAGTTACGGGTCTTAAAAGCAACACCACTTACAAAATAAAAGTAAAAGCCCGCTTCGAAGCCGATACAGAAACCCCTTATTCTGTTGAAGCCAGTGCCGCTACAGCCAATCCTTCAATCTCAGTTAGCTTTGCTGGAATATCCAGCAGCACCAGCGTAGAAGGCCAAACAACAACTATCACATCTACCGCAACAACTGTCCCCTTTGGCACTCTTATTGTAAGCACCCCCGCCGTAGGTGCTCAGAGAATAACAGTTAGCACAAACGCCGTTAACGGATACACAACAACTATCCAACAAAACCAAGACCTGACCCAAGCTCAAAGCAAAACCATAGACGGCGTATCCGGCACCAACGCCTCCCCCTCCAGTTTTCCCGGAAGTGTTTCTCGTGGAGCGTTTGGTTACCACACTAGCGACACTACTCTATGCACTGGCACTACTGGAAGGTTTACTGCTGACGACACTTACGCAAAAATAACCACCACAGCGCTAGAAATTGCCTGTAACACAGGAACAGCCTCAAGCGAACAAACTGACATAGTATACAAACTTCTAATTGGACCCCTACAAGAAAACGGCGCCTACACAAACGACGTAACATTCATAACCACTGGCACCTTTTAAAAAAATAACGCAATAAAAATCTCGGCACACCGAGATTTTTATTTTCATCATGTTAAAATGAATTCATGCGCATCTCTAAATTCTCCATTAGTCATTCGTTACCTGTCCTCCGTAGCTTCAGCGTAGGAGGATTCGTCATTCTTTATTCTCTATTCGTCATTCTCTATTCACCATTCCCTAAAACTACTTTCGCCCAGTCAACATTGCCGACCGAAAAACCCTACCTAAGCCAAAACGCCCTCTCCATAGCACCGTTTATAATCGAAGAGAGCATGGAAAAAGGACAAACAATAGAAAAAGAAATAGAAATTAGCAATATAGGAGACGTCCCACTACCCCTAAGTCTCAGTATCAACGACTTCATTCCAGTAGATAAAGAAGGCCATGTCCGCTTTCTTTCCGAGGAAGAAAAAAAAGATGACAGATTTTCTCTCTCTCACTGGATCACAATCACGGAACAACCTGAATTCAACATCAAAGCACTAAGCAAAACAAAAGTAAAATTCAAAATTACCGCCCCCGTCTCGGCTGAACCAGGAACTCATTATGGTGGTTTATTATTTGGCTACGAACCAACAGTCCAAAATATTCCTGGAACGAAAGTAAAGCAGAAACTCGGCGCACTTGTGATCATTACACTAGGCAAAGCTAAAGAGCAGGGAGAAATAAGCGGGTTTTTAGTAAACCAAGACTGGAAATCTAAAAGTATATTGGAATTCTCAACAATATTTAAAAATACAGGGAGAAGTAGAGTAATTCCTAAAGGAGAAATAGAAATAAGAAATTGGTACGGAAAAATTATCTCAAGTAGCCACATAAACGTCGACGGTTCGATTGTACTTCCAGAAACCGAACGAAACTTCGTTACTAAATTGGAAAAACCCTTTTTATTAGGCTATTATACAGCAGAGAGTTTTGTACAATTTGGTAATCCTAAACAAGAAAAAAGGGTAAAAATGAGCTTCTGGGTACTACCAGTAAAACCCATAATTTCTGTCTTAGCTTTTATTTCACTATTCACCCTAAGTCTATATTTTGGCCTCAAACGTTACAATCGCTGGCTAATAAAAAAAGTCGGCTTAGAAACTAAAAACCAATAATGTCTTTAAAATTTAAACCCAAGTTTTTCCGCATATTTCTAGTTTCCCTACTTGTTACTATTCACTTGTTACTTTTTACTAGCAACACTAAAGCGTTGACCGTCTCCCCCGTTCGCTTAGAGCTTAGCGGAGACGCAGGAGATACCGTATTCGGAAACTTCAAACTCTTCAACGAAAAGGATGAAAATTTAAAATATTTCATTGTTTTCCGAACCTTCTCTGCAAAAGACGAGACTGGGGAACCCAATTTCCCGGATACCCAAGATGAATTCATATCATGGGTAAATGTCTCTCCGGAAGTAACCGTACCAGCAAAAGACTATAAAGAACTTACATTCAAAGTAAATATCCCCAAAAATGCAGATCCGGGTGCTCACTTTGCTGCGATATTCGCTTCCACAGTTCCCCCAAAAGATGGCGAAAATTCATCAAACCTAAAAATAACAGGCGAAGTTGGTACTTTAATTCTTTTCCGAGTAAACGGTGATTTCAAAGATGGCGCGGACATATTAGAATTTAATACCAAAGATAAAAAAAACAGCTTTACAGAATTACCAGTTTGGTTCTACTACCGCTTCCAAAACAGTGGTAATAACTACATAAAACCCCTTGGCGACATAATTATAAAAAATTTCTTCGGGGGAACAAGCAAAGTAATTCCAGCCAACCGAGATAAAGGCAACATCTTACCACAAAGCGTTAGACGATTTGAAGCAGCATGGTGGGAAGGAAGTGGTGCAAAAAACCAAAGCCCAGATTTTAAAGGTTATAGTGAACCACAAACATTCTTAGAGCATGTTTCTCACCAATGGAACAACTTTGCCTTCGGAAAATACACCGCAACCCTCAACCTAGCATATGACAAGTCTACAGACAAAGCCGCCACAGCAACAATAAGCTTCTGGTTAATTCCTTGGCATCTATTATCAGTTATAGCAGCAGTAGGTACAGTATTCTTTGGCGGAATTATTTTCATAGCTATCGTCATTGCCGTATTCTTTATGAAAATTCAAGACAAAAAGCCCAAGAAAAAGAAGAAAACTACAAAACCAACAAGAAAAAAGGCTATTCCAGTCGCAGAAAACGAAGACTCAAAACAAGATGAACAGAATTAACAATAAAACCCCTTAATTAAGGGGTTTTATTATAAACAAAATCATTTATCCTATATTTGACTTTTAACAAAATCTATGCTATTATACTTTTAGTTGAATTTGTTAAGTTAAGTTATCTTAAGTTAACAAAAGCCACTAAAGTCGAAACAAAAAATAAAAATTAAATAATCTGTTTTAAATAAGCCGCTTTTGTTCCAAAATTAGAACAAAGTCTAAGGCTCAAGCCGATTTATCGCAAAGATAAAACCTTTTTTGCGAAAATTGTCTTATTTAAGACAAGAAACAAAAATAAAATGACAAGTTTGCCAAGCAGACTCATCACTTTGAAGCAAGCATGCGAACTTCTAGGCGTCCACCCAAATACCCTACGTAATTGGGAAAAGGAAGGGAAAATTGCCAGCATCCGCATCGGCACCCGCGGCGATCGTCGTTACACCGAAGACACCTTGCTCAGGGTTATGAATAACCAACCAGTTACAGCTTAATACTAGCTGTGAGTTTTTTAGTGTCCAAAAATCAGTTCAAACAAAAAGAAAAACCCCTTAGACTTGTTATCCATTAATTTTTCTAGAATGTTTCATAAATTTTCGAGAGAAAACTTTATAAAAACCGGAAGCGATATAGGCAAAATATCGGTGAGGATTTTTATAAAGTTTGCAGCCGAAAATTTATGAAAGAGTCGGAAAAAGTAATGAATAGCGAGTCTAACCAAACAAATGGGAGAAAATAAAATTAAACAACTTTTGACTTCAGTCCAAAAGCCTGGAAGCCTCGTGCTACTGGCCGTACTTTTGTTTGGTTCTATTTTCCCCCAAAGCTTCGCTCTCCCTGTAAAAACTGCCGAAGCTGCAACTGGTGTCCCACTTCAAATAAACTTCCAAGGAAGATTAACTCTTGCAACAGGTGCTGTTGGTACAAACGTTGCTAATGGTACCTACGCCATGCGTTTCAAACTCTATGACGCACTCACTTCCGGAACCCTACTCTGGACAGAAACCTACGACCAAGCACCAGTAGACCCATGTCAAAAAGTTCAAGTTACTGCCGGAGTATTTAACGTAAAACTCGGATCTTGTGCAACTTTAAGCGGAGTAGATTTCACAAGCGACAGCCTATACCTATCGGTAGACTTCGCACCAACCGGTACTAGCTACGACGGTGAAATGTCCCCAAGAAAGCGTTTAGTTTCCGCTCCTTACGCAATAAACGCAAATAACTTAGCGGGAAACGGTAAAATAGACCTCACCAACACAGCAACCACCACAACTCCGTTCAAACTAACTGCAAATACTCTCACCACAGGAAGCGGACTTACTCTGACCACAACCACCAATTCCGCAGCAAACACCGCTTGGACAGGTGCTACGCTTACCTTTAACAACGCACAAGCTTCTACTGCTGTATCGAGCGGTTCTATTGCTGGTCTAGACATTCAGTTCAACCAAAATACTGCCATCGCTGGTAACACCGAAACCGCTGCAAGAATAAACGTAAAACAAAATGACTCTTCTTCCACAGACGCAACTGTAGCTTCTCTCTTAGACCTCGCCAACAACGACACCGCTACAGGAAACCAAATAACAGTTTCAGATGCATTGAAAATTACAGGGAGCAATGTTACCAACGGCATTAACCTTTCAGGAACCTTTGCAAGCAATCTTATTACCTCAACAAACTTCACAGTAGCTCAGAGTGGGCAAATAACATCAGCTAACTTAGGTGGAAGCGGAACCCAGTGTTTGCAAGCTAGCAACACCGGTGTAATTTCTGGTACTGGCGGCGCTTGCGGCGGTACCACCACCCTCCAATCAGCCTACGGTAACGACGTGGACGGAAGCGACACCACCATCTCCCTTACCACAGCCGACGATTCAGTAATAATAACTAACCCATCTTCTTCTGGAACTGACTCAACTTTCGTGCTCAAAGTCGACCAAGCCGCAAGTGGCGCAGTCGATTCACTTATTGTAAACAACGCAGGCACCGGAACCCTTGCCACCTTAGACGCTTCTAACGCTTCTGGTAACGGTGTTTCCATAGATGTTCAAAGCTCTTCATCTTCCCAATATGCCCTAAAAGTAACCAGCAACAACGGCTCCACCAATGGCCTATACGTTAGAGCCGATGGAAACGTAGGTATAGGAACCACCAGTCCAACTCAAAAATTATATGTTGCTGGTGATGCATTAATAGGTAACACAGGTACCGGAAAATTATACTTCGACGATACAAATGGTTGGATTGCCAGAACCGCCGCTGGTAACACACTCCAATTCTCACCAAGTGGAAATGCTACTTCAATGTCCCTTACTTCAAGCAGATTACACGTTGGATCCGACCCCGCCACAACTGGTTATACCGCAAACTTTTTCGTCATAGGTGCCAACGCTGGTTCTGGTGGTGCACAGCAGACCATCTGGTTTGGAGCATCTGCCAGGGGTGGAAATACAGGTAGTGGACACAACACCGTGCTAAGCGGTGGCGCGGGGTCTACTGCCACAACCGGTTCAATTGGTGGGAATGTTAATATTTACGGCGGCAACGCAAATGGAACAGGCGACAATAATGGTGGATCAATCTATTTAGACGGTGGCACAGCAACAGGCACAGGAACCGCTGGTAATATTTTACTAGCATCAACTACCGGTAAAGTCGGAATTGGAACATCTTCTCCATCTGCACTCCTTCATGTACAGAAAGACAATATCGGTAGCACTTCCACAGACGGTGAAGCATTGGTAAACAGTACCGCAGCAGGAGTCGGAGCACAACAATTCTCACCACGACTTCGCTTCACTGGCCAAGGCTGGAAAACAAACGCTACCGCCGCAAGCCAAACAGTCGACTGGGCTATAGAAAACCAGCCAGTTCAAGGAGCTGCCAACCCTTCAACAAATTTATCTTTTAACTACCAAATAAACGGTGGAGGATATTCAAACATCCTAACCTTAACTTCCGGAGGGGTAATTGGTACCGACGCTGTTTCAACTGCGAATGCAAGTTTCGGTGTTATAAATTCTAGTGCCCTCAGAACCGGTATGAAAATTTCGAGCGATGATATCTATTTTACCCAAAACAGTTCCGACAAACTTCGCTTGTTAAACGGAATTGGTATAAGAACACGTTCTGACAACTATTTTGGATGGAGCTCAGGAGCAGACGTCTCTTCAGCAACCGACTTATTCCTAAGAAGGAATGCTGCAGCAAATCTCGCTCTGGGAGCAGTAGATGCTGCATCACCAGTGGCACAAACCATCTCTGTTCAAAACGTCTCTACAGGCACAAGCGACACCGCAGGGGCAGCATTAAGTATTGCCGGCTCTCAAGGGACTGGTACCGGTGTTGGTGGTTCCATCCTCTTCAAAACGGCACCAGCTGGATCCACAGGTTCTTCTCAAAACGCCCTAACAACAGCCATGACAATATTAGGCAGTGGGAAAATCGGAATAGGTACCACCACTCCGTCAGACCTATTGGATGTAAATGGCGCAATTAACTCTACTGCACTAACCATCAGCCAAACTTCTCCCTCCTCAACCAACAGATACATAATAGGTAACAGTAACGGTTTTGCACTACGAAGCAACATTAGCTACGGATGGGGCTCTGGATCGGGAGATGCTGGTGGCTCAAAAGACACCGGTATCTCTCGTGGAGCTGCAAACACCGTCTACATTGGAAACGGTACTGGTGGGGACTCAAGTGGTACTTTAGTTGCAACAAATATAGGAATTGGATCCACTTCTCCTGGTTCCAACCTAGATATCGACAGAGCAGACGCATCTTCTATAACAGCAGAACAAATTCTCTTCAGAAGCAACAACACTGCACAAACCCTAACAGATGGAACAACAATAACAAATTGGAGAAACAATCAGTTCCTAGCTCCTACCATAAATGGCGTGGCTGGGGGAGGCACTGAAACAGTTACCAATGCTGCTACGTTATATGTAGATAACGCTCCCGCAGGTAGCAACATTACAATTACTAACCCATATGCTCTCTGGGTAGATGAAGGCGCAGCAAGATTCGACCGTGAATCTATTGGCACCACCTCAACTGATGGCATAATTCTACAAAACAGCACCGCAGCAGGCGCAGGTGCACAACAATACTCCCCAAGAATCCGCCTTACCGGCCAAGGTTGGAAAACAGATGCTACGGCCGCAAGCCAAACCGTAGACTGGATAATGGAAGCTCGCCCAGTTCAAGGCGCAGCAAATCCTACTGTAAACTTAGCAATCCTCGCCCAAGTTAATGGTGGTGGTTATACAAGCGCAATTGCCCCAGGTCAAATACTTGCACCAGGAGGAGCCTCCACTTCTCAAGCCGCACCTCAATATTCAGCAATAAACAACTCAGCCTATGGACTTAAGATAGGAGGAGGAAACGCCGGTAACGCAGTTGCACTCGTTGGTAATAACACTTCTTACTTAAATATCGATGCAAATGTAAACGCCATTGGTATAAAATCAAACGCCACACTACGATGGGGTGCAGAAAACTTTGGCACTACCCAAGTATCCCTCTCTTCTCCCTCGAATGACAACCTATTGCTTAGAGACTCAAGTGTTACTGGTCCAGGTAACTTTATCATCGGTTCAACCTCAACTTTACCAGGCACCTCTGGAAAAGGTGTGTTAGTGGTTGGATTAGGCACTGTACCAACATCCTCACCAGCCGATATCTTCCAAATATATGCAGCAGACTACGCTGCCGGGGATACTCGTGCTTTCTTAAGAACAGAATCCGGTACTGCACAAATAATAGGAAACAACTCTATTGGAACTGCGCCTTCAACAGGCACAGATACCGCTGGAACAAACTTCAGTCTTTTCGGTGGCCAAGGAACAGGTACTGGAATAGGTGGTAATGTAGTTCTACAAGCAGCTTACCCAAGCACCACTGGCTCTACTGCAAATTCACTCACAGATGTATTCACAATACTCGCTTCCAACAAAGCAACATCTGGCACTCAAAACTTAGTTTCTATAACTCCGACTGTAAACCAATCCTCCACTGCTGCATACAATGCTCTATTAGTAAACGTAACCGAAACAGCAACGGGTAGTGGTGCAAAAAACCTTCTTAAATTACAAGTTGGTGGCACAGATAAATTTAACGTAAGTAACTCCGGCGTAATCACTTCTAGCTCACTCGCAGGTGGTGGAACTTTATGTTTACAAACCGATAACAATGGTGTCATATCTCCCGCTGCATCTGCCTGTGGATCAGCCTCAACCACCCTCCAATCAGCCTATGGGAACGACGTAGATGGCTCAGACGCAACCATTTCTCTTACCACAGCAGACGACTCCATAATAGTAACCAACCCATCTTCCTCTGGCACAGACTCTACCTTCACTTTCAAAATCAACCAAGCAGCTTCTGGTGCTGTAGACGCTCTCATCATAGACAATGCAGGAACTGGCACACTTGGCACCTTTGACGCCTCAAACGCCTCTGGCAATGGTATATCTATAGACGTACAAAGCTCCTCTGCCTCTCAATATGGTTTAAGAGTAACGGCAAACAATGGTGCTACCAATGCACTATGGGTAGGCGGCGATGGCAGGGTTGGTATTGGTGATGTAAATCCAGCAAGTCTCTTCACCGTAGGATCTGGAGATTTGTTCCAAATAAATACCACAGGTCAAATAGGTTCCCAGCAAGCCCCACTCTCTGACTATCTTTTCGCACTTGCAGGTACCACAGGCAACGACAACAGCAGAATCATAGATATAACTCAGGAAAATGATGAAGTAGAAGATTCAACTGTAATTAATATAGTCAACACAGCCAATGCAGGCACAATTGCCTCTGGTGCTACAAGAAATATTAAAAATATTTACACCTCACTTACGCCAACTATAACTTTTAGCACTACTGGCGTACAGGCTTCTGCCAATATTTACGGAGCTGACAACAATGTTTCTTTAGCAAATGTAAGCATACCCAATGTTCCCACGTCGAGAAGCAGGACAGTCAACTCTTATGGTAGTAGCTCAACGGTAAGTGCAGGTATTACACTTAACGACACCAATGGTGGTTCGACGATTACCCTTAATACATATGGTACATACGGAGCCGTGACCGCAAGTCCCACTTTAACAGCATTGTCTACATCCACAAACGCTACCTATGCCGCAGGTTATTTTAATAACACTTTAAGCTCAGCGGGAAATGCCTTTTTTAATCCTGGAGCCTTTGGCATTATAGCTATAACAAATGGAAATTTAACCACCACTGGCGGTACTTCTCATACGGGTGGATATTTTGATGTTGGTGGTACAGCAGTAAACAATTACGGTATTCAAATTAACAGTGTAACAGCAGCTACAAACAACTACGGATTATATATGGATAGTATTGCCTCTGCTGCTTCTAACTATGCCATATACTCAAACGCTGCCGCTCAAAGCTATTTTGCAGGGAATATAGGTATCGGTACCACCGTCCCAGATTCTCAATTACACATTGGTGCTACCACAGGCTCTCTAACTACTAGTACATCTATAAATATAAGCAAAATAAACTTCGCATCTGCCTCTACCATTGCAGGTTCCGGTGCTCAAATCTATGGACAGTTCATAGATATGTCCAACATTACCGGTGCTGCCGATACCGCCGTAGTAGCCAGCGCAAAATATCTCCTTCCTAGTCAAACAAACTCTACTATCAATGCGTACAATTACGTAGGCGCAACAGTCAGTGGCGGAACATTAACCATGAACAACGCCAGTGGTGCACTCAATTACACAGGCTTCCAAAACACCAGTCCAGCAATTGTTGGTACGAACGGTAGTGTCATTGCAAACGGATTCAAAACCACCAATGGCACAGTTACAACTACCGGCACTCAGGCTGGTCTAGATATCACCACCAGCACCATTACAACAGCTGGAAATCAATATGGTGTTAATGTAAACGCTGTAGGTATTGGAGCTGGTACTCTTAATGCTCTAAAAATTTCTAACATCACCGCAGGTGCAGGTACTGAAAACGCTATTCAAATCGGTACAGGTTGGGACAAGCAAATAAATGGTAATGGTTGGAATGTGGATGGAAGTGGTAACCTAACCGTAACCTCATGTACCGGTTGTGGTGGTGGTTCAGGCTCACTAGACAGCATTACTGCGGCAACAGCGGACGACACCAACAACGACAATACCAACAAGCAAATCGCTTGGGATTGGTCTACACCAACCACACAAACTGCATTTAAATTACAAAACACAGGAACAGGGCTTACCTCTGGCTCCATCTTCAATGTATCTTCCGCAACAACCAGCACTGTCGCAACCAACGGTATTGTTTCTTTGAATGCTTCTGGTAACTACACATCTACTTCAAATGTTGGATTACTTCAAGTCGCAGCAAACGCCACTACAGCTGGAACCGTAGCAAAGTTCAGCGGTACTGCACTTACTACTGGTACTGGAGTATTCATGCAAGGTGGTACAGCCATGACCACAGGTTCAGTACTACAATTAGCAAGTACAACCTACAACCACGGCAACGCCACAGAAACCGGTAACCTTCTAAATATAGCTTTCACCGACGCAACCAATGGTACTGCTACCAGCACAACCAACGGTATAAACATTACCCCAACAATAAACGTTACTACTGGTGCAAGTGGAGCTAAAACAATAAACGGCATAAAAATAAGTGCACCAACCCTAACAGCATGTACCGGCGGTTCAACTTGTACCTATGCAGGATTAAATGTAGATACTTCCGGCACACTTGCAAACACAACAATCTATTCAGCCTTATTTAGTGGTGGCAATGTGGGTATTGGCACTACAGCCCCAACCCAAATACTCCACGTACAAAATGGCTCAGAGTTTATTAATCTTACAAGCTCCTTTACTCCAACCACTCTCGCAGGTGGGTTCGACACAAGTGGACAAAACATAAACACTGTCTTCGTTGCTGGAAAATACGCCTTCATTGGTCAATCCACCAACGCCGGCACCTGTTCCGGCACTACAGTTACCGGTTGTGAATTTAGCATTTGGGACATCCACAACCCAAACAACCCACTCGCAGTAAGCGGAGTAAACATTGCAAGTACGGTTAAGACAATATATGTTTCTGGCAAGTACGCTGTCATTGGTCGTATAGCAGATGCTGGTACCTGTACCACCAGCACCATTACCGGTTGCGAACTTATGATCTACGACATAACCAACCCAAACAGCCCAAGCCTTCTCTCTGTAGATGGTGGCTTTAACCAAGACATTAACTCCCTGTTCATTCAAGGCAAACTTCTCTTCGTCGCCTCCAACACCGACAACTCCACTGGTACAGAACTTAAAATTTACGACCTCTCTAACCCAACTACCCTTGCAGTTATCGGTAGCATAAACACAGCAGACGCTACATCTGGTGAAGGTGCAATAAAATCTGTTTACGTTCAAGGTCGTTATATGTACTTAGGTCTTTCCTCCACAACTGGTACCGGTTGTACCTCTGGCGATGCTACTAGTTGTGACTTCAGAATCTACGACATTAACGACCCATTTAACCCAACCTTCAAAGGTGGTACAAACCCTGGCACAGACGTAAACGCAGTTTCAGCAAACGGCAAATATGCTTACGCAGGTTTCGCTTCTGTCTCTGGAAACGACTTCCAAATCTATAACATCGCCGACCCAACCGCTCCAACAGCGACAGCAGGAAGCGATCTTTCTACCGGTGTCTTAACACTTCAAATTCAAGGAAAATACGCTTACATTGGTAAAACTTCAGCAAGCGGTAACGACTTCCAAATACTAGACATAACCGACCCAACCGCAACCCCAGTAAACGCCGGCGGTAGCGACATAACCTTCGACGTAAAATCTGTGTTCATCTCCGGAAAGTACGCATACATTGGTATTGCAAACACAGCAGACACCGCAAAAGAATTAAGAGTTCTAGATATTGCCGGAGTAGACACCCCAACCATAACAACCGGAAACGCTGGTATAGGTAACCTTCAAGTAACCGACAACGCACGCATAGACAGCGACCTCCACGTTGCCGGTAGCATAAACGTTGGTCTTGGCGGTATCCAAAGCAGTGGCCCAATCTCCATAGAAAACACCCTCCAAGGCAACAGTAGTGGTAACGGCGTAGCTGGTATCTACGGTAACTACACCTTCAACAACACAACCAGTTCAGTCTTCCAATACGGCAACCGTTTCATTTCCAACATAACCGCAGTAGAAGACAGCAACGTAGACTCTACATACATTGGCCAACTCATCCGTATAGTAGACACCGACTGTGATACAGGTGCTACTACCCTAGACTGTGACAACACAGTAAGAGGTCTCGAAGTCCAAAGTTGGACCGGCAACAACACCGCAGGTACCAACACCGCTATTGCCGGTTTCGGTAAAACCTTCGGTCTCCAGGGTACAACAGACGCCCTAGCCGGTGGTGTAAGCCAACCAGCCGCAGTCTTCGCAGATCTAGATAACGGTTCCGCGGCCACAGTAGGTAACGCTATCCGCGCCTATACCGACAACGCAACAAGCGCAGACTTAGTAAGCTTCTACCAAGAAACCACAGCATACACAGGAACTGGTTTACTTATGAACTTCGGTAACAATTCTGGTTCCTACTCGGGTAACTTCATTGACTTACAAAAAGCAGGCTCCAGCAAGTGGAAAATAAATTATGATGGTACAAAAATTACTCAGACCATCTCGCCAACCGGTAGCATCATCGACTTCGCTTCAGCCACCAACGGCAATACTTTCATCTGGAAAGTCCCACAAAAAGCCACTACTGGTACCTGTGCCACCGCAACCGCAGAAGGTATGATCTTCCAAAATACTGGTGGTACCCAAGTCGGTCATATCTGTATCGACGGTCCTACTTCTGGTACCCCTAACAAGCTCCGCTTCTACGCAGAACAGTTCAATGCAACTTCTACTGACTTAGCAGAAAATTATAGCGATGTAGCGGGTAAACTAACCCCTGGTGATGTCGTTTCCTTCGACTTAAACCAAGACAAAGCAATAGTCCAAGCAAACGCAGAAAATTCCGAAAACCTAGCTGGTATTATTTCTACCGCCCCTGGCCTCTTGCTCACAGACGCAAGCGAAGACGGTACCCCAAGTGAACTCGTAAATCCAAAACCTCTCGCAATTTCCGGACGTGTTCCAGTTAAAGTTACAGACGAAAACGGAATAGTTAAAAAAGGTGACTACCTCACTCTTTCTCTTACAAAACCAGGCTTCGCAATGAAAGCTACTAAAGCAGGTACCGTACTCGGCCAAGCCATTAGCGATAGCAAAGACGGTTACGCAACTGTATTCGTAAACCTAACCACTTGGAACGGCAAAAAGAGCGGTCTTCCTAAACAAAAGAGCCTCACAGGGGAAGTTAAAATCCCAACCGACTTACTAAAGGAGCTGTCAGAAGATAACTCAGATTACCTATCCGAAATATTCACCGACAGAGTCGTTGCAAGAGATGTAGTCTCCGACACTATTTCTACCAACACCCTCTCTGTTGCTTCACTGAAATTCATAGAAAAAGACGGTCTCTCACTCGACAACGCATTCATTATGAAGGGCGGACTCAAAGTCGACTCTATTACTTCTATTACCGATCTAATCAAAATAAATTCCGATGTCGAATTCATTGGTACCCCATTCTTCAACAAAGACACTGCAGGTTTTGCGCGTATCATCGCTGGTACAAAAGAAATTCGCGTTGAATTTGAAAAAGAATACTTAGTTAAGCCAATTGTTACTGCCAACCTAAGCTTCGAAAGAGACGAAAACACAAGAGAAGACGACCAGATCAAAAACGAGGAACTAGACGTCCAAGCTGCATTTAGTGGAGTACAATTTGTAATCATCAATAAAAACACCAGAGGCTTTACAATTTTACTCAACAAGAAAGCCCCTCGTGATCTTAGTTTTAGCTGGATAGCTCTCGCCGTTAAGGACGCCACAACCTATGTAAGCAAAGATCTCACAGCAGAAGAAAAAGCTCAAGAACAAGCACTCGAACAAACCCAAGATAAGCAAACAGTTAATACAAACGAGGACATCCAAACAGATACCACCCAAATAACTAATGAAAATCCAGATCAAAACGAAAAAACAAAGGTCGAAACTAAGGAGGAATCAGAAACAACAAAACAATAATAAAAGTAAAAAATAAATGGATACAAACAAATTGAACATATTTCTAGCAGAGATAAACGCTAATCTAGCAGCAAGTATAATGGTCCTTGCATTATCCACCGCAGTAATGGCAATTGGCCAGGAATCCATAGCCTATTCCCATTCTGCAGACCAAGAATACCAAGCATCCATAGCAAATATGAAAATTACTCGTTCTCATGCACATGTAGCAGGTATCTACACCGAAAACCCAATTTTCCCTATAAGCGGCATGCCTTCCTATCTCGCAAAATAAAAAAATAACCCCTAGCGGGTTGTTTTTTTATCTTTACATAGAATCACGGAAGATATACAAAGTATATAGTCACCCTATAATCGTCGGTCGATACGAAAATCTTTATTAATTCTAAAATTCATTACACTATGACAAATAAATTACTTAAATACTCTAAATTTTTGGCCGCTGGACTCATAGCAGCTCTAGTATTTACTCTAAATTTCGCAAATTTCAACAATAACCTAAAAACACCGATCGCATCTGCCGCCGCAGTCGACTATTACCTACAAATAGACGGCATAGACGGCGAAAGCACAGATGCCCAACACAGAAATCAAATAGAAATCCTCAGTTTTTCATGGGGACAAAGTAACCCAGGTATAACCAACCAAGCTTATGGTGCAGGATTTGGCGGTTCCGGCAAAGCAAATTTCCAAGATATCAGCTTCACATCAAGCGCCAGCAAAGCCAGTCCAAAACTAATGCTCGCCGCAGCAACTGGCCAACACATAAAAAGCGCCAAACTTTTTGTAAGAAAAGCAGGCGAAAGACAACAAGATTTCTATAAGATCGAACTTCAAGATGTGTTAGTTAGTTCTTACCAAGCATCTGGCCAGGGAGGTAGCATCCCAACCGACAGCTTCTCCCTAAACTTCACCAAAATCCAGTTCGAATACTCGCCACAAGGCGCAGACGGAACACTAGATACACCTATAAAAGCCGGCTACGACATAAAAGCCAACAAGAAAATCTAAATAACGCATAAATAAAAACAATCCCTGACATCCGGGATTGTTTTTTTATTCTAAAAACCTCAATTTAAGTTTGATTTTTCTTTTGCTCGATAAAGAATATATGTCATTATTCAATTATGGATATTCCAAAATTCGATCTTTCTAAACACATCATCCCCCTCGCAATTATTTTTGTCATAGCCTGTTTTTATTTGGTTAACTTTTTTAACCCAAAACCAGTCCGAGTAAATTTGGAGCTTAAATGGCTTCACCAGGCTCAATTCGCAGGCTACTATGTTGCTGATAATAATAATTTCTATGCAAATGTAGGTCTAGATGTTGATATTCACCAAAAAAACTCTGAAATAAATAACATAGACGAAGTTTCGGAAGGAAAATCCGAGTTTGCCATAGTCTCCGGAAGCGATTTCCTAAAAGCTGTTTACGACGGAAGACCAATCATTGCAGTTGCCGCTCTCTTCCAATATTCTCCCGCTGCTATAGCCAGCTTAAAAGAATCTAATATAAAGGAACCCAAAGACTTTAACGGTAAAAATCTAGGTCTTGTCTCCGATACTCAGGAAAACGAACTCCTATATAAGTCTTTACTAAAAAACACTAATATAAACAAGGACAACTTAACTTTCACTTCCACTGGTTTTAAACAAGTAGAATACTTGCTAGATAAAAAAGTGGACACGGTCGCACTTTACCGTATATCAGGTTTAAATGACCTAGATGCCAGAACCAAAAGCTATAATGTGATATTACCTGAAGATTATGGTTATAAACTATACGACGATATTTTAATAACCAACAAAAATTTCCTCGATAAAAATGAGCATATCGTAAAAAAATTCGTTAGCGCGTCCATGAAGGGTTGGAAGGAGGCTATAAAAAATCCAGAAAAAACAACAGAAATCACCCTAAAATATATAAACCAGAAAAAAACCAATAGTGACCAACAAAAAAAGATGCTCCTGCAAAGTATTCCACTTATAAAACCTAAAAACGTTACCATTATAGGCTCAATGAACGATTCTCAATGGCAAAAACAAATAGATTTGCTTAAAGAAGTCGATTTAATCGGTTATATAGACCCAAAAAACATTTATACAAACAAGTATTTAGAATAAATGCATCAAATCCAGGAACAACAGAAAGAAATCGAAAAGTTGAAAAAAAAATTGCATATTTATGCAGTCTTAATTTCGATTTTTATTATCATCCTTGCCCTATTGAGCTGGAAAATTTACCCTTCAACTGCGGTAAAACCAAACATAACAACTAGTCCCCTTCTAGACCCAGAACTTAACCAATACCCTAGAGAAGACATGATTATTAACCTACAGCAACTCAGAAAAGAATTGGGTGAAATAGAAGATAAATACCAAAATCAAGCAGAGATAAGTCTATATCTAGAAATATTAAACACCGGCGCCAACATATCGATGAACAAAGAGATGCGTATTTGGCCCGTAAGCTTAACCAAGCTCCCTCTAGCTATGGCTGTTCTAAAAAATGCAGAAACCGGACAAATTTCGCTTAAAGACACAATACGACTTACAACCGACGACCTAAATTCAGACTCAGGCGAGCTTTACAAGCAAGGGGAAGGTTATCAGCTTAGTGTCGAGGAAACATTAAGGATAATGCTCCAAAACTCAGACAACACTGCTTACAACGCACTTAAAAATATAATTCCCGAACCAGAACTTCAATCTGTACTAGATTCCGTGGGACTAGGAGAAATCTATAAAGGAGACGGTTCGGTAAGCGCAAAAGAATACAATCGACTATTGCGATCACTTTATTCCGGGGTGTACCTGAATAGAAAAAATTCCGCATATTTATTGCAAATTCTCTCGGAGACTACTTTTAAAGATTTCCTTTCGCAAGCTTTTCCAGAAGATATTACTTTCGCTCACAAATGGGGTGGTGGCTA
>CAYLIB010000001.1:114613-201080 GCA_964384035.1 uncultured Candidatus Saccharibacteria bacterium
AAGACCAAACTGTATCATAGTTACCCATGCGCTACAGAGACTACAAGGTATTCGCAAAAGACCAATTTTACCACGTCTTTAATCGTGGAAACAATAAACTGCCTATATTTATTGAGGAAAATGACTATCACCACTTCCTAAAACGCGCAAAACTGGTCCTAGGCTTAAGCAAAGATACTCAAGGACCGTCCTTGAGTAAAAGAAACAAACTACGCATTAAAGCATTGCCTGAGGGTGCGTTCGATATCGTTGCTTATTGTCTAATGTCGAACCATTTTCATTTTCTTATAAGGCAAAATTCGGAAATCCCCGTTGATCGTTTCATATCCAAACTATGCACAAGTTATTCCGCATATTTTAAACAAAAATATAATCATATTGGACATCTTTTCCAAGGTAAATTTAAAGCAAAACCCGTAGAGAACGACACATATTTGTCTTACTTAAGTTCTTATATCCATAACAACCCTCAAAATCCCAATAAATACAGATACTCAAGTCTCATGGATTATGCTGGTAAAAGAAATGACAACCTAGTAAATAAAGACTTTTTATTAAGCATTTTCGATAACAACAGAGAACAATACATAAAATTCGTCACAAATTTCACCACAGAAGACGCCCAAAAAATCCACGACCCACATTTCAGCTAACCCCCCCTACTACTCATAACCCATACTCAAGGACGGTCCTTGAGTATGAATGACTGTGAAAAAATTATGAGGTAGACAAAAATTTAAATATATGCTATAATAATTTTAAGTTAATCAACTTCTTATCGAAGCCCAAAATTAGGCCGAAATAAGCGAAACAAACAACAAAAACACAAATAAATAAATGCTTCGAGGCGCAAGACTCACAAAAACTGTTCGTATAACAGCCAAAATTGTTCTTATTTTGGGTGTTTTTTCGTTTGTATTTGGTAATTTTGCTGAAAACATTACACCTTTAAAACCAAAAACTGCACAAGCCGCAGGCAGCAGCCAAGCCGCAACCAGACTTTACACATCAGGTTTCGAACTAAACACCACCACAGCTGGCATGGAATACACCAACAACGTGACCACTACCCCAAGTATTCAAACAGGTACTGTTCGAAGCGGTACCTATGCAATGCAAACAAATGCTGTTGCTCAAGTAATGGGAGCAGAATACGACTGGGCAACTGCCGATAACGCTACACGAACAGCGTATCGGGCGTACATAAATATAAGCAGTGCCCCAGGTGTAGAAACAGCCATATTATCCTTTTTTGACGTTGGAAACACCCGACAAGTTGGCATAAGAATGAATACCGACAGAACTCTGGAACTCTGGAACGAAGAAGACAATGCGCAAATTGGTAGCGCTTCCAGCGCCCTCGCTACTAGCACTTGGTATAGAATCGAGCTCTTAATGGACTTCGGCACTGCCAACACAGCCGACTCTATTGCCAGAGCCAGACTAGACGGTGTGGAATTTGCCAGCGCAACCAACGTAAACCTTGCTAACGGTGCAATGACCATGCAATGGGGCGTCCTGACTTCCACCACAGCTAATTTCTTCTGGGACGACCTTGCGGTAAACCAAGACGCCACCGGTGTAACCAACAACTGGCCAGGAGCAGGAAAAGTTATAGTCTTAAGACCAAACGGAAACGGAACAAACGTCGCCTGGACAGGTGACTACACCGCAGTGGACGAAGTCACTCCGAACGATGCAACAGATGTAGTAAGCTGTTCAGCGACTGGAAACATAGACGATTACACCCTTGAAGACTTCACAAGCATTGGAAATGCTTCCGATACAATTAGAATGCTGCAACCAAACCTTCGCGTAGCCACTGCAACCGCAACAAACGCCACCTATAACCTAGGTTTCGTAGACGGATCCAACACTGAAATTGGTACAACTACTACAGTAGCAGCTACCGCATGGAACACGAACGACGATACTGCACCAAAAAACCCGAAACTTACAATTTACGACGACGTAGCCACAACCCAAGGCGGCATTATTACCCCTACCGACGTAAACAGTTATCAAGTTCGTATAAATACCACGGACTGTAACCCGGTAGTTAGTATCTCAACCGTTTGGGTGACCGTAGAATACATCCCGAGCGAAGGTGGACGTTTATGGTCTAGTGGTTTCGAGCAACAAAGCACCACAGCAGGTATAGAATGGGACGCGACTGCCGGTACCATGTCCATAGATACAGCAAACGAAAGGAGTGGTGCAGCCTCGCTTAGAACTAATGGTCTCGCAAGCGCCACCGCTGAATACCTAGAAAAAACCATCGCCTCCGCTAACGACAACGGTAAATTCTTTTTACGTACTTATTTATACATAACCACTGCCCCCACTGCAGAAAATCGTATTATTGGCTTTTACGATTCTGGCGGAACAGTTAGAGAATACATAACACTAGATAGCGGTAGACTCTTAAGGCTCTACGACGAAGACGGTGCCGTAGGCTCCGCTTCCTCTGCATTATCCACCAACACCTGGTACAGAATAGAAATGCAGTTCGACAGCACCGCTGCCTCTGGAAGCCACGTTATGGAAGCAAGGATAGATGGAACTAACTTTGCGACGGCAAGCAACCGCGCGTTAACCAACGGTGTTACTCGTTTTCGCGTTGGTGCTAACTTAAACAGCGAAGCCCAAACCCAAGGTGATTGGAATTTTGATGATGTAGCAATAAACAAAAACGTAGGTGTTACCCAAACCAGCTATCCTGGGGCTGGTTCCATAGTTCATTTAAAACCAAACGCCGCTGGTGATAACACCGCCTGGACCAGTCTAAACTGCGTTGCAGCCGATCATACCTGTGTAGATGAGGTTACACCTAACGACGTAACAGACGGCGTAGTAACTAGTACCGTTGGAGCTGTAGAAGAAAACAATGTAGAAGACACAGCGACTGCCGGATTATATTCCAGCAGCATTACTCTCGTCTCCGTCGGTGTTCGTATGAACATTTCCGCCGCCGCTACAATGGCTCTCGGAGTCAGATTAAAAGAAGCTTCACAAACTAATACAGGTATTTCACCAATTGAAACCATGGGTGTACAGGGTACCAGCACAACCTGGTTTACAAACAACTCAGCCACACCAAGAAGCTATCCCATTACTGCTTACACCAGACCCTATAGAGAAGATGCTTGGACAACTACAGAACTCGATTCCATGCAAATAGGTGTGCGCGAAACAGTAGACACCGCCTCAAGCATCCAAGTTTCTGCCATGTGGGCTTTGGTTGAATATATACCAACCCAGTTCACAATTTCCGGTATTTGCAAACAGTTCGACAAAACCACCAACTGTTCTGCCGGTTTAACCGTTAAAGCTAATATAAATGGTTACTCTGTTTGGACAGGTACCACCGATGGCTCAGGCAACTACAGCATTTCTTCCGATGTCAGGCCAGTAATTTATAACAGCGTTCATGTATGGATCGACAATGTTGCAGACGCAAGCGAGGCTGTGGGAGTAGCTGTTTTCGACGGTGTGGGCAACGACATGACTAACATCAGACTCTACTCTGAAACGCTCACTATAGGTAGTGACGACGGTACAACGGTAGGCTGGGGTGAACTCGATAACTGGGATAATTCCGTGAGTGGTGACGAAGATATATTTTTCGATGTAAACGGTAGTGGTCAATTAACTGTAGATTCTACTGGCCAATCTACCCAAGAACGCCTATATACTACTTTCGGTGCTACTTTTCAAACCAACCAAACGGTTAGTACTTATAACCTAGAATCATACGGAGGTTTCACCGTCGAAACAGGAACCACAGTAAATGTAGCTGGGTCTTACTTCGTCGACTCCGCATCAGTCACAAACTGGCAAAGCACTTCAACCCTAAACATGACATCAACCACCACCGGTCAAACTTTCGATTCCGGTGGCGACGCGCTCGTAAACTTAACCTTCAACGGTGTAGGTGGCGAATGGACCCTAAGTGGTAACAATATTACTGTATCCAGTGTGCTAACAATTTCAAACGGTAACTTAAAAACGAGCACATGGGACATTACGCTTACAGGTTCCGGTACACCTTTCGTAATAACCTCCGGAACTTTCACCCCTGAAACCGGCAACTTATTTACATATGCTTATGATGGATCTTTTAACATAAAAGCCACCACATACTACGACCTACAACTTACAACAAATAATTTAGGTGTAGGTGATTACACACAAACCATAAGTAGCGGAACCTTAACAATAAACAACAATCTTACGCTGAACGGTATAGCTTTTTCTACCGGAAACATAATCTTAAGCGGCTCCTCAAATAACCCGACTATCTCAGTCGCAGGAACAATAACTATCCCTTCCGATAATGAATTTGTAACAGGCACCGGAACTGTAACTCTTTCTAACACCGGCACCCCAATCACCATAACTGGTACTGGCTTATTCACTGCGAGCAGCACAAGCACCGTAAACTACACAGGAAACGGAGCGACCATTACATGTAGCGGAGCTTCTTACCACCACTTAGGCCTAAGACCGGGTGGCGCAACCCAACAAACAATCTGTTCAGGAGCTCAAACCCTAACCGTCGCGGGTAATTTAACAGTTGGTAATGGTACAAATAACGGCGCCAACGCAGACACTAACGGAGCAGCGGTAACAGTTACCGGCAACGTTACTATCAACACTGGCGCAACTTTCACCATAGACAACTCCGCCTCATTTACTGTAGGTGGCAATTTTACCAACAGCGGTACGTTTAGCGCTCCAACCGGCAGCACCACTGTTTTCAACACTACTGCCACCTCTGTCATAACCGGCTCTACTACTTTTTATAACTTCACCTCCACGACTTCCACAAAAATAATCCAAGTCGATACCGGCACTACTATTACAACCACGTCCGGTGGTGTCTTAACCCTTACTAACATCACGCTCACCAGAGAAACTGGCGACAGCGGCTCCTGGACCATAAACCACCAAGGAACAGAATCTGTAACCAGCGTCACAGTCAGCTGGAGCGCCTGCTCAGTAAGTCCTGCCAGCACAGACATTACCCTGACAACTAGCACTGACGGTGGCAACAACGGTGCTTGTTGGCTCTTCCCTATTAACAGAACGATTTCTGGTTTTGTATATACAAACGACGAAACAACGGTATATGGAACAGTTACCGCAATGAAGCTTTCAGTAAATGGGGCCACAGCCCTCACAACAAACTCGGTGGTCACGACTGGTGCATTTAGCTTCACCGTATCAAACCCAGTCGCGGGCGACTTAATAACAATCTGGCTCGACACAACCGGTTCCGGAGTCCAAGGAACTACAGTATTTAAATACGGAACTTCATGCGCGGGTACCCCAGATTGTACCGGTATTAAAGTAGTAAGAGACCAAGTAAGAATAGAAAATTTCCACATTGGCAACATCGCAATAAGTGACCTTACTGCCTGCGACACCAGCGCTGGTACTGGTTGTACCGACCAAGATATAGGCTTCGACGCAACCGTCACCCCCAGCCTTACTATCGCTGGTACAGGATGGGCAACAACCAGGGAACTAAAAATCGCCAGCACAGCGACTTTTGCTCCTGGCGGAAACGTAACATCCGAGAAATTAGACATAGCTGGTATATATACCGGGGCAAGCGAAACATTATCTCTTGGTGGAGCAGGCACCAACACAACCTGTACCGACTCAGCTGCATCTCCCCTTTGCGTAACCGGTACTTTCACGGCCAATGGAAACACTGTTGTTTTAGACCCAACCACCAACGGATCAAGTGTTATCGTGGCATCTGCGACCTACAACAATTTAACCCTAGACAACACCAACGACGCCGCTGGTACTGCAAACACCTTTACCCTAGGTGGTAACGCAACAGTCTCTACACAATTAAAAATTGGCCACTCCAGCTCTACGAATGCTGACACTTTTAGTATTTCTACTTTTACACTAACTCTAGCAGGTAGCGGATCCACCACGGCCCAGCCTCTTTGTATAAACAACACAGACTGTGCCAGCAGTGTAAAAGGTTTGGTCACCTTTACAAGCGGTACAGTAGATTTCACTGGTACAAGTGCTACCAATATTGCGCTTAGAGATGGCGCTGATACAACAATTAGCTATGGAAACCTAGGTATAAAGCCCGGCGGTGCTGTAACTCACACACTCGGATCAGCAGCATCGCTTACACTAACAGTGAGTGGTAATCTCACCTTAGGTACTGGGAGTAGCGGAAGAACCATTACAGCAGCTACTAATAATCCCACTATAAATATTGGCGGAAACCTCACCATTACTAACAACACAACATACACCAAAGGCACTGGTATCACAACTTTCAACGGTACCACCGCTGCTACTTATACAGACAGCACTTCGTCGATACAAAACATTGGTAAGGTCACACTAAATAAAACCAGCGGAACAGTTGCGAACAATAAACTAACACTGGCTAGCTCAATTACAGTTGACACATTAAACATAGACGGAACAGCCGCACAGGAAGACACCTTAGATATGTCAAACGGTGGTTACACGCTTACCATAGCGAATACAGGCAATACGAACACAGTTTTCACTAATAACGGAACTTTCACTTATGGTAACAGTACTGTTGTTTATACAGCTACCAACTCAGCCGGTGACATAGACCTAACCACCGTAGCGTTCATCGAATTTTATAATCTCACCTTAAGTGGTTCTGAAAATTACACAGGAACCTTTATTGTTCATAATACAACAACAATAAATTCAGGAGCTACCTTAATCCCAGGAGATAGCACGGAAATTCAAGGTGATTTCACGGGTGCGGGTACAATAAACCAGCTGGGAGGCGCAGGCTTATCTATTCTTTGTGGTAAAAGCGTTTGCTCGTTTGGACCCACAGGAAACAATAATTGGACCTTTGGCTTCTTATACATACAAACACTTACTAGCTTTGGAACTACAAGCATAACAAGAACCGCCACTGGTGGTTCTGGCAACATTATTACTTCCGAAGACTTATCTATCGGTGATAACGGTACTTATGGAGCTACTTTTGATAATGAAACCAACGACAGAACTATCGACTGTAATGGAGGCGTGTATATTGGCTCCCTTGGTACCCTACAAGCATCTTCAACTGCCAGCTTCACTATCGATGATTATTGGATTAACAACGGAATCTTTACTGCAGGAAATAGCACAATTACATTCGATTCAGTAAATACGGGTGATTCAATTGCAGGAACACTCACGGGCTTAACTGGTAAATTCTATAATATTACATTCAACAACGCTTCCGGTGGTTGGACTTTTAGCAACACCGCAGAAGTAGCCAACAACTTCACGGTCACTGCCGGTGCCGTTACAGCTCCAACAGGGAACTTAACCATTGGTGGCAACTTCACCAACACCCCTGGTACCACTACCAGCTTTGCCCACAATACTGGCACAGTTATTTTCAATGACAATACCAAAAATTCAACTATCTCTGGCGCTACTACCTTTAAAAATTTAACCGTCACTACCGCTGGTAAGGATTTACTGTTCACTGCAGGGCAAACCTTTGCAATAGCCGGAACCCTTACCCTAACCGGCTCATCCGGTGCAGGAAACGACGTAACCCTAAACTCCACAACTGGTTCTTCATCTTGGACCATCAATACCACAAACCTAGTCAGCTCAAGCGTAACTTACACCACAGTAACCTGGTCAGCCTGTACTGTCTCAAGTCCAACCATAGACATGGGCGGCACGGGCAACACCAACGGCAACAATAACGGCGCCTGCTGGATCTTTAACACTAGTATTCAAATTCAAGGTAACGCATACAACGACCAAGCCGGTACCCCAACAGTTTGGAGTGGCTGTAATGGTTCAACCCAAAACATATCTGTATCTATAAACGGCAACGCGCCAACTTCTGGAAGCTGTAACGCTAGCACCGGTGCTTTTGATATCACAGTTACTGCAGGTTCAAATCAAATGGTTGTAATATTTATGAATACCAATGGTGGAGATATCGGTACAACCTACACTAAAACAGCTAGCCCGGCCGTAACTATTTCCGGACTCAAAGTAACTAAAGATCGTATTAGGCTTAGCGGAAACTACACTTTTACCAACAGCAACATAAACACCTACGACTGCGACAACGATTCTGATATCGATGCATGTATGGCCGTTAACCTATTTACAAACAATAGTAAATTGTTAATCGAATCCGGCGCTACATACGCACCAGGAAGCAATGTCTTAACCCAAGCCATGGAAATAGTCGGAACTTATAGCGGCAGCTCTGAGACCTTGGAACTAAACAGCGGAGGAACAAATTCTACTTGTACTAATGATTACGCCACGGCCATGCCTCTCTGTGTAAACGGTGGTACTTTCACCGCACCAACCACTACCCTATTTAGTAAAAACGGTGACCAATTAATCCTGGCTACAACATACAACAATTTAAATCTAGGATTAACCACAAATAGCCCTATTGCCACTCTTGGTTCTGGGACCCTTACTGTTAACAGTAACCTTACAATTGGAAATGGGAGCAATACCAACGTTACTATTACCGCAGCCACAAACAACCCTGTAATTAATGTCACTGGAAACACAACAGTTTCGGCTAACACAACTTTCATAACTGGTAACGGTAATTTCTCCACAACTGGTAACCTTACAGTCACCGGCGCCCTAACTGGCTCAGGTTCAGGCACAATGAGTGTAAACGGTTCTGTATCAGGAGCAGGAACCATCAACTTATCCGGTGGCACGTTTGAACAAAGGGTTAATGGCGCTAGCAAAACCTTTGGTGGGGGTAGTAGTTTAACTTGGACAGCTACCGAAGTCACCCTTCAAAGTGGTTCTGGAACCCAAAGAATTACCGGTATGATTTTTGATCGTATTAACCAACGCTACCTTGCAGTTGGTTACGATACCGGTCTTGGCAAGGCTATTGTTTGGGAATCCACCAACCCCGCTTCCTGGACTCCTCACGATATAGAAACCTCCGGTTCACCAACCACTGGCCAAATTTATTACGATGGAGTTAATGGAAAATATTTAGTAACCGGCTCAAAATCTACCGACGCAACAGTTTGGGAATCCACCAACCTTACTTCATGGACAGCTAGAACCGTTTATTCAAATAGCGGTACCCAAAATGCAATAGACATTATTTACCAAAACGGCACTTATGTCGTCGCTGGAAACAGTGATCACTCTGGCAACGTAGACGGTTATATTTGGACCGCTACAAGCCTTGCTGGTTCATGGACAAGTAATCTACTTGCTACAGGTAGCTCTTTCGACAATGTTCAGTCTGTCATCTATAACCCTTACGACAAACTCTACGTCGCTGTTGGAGAAGTTCAAAGTGGTACTTCTAGTGGCGCCGCTTATGTATGGGAATCTAGCAACTTAACTAGTTGGACAGCCCGTCTTGTTGACGACTCCACAAACCTTCAAGCTGCTTACTGGATCGACTACGACAAAACTCTTGGTAAATATTTAGTATATGGTGTTAATGACGCTAACGGTTCGTTCCAATTCGACCAAGTTTTATGGAGCGCAACCACTCCTTCTAGTACCTGGACCAAAACCAACATGAGTACCGACGCAAACTTCGAAAGCATACACGGTAGAACCTCATTTAACCCCGCTACTGGAAGATATGTTGGCGCAGGCTTACAAAACAACAACGCTATTTTATGGGATTCCACATCCCCTACTTCTTCATGGAATGCTCAGGTAATAGATAGCGACACAGCCAAACAAGACGCGTATTCTGTTACCTACGATCCAATTAATGGTAGATATATCGCAGGTGGACTCGACCAAGCCGCAGGTAACGGTGACGATGCTGTTATTTGGTACACCTCTCCTACCGGCTGGAGGTTTAACAATTTAACATTTGGTAATACAACTGGTTCCAGCTACACCATAACTACCAACGGCAATGTTCCTTTCTATGTAACTGGTAACTTAACTATTGGTAAGAGTGGTGACACTGGTACCACAACTTTAGATAACGAAACTAATGACAAAGGATTAACCGTGGAGGGCAACCTAACCATAAATTCTACTGGTGTCCTACAAGCATCTTCCACAATTCCCCTCTCTGTAGGTGGTTCTTGGTCAAACAATGGCACATTCACAGCAGGCTCTAGTACGGTTATCTTAAACGCCTTAACAACCGGCAAAACCATCTCGGGTACACTTACTGGTAGCACGGGTAAATTCAATGACTTAGTACTCAACGGTCCTGGTGGGGCGTGGACAATGTCTAATAATTCAGAGTTAGCTGGTAACCTCACTATTCAGGCGGGTACACTGTCTCTCGGTTCAACCACAATTACTATCACCGGTAGCAGTCCAATAAACGCAGTATCCAGCAACTTCAACTTTGGTACGTCAACTACGGTTCTAACTGCCGGAACCAGCATAACCGTTCCAAATCTTTCCTATTACAACCTGGAGTTAAAACCATCCGCCAATTCTTCTACATTTACCCTTGCTTCTGGGGCTTTTAATATCAGCAACGACCTCACCTTAGGCAATGGCTCTAACACCGGCATAATTATTACCGCAAACACCAACAATCCGACCCTAGATATAAATGGTAGTATAGTGATAAATGCAAATACCACTTTTCAAGCAAGCAACACAAACGACATGACCGTTGCCGGTTCATGGACAAACTCTGGGACATTTAGCAATGGTGGACGAGTAGTAAATTTCGATGGCACAGGAACAGGTAAAACCATAGTCGCTGGAGGAAATAGTAATCCTTTCCACGACCTAACTATTTCAGGTAGCGGTACTTGGTCCGTTTCGACAAACGCCCTAAAGGTAAACAGATTTCTTACCGTTAACACTGGTGTTTTGCAAGGGGATCAAAATGTAACTGTTCTAGGCGGAGATGTAACAGGAAGCGGTACTATAAATATGACCGGAGGAAATTTCTTAACCGACGGCGATACAAATAGCGGCTGGGGTGGAAGCGGAACATGGACATTTTATGACCTAACATTCGGCGACGGTATTGGTGTTGAAGGTACAACCACATCAGGTGACTCAAATCAAAGCATTAACGTCACCCATGTGCTTACCGTAGCAGCTAACCAATTTCTAGATGATGCCTCTGGAAAAAATTGGACACTTAGTGGATCTGGAACACCAATCGTAAATACAGGGACAGTAAGTTTCGATTCCATTGCGACAGTGACTTATAGTTCAAGTTCGGGAATAACAGCTTTCGCAACCAACTCAATGACTGGTATTTCCTCATTCCCACATCTTGTAATAAACGCCACATCTGGTAATCCCACTTTCAACGCGGGCACCGCTACTTCAGTGAAAAGCGATCTCACTATTACAAATGGTACTTTGAACATGGGTTCAAATGCATTAATCGTGGGCGACATAAACTACTCTGATTCCGGAAGTATTAAGGTCGCAAGCGGTCAAACTCTATTACAAAACAGCGGCACAACTACAACAATCCTCACTGGAGTGGGTGGTACGCCCTGCATCGGATCAAATGGAGTATCTTGTTCTGGTACTACAGGAAGCATCACCTTCGGCGGGTTAGTTATTGGAAATTCAGTTAATGAAACAAACGTGACTATTGGAGGAACAAACACAACAATTAGCATACAAGATATACTTAACGTAACGAGCAATTCAACACTAAACGGTGGTTCAAGTACAATTGCACTCACTGGTAACGGTACTGTATATTCAGGCACGGGTACATTTACAGCCCAAACTTCAACCATAGCTTTTAACTCTACCACCACAACCGGAACCACAATCCCCGCCCTCACCTACTACAACCTAACGGTAAACCGAGCAAGTAATACATTTACCCCTGCGAGTGGAACCTATTCTGTAAGTAATAACCTAACTATTACCGCCGGTACATTAGAACTTAACACAAACGACCCAACCCTCACCGTAACCGGAAACCTAACCATAGGCGGCACCTTAAGTGCTTCTAACACAAATAGCCTTACTATCCGTGGTAATTTCATAAACAACGGAACCTTTACCCACAATAGCGGTACGGTTGTTATAAACCCAACGGGAACTACTTCACAGGTAAAAGGTACAACGACTCCAACCAACTTCTACAACTTTACACTTAGTCCTTCTTCCGAAAAAACTATTCAATTTGGTAACGGAAGCACTTATGGTTTTGCGGGAACAGTCACTATTGGTGGGTCTCAAGGTGTACCGGTAATAATTAGTTCAGATTCAGCAGGTGTTCGCTGGAATATCAATCTCACAGGAACTGCAATAATTAACTATGTATATATAAAAGATTCTGGTTGTGCAGGTGGCACAAATAACGTAACACTAGGTCAAAATTCCATAGACGGAAGCAATAACGGTGTCTGTTGGAGATTAATTATTAGAAACGGTGGAGGAGCCACGGGTGGCGGGGGAGACAGTGGTGTAAGCGGTGGTGGTGTTGGCCAAAGCGGTGGTGGCGCAGGAGCCGGTGGGGTAATACAAGCTACTGGAACTGCCGTTCTTTCCTCACAAGTCGTTATATCCGTCACTATTAACTCGGGTGGTAGTGGATATGTAGCAGCTCCAAACGTCTGCTTCTCGGGTGGTGGGGGAAGCGGGGCTACCGCAACAGCAACAATAAGCAACGGTTCGGTAACTATTGTAAACATAACCGCAGGTGGTAACAGCTATATCTCACCACCAACCGTAACCTTTAGTGGCGGTGATACACCAGGCGGTGGTGGCAGTGGCTGTGGTAGCGGCCAGTCTGGTGGAGGTCAAGGCGGCGGTGGTGGAGGATCCCCATAATCACGAAAAAGCCGGGCTAAAAACCCGGCTTTCTCATTTGCTATACTATACGTACTTAAAAATATATAAATATGCCTACCAAAAAACAAAAATTAGACGACGAATCCCCACAGACCAAGGAAGAAATTAGTACTCCTAATATCCCTGTTCAAGAAATTCACCCAGAACCCCAAAACGTAACGCCCATAGTACTTTCAAAATCAGCTATTTCAAGAGCAAAACACTGGTCACAAAATTATTTTTCTCACAACTTATCAACCACAGCCGTAGCCGCACTAACCGTTGCATTTATAGGAGCAAGCAGCTTCGCAATATACGAACACCTCGAGCTTAATAAAGCCAAAAATCAGCTCTCCGAAATAAGATCCCAACTTTCTAAAGCTTCAAACCCTAGCCTTGCAGACAACAACGCAAATCTCGTTGAAACAGTGGGGAAATTCATTACCCTTCCACAGGGAGAACAACCAACAATAGCTACTGTTACCGATGTATCCAAACTACAAAATCAACCATTTTTCAAAAACGCATCAGAAGGAGATAAAGTTTTAATCTTCAAAGAAGCAAAAAAAGCCATACTGTGGAGACCCAGCACTTCCAAAGTAATAGAATACGCACCTCTACAGACAGACGATTCACAAGAGGAAGGAAATGTAGCAGGAGCATCCACAGAGAAGAAAAAACCAACAAAATCCACCAAATAATCCCCTTATCCACACTCATACCGAATAATACACAAGGATTTTTCCAGAAGTTTTCCAAAGATATCCACATATTACACAACTTATCCCCAATTTTTGCACTATAAAAATTAAAACCGCTAAAATATGCGGTTTTAATTTTTTATTTACATGTTGATAACTACCAATTAGAATAAGAAAACGAACCTTATCCACTGAAAATATTTAAGAAACCTAAACAAATTCGATTCCTATGACTAATGAGCAACTTTGGCAAGCAATATTGGGTAATTTAGAGGTCACTCTTAGTCGCGCCAATTTTAACACCTGGTTTAAAAACACCAGCGTAGCCGAGCGGACCGAAGACACTATATATGTTTCCGTACCCAGTGCCTTCACAAGAGACTGGATTGCAAACAAATATCATGCCGATATGCTGAAAGCACTTAAAAGCCTTGCACCAGAAGTTAAATTTATAAAATACCAACTTGGCAACACCCCTATAGCAAAACCAGAGCCAACCCCTCCTGCCACAAACCCTACTGAATCTCTTACGCACGTAGGTTTTACAGCAACAGAATATGTTCAAGCACCAACTGTACCTGTAAGAGAACTTCCCCCTCAAACAAGCGAGCAATCAGGATTAAATCCAAGATATATCTTCGAAAGTTTCATTATCGGAAAGCATAACGAGTTGGCCCATGCTGCTAGTCAAGCAGTCTCAAAAAACCCAGGAAGCCAATACAACCCACTATTTATTTACGGTGGCGTAGGACTCGGAAAAACCCACTTAATGCAGGCGGTCGGAAACAAATACCTCTTAGATAAGCCCTCTGCAAAAATTCTGTACGTCACTAGTGAAAAATTCACTAACGACTATATTAGCGCCATACAAGGGAAACGCACCGAGGAATTCAAAAAAGTTTATCGAGGGGTAGACATGCTTCTCATCGACGATATTCAATTTATTGCTGGTAAGGAAGGAACTCAGGAAGAATTTTTCCACACCTTCAACGAACTAAGAGAGGGCGGTAAGCAAATCATCCTAACCTCAGACCGTCTTCCTAAAGACATCCCATCTATAGAAGCTCGTTTGGTTTCCAGATTCGAGTGGGGAATGGTAGCAGACATACAAGCACCAGACCTAGAAACCAGAATGGCCATTTTAAGAACCAAGATGTCAAAAAAAGGCGTCAGCTTAGGAGAAGATATTTTATTCTATATAGCAGAAAATATAGTCACCAACATCCGTGAACTAGAAGGCGCACTTAACCGACTCGTTGTTTATCAACAAATGCAAAATAAGGCTTTGTTTATAGACCAAGCGAGAGAAATTCTAGCGGGTATGGTTCAGGCGAAGAAAAAGGTCACAAGTCTCAAAAAAATTGCCCAACTTGTTGCAGAATTCTACAATTTAACCGTAGAAGACCTTATAAAACAGTCTCGCCGAAAAGAATTTGTGAAACCCAGACAAATTGCTATGTTCCTAGCCAGAAAGGAACTTTCCAGCTCTTTTCCTACAATAGGAGAATTTTTTGGAGGCAGAGACCACACAACAGTTATGCACGCTGTGGAAAAAATTGAAGGCCAAACAAACAACGATCCTTCCATAAAACAAGAGCTAGATCTACTTATGGAAAAACTGTACGTAAACAACTGATAACCCTGTAGATAAAAACTGTCACCAAAAAGTTATCCTAAATAGTCCCCACCTTCACCCCCAAGTTATCTCTCCTCTTCATGCTTCATTCACTATTCTTCATTCACTATTCTTAACTTATCCGCTTCTCCCCAGCCCTTATTACTATTACTATTTATTTAATTTATAAACTAATAAATAATACAGAGAGTGGATAACATAAAAATCAGGTCATAAAATATAGTTATAAAATCTCACCTGATAAGTAAAAAACAAAAAAGTGTGCAAAACAAAATCCTAAACAGAGACTACTCGTTATTCGTCATTCTTCATTCATTATTCGCCACCCACCCATATGAAAATTGTTTGCACGCAAGAAAATCTAAAAACAGGTTTAAGTGCTGCTTCTAAAATTATCACTAGCAGTCTCACTTTACCTGTTTTAAATACCGTACTTTTAAAGACCGAGTCTGGTCAGCTTCAGATTTCAGCAACAAACCTAGAAATCGCAATAAACACCTATGTTCGCTGTAAAATAGATACCGAAGGTGGGGTTTGTGTTCCTGCAAAACCCTTCAGTGACTTAGTAAACTCTCTTCCTAATAAAAACATTACCCTAGAACTTAAAGGGACTGAGCTTTTCATATCAACTGAAACTGCTTCGGCCAAATTAAAAACGATCTCACCAGAAGAATTTCCAATCATCCCAACTGTTGAGGGTGGGGAAGTTGTTCACTTACCCGCTGAGAGCTTTAAAATCGCTTTAGACCAGGTTGTCTTCGCCTCAGCCAACTCAGAAGCCCAGCCAGAAATTTCAAGCGTCCTATTCTCGTTTAACGACAAAAACTTAAAGTTAGTTGCAACCGATCGTTATCGTTTAGCAGAAAGACTTATTACTCTGGAAAAACCAACAGAAAGTAGAAAATTACTTGTACCAAATAAAACCGTATCAGAAATATCTAGGATTATTGGTTCTTCGCAAGGAAACATAGAAATTCAAGCACGGGATACCCAAATTCTTTTCCGTTTCCAAGAAACCCAGGTAGTCAGTAGGCTTATAGATGGAAACTTTCCCCCATATGAAGAAATAATCCCCAAGAATTTCGAAACTATTATCGAAGTGAAAAAACAAGCATTGGGAAGTGCCCTGAAAACAGCCAGTGTGTTTTCTGAGGGCTCACACACCATTCACTTTTCTTATGAAGATAGTTTAAAAATAAAAGCGATTTCAGAGAATTTTGGAGAAGGAAATGCGGAGGTGGAGGCTATAGTCACAGGTCCAGCAGGGGAAATTGTTTTTAACCACAGATATATACAAGATGCTCTAAGTGTTATAGAAGGGGATACTGTTACAGTAAAAATAATAAACAACACCAGTCCAGTTATTTTTTCTCCCAAAAACAAAAACGAATATTTATACCTGGTAATGCCAATAACAACCTAAACACCCAAATAAAGTTCTTTTTAAAACAACAAATATGCACGTAAAAAACATACAACTTAAAAACTTTAGAAATTATCCAGATTTAAACCTAGATATTACAAGTCAGATGGTAGTACTTAGCGGTCCAAATGCTGTTGGGAAAACCAACTTACTCGAATCTGTATATTTTGGTTCAGTATTCAAGTCTTTCAGGGACGACGCTGAATTCATATTTCTAAAAGGAGCCAGTCAAGCCGAAATTCGTCTCCAGTGCGAAAAAAATTCCGAAGATGTGGTTTTGGAAATATATTTAGAAAACAGAGAAAAGATATATGCCAATTTTAGGATTAATGGTGTAAAGAGAAAAAGAAAAGACGCTCAAAATTTCCTAAGAGTCGTAATTTTTGAACCAAGTGATGTAGATATGTTCGGGAAACAGCCAGAAGTTAGAAGAAAATATCTAAACATGGTACTTTCTCAAAAAGACATTGGTTATTTAGATGATAGTGCGAGTTTCAAAAAAGTTTTAGCCCAGAAAAACAAACTTCTCCTAGATGCAAAAGCGGGTAAGGGTACCGCCGAAGCACTTCCAGCATGGAATAAACAACTCATAGAACTCGGTAGTAGAATAATTTTAGACCGAAAAGGTTATATTCAGTTCTTAAACCAAAACATTGCTGAGGTTTATACTTCAATCTCTGGTTTCCATCGGCCAGTCGAGGTAGAGTACGAAACCATAGCGGGCGACACCCTTGAAGAGATACAAGAAAACTTTTCCGCTCAGGTGGATAAAATGGGGGATAAAGAGCGTCTTCTGGGGACAAGTTTGGTTGGTCCACACCGTGACGATTTCTACCTTAAAAGTGAGGGATTATACCTATCACCCTTCTCCTCTAGAGGTGAACTAAGAAGCCAAGTTTTAGCCCTAAAAATTCTAGAACTAGAATACCTAACCGTCGGAGGAGATACCCCAATTTTATTGCTAGACGACGTGTTAAGTGAGTTAGATGAAAACCGCCGAACCTACCTGTTAAAATTCCTCCAGGGAAAATTCCAAACCTTCATAACCACCACTCATCCCCTAGAAATGGCCGCCCAACACGTAACCCTAACACCAAGTATCGCAGAAGAAGTAGAATAAGAAAAAAACCAGTTAATAACTGGTTTTTTTATTTATCCGTTTAGTAAATTCTTTAAGAGTTTTTTATGCTCCGGCGTATTTTTAAGTCCACACTCTGTATAGCTCTTGCCACTCTTACATGGACAGACATTGTTTATTGCGTTCTCAATCATTCTCGCTGCCATTAACGAAGACGACTGCACCTTCCCACCCCAACCCACATTATAAACAATCCTCGCGCCAATTTTTTCACATACAAGCGTTTCTGCAGAAGGGATAGACTTACTATCCTTTCTATCTCCACCTTGGGCAAAAACATCTGGTTTTAGTTTCTCAAGCTCCTTTGCAACGCTCATATCACTAGGGTTTTTTTTATGAGAAGAAATTATTACTTTGCTTACGCTCCTAAGACCTTCAATAACTTCTTTTCTTTCTTTCTCTGGCATGAATACAAACTTCTTTTTCTTCATTAACCAGTTATCGTTGTTCAGAATAACCACAACTTCATCGCCCAACCTAGAGGCCTCTTGTATGAGTCTTACATGGCCAATATGAATCGGATCAAAACCCCCACTAACTGCGACTATAGTTTTCTTTTTTTGTGATTTTTCTTTATTCTTCATACCTTTTACATTATTCACTTAAAGATATCTAAGTATATTATAAATAAAAAAAATGGGCTATTAGCCCATTTGCTTATTACCTTAGTTTTTTCCCCTGATGTTTTTCAAATAAATCAATAATTATTTTAGCTAGTTGACCCGGATGGGGGACGTTATCTAGTTCAAATCTTTCCCTCGCTCCCGCCGTCTGAATGTAAACCGTTCCAAAGTCGAACACTGTTCCGAGTATGCCCATAGTGTCACTCGTGACATCCTCTATTTGGGAAATATTAAGTATCGAAACTTGGTGTTTGAACAACCCCACCTGGTCTACATCTACCACCCGCATTTCAGTAACAATATGAATATTTAAGTAATACAGAACAAAAATTATAAATAAAGATAGCGCAAGGAAGAGTATGTAAATCTGTTGGATTACAGAAATTACTGTCGCTGCCTGCCCAGAAAACAGAAAGGGTAGTACAGTAGGTCCATAAGCCTTAAAACCAAACAAAATAGCTACAAATACTAACCAAATTACAACCTTAATAGCTAGAAGTACCGGATGCTCTCTCACAACTATATATATTTTTTCATCTTCATTTTGTCCTGGAAAAAGTTCATGCATATTTTTAAATTACATTAAGTTGTGAGAGTGTTTTAAGTGAAGTAGCGAGTAAGATTAAAAAGAAAATAGTATATATACCCGAAGTAGTTAGGGCGACCATTCTAGATCTCCCATAACGTACCAATATGTAAGCCGTAAAAAGGCTAAAAAAACCGAAAACCGCGATCATTAAGAAATAGAATCCCGCGGTTATTAAATACACAATATTTTGAGGCATAAATTAGAGTAGCTCTTTCTTAGGAAATATTTTTCCTAAATGAATGTAAGCATTTTCAGTAGCAATACGACCCTTAGGTGTTCTTGCTAGAAACCCGCTTCTTAAAAGAAAGGGTTCGTAAACGTCAGTAATAGAATTAATTTCTTCACCCGTAGCAGCGGCAATTGTTGAGAGACCCACAGGCCCACCACCAAATTTTTCAATAATGGTAAGCAATACCCTACGGTCATTTTTATCTAAGCCAGCACTATCGATCTCTAATAACTCAAGCGCATCTCTCACAGCTTTCACCCCAATTTTAGCATGGCCTTTTATCTGGGCAAAATCACGCACCCGCTTAAGAAGCCTGTTTGCGATTCTTGGTGTAAGTCTGCTTCTTTTTGCTAGTTCCATCCCCGCATCGTCTTCAAGATCAGTTCCCAAAATTCCACCCGATCTCAATATTATTTTCTGTAATTCATTTGGTTCATAGTATTCGAGTCTAAACGTTGCACCGAACCTGTCCCTAAGTGGCGAGGCTATTGCACCCGCCTGAGTTGTTGCGCCTATTATTGTAAAGTTTGGAAGGTCCATTCGAATGCTTCTAGCACCAGCACCCTTTCCAAGCATTATATCCAAAACCCTATCTTCCATCGCGGGGTAAAGGATTTCCTCAACTGTTTTTGGTAAGCGATGAATTTCATCAATAAATAAAATATCCCCCTGCTCGAGACTTGTTAAGAGAGATGCCAGGTCACCAGCTTTTTCAATGGCCGGACCAGAAGTGGTCTTAATATTCTGACCCATCTCTTTAGCTATTATTAAGGCGAGAGTAGTTTTTCCAAGTCCTGGTGGGCCGTAGAAAAGTATATGTTCTAATTGTTCTTTTCTTTGTTTAGCTGCTTCCATTATTATTGAAAGCGTTGCTTTAATGCTTTCCTGGCCCACATAATCACCCAAGCTACTAGGTCTCAAAGTAACTTCAAACTGACTATCGGGGGCAGAGTCGGGGATAATTTCGTCTATATTTGTCTCAGAAAATTCAATCATATAAAGAAGTATAAACAATATTAAGCTTTATTATAAACCCAACATACCCAAACCCAACCCCCATACCCTGGTAAATATCAAATATTTATGTTATATTCACCCATCTAAATTTCAGATACAAACCACATTAAGTACATCCTTGGCTGTTCTCTAATAAGCCCAGACAGGGATAATTCCAAAAGGAGGAATTGCAATGGAAGAAACAAGGGCCGATAAGCCCATGTCTGCTTATCTGGACTGGGCAAGTAGTGTCGCAAGTATGTTCTTTTTCGCGGCTTTATATGGATTATTTTTTGGTAGTCCCACGAAAGGTGCTCTGTTTACAGCATTAATTTTATTTCACGAAGCTGGGCACTGGCTCTACTTTCGTAAAATTGGCATGAACCCCGAACCTCCAATGTTTATACCCTTCGTTGGTGCACTTATCCGTATTAAAGAGGAATTAGCGCCAGAAGACGAAGTCAAAGGTAGTCTCGCAGGCCCACTATTGGGTGGAGTAGGTGTTGCCCTGCTACTTGGTACTTGTCTCATTACGGGTAGTAATAAGTATTATGAGCTCATTAAGATTGGGGTGTTTATCAATTTACTCAACCTAATCCCACTTGCTCCACTCGACGGCGGTAGGGTGGCTCTGTATGTATCAAAAAAATACTTCTGGGTTGGTGTTCTGGCCACCATCGCACTTGTCCTTAAAATGCACTGGGTCCTAATGGCATTCATCTTAGTGCAGTTACTGCGCTTTTCAAACGTAAGACCTTTGTGGCAGGGGATCGCACGCACGCTTATGTTGCTTACTGGGGGTTTTCTTATATGCAGCCTCCTAAACTGGTATCACTTGGTAACCCTACCACTTACAATGCTAATCTGTTTTTTCTGTGGTCGCATTATCGCTCAGGCTAAGCAAGAGGATGTGTGGTACGCCGAAGAAGTATCCATGGTAACAAAAGAAGATAAAAGACGCTGGTCACTTTACTACCTAGGAACAGCACTCTTCCTCGGCTTACTTTATTTTCTCTCCCTTTACCTAAAACCACTACTGTCTATTGGAGACATATAGTCAAACTAAAACCGCGAAACTAGATTAAGTTTCGCGGCGTTTTTTATTGGTTAGTCGGTATTGTTGGTGGGGGAGTTATTGGTGGAATGCCTACTGTAGGGTTAACTGGTTTAGTATCCAACTTTTCTTCTTTATGAAACAGTGCAGGGGGTAAATAAACAGACTTGAATTCATCATGCTTCTCTTTACCATCTTTTATTACCGTCCTCTCCCAAATTGCCTTCATAGAACCATCACTTTTTCTATCGTACTGTACTGGTTTCTTTAGCTGTACAACTCGGTTATCTTTCGTGCCATAGAAATCAAACGCCAGGTTGTCTTTATCTACTAAATATGGCCATATTAGAATACTTCCTGTCGTATCGTTCTTAAACCTAAAATCTATTCCACCACAGTAAGTAGTTGCATCGCTTCCTTGAGGGGAATAATACTGCACCGCATACGAATGGTTCTTCCTCATAGTAATTGGCAAACCCGCCTTCATAGCCGCACGGTAGGTCGTAGAGGACACTTGGCACAAACCTCCACCATACTCTGGGACAGTTCCTTCATCTGCACCTTTTATCACAAGCTCCGGAAGCCAACCACCCTCTTTATCTACAGGGCAAATGTTTTTATTGAAACTAAACTCTTCTCCTGGTGCAATTATCATTCCTCTGAGTCTAGACACCCCAATATTTATATTGTGCCTTCTGTTTTTAGGACTACCTCTGAAGTTTGATTCTCCTCTTGAAAGCAGGGTGTCAATTCCAAGATCGTTTATTTCAGAGAGTTTTTTAGTCGGTGGTTCAATAACTGTAGTGGCCAAAACCTTAGTCTCGTTGTTTTGTAGCTTAGAAATAATTTCCTCTGTTGTCTTCTTGTAGTCTACTAACAAACCATCGACAGGAGGAACAAAATTTTTAGCCCTACCACCCTCAATTTCGAGTATTGGTTCTTGGCTAGGCCTTACATAGTTTTTTGTGTTACTTATTACCCAGTTATATATAGGATTGGGGTCATAGTAATAGCTTGTCTGAGGAACCTGCACCGGCTTGTCTGGTAACCCCGCAAAATATCTATTCGCAGACTCAGCTGTGTCTGTGGAAATCATGTTTCTGTCTATGTTCGGAAGAGTAACAGGATTCCTTAAGGGCTTAAGAAGCTCTTTGGGTAGAATAATTTGTTTAGCTTGAGGTTTACAACCAGAACAATTTAGGAGTATTTCAACTCCATTTTCTAGTATCTCTGTGGGTCTGGTAACATCCACGGTTTGAGCGTAGGCAGGAGTGCTTTCGCCCACACAAAAACCCATTGCTATCAAAGACAAGAAAACTAAAATCCTAATCTTCAAATATTTTCTGTTTTTTCTCATTTTTTATTTCAATATATATCGTAGATTTTGGAAGAGCATGCTTAACTTTATCTGCCCACTCTATGAAAATCACAGCCTTAGGGTCATTAAATAACTCAGCTATTCCTAATTGTAAAAATTCACTAGGATGCTTTAGACGATATACGTCTAAATGGTGTAGTTCTACTTCGGTCTCACTTCCCACAAGCAAGCCGGAATGTGTAGTCATGATAACAAAAGTCGGACTTGTTACATTGCTTTTCACCCGAAGTTCGCTTGCTATAAGTTTTACAAACGTAGTCTTTCCAGCCCCTAAGTTTCCTACCAAACCGAAGACCTCTCCACCCTTTATGTCTCCAGCTAGTTTTTTCGCCAAAACAGGCAGTTCGTCTATAACAACCTGGATATCTGGTAATTCTCTATTCTTCTTTGGTTTCTTTTGGGTTCTTTTCATCTAATCAACTAAGTATATAAATTCTACCTACGTTGACTTCAGATGTAAAATTCCCTATATTACCTAGCTTGCCAGAAAAAGAAGCGGAAACCGCTCTTTTTTTGTCTATTTTTACCCTTTTGCTATGATTGAATAGAGCTCGCCAAGAGGGTATATTGTTGCTAAATATGCGACGCTCCCCCTCATTTGAACAAAACTTTGTATTATGGATGAAAAAATTGTTGAATCAGCAGTAGATAGAGTAAAAAATAGTAGTCGAATACTCATTTGCCTACCCAAATTTGTTACTCCCGAAATAGGTGCTACCGGTATTGCGGTTGCGGACTTTTTGAAGTCCCTAGGAAAAACCGTAACACTAAGTAGCCAAGAAGAACTGCCAAGCGAAATCGCATTTTTAGGTGGAAGCAGGGTGGGCAACATATCTTCTCTTACCGAAAAAAAATTAACCATCCAAGTAAATACAAAAGAGACCAAACTAGGAGAACTTACTTACGAAACCCTCGCTGATACTGCAGTTATTTATCTAACCCCAAAAGAAGGTGAATTCAAAGAATCAGATGTAACGGTAATTTCAAAGTTAGAAAAACCAGAATGCATAATAACAATCGGAGCTACCAACCTAGAAGACCTTGGTGACCTCTATTCAAGCTCAGCAAACCTTTTCTTTGAAACACCAATCATTAATATAGATGTAGAAGCCACCAATGAGTATTACGGAGCCCTAAATTTAGTAGATGTTACTCAAATTTCTGTCTCTGAGGTAGTCTATGAATTACTAGCCAGGTTGGATTCTGAAAAAATTTCCCCAAAAATAGCAACAGCCCTTCTCTCAGGAATAATTTCTAAGACACATAGTTTCCAAGACGTAAGAACAACACCTAAATCTTTTACGGTCGCAGCAAAACTTATGGACCTAGGTGGAGACCACCAAGAAGCAGTGCAGTACATCTATAAAACAAAACCACTTGCGCTCTTGCAGGTTTGGGGTAGGGCATTGGCTCGCCTAAAGTCAGGCGACACTCCAGGGGTCTTAGTTTCGACTCTTACTCAACTCGATTTAGATAAAACCGACTTCGAGAACTCAAACGTAAGACCCGAAAGTGTTCTCCACGAACTTTTAGACAATATATCTGGATTCAAAATAGTAGCACTACTATTAGAACAAGATCAGCAAATAGATGCTTATTTAGCACTTCATCCACAAATCCACCAGGAAAAAATTACTTCAAGCATTCCAAGCACAGGAATAGTAAGTACCTCTTTCAACTTTTACACCCTAGTTACTCTTTCCTTTATGGACCAGTCGCTAAGCGAAGCTGAAGAAGCGCTAAACAAAACTTTTGAACAGCTTCTTGGTTAGTAACTTCTAAAAATAACCCTTCAGGAGGGTTATTTTTTTATGCATAACTTGTTACTTTTTACATGTAACTCTAGAATAAGAAGGTATGGCAAACTCTTTTTTACACGATCCAAAAAAACTAGATACTGCACTAGGCGAATTCAATCGCAAGCTTCAAGAAGAAGAAGCTGTCTATCAGGCAAAGCAGTCTGGTCTACCATATATGAATTTTAGAAATTTTCCGGTAGACCTTTCCGTATTGAGCATGCTCACTTTTGAGGAAGCAAAAACAGCAGAGAGTGTTGTTTTCTACAAAGACAAGAATGATCTCAGAATAGCAACCATAAATCCAAGCAACACACTTCTCGCAAACAAATTAGCCGAGTGGAAACAAAAGTATCAAACAAGTATATATGTAATTTCAAAAGTAAACTTTGAATCAGTCCTAAAATTCTATCAAAAAGTAACAGGGCCGGGTGCAAGTAGGGACGAGACCATTAGGGTACTTAAAAAAGAAGATTTAGACGAAGACTTCTATGCCCTAAAAGACAATATTTTACAGAACACTCTTACACACACAGAAATTCTCACCCGAGTTTTTGGAGCAGCTGTGTTTTTAGGTGCTTCCGATATTCACCTGGAACCAGAAAACGAATTTATAAAAGTAAGATTCAGAATAGACGGAGTTCTTCAAGATGTATTGCATTTCCAAAAAACCCTCCAAAAACCATTGGTTTCAAGAATAAAAATTCAGAGCAAAATAAAACTTAACGTAGAAAACGTCCCCCAAGATGGAAGAATTGGTTTTTTCTACCAAAATACTCCCATAGACGTGCGTGTTTCCACACTTCCCTCTGCTTTTGGTGAAAGCATTGTTATGCGTCTATTAAACTCCAGTAGTCTGACCGTGGGTTTCAACGACCTTGGGTTTACAGGGAGAGCAAGAGAAGTTGTCTATACCGAGCTAAAAAAACCAAACGGGATGATTATTACCACAGGCCCCACCGGAAGCGGTAAAACCACCACGCTATATACTTTCTTAAAAGAACTCAACGAACCCGGTGTAAAAATTATTACTATAGAGGACCCAGTCGAATACAAACTAGAAGGAATAACCCAAACCCCAATAGACCACAATGCCAACTACGACTTTAGCAAAGCCCTTCGGGCAATTCTCAGGCAAGACCCAGACATTGTGATGGTAGGAGAAATTAGAGACGGAGAAACCGCAGATACAGCAGCACAAGCCGCCCTCACTGGTCACGTCGTACTAAGCACACTCCACACTAACGACGCAGCCGGAGCAGTGCCAAGACTATACAACATGGGTGTTAAACCATTTGTTCTCGGTCCTGCCCTAAACTGTGTCATTGCACAGCGGCTTGTTAGAAAAATTTGCTCTTATTGTAAAACCCAGGATATCCCGGACGAAAAAATTCTAGCTAGAGTGAAGGCAATTCTAGGCACCGTCCCAGAAAAAAGTGGTATAAAAGTTCCAGCCGAACTAAAATTTCAAAAGTCTCCTGGTTGTGACCGCTGTCACAAACTTGGCTACAAAGGCCGAATCGGAATATTTGAAGTTATAGAAATAAACGACGAGATGCGCGAGCTAATCTCCACCGAACCCTCAATGGTTCAAGTAAAAAAACTAGCTATCGCCAACGGAATGCTTACATTAGTTCAAGACGGACTACTAAAAGCCCTAGACGGTATAACCGACATAAACGAAGTCTTCCGCGTAGCAGGGGAGTAGGAAAAAACCAAAAACAAAAGACTCTTCGCTTTTAGCGAAAGAGTCTTTTTTTGTTTTCAACAAAAACCCAATAAAAATGGGGTGTAGGTTTTTTTCTACACGGTCAAAATTTTAATCCACAAGTTACGCAATTGGATTCTGGTAAACAATCATAATGTGAAACAGAGAAACACTATGTGGATATCATGTGTCCATAGGATATTCATAACCTATACACACTTATACACAAGTTATTAACAACAGTGGATAAAAAAAGACCAGTCTATTACTGGTCTATAACAACCTCGTATCCGGATTTCTCTAAGTGGTCGATTATCAACTCTTTTATATCCGCAAATTTTTTTTGTGGCATACGCACTATGAACGTATGGGGATGATCTTCATTTGGCTCAAGATACACTTCCACCTCATCATCTGCTTCAATCGCATCCAACAGGTCTGATGAAAACTCTGATAGCGAACCTCGTCGCGCGAGAGGAAAGTCTATGTCGAACTGTACTTCCACAAACTCTTTCCCGTCTGTGTTCTGGACTATCATCGCAAAAGCCAAACGAGCTTTTCTTTTGAATTTTTCTGTGCTCACTTTAGGGTGTAATCCGAAATGCTTCATACACATACTATTTACATAAGCTATTCCATCTGAATCACTTACGTTCGTAGTAAATTGAACTAAAAAAGCAGTTTCGCTCATGGACCCAACCTCGTAAAGATTCTTAATTACTCGAGGTGTTTTCCAAAGATCTTCATAAAAATCCTCAGCTTTCTTGGTATTTCGACCAGAGGGTTGCTTGAGAATCTCTTCTGGAAGCGTAAATCCGTATAGCTGGTTACTAAGTACACGAGTTTTGGGGATCTGGGCGAAGGTTGTAGCATTCAGTATAAGTAACATGCATACAGCTTGAGTCAGTCCTGCTATAAAATGCTCGACCAACTCGGTCTTAAGAATAAACCTAACTATCTTGCGAGTTTTCATAAGATAATTATTCCTCCAGTTGAATATATGGAATCTCAATTGCCAATATTAACAATACCTAACCTAGTCTGTCTAACTTATAATCATATAAACTTAAAACACAATGTTAATTATATAGCCAAAAACAAAAAAACCCTTTAAATAAGGGATTAATTAAGCAATACTATTGACAAATATCCAAATTTCTGATATACTAACACTTAAATTAAATAAGAAAAGAATTATTTCCACACCTTTTATTTCAAGCCCACATTTAGAAAATGATGTAAAACACGAAATCCTGTGGCTAGAAAGTAAGAATAAATAAAAGGGGTGCAAATACTCTGTACATACCTTCACCGTTTCAACTCATAAACAAGGAAACAGGTTGCAAGATTTATGTGCAGAGTATTTGCACCCTTTTTGATTATCTATTATACACAAGTCTCAGATTTTTTCAAGCCAATACCCATTTACAGATTTAGATTAATGTATTATTTTTACCTACTATTAAAATTTGCTACTATTTAACAGAAGGGGGGGAAAGATAATGAGGCCAGAAAAAAACAAACCAGTAAACAATCGGTTTGATGAATATGGAAAACCAAACTTCTCTGCGTACGTAAAAAGCCTAGCCACTAACAGAAAAACGATACGCGATAATAGCTTTCAAGCAGAGGCTACTATTTATTTTTGGTGGAAGCGGCAAATTTCACACATTTGGAATGATGAAGAAGTTCAATACTTCGAAGTACTAGAGAACGACTGTATGGTTGTAGGTATCATACTTTTTCACCCGCTTTGGGAGTTAAAGATGCTTATAACAGAACCACACCTCGCAGATGTGCTGCTTATGAAAATTTATTCCCAGAATTTAGAATTTCAAGAACAATAAAGTCTTGAATTTTTTTTTATTCTATGCTATAATACGAGTAACGTTTCAATAAATTATTGGCGAAGATCAAAATAATCAACGCCAATTCGAAACAAAAACACAATTAATTAAGCGCTATGAACACTGGCACGTAAAGGCTCCGTTGCCAAACTCGCTTTTGAGTTAATATTCAATTATTTCAAACGAAAAATTTTAACGCAATGAACGTAATTACGGTAAAAATTTTTTGAAAGTTTGCAGCCGAAGTAATTGAAAATTAGACAAAATGGAGTTTGACAACAGAGCCGTATGCTCACGCGCAAGTATTTATAGCCGAAAGCTATACCCCTCAAGCCAAAATTAGCTAGAGGGCGAAAACAAAAATGGAATACCATCCAATGTTTCCAAAGCAGGGGAGTATCAATACCCCAGCTAGACCCAAACCCTCATTAGGGTCCTTGTTAGTGGAAATAGTAAACGAAAAAGTTCACAGCGGATTAGCAGCCGCTTCCTTGGCTTTTATGTTTTTATTAGTCGGTTCAATTTCTCTAACTCTACCAGTCGACCCGAGTTTTAGCACTGGTTATCCCAGCTCGTACGCTAGTATTGCTAAGGCGAAAGCAATTGTTCTTGGTGACTCTACTACTTTACCATCAGGAACCGTTTATCCAGATGCTCGAACAGTATCGCCTGTAAAATGTCGCGGCGGACAATTACAGAATGGCCAGTTTTGTGTTTACAGCTTCATAGATTTTAGTACCGGACAACACTTTGTTTATCCAGCTCCTGAGACTGCCACTAACCAAAATCCTTACATAACTTCCACTATTAACAACGATTGGGACAAAGGTGTAATAAAAGGTACAAGCGGAAGAAAAGACAATATATCCATAAGGTGGGTAGGAAACATTGAGTTCAAAAAAGGTTTATATGCTTTTAGTACGCGAAGCGATGACGGTATTCGCATAAGTGTAAATTCATCACGTATTAATCTATCTGCTACTAACGGTACGTCAGTGCAGGCTTATGCGGACCACGGTCCAACAGATTTTAAAGGTTATGTATATATAGAAACCCCAGGAACAAAAGAAATAGTCGTTGAATATTATGAAAATACCGGGCTCGCTGTAGCCAAAGTATCCTTGAATGAATACCTAGGTGATCCCCTTGCAAAAGGCGGCTCATCTACAAGTCTAATACCAAACGCAAAAAACTACGCAGAGTTGCTTGGGGTAACCCACGTTGCCGGTAATTATAGATTCACTAACAAAACTTTCCTCGAGGAAGGCACAGATGCTGTTGCTGAAACCGGAGCAAGAACGATTGGAATTTGGATGGGGCCAGACTATCAAAAACAGTACCATGATTCTAACCTGCCAGCAGGAATAACCAGCCTAAAAGCACTTGCTGAAACAAGTCCTTTTAAATCTGTTTTTGCAAATAGCAATTTTGATACATATATATTAACCACTTATACCTTCAGTAACTTCTTCAATACTTTTGATGGCAGCTGGAATTCCCCAATAAATCAAAGTATATATAACAAAGAAGTAATTGAAATGAAGGATTTGGCTGTTTATCTAAGCCAAACATACCCAAATAAAAAGTTCATTCTAAAAAATTGGGAAGGGGACTGGCAGGTTCAAGGCAATTTCGCTCTAAATGGCAGCGAAGCTATCCCAAGCAACTCTAGAATAGAAGCTATGACAAATTGGTTGAGGGCAAGACAGGAGGGTGTAGTTCAAGCCAGAACCCAGACTGGTAAAAATAATATTTATCATGCCGTTGAATTTAACAGTTTAAGAAAGTGTGATTCCAACGGACAGAACTGTCTTCTTACTCGAACAAACCTCTTAAACAACGTTATAGGAAACGTAGACAGCGACCTCCTCTCTTATTCTGCTTACGGAACAACAAACGGAGGAGATAGAGAAAAAATATTCTCAGATATTCAATATATTAAATCACACCCCTCAGCAAAATCCAGAAATCTTATCCTTTCAGAGTTCGTGGCGATTGGTGGTCAAGATAATGTTCAAATGTTAAAGAACCAAGCTAAGGCATTTTTAGATGCAGGTGTGGTAAGGGCAATTTATTGGGAAATCTATGACAATGTTTGCGCCCTAAATTCAACCGGGACTGCACAGCTAGACCCAAACTGTGTTTCTTTTGGACTTATAGATAGAACCGGAGCTAGAACTCCCCAGTTCAATACATTAAAAGACCTTATTTCATCTTCATCACAGCAAAGTTATTCTATTTTAGGAATTCAGCGTTTCAATCAAAACCTGACTGGTAATCAATCATATATTAACACCGACGAAATGGTAGTGGGTCAGTATATGCTTTTATATGGTACGTTCCCTTCTACTGGTGCTGAAGTCTGGATCGGCGGCGAGCAGGTACCAGCTTCAAATGTTGCAGCAGCACTTTCGACTAGTGCAACCACAAACCAGATAAATGTAAAAATCGATAAACAGTACTACGCCCAAGCTTCTCCAACCGGCTTTTATCCGGTAGTCGTAAAGAAGAATGGTGTTAGTTCAAACGAAAAGTTAATTAGATATCAAAGTTCTCAAACCACTACTTTAACATGTCCAACCCCACAAAATATTAATGGGATTGTTACCTCATGTTATTACAACGACAAAGCCCCAGTATACGCACATTTTCAGTCAGTCGATTTAGTAGAAACAAGAATAACCGACGGTCCAACCCAGGACGGTTATATGTTTAATAAAGATTGGGCAAAAAATACACCGGGTTCCAAAATAAACCCAGATCATTTTTCAGCTACATACCAGGGATATTTTCCTTTCGATGGGGGAGAGTATAAGTTTACAGCACGCACCGACGACGGTATGCGCGTATGGATAGAAGCATCTGGTGTTGCTTATACTGTTTTAGACAAATTTACAGACCAGGGCGCAACGACCTACACCAACACAATTAAATTACCCGCAGGTAGTCACCTTGTAAAAGTTGAGTATTATGAAAATGTAGGTGATGCTGTAGCAAGTCTAAGATGGGACAAGTTAACTCCTATAGAAACAACTAAAGAAATAAATAGTGTCACCGTCTCTCCTTACACAACCCCAGCAGGCCAGAGTGGGTACATTAAAGGTTATCCAATCGGTGTATCTTGGACTGCTTCCAATATTACCAACGGCTATACTGTTGAATTAATGTTTAACGATAGTGGTACAGCAAGGGGTGTCGGAATTCTTTCGAGTAGGACGACCTCAAGCAGTGGTAGCTATTCATTGCCCACAAGTATTGGTACAGGCGGAGCTTTCTTTGTAAGAGTATGTGAATATACAACCGGAACTTGTTCCAATGGTACATCTAGCGTTTTCAAGGACAGCGCCTCATTTACCGCTATAGACTATCCATCCACGACAACTAAAGCTATCTCTTCTGTATCTGTCTCGCCTTACACGGCATCTAATGGTCAGGAAGGTTATATTAAAGGTTATCCAGTTCAAGTTTCTTGGACAGCATCAGGGATTACGAGTTTCAATGCTCAGCTTTTCATAAAATCTACAGACGGTTCTATTACTCCAAACCAGGTTTTTAGGTCCAATATCACCGGTAACTCTATTCCAAACGGTGCCCCAATTCCAACCTCTGTTGGAACCGGTGCAAAAGCATTCATCCGTATTTGTGAAAATACCGGTAGTTTCCAAGATTGTAACAACGGCACTACTTATAAAGACAGCGATGAATTCACCATCAGCGAAATTACAAACAAAGCTATAACTGCTGTAATAACCGCCCCTTATACAACATCAAGCGGTACAACCGGCTATATAAAAGGATATCCAATTAGTGTTTCTTGGGCTTCAACGGGTCTCTCTATATATACAGTAGAGTTAATGCTCAAATTCCCAGATGGGACTGTTGGAACCGCAGGTGGTTTTGTATCTAAAACCACAGCTAGTTCTGTAACCCTACCTATTCCAACAAACATTGGAAACGGTGCTACCGGGTTTGTAAGAGTTTGTGAATGGACCACTGGTACCTGTACCAACGGATATAGTGATGTGTATAAAGATAGCAGTACATTCACTATCAATGACCTCAATCAGGGTGGTTATATCACAACTACAACTGGTTACTATCAAGCAGAAACCGGCACCACTATCGTTTCCCCGATGCAGTCAGCAGCCGACGGTTCTAATGTAGGTCACGTATTTACTCCTCAGGCCAACTCAGGAAGTGTAATCATTCCATTTAATACAACCGGGTCTACACAAACATACATAGTATGGGCTAAGGTAATCGCCCCAGACTCAAGCACAGACTCATTCGTTGTATCTATAGACGGTGGTGGGGAAGACATATTCGATACAAACGACCTAAATACAAATGGCACAATTACTTATGTAGCTAAACCAACATGGCAGTGGGTAAGAGTAAACGGTCGAGGAGGCACAGGCTCTCCAGCAATCATTAGTACCAGGGCTTGGAACCTAGCTCCAGGAGCACACACTATTACTTTTAAAGGGCGTGATGCGAATACTAAACTCGACCAAATATTCATTACCACAAACCAAGTCGCTGTCCCGCAATAAATAAAAATCCCCTCTAAGAAGGGGATTTTTTTATCTGTAATTCGTCATGTTATAAAAAAAGAACGAAAATTTCGTTCATTTAAATTTTGGCAATAAGAACAATCTCTCGTTCATCCAACCAAGAAGGCCATCTTCTTCTGCTCTGTACCAGCCCTTAGACAAAGTGCTTATTTTGGACTGCACTCGAAGAGCAAAATTCTGCCACAACCGGTCCTCTGCGGTACTAAAGATACAAGCAAGCATAATCATGGTAAACGCATGTATATGATTGAAATATCCATCATGCTGTCCAAATTGAAGTATCCGGTTAAGTGCTGCCAAACGAAAGTCTTCTGGTCTTAGTCCAATTACACCCAGTCCCTCCTCGGAAAGGAGAGTTAGTTCATCAATCAGCTCAGCTGTGGTCTCGATGTTGTCATCCCATCGCTTAAACTTATCATGGGCGCGATTTCCCAGTATTTCGTGTAGATAAATCACCGCAGTTACAGGTATGGTCGCACCCACACACCGGCTCTTAAAAGCAGGTATTCCGCCACACTCAGCCCAAGCATTAGCAATTACTTTAGGTTCAACATTAGCGAAACTTGCCGCATCCATAAAAGCAAGCAAATCGTCATATTTACGAGCTTTTGCTACCTTAGTTCGCAAATGCGAATACAGGCCTTCTTCGATAAGCGTGGTTGTTATTAGGCGCTTCGGATATTTAATTAGTTCGAAGACATCTCTAACTCGGGACCACTTCCGTATGAAGCTATGAGCACCAATAGATTCATCCTTCAACTTTTCCACCAACCTAGCTAACAAATTTGCTCTTGTCTTTTGTGCAAAATCAGGATCAATTTCTCTTTGGACACCAAAAATTATATTGTCCGAGTTAGTAACCGATCCATTTTTCTTGATATATTTTCTGACGACCCTAATTAGTTCATCGCTGGTAAGTCCAGGAAACAATTCTAGACCCCTCTTGACTACAAGATCGGCTTCATCCTGTTGGTCATTTTTAAAACTGTAAAGCTTGGCTCTTTGAAAATATTCCAAGAGCAAATCTACTGGATTATTGTCTGGCCTTTCATCCTTGAACCAGATATATTCAATAACCCCAAGGCGTTCTTCTAAGCTTTTAAAACTTGCCATATTTCACCTCCGTTGTATTTGAGATAACCCTAATTTTTAGCACACAATTACTTAAAAGTAAATATACCTATTAATCCTAAATAGTTGTACGAAGCAAATAAAAAAAGGGGAATATATTTCAATTCCCCTTAGACCAGGTCGACCAGTAAAGTCCACTGCTCGAGGTCTTCTTCGAAATATAGTTCCCCTTGAGCAGTGCAGGGGAAGGTAAACCACACAACAGACGCCACGCAGTCGGCGCGTACATCCATTGGCCCTTCCGGTCTTCCGCAGCCGCAAGGACAAGTGAATTTTTTGGCGAAACTTCTCAAGTCTTGCCTGGGAAATATTTTGAAACCTACATTTCCCTCCTTCTTATATCTCCGCCCATCAATCATTGTCCACCCTCCATCATAAAGAGCGGACAACTCGCCAAGAGCCCCCACCTGGGATGTAAATGTCTGCATCCTGACCCCACAACAATCTTCAAAATCGTATCCCGGGGGGCAGTATGTACGGCAGACGTGACATACGCGCCATAAATCATCTTCCATAAAATTCCTCCATGTGGGGTTTTTGTTCGGAAAGCCATCTATTTGCTCGCATGAGCTAGAAAAGCTTCTTGTAAAGCACCTACAAAAGGAGAGAGTCTTTCATAGATACCCTACAAGAAGCTCACGATTGGATGTGCGGTCCAATCGTGAGATAATATTGTGCGAATTATTTTTTTGTTTTGCCCCGCTAGGAGGTTTTTATTTTTCAACGTGGCCAGTGCGGCCACAGTTGCTGCAAGTCACCGGCACTTGCGCGCCGGCAACCAAAGCTTTCCACTCTTTCTTCTTCATGGCTTCGATTGAGTAGTTGCACGGAATGCAACGCACCCAACCGTCACCAAGCACTAAGAAGTCTTCACTAACCTCAACCACTTCTGGTTTAGGAGTTTCGACTTGTTCGGTAGTAGGGGAAAGAGTTTCTGCTTCCGTAGTCACCTCACCACGCTGCAGCCGCTCAATTTCAGCTAGGATTGTCGCCGGGTCAACCAACTTTGTTTGCGGGTTAACCGGCACCACAAGCCTGCCTTGTTTGTCGCGACCAATGGCGAAGTCCTTGTAAGTGCAGTACCAAGACTCGCCGACAACGGGCGGAACGTCCAGCCAGTTGCAACGCTGCGGGTCGCATGTCACGCGAACCACACCTTCGACTGTAGTGTATTCATCTTGCCTTGGGAGCTTAATGGATACACCACCTTCAACGGTGACGGTTCCCGTAAGGCGACCCCTGAATTCTGGCCGTTGGTCTGCTTCGAACTTCACGAGCCAACGACCGTAGCGTTGGCTTTCTGCTTGCATAAGCTCGAGCTGTTTTTCGAGTCGCCGAATCTGCTGCCGATTTGTGAGTTCAGTTTCATCCGGTTCTTCGAAGAGATCGACAGTTTTGGTTTTCTCGAAATCACTTTCCGTTACCACAACCTCGCGGTTGAGGGTAAAGGTGAAGCTGATTTCGTTGCGCCCATACCGCCGTGCCTCCAGCCGAACCAACCAGGTGTTGCCGAGTTCCGTTTCCATGACGGTCATGGTTTCTTTGTCTTCTGGAAGCTCGAGAAGGGCGTCCATGAGAGCATCGAAACCTTGCTCGTTTGAGTACAGCCAATGATTGGAGCCGAAGCGAATGCAGTCCACTTCAAACCAACCATTGTCTTTGTAATCAGGAAGCAAGAACTCAGCCAGTTTATTCTCGAGCTCGCGCCAAGCAGCAATGCGCGAATCGATACGGTTAATGAAGTCTTGAGTTTCGACTGCTACCACAAGCGCCTGCTTATAGTCACCCTCCGAATCAACGAGCCGGTCAAGCTCATTCGAAAAGCGCTCAGCTTCCGCTTGTTCAGCTGTCGTAACCTCGGCATATTCGCCTCGGCCACGGCGGATGTCATAAAGATAGCTTTCAAGCTGTTGCTTACGCTCTTTGGCTTGCGTCTTCTCCGCCTTTTTAGTCTCAACTTCTACTTTCAAGGCTTCGATTCGGCTCGCCAACGCAGCAACCAAAGTTTCGACCTCGTCGTACTCAGCAGCCGCGAGCTTTTCGCGCGCCACTTTGAGTTCGGCCTCAAGAGCTTCGGTTTCGGTCTTAACCAAGTTGCGATCGTAATAGTCGATCGCCGCATACACCTCTTTATAGGAGGTTTCCACAGCGACGACTTTGTCGCGAACCTCAATGAAGCGCCCACCAATTTCGCTTCGAGCCGTTTGTGCTTTGGCTTTGGCTGTTTCTACGCGGGACATAACGGTTTCAATCGTCAGTCCCTCAACAGTCGTAGCCTCATTCACAATATGCTCGAAGCGCGCCTGCAAACCTTGGCCGAGTTCAGTCAGCGACCACGAATACCAACTCGAGGGCCGAGTTTTAAACGGCTCCTCGTCGGGAATCGCGATTGCATCCTTGAGCAAACGGCGAACGAGAGCTTGTAACGCCGTTTGGGTTTTGGATCTTGCCTCAGCTTCCGACTCCAGACCCAGTTTGAAATATGAGCCTGATGCATCATACTGCTGAAGCGCTATAAACGCCTCCACCGGCTCGCCGTTTGCATCCGTTGTGACCTCGACTTTCTTGAGGACGGACGACAAACGCTCGAGTGTCTTCTGAAGATCGCTCTGCCAGTCGGTTGCGTGTTGAGCACGCGCAGCTTCCCAGGCCTTCTCAATGCGCCGCGCTTCAATTTTGGCTCTCAGACCTTCAAGGTCCTTACCTTCAAACGTTTGACCTTCGTAGGTAACAACCAGTGTAACCTGGCGTCCTGAAGGGAGGGTGGGTATCTTTGTGAGAAACGCGAGTTGTTCAACTGTTGCTGCGGCTTTGACATAAAATGTGCCATACGAATGACTATATGTCACATTCAGTGTTTGTCCTTCAGCTTGAATCTCATCCGGGTTTTCAAGTCTAATCCGCGCTGCCTTTACAGGGTCAGGAGCAGGGAAACTGAGAGCCTCAATATTAGGAATTCCTTCGGCAGACATTGCATCTCCGAGTAGTCCTTTGAGTAGCGTTTCCAACTCTTCCCGGGTCGGCAGGCGGAACACGTGTTCGCCTGCTCGGATGATAAGCGCTTTGACTTCGTTCATGATCGCCACATTCAGGGCGATAATCTGCATGAGTTTTTCTTTTTTTGTTGTCATCTTTTGCCTCCTAAAAAGGTTAGAGCTGGACGAGCATTTGCCGCACCAGCCAATTACGAAACTGGTTTGCGGCTTCCGCTTCGAATTCGATCGGGACCTCGGCGTCCGGTACGAGTTCTGTTGAAGAACTCAGGCGTTCACCAGCGAACCTTTGAGCAAACTCAATTCGTACACCATCAGCATCCACAGCGTAAATTGACTGCGGTGTCTTTTGAGCGTACTTATCGAGCAGGTCGGAAGAAACTTCCGTTCCTTCAATGGTCGCACGGCGAATGCCTCGCTTGTCAGTCCAAAATCTAATCACTCCAAGAACGGCATCGTCTGCATCGGCGACGGAATGTTGAGCAGCCCACACAGCTCCAGCCGTGCTGTTCCGCTGGCTCTGTACAAAGTCGAAACTTTGCACGCGAGCGAGCAGTTCAACAAACCGGATGTGCAAGTTGGTATCACTTTCAATTTTGGCGAAACCTTCGGGATTAAGCAGGTCCAGACCAAGCTGGCGATAAATGCTCTTCATGGCGATTGCGACTTCCTTAATCGCTTTGCCAGAAAAACCAAATTCATCGCACCACTCAGCGAACGCTCCTTTTTCCACATCATTTCCGCGTCGTTTCACGTAGTCTCCATTGAAGGCATACTCCTTTTCATCGCCACGACGAATAAAACCAAACTGGTTCATCGCACTAGCAATAATATTGTATGCAGTCAGATGGTCACTACCTTTAACGCGGAAGTTAGAAAGTTTTGCATCCTTGCGCATGAGCGAATACAGAGACTCGATGCTTGCGCTCACGATAGTGATATCCAGCAGTTGTTCATTACCACTGTCTTCCGCATGCACAAGCATTTCTGCCCACGCAGGGGAGACAGGCAGTCGTTCGATGCGTTTACCGTAATGCGTAAGTTCCGGTGAATCTTTCTCGATAACACCACGTTCTCGAAAGCGGGCTACTTCGGCCAGATATTTGCCCTGGTCAATTTTCGTAATCAGGTCAAGTTCACTGGCTTCGACACCTAGCCTCGCGCAGACTAAGGCCACATGTTGCAAATCGCCCCCTAATTGAAACCGGGGAACTTCGGGTTTGAGGCTGTGAAAATCAATCGAGCGACTGGAGAGGATGTAAATTTCTCCGTTAACTGCTCGACCGTTCACACGACCACCCATTTGCAGCATGGTGTTGTTATCGAGATACGTTTTCTCCAGAACCTTCACACCGCTGTGAATATTTTCAGTGAACATCTGGTCCACGATCACAACGGTATCCAGTCCCGCGATGTTCAGACTCGAAGCACCCGCGCTCGTCATAAAGATCATAAACGGCTTAGGCACTTCTCCCTTGAGGAATTGACGAAGTTTTTCGGCTTTCTCGCCACCGTGGTAGTAGTCGGTGTTCAGACCCGGGGTTGATGCGAACTGCTTGGACAAACGTTCAGCCATTTCGCGGGTTGGAACGAATACAGCCACGGCGCGTTTTTCGGCAACAAACTTCTGAACGTTGCTGCGAAGAAAATCATCTACTTCTCCGTATTTAGCTTCCGCTTTGGCTTTACGAGTCGGGTCAAACGCCGAACATTCGATCACGCTCTGTGCATTCAGATAATTCTTGTACACAGATGCGTCAATCGTAGCGCTCATCCACACCACGGTGTTACCTTCGCGTTTGGCCAGAGCCATGGACAGCTCCAAGTGTTCGCTCGTCTGGTGAATTTCGTCAATAACGATGAGATCGTTTTTTTTGATGACTCCATTCTTAAACCAGTGAAGCGCCACACCGGGCGTGATCACGAGCACGTTGCAACTCCAAGTGTATGGGGTAGCTTCGTTTTCACGAGTCACGACGTCCACTTTGAGTTCGCCTATGATCTGTTTCGCCATTGCGCGGATGGCAACGGTTTTACCCGTCCCAGTGCCGGCAACAACACCAAACCCACCATTTGCCAAATTTGTCACTGCGGCGGCAATCTCTGTTCCTTTCTCGCGGACTAGCAAAGTTCCAGGGATATTGCCGTTCTCCAGCACAACGGAAATATTGAGGCATGTACTCCGGGTAGGAGCAATGATAACAACTCTTCCAAATTCCTTACTCATTCTTTCTCCTCAAGCTAGGGAACTTCTTCATCCACCCCAACCTGGCCAGCTAAGCTGACTTCCTGTTCCCCCGAGCCCGAGGTAAAGGCGTGCGAGTAGGATGTCTCGCATAACTTTTAGTTTTTCTGTTTCGGCTCTTTTGAGCCGTCATCAGTCGGAATACACATTCCGAGACAGAGAGGGTTTTTAGTGCGACCTAGGAAAACCCACAACCTGTTAATTTTCTGCTGAAAGCTAAATTCGCTCCCAGTCATACGCCTTTTTACAATCCGTGTTGCGGATTGCAAAAGACCCCTGCTTTTCGTCACCGGTAATGCGGAAAACAAGATCCCCGTCACCATCCCACCACCAGAAGACCTCCACTTGAACGCTTCCGAGCTGATAAGTGTAGCCATGACTTTCACGCACGGCTTCCTCCACCAACTCATTACAAACCAGGTCCAAGTCTGTTATGAAACTTCGACGTTTATCGGCGTTCCAATCAGTGGCGTCTTTGCGAGGCTCGAAGTTGTCATAACAGCCATAGCCTTCACCAACAAAAGTAATCTGGCGAAGCCATTCCCCAATGAAATTCCAGTTGGGATGAGTGGTCGCCATGGCGATCACACCCTTCGCGATTTTCTCATTTTCGGTTTCTGGCAAATTGGATACCCTGCTTATTACCCGCTGCCACCACATTCCAAGCTGAAAGAGAGTCAAGGCGTTGAAGCCCATGGCTAGGAGGATCCAACCCTCCAGCCTGACACCCTTCAGGACAAAAATGAAAGTGGAAACGATCGCCGTGGCGATCGAGAAATTTCTAACAGCTATTCTGAAGTTCATAACTCTCCTCAAGCTCGGGGCACTACTTTGCCCTTCCCCAAACTTGGCCAGTTTTTTCAGGACCGACTTCTCGCTTGCTTATGTATTCGCCAGCGAGCATAAAGGCAAAGGCAACCTTGTTTTCCAATCTTGGCAAAGCACCAACGCGTTGTTGATGCCGCCAAGAAAGGAAAGGTGGTATGCGTTAGTGCGTTGCATACCACCCAGAATTATCACAGGATATAGTCTTCATACGCGGTTTCTTTGCGTTCTTCTTCCAAGCCGCACGTTTTGCAACGCACGACCACGACAGAAGTCGCAATGTAATCCCACGTATAGTCACCATTATTTATTTTCTCAATCTCACACGAGTGCGAAATTAAAGAAAAGTTATGGTCACATTCGTTATTGCAAAATAAGCTCATTTGTTCGTTCATGATATTCTCCATGTTTAAAGTTAAAGTTTTGTGGATGCAATTGATCCCTTTCTTTAACTCATATACATTTCAAATTCTTGAACGAAACATAGCTCTTTTAATAACGAACAGCTCTATCCAATTTTCAATCCACAAATTTCTTTGCAGACTGAAGAAAGGAGAGGTTACAAGTTTGAGTGCTAGTCAACTTGTAACCTCTGAATAATTGCGTCCCCAGACTTATCGCTAAGTGTGGGGAAAACTTCCGGATGCCTAGGATACCGGAAGTGGTATGAAATTGTATGAATGTATCATTTCTACCTAGGATGTTTAAGCTACGCCAAAGCGTTGAGTGCCTCGACAACTTTGTCGAGATTCTCCGCGCCATGGACCGTAGCCTTGCCCGGGATCCCGCTGGCGGTGAGGCCGGCGGCTTTCAGGGTTTCGAGCAGGTCAGTTTTGCCAAGCTGCGGGTGCTGGCCGTTGCACCCAACCACGACGACTTCGCCTTCACCAGCCTTGGCGCCGGTGATTGCGACGAACGGCGCCCATTTGTAGCCAGCGAACATCGCGTTCGTCTGGTTAATCTCAACCCCAACGGGCTGCGAGATAACCAAAACGTTTCCGCGCAGTTCGGCAGCTGCAAGCGCCGCGTTCGTCGCCGCCTCAATGGCTTTGCCTTCGGCGAGCCGGGCTTCGAAAGCCGCGGTCGCTTCGGCATCGCCCAACAGGTGGCGAATGACGGTAACGCGAAACGCGTTGTCCGCAATCCGCGCCTTCACGGCGTTGTCAACGCCCGTAGCCAAAGCCTTCGCTTCGGGGCCAACTTCGAGCTGGCGGTTATCGGCCCAGTCGCCAGCCACAACCCACAGCTGAGGCATGGCCGCAAACTCGCCGCCCACGATGCTCGCGGCCGACAAATGTCCCTCACCCTTGCCAGGGGTGAAGAACAGTTCGGAGGCCAAACCAAGCTCATCGCGAAGCTTGGCCCACAAGTCGGCACCGTGCTCATCGAAACATCCGACGAGCCGTGAGCCAATCGCACGAACGAGTTCTGTGGTCATGCCCGGCTCCCGGTTGTTCACCGGAAGACCGATCAAGACAACCTCGTCGTCCTCGGCCAACTCAGCCACCGCTTTTCGCGCCGGCGATCCCTCGCCCACCTGGAAGGCTTGCGTGAAGACCACGCGCGCCTCTCCAGCCGCGACTTGCGCCGCGGAAATGCCGCGTGCCAGGAGATACCCGGCAACGGCAAGCAAAGTGGAAGGTGAACCGGCAGCGATCACTAATAATTTTTTCACGAAAGTTTCCTTTTCCCGCTCTGCCTTTTCTTTCCAGATGGAGCCACCTGGTTCGGCATTGCAGGGAAAGGTTTTACTGTGTTCGTTTCATTCCTCACCAACCAAAGTTAGTGGGGGACACGACTCACAGCAAGTAGAGAAAGATTTTGGAAACATATCCGCAATCTCGGCTACAAAATGCAAAGCAATTTTCACACCTGCACCGCTTTAGCGCCTGCAGTCTCTACCCCCAGATGGCCCCTTCGCCTTGGGGAAACCCCTTAGAAAAGTGTTTCGCGTCCTCGGGACTTTTGCCCTACTTACGCAACTCTTCTAAGTTGAAAAGGAACAACTGTCTTTCGTGAAGAATTATCCGCATGTGTGGTAACCCACACGCGGTTGCTTTGGCAGTAACTCTTAACTATCTGAATTACTGCTTCAAGGCTTAGCGACGAACTCTCGGTCCGGTTCGAGCCGATTATAGTCATATGGTTAGGTCCACCCCAACCTTTGACCGAATCGGCGGATTCGAGTTGCTTACAAAGTTCATCCAGTCTTTCCCCACCGGTTATGGTAAACTTCGCAAAACCGTTTTGAACGAACTCTGGTTTAACCCCGAGTTGTTCAAAGAGGGGAACAACGTTGCAGTATTTCACCACTCTATTTTCAAGAGGGTGATTTACTTTCGCGTCGAAGACCGGATCGAACGAAATGGTAATGTGCGGAGCCCGCCCTTTACTATTTCGCAACCCTTCCATCAAGCCCGGTGTGCCAAACCAAGAAGAATTAATGGCAGCTATTACAAAGCCATTAACTTCAAACCATTTCACTTGCTTCGCAACTTCCGAAGCGTAAGATTCATGGTTTTTCTTGGCCGTAAGCCAGTTTTCAAACTCAAGATAGTTTTCAATCAACACGTTCATCGACCGGTAAGGGTCAATCTCGTGCCGAACAATACTATCGAAGAGTCGAAACCCAGCTCTCAGTTGCTCAATTGGATCCTCGTTACAAAGGAGGAGTCCAGCAAGCAGCCAGGCAAATGTAGGCCCGTCGCTACGCTCATGGCGACTTTTCCTGCCTGCGTCAAACTCGCCAACATATTCAACTATTGGCCAAAGTAGCTTCCGCCACCCCGCACCAAAAGTTTCCATATGCTGGTAAGCTTGAAGGCAAGCCGGGCGCATTTCTGTGCCCCCGCCATGATGGTCAAAATTCATAAGCCACACCTGTCCGCTACCCCCACACTCTATGCAGAGCACTTGGGAGTCGCTCAAGTCTTGGCCGGAAGCCGATCCTCTCACTACTTCAATTGGCAAACTAAAGACTTGCGTCCCAGCTACCAAAAAAGCAGTAAGCATAGTATCTGGATCGACTCTCGAAACAACGATTTTTTTAATCTTCATCGATGCTCCTAAAGCTTGATCCAGACGGATCGATTTCAATTTACTCAAACGCGTTGTTTGAGCTTAGGCTGTTATCCAGCCAAAAAAATACCCATTCTTATGGGTGCTTGTTTGTTTGGATAATATATTTCCACGCTCGAGACTAAACCGAGCTTCATTTAATTCTTATGTTGTATTTTGTATTCAGTATTTGCACCACCGGGTTACGCATTCGTCCACGCAAAACAAATACAACGTAACTACTTTCACCCGCTGCAAGCTTCACTCTCGTGAACCCGCCGCTTGGATTACTAATAACTACCCCCACACTCATTGCCGAATATGGGATAAATTTACAAAATCACTATTTTTCAAAGTTCATCCCGCACATACACTTGTGTGAAGAAGTGCTAGCAAGGAATGACCCCCTCACCTGTCTTTTTCCTTCTCTCTCGAGAGCAAAAACAGACGAAGGGTCGCACTCATTGCTAAGCTTTTCCTAGGTAAACATTTTCCCTTCCATAAATTCGGAAGAAATAGCGTCATACTTTCGGGCTCTAGCAGAACCGGTGGTTCGCCTAGGGCGAACAGGGGATAGGTAAGTGTGGTTAACAGTTACTCGCTCCTTTTCCCAGATTCCTGTTGCCTGACGGCAACTGTACGCACCTGTCGTACTAATTAAGTTGTAAATATTTATGGGATCTCTCTCTAATATGAGGTTCTATAGAGGGATCTGTTGTAAAAGCCTTAGGCCACCATGTATGTATATGTGGATGGGGATTTACAACATATCTCTTTCTATAAAACAAAAGCGGTGTATATATTCCTCTCTATATAGAGAGAAATACGTACATCGCTTTTCTTGTGCCCTATATGTCACGGTGGGCTACCGCTCTCTCTAATGGACTATTTGACTATCAGTAATTTTTATTTAAATATCAGTATACAATAAATTCAGAAAAATGTCAATATTAATGTGTCATAAAATAGTAAAATTTAATTACATCCAATAAAATATATATAAAAATCTAAATAAAATTAAATAAATTTGTCATAAAAATCTTGACAAAAATAATCAAACCTGCTAATATGTAACCATATGGAACCCCAAAACTCACAAATAAATAACCAGGATCAGCCCATTCCACACTCAGGTCCAAAACAAGAAGAGGGGCAAAATAGAACAAAAAAAGGTGTAGCTTCTAAAGCAAACTACACGCAAGTTCTTATGCAAGCAGGTTTAAATGGTTCTCAGGCCCTTATTTACGAAACCTTACTAAAAACTGGCCCCTTAAAAGCCAGTAGTTTAGCCACAAGAACCCCATTCAAACGTCAACTTACTTATAAGCTCTTAGAAGAACTAGTAGAAATAGGTCTGGTAGTTAAGCAGGAGCAAAAAGGGAAAGTAGCCATTTTCGAACCAGCGCATCCCCTAAAGTTAAAAGACTTTATAGAAAAACAACAGGAAAAAGCCAAAGCTGCCGAATTAGCCGTAAGTGGCATGATGGAAAAACTAACCCTAGACTACAATTCAGTATTTGGTCGTCCCGGTGTTAAGTTCTACGAAGGAAAAGAGGGGATTATAAAAATCTACGAAACCTTATTAGAAAACGGAAAAAATATAGACAGTATAGAAGACAAAGGCGAAATGGCTAGTTTTATACCAGAATATTCCAGGCAATACCCAAAGCTAAGAGTAAAAAGAAATATTTTCAATAGAGTTATCGCTCCGTCAGATAATCCTATAAACGAATCCAGCAAAGTGCTCATGAGAGAAACCAGATCCATCCCCACAGAATCATTCCCGTTTCGCATGGACATAAAAATTGCTGGTCAGCTAGTTAGTCTAATCACATTTCATAAAGATAACCCCGTAGGTATTCTTATAGACAACCCAGAAATAGCCGACAACTTTAAAATCCTATTCGATTTAATTTGGAGATCATCAGAAAAAAATAAACCCGCTTTATAAGCGAGTTTATTTTATAAAACTTCTATATGGCAACCCTTCTTCTTATACTTATTCCACAGAGTCTGGCTACTACCTTGTTTAGTAATAATCATTGAGAGAGGAACAGGTCTGTCTTGTATAGGGTCTTCACCAGATATTGGTGGACCGAATATTATCAGTACCTCTGCATCAGGATGATGTCCTTTAAAAGTATGAAGTTCTTCATAGCGGTACCTGTATCCATCATTATCTCGGAAACTGTCATCAAGTGCTATTCCCCCCACTTCTAATCGATCATATAAATCATCGAGGAAATGAATATATTCTGCACCCCGTTTGTAAACTGTCGACCTAACAGCTAGCTCTATCGAAATCTGATTCTTTTGTATCTTCGATATTTCGGAAATATCTCCTAGCATAACATTGGGAGGGAATGCATCTAGGTGCTCATAAAAGTTTTCGTTAGCCTTTAAGAACTCTAAGGGGTTTTCTTGTAAAGCTGACAGTGCAATTTCCAGGCCTCGCGGTCTTATTTTTTTAGTGTATTCAACTTCGTTTGCAGAGATATGTACGCTGGGTCCTCCGGGGACAGCGGGTAATCCATCTAACTTCTCTGTTAGTGTAGGCCAAATAGCTTTCAAATTATTGATATTTTTATTTATACCCGAGTAGAAATCTGTATCATAGCGCACTCCCATCTCCGTTGTCCCTGTCTTAAGGCTCAGAATTCTGTAAAGATAATCGGTAATCCGCAAACGTTCAGAGGTGTCCATTTTAGTTCCAGTACGTTCTTCCAGTTTTTCAAAATCTACAATTCTTTCAAGAACAGGTTGAAGTGAAAAGTAAACATTGTCCGCAAGTCCAAATTCCATATACCCCCGAGATAACCCAGTACCAAAACGATCTTTCATACTTTGCCCGCTTCCCGGCCCTATCTCTAGTAAGATAGGCTTAGGAAGTTCGGGATTCCTTTTAGATTTGAATTCTTCAAGTAGTCCATTTAGATCAACACCAAACCGCTCTTCGTAACTCCTAAGATCTCTATCCACACTCCAATGAAACTCAGGAACTATCTTGAGCTTTCCCTCTTGTTGCAATACTTCAAGTAATATACTTTTTGAATCACTCGTGCCCATACTTTCAAGTAATAGTTCTTGCTCTCTAGAGAAGTCACGAAGATCAACAACACCCTTCTTATTAAGTAGTTCCGCTATGTGAGAAAAATCAGATCGAAGTACCGCATCGGAAGGAACTTCCTTTTGTAGGTCGTCAGCAAGTTTTTGTATGATTTCAGTCCTAGACAATTCCGTTCCGGATTCCTTGAGTCGTCTTTTGCAGTCCATTAGGTAGTATTTACCCCTTCGTAAAAAAGATTGCAAAAGTGACTCTTCCGAAAGCGAAATATTAGGGTATAATTCATGCAACCTCGTTAGGGCATTAGCGATTCTCACCTGAATTGTTTCTGTGTAAGTACGGTAAGAGCCAAATAGAAGCTTAGTATCTTCCTCAGAAGTGCACAGATCTGCTAGCTCAAGTATAGTATGTCCATACTCCGTATCTTCAGATGCAACTAAAAATGACCTAAGTATATCCTCTTTTGCCTCAGGATGATTACTTAGCGTATATTTTAGTTTATCCGCCGTAGTCTTATCGCCTTCGTCAGCGAGAAATCTAAGTAAGTGAAGCTGTGTACGCAGTGGTAATTCGGAAATGCTTATGCCATAGCGAGAATTAATAGACTCCGTAATATCAGGTGAGTGTAAATGTTTAAAAAGAAGTGGTAGATTCCTTTGAGGTAACCCATATGGGTTGTAATCAGGATCTCTTTGCAAATTTTCGTAAGGTACAAAATGAGCATCTATAGGGGTGTAATCAATATGCGACTCTAATTTTTTCGCGAACTCATGAATGTCTTCTACAAGCTCATTTTTATGTTGTTTAATATATCCCCATTCCGAAATATAGGTACGGACCGCGGTTGTTCTTTTTGTATCTACTTCAATGCTTTTTTGTAAATCCGTAAGTTTATTTTTATATACACGCGCATTTCTATCGAAAGCAGCCAAAACAGCATTATATGAAAGCACAAGCCTTCTCCCAGCTTTAGTTAGAGCGTGTGCTTTACTACTATTTATATTTTCATCTAAATCGAGAAATCGTTTTGCATTTAAAATGCCGATGCAGTCGACCGCTATATTAAAACATTCTTCCAGACTGTTTTTTTCTTTATATCGCGAATACTCTTGCCATAGTATAGAAAGCCGTTGAATTCCGGGCTCTCTATTTTCAGAAAGAATGCTAGGCATAGTTGCTTCAAACTTTTGTAAAAATGCATCAGTCGCACCTTCATTAGTATCACCCATTTCTTTATTGAGTCTTTCGTCCTCATCTCGTAAACTTTGGTTGAATTTTACCAGTACTTCTTGAGATGTGAGTAATTTCTGTATCCTTTCACCCAGTGCTGGAGATATCTCTCTCCACAAAGAATGTCCACTCCTTTCTACAAGCCCTATTTCAACCGCCTTATGACCTAATCGGTTTTCTATATATTCACTGTGTACAAAAAGCTCTCGCGGATGAGAAAAATTTTCAGAATTTAATTGCAGAACCGTATTAATTTCACGCTTAGAAAGCCCCTCTGTTTTTGGAAGCCTACTTGTGTCTATATGAGTAATATATTTTGGTAACCTCGAATGGTCGGTAATGGCCACCGCATCACTGGCAACCTTTAAAAAAGTATCACCTTTATATAAAGGTACATCTGGTTCCAGTTGGCGACTAAGATTCCAAGATGCTAGACGCTCAGCCTCTGTAACGCTAGCGGATAGTCTTGCTCTAGAACGTTGGGATTCATAAGTTACTATACCGAAGCGAGGGTCATTGATCTCTTGAGATATTATTTTTAAAGCACCTCGAGATTTAGTTTCCAACAACTCTGTACGTGCATTTATCTGAATTTCGGTAATAAGATTTTGAATTGACTCCACAGAGCGCATAGAGTTTCCGTAGCCCAGGCCTCTAATATTTGCCGCGACTGCGACTAACTGGTCTAGGCTATCTAACTGTTCTTCTATCGGGGCATGTGCAATAAACTTCTTAATGATTTCAGTATCACCATCATCCAGTCTTTCAATCTCCATAGTAAAAGATCTACCAAAGATACCTTGCAATTCCTGGTTGCGACTAGCTCTAAGTGATAAAAAGAAAATATCCGAAGGGTGGAGACTTGAGACAATAGAGTTCGAGTCACTAAATAATGATTCATGTATCGAACTAAAAGTAGTCTGAACCTTTGATCTATCAGATTCACGCCTTGAGTAATCCTCCATCGTATCTATTAAATCTTCACAAAAGAGTTTTATGAGTTTAGTGATATCAGTATTTACACCACCTATTTTTCTAAAATAGTCTACAATAACATCTCTGGGTATATTGATATTTTGGTTCTCTGACGAATTGACCACCTTATCAAAAAGTCCATTAGCAATAATATGAATTTCCTTTCGTATCGAGGGGTCATCTAGATCTCTCATTTTTTTATCATCTCGAGCTTCTCCAGTAAGATTCTGGTTGTTTTCAGGATTAGCAATTTCACTCAGAAATTTTGTGTCAAAATTTTCATGCATATCCTATATTGTAACAGTAAGTACAACATAAATAACACAAACTTGATAGATATAAAGCTCTTCTAAAGCTATAATACCCTTATGCCAAAAACTACCCACCCTAAATACATGTTAATAGACGGCAACGCCCTAGTTCACCGCGGTTTTCATGCCATCCCCGGACTTCAAAACAAAGCAGGAACTCCAACCGGTGCTGTCTACGGATTCATTTCCATACTTCTTAAAGCAATAAAAGACCTTAAACCTACTCACGTAGCTGCCACCTTCGACCTTGCTGGTCCCACCTTCAGACACGAAAAATACAAAGACTATAAAGCAACCCGCGTAAAAGCCCCACAAGAACTCTACGACCAAATCCCCCTAGTAAAACAAGTCGTAAGGGCTATGGGTATCCCCGTTGTAGAAAAACAAGGTTTCGAAGCAGACGACTGCTTGGGTACACTTTCAAATAAAATTTGCAGTCACAAAAACGGCGGCTGCGACGTTATGATAGTTACAGGAGATTTAGATACTCTCCAGTTAGTTTCAGACTGCGTAAAAATATACACACTCAGAAAAGGTCTCTCCGATATCGCCATCTACGACAAGTCAGCAATAAAAGAACGCTTCGGTCTTACCCCAGAACAAATGGTGGACTACAAAGCATTAAGAGGGGACCCATCAGACAACATTAAAGGAGTAAAAGGTATAGGAGAAAAAACCGCCAGCGACCTAATACAAGAATTCGGCAGTCTAGATGCTCTATATAAAGCCATTCACGCAGGAAAAACCGGCGACAAAATTAAACCTCGCATTTTAGAATTACTCAAAGCCGGAGAAGAAGACGCTAAGTTCTCCTATGAGCTCTCTACTATAGAGAGAAATATAGATATAGATGCAAATATCCCAGAATTCACCTTTACTAAAGAAGAACAGCACGCCACTCTAGAAGTATTCAAAGAACTCGAGTTCCAAAGTCTTGTCAGCAAGCTTCCCGGTGCAGATGGTTCTGCTGCTGTTTCTACTAAGTCACCAAAAAACGCACAAACAGAATCCGAAGAAGAAGTAAAAAAACCAGCACTTTCAACAGAAGTCCACAAAAAAACCTACCACTTTGTAAATACCGAAGAAAAACTAGACGACCTACTTTCTAAACTCAACAAAGTTAAAGAATTTGCAATAGATACCGAAACAACAAGCATCCATCCGGTAGATGCCAAGCTGGTTGGTGTTTCCGTTTCTTTCAAAGCCCACACCGGTTACTATATTCCAGCAAATATTTTAGAACTCAGAAAAAAAGAATTTGGAAAAATATTAAACGACCCAAAAGTAAGCAAAGTTGGCCACAATATTAAATATGACCTTCTAACTTTGCAAAATTTTGGACTAAATCTCGTCGGTGCCGACTTCGACACCATGCTCGCTTCCTATCTACTCGATCCAGGCACCAGAAAACACAGTATGGACGCTCTCGCCTTTAATGAACTCGGCTACCAAACCCAAAGCATAGAAGAGCTTATTGGCAAAGGAAGCAAGCAAATTACTATGGATCAAGTAGATCCAGAAAAAGTCAGCTGGTACGCCAGCGAAGACGCCGACGTCACCTGGCAATTCAAAGAAATTTTCGAACCAAGACTAAAAAAAGAAAAACTAGACAAGGTCTTTAGCGAAATAGAAATGCCCCTCATACCCGTTTTGGCTGAAGTAGAAAGAAACGGAGTCATTTTAGATACCGAACTATTAGAAGAGTACGAATACATCGCCGAAAAAGCCATACACAGTTTAGAAAAAGAAATATATCATCTCACCGGTGAAGAGTTTAATATAGCTTCCCCGGCACAAATGAAAGAAGTGCTTTTCGAAAAGCTAAAACTCGAACCCATCCAAAACAAAAAAACCAAAACCGGTCTCTCAACGGCAGCAGGAGAGTTAGAAAAAATGCTTGGCCAACATCCAGTCATAGAAAAAATTATGGAGTACAGAGAGCTGACCAAACTCCAGTCTACGTATATAACGGCTCTCCCAAAACTAGTTAGTCCGACCACTGGTAGAATCCACACTAGCTACAACCAAACCATTGCGGCAACTGGTCGCTTGAGTTCCACCGACCCCAACCTCCAAAATATTCCTATTAAAGACAATCGTCACGAACTGGAAATAAGAAAAGCCTTTGTCGCAGAACCAGGCTACAAGTTACTCTCCATCGACTACTCTCAAATAGAACTACGAATGGTAGCGCACCTTTCGGGCGACAAAAATATGCTAGAAGTCTTCAAAAAAGGCGAAGACATACACACAAATACAGCAAGTCAGATCTTTGGAGTGCCCAAAAGCGAAGTAACTAAAGCCCACAGACGCGACGCCAAAACCATAAACTTCGGCATCCTCTACGGTCTCTCGGGTTTTGGTTTAAGTAGTCGCATTCAGGAAATAGATATGAAAGACGCTCAAGACTTCATAAACAAATACTTCGAAGCCTACCCCGGAATTAAAGTCTATATGGAAAAAGTAAAAGAAGAAGTAAGAGAAAACGGTTTTGTAAGAAACGAAATAGGTAGAATCAGACGCTTCCCCGAAATAAAATCCAGCCAGTTCTTCATTCGCTCTGCCGCCGAACGCGCCGCCATAAATTTCCCCATACAAAGTCTCGCCGCCGACGTGATTAAGCTCGCCATGTTAAAAATCCACCCCCTCCTGTCATCCTCGGCGAAGGCCGGGAATCCAGACTGCCGAATGATCCTCCAAGTCCACGACGAACTCGTCTTCGAAGTAAAAGAAAAAAAAGTAAAAGAATACGAAGGTCTATTAAAACCCCTAATGGAACAAGCCATAAAACTAACCGTCCCCATAACCGTCGAATCAAAAATAGGTGACAATTGGGGAGATATGAAATAAATAAAAAACAGACCCAAGAGACTTCTCTTGGGTCTTTTAAATAGCCAAACATCTTAGTGTGGTTGATAGTAAGCAGATATATATCAAACACCCAAACTCAAGCTAACTATTCTCCATCGCGGCCGCGAGGGAGAATAGTATGTTAAGCTAAACCTATAAAAAATTTAAATAAAAATATATGATAATTGTTCGCGAGGTGTTCACCTGCAAGCCGGGAAAAGCCGGGAAATTCGCTAAAATGTTTAAAGAATTTCACGAGAAATTCTATCCAACAGAAAAAGTAAAAATCCTCACAGACGTAGTAGGGGATTTTAATACAGTCGTTATGGAAACCCAATTAAATAACTTGGCCGAGTTCGAAATGCGCATGGCAAGCTACAAGTACGACTCACAAAGCAAAGCAGAAATGCAGGAACTAATGAGAGATTATTTAGATAACTACCAAACCGGCAAACGCGAAATCTGGCAGGTAGTTTAAATAATAAGAAAGAGCGGATCACAATTGTGATCCGCTAGTTTTTTATAGACAGTGTTTAGGCCACTGTCCTACGTAGTGTACCTTTTCAGATACCATGTATCTGTAAGGCAAAAGTCTCGAGAGTTGCTCGGTTTTCGAAGCAAACGCGAAGCACTCCTCCGTAGTGGGCTGGTAGATTGTAGCCACCCTACTCACTTGCGAGTAGGGAAGCATTGTGTCATTAGGTTGAATAGACCCAAAGTCCACCACTTGGTGCTGCGGTAATCCAATGGATACCATTGCATTAGTGATTGCCTCAAGCGTTGGTAGTCTATCTGGGTAATTCTTCCAGATAACATGGGTTTCCTGCGCGGGGGAATTCTGCACTCTTTCAAATTCTGGAAACTCAAGGTCGAAATTTATCTCCGACCAACCCCAACCCGGGTTCACAATTACTTCCTCCACCTCGAAGTTGCATTCAACTCCGAGGGCTCGAAGCTGTGTCATGCCTTCACGAATCAGGTTTTTAATTCCTTCCCAGTCCTGGCTCTTACTCGTTGCCATCAAGGTTGGACAATCAAGGTCGTGTCCAGTAGGCGGGACCCCAGCAGGGTGTTCAAGCTGGTCGAAGTTCGTGACCCCCAGAAAGTATTTCACTTTCTGGAACCCAACGCCAATGAGTGTATTTCTAACCTCTTCAGTGCAAATTAATTCCGAATATTGCGTCGCAATGTGTGCCTCAAAAAGTCTACGTATTTTCATAAGAACCTCCTATTAAGTTTTAGTTTATGCGAACGGGTTGTTTGTTTTTGAAATATAATTATGTCATAATTAGCTAGAATTATTAACAATATTAGATAGTAATTTTAAATAAAAGCTCAAATATAGGATATTTTTAATACTAATTAGCATAAATTTGTCAGAAATAATAACAAAAATGATAGATTCTAAATCACTTCTCGTTGCAGGATTAGATGAAAAATCCGCACAAATATATCTCGCTAGTCTAAGTTCTGGTGTGTCTTCAGTTCAACAGCTTGCTGAAAAAACAGGTTTAAAAAGACCCACAGTCTATATGTATATTCAGCAAATGCTAAAAGAAGGCTTTCTAGAAAAAGTCCCCATTGGTAAGAAGGACTACTACCAAGCAATAGACCCAGAAGTTGTAAAACAGAAAGTAGACGAGGCTCACGCCCAAATGCAAACCATATTCCCAGAGCTATTACAGATGCAAAATAAAACTGCGGGCAAACCCGGGGTTAAAGTACTCGTTGGTAAAAAGGGAATGGAGCAAATATACAAAGAAATAGCCCAAGCAGATTCTATTCGTTTCTGGACCGACCTCTCCCAGTTTGAAAGCACCTTCAAAAATAGTTTCAACTACCTAAGCGAAACCATAAAAACTAAACAGATACGAACCAAAGAAATAATCGCCGACAACCCCAAAAGCAAAGCCAGCTCAAAACGTTACGCAGCAAACGCCGGTAAATTTTACTCTTCCCGCATTGCCACAAAAGAAGGTATAACCAACGACAGTGCAATATATGGAAACGTCGTAGCCCTTTTCCGCATCCACGATTTCAACCTCTTCGTAGTCAGAATAGAAGACCTCACCATAGCTACCAGTATGAAAGCCCTCTTCGAAATGGCCTGGCAATCCGCCACGCCCTTCATTGGTTAATAAAAAAAGCGAGTCTGTAAACTCACTGTAATTTGGGGTTTCCCTTAATTTCCATCTCAGTCTGTATGCCGGAAAACAACTTTGCTTCTTTTTCCGAAAAGTAGTCGTTAAACTGTTCCTCAAAAAGCCCTGCCTGCGAAGGCTTTTTATTTTTGAGAAGCAATTCATACTGAACGATGAAATACATCCCAACCCAATACAACTCTAACTCTTTCGGTTTGTTTTCAAGGTAGTACTGTAAGAACCGATTACGGGCCAAGCGTTTGAGCCTATCAAGGCCATCTGTATCTTGGCTCAATCCCTTGCTTTCCAGTCTCGCAAGGAAAACAGTCGCAAGGAATTCTACGGTTTCATCCTTATCCTCAGACACCAATATCTTTACCAGTTTGCTGCGACACTCCGGGATGTTCTTTTTGTAGTATGCGAGTAGTGCCTGCAGAAACCAAATCCGGGTTTCAAGCCTGCCTTCTTCCACGTATTTGGTAGTTAGTTCTTCGATCTCGGCCAGCAGCGACTTGTCCTGCGCTCCCTGAAGGTCGTAGCAAATAAACAAATCCACCACACAGTTGAAAGAGGCAAACAAACTCCCGCCGACCAGCATTTCATCCCGATAACCCTTTTTCAGAAATCCTTGAGCTTCATCAAAATTTCCTCGAAGCATGGATTTCAGCGCCTTGGGTCTAAGTTCACTAGCTTGCTCTCTGGGCATTTTCCAAATCCTCCATTTAATCTAAGAAGTAAGCGGTATTTAAACACACTAATGATAAGGTAGTCAAATAAAAGCCTCTTGAAAATATGTAGAAATATATTATAATTTCTTTTATTTTCTATTCAGCCATACAAACAAGGAGAGTCATATGACCTACTTCTTTCCCACTGGTTTCATTCTATGCCCCTAAACTCGGTGATTAGTTAGAGGCTAATCACCACTAACAATCGGAGCTAGAATGAAACCGAAAAAAGATTATTTTCTCATGGTCGGCGCTCCCGGAAGTGGTAAGTCCACCTCTGCTGGGAAACTGGCCAGTGAAACTGGAGCGCTTATTGTTTGTCCGGACCATCTTCGTGATGTTTATCCGGAAAAAAGCGATGCGCAAATTTTCGCTATCGCCCGCGAAATCATCGCTTTTACTTTGAAAAACGGAAAGCGCGACGTTATCCTCGACTGCACCAATACCAGCAGAAGAGGAAGAAAGGAAATGATCGAAGCTGGAAAATCCTTTGCCAACAGGGTGGTGTGCATCCATATGGCCACCAGTCTCGAGGAGTCTCTCAAAAGGCACAAAGCTCGGCAGGTGAGGGGAGAGAAACCCACCCTCACGGAGGTGAGGATTACTGAGATGTACGATCGTCTCCAGAAAAACCTCCCCAGCCTCACCGAGGGTTTCGATGAAATCATTGAGTGCTAATTATACCGACAATAGTCGGTATTTTTATTTACCCACTCATTTACATACACCTAAATAACTGCAATAATTTCGCGGTATAAGGAGGTTAGATATGGAAGAAAATGCTTCAAGAAAGGTCAGTAACTTCAACAACCCAAAAAGACATTTGCAGTCATGGTATGTTTTAGGTAAGTCATCTCAGGTAAAAATAAATAAACCGAAAAACTTTCAAGTACTAGGCAGGAATTTAGTTTGCTGGCGAGACGAAAATAATTCTTTACATTTGCTAGATTCCCGTTGCCCACACCTGGGAGCAGATCTCGGAAAGGGGAGAGTTGTAACTGGGAATATCGTGTGCCCCTATCACAAGTGGCAGTTCTCACCTACAGGTAATTGTGTTTTCGCTCCAAGAACCGAGTCTCTCCCAGAGAGGTCAGTAAGAGTCTATCCCGTGCAGGAAAAGTGGGGATTAATATGGTTCTGGAACGGGCCCGAGATAGGGTTCGCTATTCCAGAAATATCACACCCCTATAGACATTTAAAAATGCCCTCAAGAACATTCCCTTGCCACCCCCATGTGGTAATAGCGAATGGTCTAGATATAACGCATTTCGAAACCCTACACCAAATTTCACTAAGAGAATACAAAAGCGAACAGAATCCGTACTCTGCCAAAGTCACTATTGGTGGGCAGTTTTCTACTTTTCTTATGAACTCACTAGCGGGTACGCAAGATCAAGATTTTGTAGTCTCAATTACTGCTATCGGTGGGAACAACGCCCTTATAGAAGCCGAATCACCTATAAAATTCTCTGTCATCTTCACAACCTTACCCATAGAAACTGGGTGTAAGATTCAGGCTCTGTTATTCTTACCCAAAAAAATATTTCCAGATTTTTTCAGGGCGTTCATTTCTCTATATCGGTTGCTTATGGACGACCGTATAATTTTGGAAAATATAAATTTCTCCCCATCCTTCGTGGATTCAGACAACGCATTCAAAGAATATGTAAACCTAGTAAATACCATGCCCACATGGTAGATGAACAAAAAAACGATACTTAGCAGTATCGTTAATTTTTTATGAATTTAAGAATATTGACTTTTATAAATATTTATGTTAAAATCATGTTTATTTCTCAAACATAAAAATAGGATGGATAACACTAAATGAAGTTTTTGTGCGCGGTGATTTTATTTTTCACGTTATCAGCAAGCACTGTTGCGATTGCACAGCAAAAGCCTTGTAGTAAGAGTGCAAGCATCGGTATCAGATACGAGGAAGAAAAGTATATCACAGACACATGGATATCTGGTAATGGCAGGCAAGCCCTCGCCGTTTATAAAGAATTCGGAAGAGAAAAAACATCTTTAGTCTTGCATGTTTCGCCAGAGATGGCAGCAACTCTAAAAATCGGAGATAAGGTCCTAGCTGAAGGTAACATAATTTGCACCCAACAGGGTGCTCACAGCTTCCGTATTAGTTCAGTAACGCGATAAAATTTATCGCGATTTTTTTAATTTATAAACAACCGCGCAAGCCTTATCTCATCATAACTAAAACTCTCGTCTAGTAGTTGTTTAACCGGATCGAGGACAGACAGAACTGAGGGGAAAAGCTGGATGTTACGGACAAGGCTATCATCCGCATGCATGAGCGTCTGCTTAGAAATCAGCCTGAAGAAGTCGAAGGTTTCACTAAAATTATCCGCGTCACTCCCAGTTGAGTGGCGTTTTTTTACCTAACAAGTAGTTCTGGGAGAGAATGGGGTTGCAGAATGTCCACTCAAAGCACAAGAGCAAGTAGTGTTCAATGTGAGGAGCGACTGGAATAACCATCAGGTGAGTAAAGTCGTGAGGGAAGCTATCTGGTACGCTAATGATTTTTTTAGCGAAATGCGCAAGCCGTACCAATTTATGTATTCCGATGAAAGTCCAGACATAGTGGTTCGGGAATGGCAAATCAACCTGAAGGTCTGTGGGGAGGCGATTATTAGGTTGGATACCCAAGGTGGGTATTACGGCGTGGTAAAAATACACTCGGTAATGGCGAATGCTCAATTTGATACTCTGGTAAGAGTTATTCTGCACGAGTTGCTGCACTCGGTTGGTGCAAAGCATTCAAGTGTTGCCGAAGCCAACGACTTGATGAGTAAAAATTTAGTGCCGCTTCCAGGTTATGGCCAATACTGGTGCCAAACCAGTCACGATTGGGCCATAAAGTCACAAACTCTGGGAGAAATTACAAACTTTATCGAGCGACTAAAAACTTATCAAGGCAACCGTGGTAGGATATGGAGAAGTCCAGCGTCCGACCCGAAAGTCAAAAAGAGTAAGAAAAAGGGCTATTACTAATACTGCCACCCAAGGCAGTTTTTATTTTACTTCTACTTGCTCGTAGTCCGCATAGAAGACGCTGCTATTGCAAGTACTATGGGTGCACTGTTCGATGTGGCCTGGAAACAATCCACTCCATTCATAGGCTAAGCACTGTAAATAAATAAACCACCACCAGCAATAAGTTGGCGGTAGTTTATTTATGCGAGCATTTTCCACATAAAGTTGAATATATTCTGCATAAAGCTCGATATTTCTTTAGAAAATATTTCTACCGCAACATGCTCTTTTTTATAGCTGATAAAAATTACTCTATCTGGCAGTATATAGCACCCAGCTGTCCACGAAAGAGGGGAGAACGCAGGTGGAAGCAGTTTAACTTCGCTCAGGGTTTTCTCTTTATCTGACTTTCGCGCCTCCGCAATCATAGAAGTCTCCGTAACCAAGCGCGTATGTATTCCTCTCTCGGCACGTCTCTTTTTAAATCCTTTTAAGAACCCTGAGTTCATGGAAAGCCAATCTTGCTCACTGGTAATAATGTCGTAACTTTTAAGTCCGCGTATTTCTAAAATAGAATCATACAATTTAAGTAATTCCTTTTCAGAACTATAAACCTTAATAACTGGGGTCTTACCCGAGGTTCGGTGTAGATCTATGAGATCCGGTAGTAGTTCTTTAAGTTTTTCTTCTTTCTGTTTAAGCTCAATAAGTAAATTCTTCGGACTGTGCGGGAAAAAACGAAGAACTTTTTTTGATTCAGCTTTATAAACCATACCCCGTTTCTCCAATTCCGAAAGTACGTCGTAAATCGTTGTTCTGTCTAACTTTGAGCTAACTGCTATTTCCTTTACAGTCGCCTCGCCCAAAGTAAGTAGGGTCTTATAAACATTTTCCTCTTTTAAAGAAAGTCCCAAAAATGATAAATCCATAATTTTGTGGATAATTTTCGACAAATAATAATACAAAATAATAGCCTAAATAAGGCTATTTTTAATTAATTATAGCAATATTTATTAAATTTGTCAATATTTCCCCTCAACTCATGTATAGTTACCCATCAAGTTGATAATTCGATCAGCTTGAAATTCCACCCACTTCCTTAGGAGGTTCCATGAAGTACGTTCTGTTGTCTCTCGTTTTGTTCGCCGCAGTTCTGGGTTTCGGCTGTTTCGGTAAAAGCAGTCCACCGGTCGGAGCCAAAGCCACGCCCGAAGCGCGTGGTATCGCCGACGACTCGACTCAGATCGAGGAGGTGTCGGACTGCAGTTGTGGTGCAGTTCCGAACCGAACTCCATCCCGATTCGAGCTTCGCATGGAAGATGATCGTTACTTCCTGCGAATCGTCCCAGCTCAAGGTCAGCAGGATATTGAATATTTAATTTCCACAAAGCACCAGGGCGGACCGAAGGCGAGATCGGAAAAGGGAGAACTATGGGACATCAATCCCAAAGATCTCGCGAACCACTTCTCAAGTTGTTGGCAGGTGCTCGCAAAAAAGGTCGATGAAAAGACCCTAAAGCGAGTCTACTCCCAGCAGTAACTGTGACTCTGGGGCGATTAGCTAACTGCGTCGCCCCACTTTCTTTAAAAGGAGAAAAGAAAAATGTTCCTATATTCTTCATTAGTCATATCACTGTTGTTAAATTTATCTGCCATCTTTCTTTACCTCCGTCATCTCGGAATAAAGGAGATGGGCAAAGAAGCCGAGCGACTAGAAGAGAAAATAACTACAGCGTTCACAATGGCGAACGGCATCCTAATTTGCCTCAGTCAACTCCCAGAGGAGTATGGCCTCAAGGCAGAAGCCGAAGGTTTCCTATTAGAAATAGATGATCTCATTCGTTCAAACGTGGTTAGTTTGGACGGGGGAGCAACCCCAAGGTTCAAGATTCTCGAAAATCTCGATGAGCTAACTAAAAAAATGCTTTGTACAGCTAGTGGTAGAAAATACGAAGCGAAGGGGTGGAAAATTCCAGAGGCGTAAAAAAGGGTTAATTTTTTTAAAGCGGAATCATCAGAATTCCGCTCTTTTATTTTATAAACAACCGCGCAAGCCTTATTTCGTCATAACTAAAACTCTCGTCTAGTAGTTGTTTAACCGGAGCAAGAAATTCGGTGCCCGCCTCCAAATAAGCATCTTGTATTTTTAGAAGTCTCTGTGCGTCTGGTTTAAGGTATTCAATATCTAAACCAGGCTCCTGCTCCAGTAGTACTTCTATATGCGCAATTACCGTACCTTCCTTTATTCCTCTCTCATTCGCAATTTCGGCAAGACTTTTCCTCTCCAAAATGAACTGCTTGGTTATTAAATGGGTCGGCGTAGCTTTCTCTCGTATTACCCTTTGTTGTGGAGCTGGTTCTTTCTTAGTTGTTCTCTCCGAAAACCCCAAAGGTTCTGCGAAATTTCTAATTACTTCCACAAACTTTTCACCATACTGCAAAAGCTTTTGTTCACCCACGCCGTTAATATTCGCAAAACTTTCAAGACTCTGCGGTAAACTGTTCGTCATGTCAATTAAGCTCACATTAGAAAACACAACATACGGCGGCACACCTTGTTCGTCCGCCAATCGCTTGCGAAGCTCAGATAATACTTGGTACAGTTCTGGAAATTCAGTACTGCTGGCAACAGTTTTCTTTTCTTTCTTCTCTCTTTTTTCTTTCACTTCACTACTATTCACTTTCGGGATATGTAACACCTTCCTCTCCCTAAGCCACCGCATTCCCATAGGTGTAACCCGTAGAATAGGGTACTGTCCTGCTGTTTGTTCGAGTAAGTCCTTAGCTAAAAGCGATCCAAATACTTCTTCCAGCTGGCTCTTAGAATAATCTTTTACAATCCCAAACACCGACAAATTATTATGCCCAAACTGCAGAACTTTTTCGTTTTCCTTACCCAGTAATACAGAAATAACATGCCCTTTCCCAAACCGTTGCTCGGTTTTTATAACCGCCGAAAGTATTTTCTGCGCAACTTCGGTTGCATCGAACTCCTCCGGTGGGTTAACGCACATATCACACATATCACACGGGGTAGGGAAGTCCTCACCAAAATAATTCAGTAAAAATTTTCGTCTACACGAAAGACTCTGTGCATAGTCCCGCACTTCATATAGTTTTTGCCATGCTCTTTGCTGTTCTTCGCTGTCGGTTATCATCTGAATCAAGCGACCCTGCTGTACTAAATCCCCAGCAGAATAAAAAAGTACACACTCACTAGGTAATCCGTCTCTTCCCGCACGACCAGTTTCCTGGTAATACCCCTCAACCGACTTTGGTAAACCCAAATGCACCACAAGCCTAACGTCTGGTTTGTCTATTCCCATACCAAACGCCACCGTCGCTACTATTATATCTATATCGCTTCGTATAAATTTCTCCTGTGTCCTGCTCCTATCCTCGCTACTCATACCTGCATGATAAGGCAGCGCCCTAAAACCGGAAGACTTAAGCACACTTGCCACTCGCTCGGTTTCATTCCTAGAAAAACAGTAAATAATTACACTCTCATCCTTAAATTTATTCAGCAACTCCAGTAGTTTCGCTAAAGACCCCTGTTTAGGTACTACAGAATAAAATAAATTCGTTCTATTAAATCCACTTAAAAAAGTTTTGTGGTCTGTTAACCCTAACTGCGAAATAATATCTGTCTGAACCTGCCCAGTCGCAGTAGCAGTTAGCGCAACTATCGGCACATCTGGAAAATACTGTCGTAAGTTTCTTAGGTTTCTATATTCCGGCCTAAAATCATGCCCCCATTCCGAAATACAATGCGCCTCATCTATTGCTATTAACCCCACTGGAATATTTTCCAAAAATTCTCTGAACCCCGGAGTAGAAAATCGCTCCGGCGCCAAATACAAAAGTTTAACTTGTCCTCCGAGCACGGCTTGTTCCACCTCCATTCGCTCGTTCACCGAAAGGCTGCTATTTAAAAACGCAGCCGAAACACCATTATTCCTAAGTCCATCCACCTGGTCTTTCATTAAAGCTATTAAAGGCGAAACCACCAAAGTAACTCCGGGACGAAGCAAAGCCGGCAGCTGAAAACAAAGCGACTTCCCCCCGCCAGTCGGCATAATAACCAAAGAATCCCTCCCCGAAGCCACATGCTCTATAATCTCCCTTTGCCCCGGCCTAAAACTATCTAACCCAAAATATTTTTTAAGAGTATCTATCATTTTGTAAGTATAATTTCAAACAACTATACTAACAATATGACCCATTCACCCGAACACCAAACAAATTTAGAATTTGAATTAAGCAACGAGGAGTTAGATAGTTTGCTCGAGGAAAATACCCCAAAAAGCAGATCAAAACTTCACAAATTTTTCGAGCACATACAAATAGAAAAAGAGAAATTTGAGTCAGAGCACATTGGAGATCCAGACCTAGAAGCGAATCCTGCAATATTAAGAGCTCTTGTCTGGGCTCAAAAAGCAAAGGACAAAACCGATAACTATTTACTACAATCCCACCTCGAAGATTTCCTAAATAGTCGAATAGATTTCGCCACAGACGAGGCTGAGGCAGGGGACGGATCCCCAGGAGCCGGTGCTTACAAGAACCGGTTCATGTTTAAAAATCAATTACGGTCTGCTCAGAACCGTTTAAAGTTCGGTCTAGTCTCAGAAACTAATCCAGCTCGTGAAGCTTTTGTTCCGCTCTCAAAGAGTCAAAACCTTTTTGCGCTTTATAGGAATGGGCAGTTAGCAGAAATTTACGAACAACCAGAAAGTTTGCAGGATTTCGAGTCTCTAGAAAATGAATTAGTAGCCGGGAATCCAAAAGAAGGTGAAGAAATCTATTCATCTGTAGTGAATATGTTACGTGATCTTCGAGAAAACCCACGAACCAATAACTTAACCACGCAAGTTTTACTAAAAGACACCATAGCAAAGTTCGATGAAGAGCACCCCAACTTCTATTTCGATTTTAAAGATTTGGAAAAGTGGGGAGAAGACCCAAACAAGCTTCATCCGGTTGTAATTGCTTGGCTTGTAATGCACAACGAGGACATGCCCCGTCTGAAAGAGGTCTTAAATCGTATTCCAAAGCCAAGCAGTGTAAGTAAGGAGAGGTTAGAATCACTAGCCTTCCCTTACCAGGACCCTTCAGGATCAACTTTAGCTGAATACGAATATCTAGTTAGTCCTGCCATGCGATACAGAATAGAAAAAGATTTCGGATTAGAAATAAGTAATCTGCCAATTCATGCCCAGGCTCAGTTTCTTAAGTACCTAAACTCAAGCAACGTAGAAAGTTTTGAAAAAGTTAAGTCAGTTATCGGTTCGCTAAAAGACGAAGGTCTACGTAGTGGTGCAGCATCTGCTTTCTTCTCGTGTTTAGAAAATCCTGAATATGCACAAGGGGTATTAAATCTAGTTGAAGATCTAAAAGATAAACCCGAAGATCTTGAATCAGTTATTAGTTCATACAACCAAATAGTTGAAAGTTCGTTCAAAGCCGAACACTATCTGGGTCGTATAAATGACGCATCAGATCTAGAAGAAAATGACATTGCACAGGTGGCAAAGCGCATGCAGCATAAAGCCAACGAAATAGTTAAGCAGTACCAAAAGGGCGCTTCTAAAGAAACCTTAGGACTCGAGAAAAAACGCCTCTTAGAAGCAGAAATAGAGGTAATAGGTTTAGCCTCAGCCTATAAAAATGTCTCCAAAGAACACCCCGCAAAACTAGAATCGTTAACAGCCAGTGAATTAACTGAGAAACTTAAAAAAGAAATAGTAGAAACCTATCGTCGTGCCAGAAACCTAGACAGAGACTATCAAGGTCAGCAAGAAGTTGTAGAAGCACAAGTAAAAGATTTAGAGCATCACATGGAACCAAACTCCGGTGCGGTGTTCAAGTTAACCAGAGTCGGCGGAAAATTAATGGGTTTTATGTATCTACAACCAGAAAACAAAGACACTCTGTGGGTGGGCGGTCTAACCGTGAGGCCCGAGGCCCAGAGCGATAACGTGGTAGATGTTTTTCAGCAAGACATGAGAGAAGAAATTTACCCAAGATTCAATGTGGTAATAGAGGTCTTAGCCGAAAAAGAAAGCCTGCAAAGAGCCTATGGGTTCGAAGGGTTTGCCTATAAGAAAGGAGAGGACGGAAAAGATAAGGTAATAAACGAATTCGCCGGTGTACAGTTTGTGGTCATGGAGAGACCTAAAGGTGTGAAGCAAGCTATGCGAAAATCTAAAACAGCTACTGCTTAGTTAGTAGCTGTTTTAATTTCCTTTGCGTGTATCCAGTTGTGCTCAAAAAGTAGTTTTTGCAGTTTATATATGTGTGAGTCTCTAATTAATACCGAGACTATTTTGTTAGGGTTTAGAGTTATGTAGCATATTGTATCGTTGTAAATTCTAAGCATCGCTGGGAAGTCTTCCGGAAGGTCTAAAAATCTAACGTGAGTAAATTTACTAGCAAGCTCAGTCGCGACTTTTTGCTCGAAAGGTGTATTGCGCACAAGTAGTCTATGGTTAACTTGTAGTCGGTGCCTAGCCTTAACGTAATCGTCATTTAATTCCTTAGCCTGTGTTAACACTACTTCGCTATCTATATAAGAACATACTTCTTTAGCGTGAAGCGAATCTTTCACTGCTTTAACCGCCCCTTCTAACCCTTCAAAAAACTGTACCGTCGGTCTATTCGCAATCAAGTTAAAGTCAGAAGTAACGTTTTGCCAAATACCTTCCACCGCCAAAGCGGCATTTTTTATTTGCGCCTCTTTCGAGCTAATAATCTTTTTCAAGTTATCCGGATGAAGAGGGGAGAACTGCGTTACCTTACCCACTACCTCTTTTTTTTCTATTAACTCCAACTCTTCCAATTCCTCCAGGACTTTATAAAGCAGCCCCTTTTTTAAAGGTGTCTTAGTAAACAGCTTAGTCGCCGTCATTTCCCCATGCTTCAGTAGCACCTCATAAACAACCGCCTGGTTCTCTGTTAGCCCAGCCAACTCAAAAGTATTTGTATAAGAAAATGAAGATTTACTTTCGTTCATACCTATATAATAGCACAAAACAAAAATATTTTCAATACTTTTTGAAAATAATCACTAATAAAATATATAAATTTAACCCTATTTTCATTAATCAATTGAAAATAAGCAATATTTTATTCAATAATTATTGACATTTATATAATTTTATGGCATACTACAACTTAAACCCAAACAAACAGTAACCTCCTTCACCGGAGGTTTTCGCAAAACCCGTTTTCACCCGTTTTTCGGGCAAGGAGGAAAGATGACAGCTTTACAAATCACCCTCACGGTACTCATCCTGCTCATGGTTGCTCTTGCGTTCAGTATTATGAACGCGACAGTTGGCACCCCTTCCAATTGGAAGTGGTATCGCCGCTTAAAAGGCGGTCACTGGGAAAAATGGTGCGTAGATTTCCCCGTTTGTGGGGACGTCTGGCACCAAGTATCACAATGCTCAACTTCCACTGGGCAGCGGCCTACGAGTATCTGTCGGGGTACCCCGACCTGCGAGCACTACCCCCAGAAACGGTAGTGCAAAAAACCGGAAATGGAGAATCGCACATTCTCCATTTCCCTCTTATTAAAAGAAGTAATAAGTTATTTCTTTCAACGAGAGAAAAATAATACTCCTTACGTTTTGGTCTATTGCGGCCGCACAGATCAAAACAAACCCAAATTTCCGACCCGGCGGAATCCGGGTTTAAGGAGCAAAATGAACATTTTTTCTTTCGACGCAGAAACTGACGGCTTGCACGGCGACGTGTGGGCAATCGGTGCCGTAGTTCAAGACGAACACGGTACCGAGATTGCTCGGTTCGCCGGGCAAGTTGACCCTGCTGATCTCACAAATCAGTGGGTAATCGAAAACGTGGTGCCCCACGTAAACCTCCCAGTATTCTCGACGCGTCTCGAGCTTCGCGATGCGTTCTGGAAATTCTGGCTTGCCAATAAAAACGATGCGCTGTGCATTGCTGATGTTGGCTCGCCAGTAGAATCGGGATTATTCAGCGCCTGTATAGCAGACGATCTTGGTGCGAGACAGTGGAGTGGTCCATACCCGCTCCACGAAGTAGCAACGCTCCTGTTCGCTGCAGGGGTCGACCCCGATCTTAATCGGGTCGAATTCTCAGGTCTTTCGGGGTTAATTCAACACAACCCGGTAGACGACGCCATCGCCTCAGCCGCTTGCTGGCGAAAGGCGATGAAAATTATCAGGAATCACTAATTTCCACCCGCGGCAGGCGGGCAAATAAACTCACTCAACCAGAGAACGACCCTGCCTCGTTCTCTCCTTTTTCCTAGCTCGTAAATAAGTTGCGATCTAAGAAAAAATCAAACTCTAAAAAACAAGGAGATCAAATGTTACTAGAAATTTCGAAAGAGAAGATTCTTTCGAGCGAATGGCAGCTCGGATGGCGCGAATTTAACAACGGAACGATTATTGAAACGTTCCTCGTCGATAAGGAAACTTTCGGTGATTTCAAAATAACGGTTCCTGAATTAGACCAGCTACCGCTTAAAGGAGAGCGGTTTGCAGAGCGGGTCGAAATTGAACATACCTGTACGGTTGCTGCTCGGGTAACCGAGCGGTATAGGCTGATAAAGTTTCTAAAAAGACTGGATAAATATGAATTAGGGAAACATTTGGAAAACCGCATCGCGGAGATGAAACCCGAAATGGCGTTAGATGAAAAAACTTATAAGGAAGCGAGCGAGCGGCTGAATGCTGCAGTACAAGCGCTTCGAGGTTTTCGTTACACTCATGCGTACCGGAAATATCTCCCTACTAGCCCCAACAGGGGGGTAGCAAAGCGGAAAGCATTGCGTGAGCGCGCAACACTTGAACAGGAGCAAAAAATTGCACAAGAATGCTCGGATATTGTTCTTGGAAGAATGCGAAAGAACGAGCATTTCATGAATGCCCTAAAAGAAAAATTCTGGGATAGAGTAAAAGTAGTCTACCGAGAAAAACATGCGCTCGGCCGTCTGCGCTCCTACAAACAAAGAGGCTATGACGTCTATCCTCACATGAAAGACTCGCTTATGCACGTAGAGGGATACAGCGAAAGAAAGGAAAGCCCCCACTACTCTTCTTTATGGTACGAAGACCCTATGAGTCTTGATATACATAGTTTACTAACCAAATTTGTTGTGGATAATGTCCAGACCGAATAAGGTACGAGGATGCATTCAATACTCTCCTTTTCCACCTACAAAAAGTTACCCTTCGGGAGAAGTCTAAGAACTTCTCCCTCTTTTTTTATACCCTCCAACCCATACCACAAGAGTCAGGTATAATTACTTCATGCATACTTCCGAAGGACAATCGCCTGATCACTCATTTCAACCATTCACACATGAACAACCTATCCCAGAGGCCGAGTCTTTTTACACAGAAACCCCAGAGCAACAAAAAACTCAAGAACTCCCCGAAAAAATTCAGGGTGTCTTTAGCGAATTTATAAAACATAAAGTCACTTTCCTAACGCGAACAATGCAGGGCCTAGAAAGTCAGGTTTATGGTAGAAAAATGTCCACTTTGTCGGAAATACAAGCAGGCCTGCTCCCTCATTTCCAAGCAGTCTTAAATGAATTTACAGAAGGGGCACCCAATAAAGAAGACGAAGCAAGTGTAAACGCAAAAGCTATAGAGTTAGTGAACAAACTTCTAGAAACGTTTAGTAGAATTCAACTTATAATTGCCACCGCAACCGAATCTGCCATTCAAGTACAAGATAAACTTCGTTCAATTTCTAAAGATTTAAAATTAGATGAAGACATACAGCTCGCACTCTTCCGTCCGCTAATGTTCCAAGCCCGCCTGGAAGATGAGATGCAAAGAAATACTCCAGAAGCTTTAGAAAAACTGAAATTAGCGTCTGCCCAACACGACCATATTACGCCCACCCCTCACGTAACAAGCCACGGAATAGAAATTCTCATTAAAGATTTAGAAGAAAGAGGAGCTTTTTCAGAAGAAGATTACGAAGCTGTTAGAGCTTTGCAAGGTGCGGGTGAAGCACAGGCGCAAAAATTAAAACAACAAGCCGAAACCAACGCTAAAAAATACGCACCAGCTATTAGAGAATTAAGAGAGCTTCTTAAGTTTCAAAACCAATTCGAAAAACAAGTAAATCTATTAATACTAAACCCTGAAACAGGCGAGCTACCTAAAGATATCTTCTCAAACCTAGAAAGAGACGCAGAAAATTACACTCCTGAGCTTGCAACTTCGGAACACCAAGCATTTTTCCCTGTTGGTATAACAAAAGATTTACCCAAAAAACAACAAGAGTTCAAAGGAGACTTAAAATCAGCAAAACCCGTAGAAATCTACGCCTACCTTTTTTGGCTAAACAACCAAAATCAAAAAATTACATTAATGGTTGCAGACACCGCCCAAGTACCTAACTACATGGGTTTATATGACTTAAGTGAACAAGAAGCAAAAACCGCAAGCGCTCAAATAGGGGAGCGAGAAGCCAGTAAATACCAAAAAATTATAGACACCTTTGGCTTACAAAATATAGAAATTGTAAGGTATCAAGATTTTTTAAAAGACAAACAAGATTTTAAAGCAAACCAAGAACTAGTAGAAAAATTACTCAGTCATCCGCTGTTCAAGAAAGCAAGAGAAGCAATGTTGCCGGCATCACTCAAAGGTAATGGCGCGGAGAGCTTTAGTAAGTATGGCGCCGAAGAACTCGCCGTAATCCTTTCCACCCCCGGCAGAAAAATTTCACACCAAAACGAAGCCCGTTACGATGCTCTCGCTTCGGTTATTCAAAATGTGGAAAAAGAATATGGTAAAACCGTCTTTGCCGATCCAAACTCCACCGAATTTATAGAGGCATACGACGCAGTCCTCGGCGCCCTGCAGTTAAAATTAAAAGCAGAATCAGAGAAACCTAGTCTAACAGAGGAACAAAAAAATTATTTCGCAAAGGCCGTAGCAGGTCTAAGTTTACTTAGAGAAAGCGAGAAAGATTTTTTAAAGTCGCACATACAAGACTCAAAAGAAAGAGCAAGAGTCCTTCAGCGAAACAAAGTATACGAGAACCTAAGTAGTAAAGTAGAGTACAATTTTTCAGTACCTAGCGTTGCTACCAGAAGTTTTGGTTGGAAAACCGGTAAAAAAGGGGAGACCGTTTCTACAGTTTCCGGAACAGATCCTTACGCCGACTTTTTCTACCAAGGCGAGTTCTCTTTCCTTCACGCCAACCAAGTCGTGGCCACTACCGAAGGCTATATTGGGGGAAAAGTCTTAGCTCTAGACCAAGCTAGTCAAACCAAATATGCTGAGGAATCCACAAAGCCATTATTAACCCACTTCGTTCGCACTCTCCAAAACACCCCACCTGAATACTTTAAAAGTCTGGGTAAAAATAAAGAAGACCTAATTGCAGAGGCTAAGGAAATCCGCTCTGTTGCTGAAGCCACGTTCTTTATTCAAAAATATATAGTAAGACCTACACAAGAAATCTAAAAAACAGCCTCCCCGCGGAGGCTGTTTTAGTTTGTGCTTTTCCATACTAGTTCGAACACCGAAAGTAATGTTTGGTAAATTTCTTTGTTCTCTATAATAACCGCCACATGGTTATTTTCTTTAAACGTAACAAACGAAACCTTTCCAGAATAAATGTTTACCTCGCTCGCAAAAGGGAATAGACCATACTCCACCCATTTATTCTCTGTAAACTTATTAGCCACATAGTTTTTTGTATACGCAACGGCATCCGGATGGTTAAGTACCAATGCCCGCTCGTGAATTCCTAGTTTCAGTCGCTTTGGACCATAATATTTTTCATTCCATTCGCGCAAGTATTTTAAATAGGTGCTCAAATCGGAAAACGTTGCCAACTTTCCATCTGGGTTGTGTGTTAGCGTATCTTCCAAAACCAATTTAACTCCAGCAAGTCCTTCATAAAATCTAACTCCTGGTTTGGCTGCTAAAGTTTGGTACTGGTTACGTAAAGCGGGGAGGTGGGCAAGCAGTTTACTTTCAGCTTCCGCAAGAGAGTTTTTTTGTTTTGCCACAAATACTTCCAAGCTCTGTGGATCCTTAGCCGCAAACACCGCCCGGTTGTTCGTACCCGCGTACTCTTCTATAAGCCCCTTACTCTTAAGCGAGTCCAAAGCATAATAGCAACTACCCCGAACAATACTCGTAGCCGAAACAATAGTTTTCATCTGCGAAGGACCAATAGAAAGTAGGGTAGTAAGAATCTTACTCTCCCGTTCATTCAGCCCCACAGATTGTAATAACTGCTCGTTCATAAGCTTATATTAACAAATTTTATCAATATTGTCAAAACAATTTTTACACTAAATAACATAAATAAGCAAAAAAACCTCACAAATTCAATAACTTAAATAATTTCGTCAAACTACAATTGACGAAACTTCATTTTTCTGGCATAATACTCTTTAAAATCCAAACAAATAAAGACACCAAAGCAATCGCATAGGTGTCTAAGTTCAAAACCCGCGGACTCAGCCGCAAAAACCACAAGGAGTTCCCAATGAAAGAGAATTTTAATCCAAGTACGCTATTTGTAGAATTGAGAGCGATCGAGCTGATGCTTCAAGGTATGTGTTACGCATACACTGAGCCTATATACAAGGCAAGAAAAGAAATAATCGCCCGGTCTGGTCTGGCCGATGGAATTTACGTATTAGCAGGTAGTTCACTCTATAAAAAGGGAGATGGACGCAAACTCGGGTGGGGGGGCTGGAGTATCTCATCTTTTTTTGCTCCCTTCGGAAACGATAACCTAAGGAGTCATCGTATCGCCAGCAAACAAATGATGTTCAAAGTCCAAGATGGCGACTGGGACAGCCTGGGACCCCAGACCATGCTGCTCTGTATAGCCACATGGGACAAGGCGGGCGACGAATTCTGGGAAGGTCGCAACTTCCCAAACGGCTCAAACTACCAAATTTGCAAACTCGAAGGGATTCTGCCCGCTTTAGGCGGCGAAGTGCGAGTGGTTAAGGCCAAAGGCTCAATCCACTTCAGCACAGAAAGCGATACAGTGGTATACCGGGATTACAATTTCGGTACCCCAAAAGAGGAGGACTGGATTAAGGTCAGTTAGAGTTTATTTTCTGGAGAGAAAGCCCCGTCTTTCTCTCCACCTTTTTCCAAACCCATAATTCACTTGTGGGTTTAGAAGAAGAAAAAACAAAAACCGCCTTACAGCGGTTTCTAAAATGGTACTGGAATCCCTAATTTTTCACTCACTTCCCGCATCCACCGAAGCTGAGGTGGGGTCGGTAACAAGCGAGGACATTCGCATGCTGGGGATGTGCGAGCAGGGGACTTATCGTAAAATTCCTATGGGGTAATGAAAAAGACCCCAACCGGCTGCAAGCAAAAACTTGCAGCCTCTTTTTATTTAACTATTTAGTTAAGCTAAAAAGAACAACCTAATACCGTATACTTATATATATGAGCAGGCGTCCAGAAGAAGTACTTATGTTTGGGGAACAAGAACCTCAAGTACGAGAATTCAAAGAACCAAAAACACTCGAACAGCAAAAACACGAAGAGCAAATTGCGCTCAATTCTTTTTTGTATGCCGAACCCGCCGAACAGCTAGAGGTAGACGAAAGCAATCTAGGCTCTTTAATCTCCGAACTCTTAAATTCTCCCTCCGGACAAAGAGCAAAAACAATAATTAACTCTATTGTAGAGTACATACAAAGCAGTAAAGAACCGCGCCTGAGAGTTAAACAAGCAGAAAAAGAACTAACGTCGAGTCATATTCACCTAAACATCGAAACACTAACCCTGTTAGGGGAATTAGATCGGTTTCGGGAAGAGTTCGAAATGGATCCAGAACTCGCCGAAGAGTTAGATTTACAAGATGTACTAGATAATCCCACTAAAGAAAAACTACTGTACCTTGCAGGAAAAAATGACCGAAAAGGAAATATAGTACTCCATAAAATTCTCGACGCAGCCAAACGCCAGCTCGTTACCCTTCAAAACCTATACGTAAACCCAAGCACACACGAACCCGAACCCGCAGTCTTTGCTCTTTCCGAGCAAATGCTTGAGTTTGCCCAGGAAGCCAAAGCTGTATGTAAAAACGATCTTCTGTATAGGCACATATTAGATTACGAAAACACCCGCAGAACAATAGCAACTGGTCTACCCGGTGGCTCCGAAGCAAGTACAGAATATGCATTTGAAAGACTTATTGAATCTTCAAGCAATCGGCTTGCGTTAGGTCTGTACTCGGAAGAGGGAAGAGATTCGGCCGATGCATGCATTGCGCTAACAGACTCTCTAGTGGGGGAATATAAGAATGGTAAACTCTTCCGTGTGTACACAAAACCAAGTTCAAACGAAACAGAAACAATTAAAACTGCATGCATTAAGCAAAATCACACAGACGATGAATACATTTATGAAGCCCTCCAAAGAGAAATAGACGAATACACCGAACACACCCCGCTTAACTGGAAACTCGAAACTAAACTTCTAATTCATGAATTCCATAAACATTTAGAGCAGGAAAAACGGACATTTTTCTTCGACCTAAGCAGAATTAACGGCTGGGAAAAGCTCCACCCTGTAGTATTAGACGAAATATTAGCAACCAACGAGTATGCCGCATTCGCACAAGGTAAGTTGCAGAAAGCAAAACCCGTAAGCAGTGAGGTCTTACAAAATTTACTCGCACCAGCAGGCGCAGAAAAAGGTGCTGAATACGAATATCAGTACCTCATGAGTCTTGAATACAGAAGTTTTCTGGAAAACTCGCTTGGTATCCCAGTCGAAACATTACCCCCGCACGTGCAAGTAGAGTTGCTTCGGGTCAACAACGCGCTTACGAAAGAGAAATTTCACCAAGTCTTAAAAGCCATTAGAGATTCAAAGTTTCCCACAGAACTTGCTACTGTGTTCTTCTGCGCCCGAGCAGATGAAAGATATATAGACGTAGTCCTAGATATTTTAGAAAAAACAAAATACAAATCTTCCCTCCAAACCACGCTTTTCGAAGGCTATGCAAACCATGTGGAAGCAGTGCACGGGAAAACGAATGAAGTTCTGCGAGAGCTAGAGCAAAAAGGATTCACATCTCTCTCTTATACCGATGTTGCAAAAGCACTACTAGCAGAAAGCGACTTTGCGCTTAAAGACCTCCAGGCAAAACTCGAAGCGCAACCAGATAATGCTAATCAAATAGCACGAAACTTCCAAAACCTTTTAGGGCAGACGAGCGCAAGCGAACTCTATAAACGTGGCACCTTCGAACAAATTGCTAGAGCTTTCGAAAGTCCAAAAGCAGATATCGATCCAGCAGAATGGGCTGCTTCCCAAAAGGTAATCCAACAAGAAATGCTGGAGGGGATAAATAAAGCTCTGTATTTAAGGATGCTGGCAGAAAAAGGGTTTCTAGCTCCAAAGCCTGCAATATTTTGGGAAATTTCCAGAGGGCTTAAAGAAAGTAATATTCGTTTTGGTGTAGACACAGAAAAGTTTTTAAACAAAGTAGCAACACGTACCAATGGTGGTGTGCTACTAGAGCTAGGGCCTGGGAGTGGACGAGGCAAAGAAGATCGAGCACACAGCCGGCTTAGTGAATTTCAAGACATCGCCATAGGTAATAAAGTCTTTTTCGATCTCGAGCCCATTATTGGATCCTTTTTAGATATAGAAAAACTTGAAGCAGACCTAAACTCGACATTGAATGAGGAAGATAGGGCGCTACTTATCGATACGCTCACAAAAGCACTCATGGTCGAGTCAGGTGGGCTTGCCAAAGACCATATTCAGTACGATTCCGAAACACTCGAATATCTTGCAAAAGACATAAACACACTTAAAGTAGAATGGGCTAAACATAAAACCAAACTCAAAGGAGTAACCGCCATTCCTAGTAGCGAGGGGGCAATTGTAGAAGGGGATACAGTACGCTTCCCAAATAAAATCGACATAACCCATCTTGCTGACGCGCTAAATAAAATTGCACAGTCACCGTATCACTATCTAAATTCACAAACAAAACACCAAGATCTATACACGCACATAAATGCATTCCCAGAAGGTGTCATAATTGGAGACTTCAGCAACTTGAAGCGTTTAAAGAAAGAAAGCCTGGCCGGAGTTATGGCTATTCGCTCAGATGTCTACATAGAAGGCGCAAATTACGTGGAGCATCTCGCTACGGTCGCCGAAAAACTGCAAGATGGTGGTGTCTATGTAAGCGACGCCTTCCGCGAACTCTACGGTAAAGGTTACCGCCAGACAGAAATAGAAGCTGTAAAAAAAGTATTACAAGAAAAATTTCCAAAGGACACGTTCGAATTTTTAATAGTCACCGGCCCTGGTTTCGAAGGCAAAGAAGTAGAAAAAACAATCCCGCTAGCCGTCTACCTAACCAAAAACGCCTCCTCTAAAGAAGAAGCTAGGCAAACTCTAGTTTCAGAACGGTACAGTGTGAATGAAATTTAAAACTCCCCTTAGGGGAGTTTTTTTAAACAATCATTTTCCAAAACGTTTCAAATAGTATCCGGTAGTTGTCTGCAATTTCTTGGTTATCTATTAGAATTGCTACCGGATGTTCTTTCTGAAAACTAGTTTGTAGTACGTACCGGTCAAAAATTTTAATATCCATCCGAAACGGAAATTTCTCTAGTGGTAGTGTCTTAACTTCAAGCAGTAGCTTGGGGTCTGTTTTGTTTACCCTGTTTACAGCAGGGGAGATAGTGCGCGATTTAATTCCGCGTTTCACCCGCTTTTTTATATAGATATCAACATAGTCTCTAAAGTAAGCATCCATATCGCCTTTTTCTTCAAAACTCACAACCGTCTTAGCGTTTTCGAGTAAGAACTCATACGCCTGAATTATTCCTTCCTTCCCTTCAAAAAACCTAACCCCTGGACGCCCCGTGGCTAAATTAAAGTCGATAGTCATTTTCTCAAGAGAGCCAGAAACCGCTTGCTCTGCTACCTTTGCAAGTTCTGCTTTTTTCTCCGCCCATTCCTTCAGTTTAATTGGATGCGAAGCTTCAAACACCGCCACTTTACCAGGTTCATCTTTTTTAATAACCAGGCCTATCTCTAGTAATCGCTCCAGAATTTTATACACCAGTGTTCTTTCTACTGGAATTTTTACACTAATTTTAGAAGCCGGCATCTGTCCATGTATAAGCAGGGCTTCATACACCAAAGCCTGTTCAACGCTAAGTCCAGAAAGGAGGAGGGTATTATGATGTGAAAAATTTTGAGGAATGTTCATGGCTAATATTATTTGTAATTCCCAACTTCATTAGGAATCTTAAGAATTTTGACCTTTACTACACTAATTATAGCACAATAAAATAATTTTGTGAAGCCATCTTCACAAAATAAGTAAATAAAAATAGGTAGAAAGTACCTATTTTTATTATACATACACAAATAAGGCTTAATTATGTGAAATACTATTGACATTTTTCATAAAATACTGTATACTGAGTTTTAAACAAATTCTAAAACCAAGTGAGTTTAGAGAGAGCTCAGTAAGTAAATGGTTTGCCCAGGTTTTCTCTATATATAAGAAATACTGGGCAAGCCATTTTGTTTTAACGCATGGAAGCAAGCGCAGGGATTCATTCAAACAAAGCCCGCCACCTTCCTTCCAGCCGCTAAACCAAAACCAATCACTCCCAACGGCACGCGCCCGCGGGAAAAGCCAGAACCTTGGCCAGCCTGGAAACGGTTCGGCCAAAACCATAAGGAGAAAAAATGAATAAAGACATCGCTTCTATCGAGTTAGATTTTATCGGCACGGTGGAAAAAGTGGCCCTCAACATTTCGAATACGCTTTCTTTACTTGTGGGGCTGAGTCCCTGGATCAAAAAAGAGAACGTCAATCGCAATGACGGTCCACAGTATTTTTTCCGAAATTTACTTCAAGTTGATCTGCATACCATGGTCGTGGTTGCCGACCAGATGCAAGAGTTCCTCGACCCGGAACGCGAGGGAGAAAACAACCTGGAATGGCATATCGGCGTAGAGTTCGGTACTGGCAGTGAATTCTACCAGAATCGGAAAATTACGGTCGGTAAGGGGATTAAAATAAAAATTGAAGACCAGACGTTACGTCTGAGTCTTAAGCCGTCGATAAGCGCCGGAGGCTGCGCAGCCAAGTTGATTCTAGAGTTTCCAGAAGGTCGCGTTACCAGAGAGTTTATCGATGCAATACTCTGGCAATCTCTTATAGATGTGGGAATTCGAAACGGATTCCAATCATACACTGGGTCTACCTGCGCAACCTGGGGGCCGACGGCCCCTTACTGTGCTGTCGAGGTACATGAGGTAAAGTGTTACCTCGAACGCGAGTGATATTCCCGACGAAAGAAAGTCCGCCTCAACTTTCTTTCGTCACCTTTTTTAGAACCATCACTCACAAAGTGGTGTTTCGAAATCAGGTAATTACTAAAGAGGTTTGCATCTTTTCTATTTGCCCTCGTTCTGCGAAGCGAGAGGGGAAACCGGTCTTTCATCCTTAAGGATGAAGAAAATATTTTCCCTCACCCGCCTCGCAGAACCCTCCACCATGTATTCCTATGTTTTCTAATGTCATTCCGGGCGACTGAAAGGAGATCCGGAATCCGTGAGATTAAAAGACTTAGTCGTCCCACCCCACACGAGTGGACACAGGACAAAAGAGCCGCAGAATACCGGCTATGGAGGAATGAAGCGGGGCAGAAGGAAAAGTAATGAATCAGAGATATTTCAACACTACCCTCGGCCTCTCCATGCTCCCCGACGGCGGAGCAGAGATCAAAACCCTCACCGACGACGAGGCGAAAGCCTGGTTGGTGGCCGACTTCACCAACGCCGCCAACCCGGCCCATGGCAACACCTTGCAAGCCCTCACCCAAAAACTCGGCGTAGACCTTACTCTCGCGGAAGGCACCAAAGCCCCACGTGTGTATCTCGAGCACGGCGACCAGTGCCTCGTCGCTGAAGTCTCGAAAATCCCCCGGGAAACACGAGAGTTCACCGATGAGGAGATAGGTGTCGCGACTTTCAGATTTCGATTGGTCACGGTAAGTAGTTAGTAGTTAGCTGTTTTCCAAAGGAGGCAAATGAAAGTTTCAAAAGCGGTGGTTTCTTACTTACTCCGGAGGGCGGAGTATGAATTAGGTTCAGAATTCAGGGAACCGGAAGAGTGGCGTGAGGATGAAATCACGTCAGAAGGATTAGAACTTCACTTCGGTTTCCATTTTGGTTCTAACTCATCGGACTGGTGCAGCACGCCAGTCCAAGTTCGTCCTTCTCGCGAAGGCGAGAATCTTCTGGAGTATAAACAGAAGATAGTAGGAAAGATAGCGGAGGCTATCGCCGAGTTAAATCGGCACATAGACACGCATCTGTCTACATACCCGCATGAACAGAAGGACAATGAGTAAGTTTCGAACGGTGCAGGTTTTTAGATAGGAGAAAAGTTTCCTTTCCTGCACCGAACCTTTTTCGGGGGCGTGATCCAAAGCGGATCGTGCTTGACCCGAAATTGGCAACTACATTTTAAAGGAGGCAAGAATGAGATTGATAGTAAACTGCGAGATTAGTTTCCGGGGCATTCTATGGAATGCGCCATGGTACCTAACATTTTTACTCTCAGAAGGGGATAAGAGAAATTATTTGCTATATGACTTGCTTCTCCAAACGGAGAGGGTAGTCATCAGTCAAACAGGGTATGACGACGAAATTGGTCGAGGGTATGAACTTGATTTTCTTTCCAAGGAAGGTAATCTTCTGCAAAAAGAATACGGCGCTGCACACAGCGTTAGTCTTGAGGATGCGGGGTGCCGAAACCTTTTCTTTTATGAAAACCCAGTGTTTTCTGAAGAGTTCTTGGTAAACCTTGCAAAGCAAGGGAATCAAGTTGCTGAGCATATGCTAAGGCGCAGATCGATTCCTCCCGAACTCTGGGAGAAATATCAGTATGTGTTTCCCAGTCCGGAGCTGCTCCCTGCATATACCTGGGAGTATCCAATTTCAGAGGAGCAAAAGCAAGAAATTAAATTGCTTTTAGAAAACAAGCAATGAATTGCTTATAGAAGGAAAACTATAAACCCGCCTGTGATTGCTTGGGTGTTACATAAGCAGTGCGTAAGTGGGGGACGCGTATAACTCCCACAGCGTGCTAGTTGCATGTCTACTTTAAAAACTCGTCATGTGAACACTGTTCACATGCCTTCCTCCCAGGTAACAAATATGGTTCTCTCTCCACATTTGTTGCCGGAGAGGAGGGTAATAAAACCCAAACACCAAAGCTTTCTTTCAAAGGAGATCATATGCCTATTATCGACATCACCGCCCAAGTCCGAGCCCGTCAAGAACAAGAACGGTTAAGCCAGCAGGCCGAGCAGGAAGCCAAAGAAGCCCCTGCCAAAGCCTGGTGGGGAAAAAACGGCACCTTCATTGAGGCGCATGTAACAACAAGATTGAAGCAACTAACTATCGGATCCACTCCAACTATAGAGGTGGATGGGCACGAGGTAACATTCGTCACCCAGACTCTTCTGGGCGAACTACTAAACCAACCCTCAACCGAGGTTGCTCCCCAGATACAGTATTCCTGGGGGTGCGAGGTCTACGTGGAAGGGTTCGAAACCCGGTTTCATTCCCACGTTAAGCACGAAGAAGTGCGACAAGGCTGGGGTTTAGTTAAACCCGGTGAACTGCGTCGGTGGGACGAGAAAAATTTTACGGTAAGTGTTGAGTTTCAAATCCTTAATACGCATTCCGCAAAATTTACTCTAACTTGTCCGGTTGTCCCACAAGCCCCTGAGCTTAGGGGAGACCACGTCTTTCAATCGCTTATAGTTCAGCTCCCGAACGGTGAGGTCCTAGCTCAAGAGAACAATCTCACCAGACATGCGTTCAAGGGGCTATGGGGTGACTTCGATGCAGAAAAATTAAAACTTCAAGGCATCGACCAAGAAGTTAAAAAGCTCGAAGCAATAATCAATCTAGAAACGCCAAAATGTGAGCTCTCTATGGTCGGAGTCACTCGCTACGAAAGTAGCGGCGCCCTGGTTGTAAAAGGTGATGTTTGGCACACGGGCCCCCCGGCCCAAAGTGTCCCATATCGCGTACAGGTAACAGCGTTGCTTTTCAATTTTTCCACTCCAACTTTTTCAAAGTCCGAAAAGGGAATTGGGGTGGACGATCTCAAGGTCGAAGTGAATCAAAAATTCGACCGTGAACAAATTAGAAAAAAAATTGAAAGCTATGTTACCGGGAAAATTCAAAACGCGGGCTTCCAAGTTAACGAGTACTCGCAAAAACTTATTGACTCTTTGGTAGAAGCCTGCATAAAGGCAATGCCAAGGGTTGTAATTGAAAGCCAAGTTCTCGTGGTTGAAGAAGACCCATTCCAGCACAACCAAACCCGGGCAGAACAAGCCTACCCCGGCATGGGTATCTGCCCAAATGGACACGACGGGAAACTCCGAAAAGTTCTCCTCCCCGAAGTTGCAGAGTTTCTGGGAGTAAAAGGCGAACTTTTGGAAAATATTCCCGTGCAGTGGGGGTTGGGGCGAGTGGGCATGGGTTCACTCTTGAGTTTAGAAAACTTCACCGACCAACGTTTGGTTTTCGCAAGCCCTTTGCACCCAATAGGCGCTCGCTTTAAAGCGCAGGTAAAAACCCAAAACGGCAAAGCCAGCGCAACCACAGTTTTTAGTGCTAATGTCATGCGCGACGTCACTCGTTACACCACAGGTGGCCCGGTAACCGAACCGGTCATTGTGGGAACCAAAAACGCCGAACATACATTCGCGGTGAGTCTCCCCGCAGGTTTCAAAGGCGACCTCAATGGTGAATATGAAATCGAGGTCTGCGACACTCACCAAAGACGCGGGACAGAATGTGTCTACATGGTCATTCTGCCAGAAGTGGCAGCAGACCAAGATGACTATTCAGTGACCGAAAGCTTTGTGGTTGGTATCGAAACCAGTGGTAGCCGCAGCTTCGAGCAAGTGTGGGTAATTTCCCCCAAAGGGAAATTTATTCCGCACTCTCGCGCCGAAGCAAGGGGAGGTAGGCGAGGCAGACCAGCAGACCGCACTCGCTACCACTGGGACTCCGCTCCTGCCGGGTGTCTCGTACTCACCCGGAGGCAGTCCAATTACGGCTACACCCACTCAGTGGAGTTCGTGGTCGTAAGGAAACCAGGGATTATCTCAAAAGAGCAACTGAGTGCAGTCGAAGTAATTCTCCAGAATACAACCAACTGGAAATACTTCGTCGGCTCCCAAGTTCGGTGGGATCTCTCCAAAGTGGGAAGCGTCACCTTCACCACCGAACGGGAAGCAGGTCGTGATGATCTGGAAGATTTTATCCGCCAGATCAGCACCGCCCCGGTAAACCCGTTCGACTACGAGATCAAACGGGAAGCAATACCTCCGGATTCCGAATTGAGGTCTCCGGCCGGTGTCCGCTTCACCGTCTATCCACTAAAAGCAGGTAACCAAATCCCACCCACAGAACTTTCTGCGCCAGTGGGTGAGGCTGAAACCGAGGGCGTCAAATTCGAACTCATGCCTTCCTCTCCTGGCTGGCTTCGCTGCAGCTGCGGGCGAGCCGAAATGTATTGGAAGAAGGCCGAGTGGAAAGCGCTCGAGCCCGAATCCAAACACACCGTAACCTGTAAGGGTTGCAGGGGAGTGGGCGAAATTCAAAAACCAAAGGAGGTAAAAAACTAACACGAGGGTCACCCTCATCACACACCGGGGACGATAAAACATACGTCCCCCTCTTTTTCCAGCCTGTGACCACCATCGTCGTCGGCATGGAAATTGAGAAAAATTTTATAAGGAGAAAAATTATGGAGCTAACTAATCAGGAGTTATTCTGGGTAGCGGTAGCAATGTTACCGCAGGGTTCAAAAAGAAGAGTTAGGCTAGAGCGTATGCAAGAAGAATCAGAACTGTGCCTGGTATGTGGGTACATCGACCAAGGTGACCCAGTTCACAAAGTACACGGCGAGAAAGTTTTGGAATACCTACGAGAATTAGAAGCCGGTCTAAAAGTATGTTGCGCCGCATACCCCAACTGTCACAACGACCCTGGCGGATATGTGCTAATAGGCGGTCCTGAGGAGATTAGGTTTTGCTCCGACTTCTGTCGGTTGAGTCTAATGAATCCAAAAAAATACAAAAAACTCCTCGCCCAAACCCCTAAGGAAGGAGAGGTGGAAAACTTCGAAAAGAAGTTAAAGAAAATTCCTCTCAAAGCAATAAAAAAAGCCGTGGGTGAAACCGAACAAAGAGAGGGGATAGACGTCCCCACTAGTATTACGGAAAAAGACAGAGAATCTGTTATAAAATATTTACTAGTAGTAAGGTCTGTTGAATCCGGTGCATGGGATTGGATAAACCATCCCGATAGACTTTACGCCAACATTACCAAAATCGAAGGCTTAACAATTTACGGTCACGTTTTCTACGATGACCAAGAGGACTTCGAGGAGGTCGAAATAGACCTCACTTTTTCAGGGGATTAAAAAAATCCCTTGCTTTTTTTATTCCCCCGGATTTCGCTATACTATCTCTATAATAAAAAACCTATGCCCGAAACCCATCACGCAGAATATGATTTTCCAGAATTTCGCATCCCTTCTGAGACAGAATTCATAGAATACCAAGAAGGTAAAGAAGCGGAATATATAAACTCGATACTAGATATTAAAACAGCAGAAAAAATACCAGAACGCGCCAAGGTCCCACTGGTAAGGTTTCTACAAAAATATGCAGAATACCCAACAGGTGCAACAGCACAGCTCCGTTTCGGAATACAAAGGCTGCCCGAAAAAGCTCGGATAGAGCTATTAAGTGGGTTCGCTGCAGCAGATATAAGTGAAGACTACGCCCTAACACTTGTTTCTCTTGCGCGCAACGTAAGAGACACTCGTGCAGTATCCGAATTAATGTCTACGTTTAACGCAATTCTAGACAACGCCGAAAAAGTAGACGACTTTTTGGGAGAATCATATAAGTCGGAAGGTGTAGACAAAGAAGCAATGAGCACAGCCGCCAAGCAAAGCCTTGTACGTCGTGCAGCACGTGTCCTGAGTAACCAAGGGATAGGTATAGGCCTTAGTTCTATAACAATTGAGCAAGCACGCAAAGAGCTTACACATATTAACGCAGACGCGCTGCTAACCACACAAACCATTCGAGCAGCACTTGAAAACGATTCAGAGTTTACATTAGAAAAGCTTAAAACGCTCACCATAGAATCCGGCTACGGAAACAATATACCACCAGAAAATATTCAAGCTCTCATAGAAATAAACACAGAAAATTGGACAACCAAAGAAGGGAAAGAAAAAACTTCAAGTGAGTATATCGAAGAATTGAATCGTAAATTTGAAGAGCTAAAAAATAACCCCAATGCAAAGCTTGCGGTATTAAAAGACAAAGAAGAGATAGTCGCCGGAGTCTATTATATAGACGAGCGCGGCGAAGACGGAGAGATAAAGAGTATATATGCCGGCGGGTTTAACGTACGCAAAAGCTATCAGAAAGAAAAAGTGGGTGAGTTATTTTTGAGCCAAACGCTTGCCGACGAACGAAAAAGAAACTTAAAAATAAGAAGCATAACCAGTCCCAACCAACCTATGCTTCCTAAGTATATAAAAATGGGTTTTAAAGAAGGACGACATTTTACTTTAGAAACTGGCGAACCCAGAGTAGAGCTAGAAATTCCACCCGATGCATCACGCCCCGCCTAACGCGGGGTTTTATAATGCCCGCGCCTTCTCCCATGTAAACTCGTACAACTGTCTATGCAATTCAGCTATATGAGCGTCTTCAATAATAACTCCAATATATTTGTCCTTCTCAAACGTCATATAGCTAATCTTATTGTCGTAAATCTGAAGCATGCTCTTAAACTGCATGGGGGAGTGGACACGGTCTACTAAGCGAATGTCTGTAATATCACGGTGGTAGTCTGCTAAATACGCACGGTTCTCCAAAGAATCATTCACCAAATTTCGTTTCTTTATTTTAAGTCGTCTACGGACCTTAACGTATTCATCGTTAAGGTCTTTTAAATGCGCCTGAATAACCGACATATCCAAATAGGCAAGTATCTCACCTTTGGCAGTTAAGTTATCGAATGCCACCGTACGAATTCCTTCCAGTCCTTCAAAAAATTGCACCGAAGGTTTCCCAACCGACAAGTTGTACTCAGAAGAAAGTGTCCCCATAACAGCAGCCAGCGACTCTTTAGCGGTTTGTGCTTCTTTTTCGCGTCGTGCAATAAGCTCCTCTAAGTGTCTCGGGTGATTCGCCTCAAACAAAGCCACCTTCCCCGGTTCATCTTTCTTTACAACAAGCTCAAGTTCTAATAATTGATCCAGAATCCGATATGCGATAACCCGTTCCATCTGTACTGCACTAGCCAATTTACTAGCAGTACTCGCACCACTCTTAAGAAGCGATTCATACACCAAAGCCTGCTGGTCAGTTAAGCCGGCCAACGTTAAATGTTCAAAGTATGTATGTGAGTGGGGGATGTTCATATGTTGCGTTAGGGTATGTAAGAAATCACACATACCATAGATTCCTGTTACCCGAATAAATGAAAACCATTCATTCCGAGCCTAAGAAACTCTTTTCTATAAACTATTATATCACAACAAGATAATTTTGTAAAACAAAAAGTTACAAAAACATATAAATAAAATAAGCAAAATGTGCTTATTATATTAAATAATATTACAAATACAAATATTTTGTATCAATATTATTGACATTTATATAAATTTATGGCATACTATCACTTAAACCAAAACGCAAAAAAACCGAACTCCAAAGCAAGCGCTAAGGTATTCATATCTAAAAACTACAACGCGGCCTCAGCCGCAAAATAAGGAGAGAAAATGACTAATCTTAAAAAAGCAGAATCAATTATTTGGTCCGATGGTAACAAAGTTTCGCGAGTAATCGAATCCCAAGTGGGAACTTTGATAATGTACGGAGGACGATGGGGGATCGTCCACAAGAGCAGTCTGAATGGTCATGTGATCATGAGTGACGCATTTCTTACATCATGCTCGTACCACAACGTTGATATCACCACGCCACTCCCCACTGAACTAACGGTATTGACTTATAGTGGTAAAGCCACGGGTCACGGACGGCTTTCGGCAGGGAGTCCGGTGCTCGAAGGTACCACGATCATTCCGGCTGGTACCGAGATTGCCAAGGCGCTAACTACCAAAGGCGAGCACCCGTGTTGGGTATCCTCAGTTCTGGAAGTGGGAGAGGGAAAACTAGTTAGTGTCCTGGATATCGGTAACCATGGCGGCTGGTTCGGAATGAGATTCTCTGGGGAGAGCTCAAGTGCTCCTAATCTCCAGCTTTCATCCGAAGATGATCAGGTGACTCTGGTCAACTTCCATTTCGACAGCGACGACCGGTACATGGCCCGACGGGTAGTGCTCAACAAAGGCTGGGTCCGCGAAGCCGAGCCAGAATTTCATGAAGTGGTTGAAGGAGCGCCCACCGAGGTTCTGGTGGAGTGGCTGGTTACAGGGGACCGCAAGCACCCCTTCTCCGACCATTTGAAAAAACTCCGCGTAGCGCTTCATGAGTTCGAGTTGCGTCGTGAGCTCAGTGACGGCAAGCGCCGCCATTATAGTGATCAGGGTAGGTACGAATGGAAGACAGTGCAGGAAGCTGCCATCGCCTATCTAGGTAAAGATGTTCGAAAAGCATCGCAGATCCCAAGCGATGCAAAAATCGAACTCGAGACTCTCGTTCCAGCCGAGCTCTGGGCCCAGCGCGAAACCTTGGACACGATCGAAATTCCGGGACTCGGGCGCAAGCAGCTCGAGCACCCTAAAGACTACGGTGGACTTGGTTCGTCTGCCAGAGCCGAAGTCCGGCTCACGCGGGACGAGGCAAAGAAGGTCACGTCGTGGCCATTCCTCGACGTAGTTCTAATTGTGGACGGCACCGCGCCATTCACACATTGGTCCCACGTGATATACGATGGGATGTACACACCTAAGCAGCGCTGGTTCCACGCGTCAACCGAACTAGGGTTGATCCAGTATGGAGAATACAGTGTCGGATCGGAAGTCAAAACGATATCAATCGAAGGGAAAGGCATGAAGAAAGATGTTCCGACCGAAGCGATCTCCGTTGATCAACCGCTCACCGGACAGAATATAGATATCTTTCACGCCGTCCTGAAATCAGGCGACCGTGCAGAAATCTATGGGGACTGCGGAGTCGGTCGCACGTTGGTCTTCGAGGAGCAGGGAGTCGCGCACGTCGTAATCCGGCGAGTGTCGGCCGGGTCAAAGACCCGGTACTACATCGCTACCGTGAGCAGTGATGGGGTTTTCGGCCCAGCTCCGGCTGGGATGGCAGTAAGCGACCAGGGGGTCGCATACTGGGAAGACTAATTCACAAAGTGGCAATGATCCTCATTGCCACTATTTTTTTCGAAGATCACATAATGTGTATAGATACCACAACTTTCAATTATACGATGATTAATGTAAGCCTAAATTTCATTTAGCTATAAACTATGCGAAGGGTCTTTAAGTAAAAATTTTGCAAGCATAACTTGTCACATTAAAGTGTCCCAAGTGACTTTCTCAGTTCCAACAATTACTTGCTATAATTACTTATCTATATATGCTTTCTACACTACTTAAAACTATAAATCCCAATGTCATTGTCGATCTTTTTGCCGAAGCCAAACGAAGAAGAGAAGGTCAAGATCCGCAGGTCCGGACACTAATTTTAATAAGTGGTGGTGGGGCATCTGGGGCCATTGGTGCCGCACAAATGGAAGTCTTATTTGAGCATGGTCTAGATATTGCAGTAGACAAAATATACGGACAATCTACTGGAGCAGCTATAGCATCGTATGCCACATCAAAAGATAGTTTAGAGATAGGCAAAAAAAATTACGAAGAATTTGTTTCGGGTGCGCGTACTTTGCACAGTTCAGGGAGGAGATTCTTTGAAGGGCGTAAATTAATCACCTCACCAAATGAAGCAGTGGACATACCTGGTTTAATGGAGACCTTAAAATTTGGTCCATATCCGATAAAATTCGAAGCGTTAAGCCATGCACCTCACGATACTTATATAATGACAACCAACTCAAAGACAGGAGAACTGGTGAGTCATTCAGTTAAAGAAATGTCTGAAGAAAAATTTTGGCAGGTTCTAGAAGCCTCTATGACCATACCCGGTTTAACCAAAAATACTCAAAGAGTAGGCGATGAGTTTCATACAGATGGGGGAATAGACCAGCTACCTGCCGAACACATAATTAAAGAATCCGGTTATAACCCAAGAGATGTGAATTTAATAGTGTTACCTCATTCAAAGTACCCAGGAGAAATTGGCTTAACTAAAGTACCTCTTGTAGAAAGTTTAGTTATGAAAAGCGCGAAAGCTAGGAAAGTAATAGAACCAGAAGTAGTGAGCAAATTTGCCCGTCGTAGGGATACTTTCAAGCCAGGAGCATCCTATACAAAAAATATATTCGTCCTTTGGTCTCCTAGCGATATTCCTTCGCTAGGAGCAACACAGGAACAAATCATCTCTGCTGAACAATTGGCTGCAAATGATTTACGAGATCTTTTGACAACGATCGAAAAAAATACACAATAGCCGAGTATCAATTGTCTATCTTTTTTGTGGATAACTCCTCTTGCATTTAGGTGAACGAACGTATAATATATATTTAGAGTTAATTTAGAAATCTATATGCGAGAAATAAAAGAACAACCAAAAGGAGAAATTGTAATTTACAAAGACTCGAATGGTCCCACTATTAAAGTAAATCTTGCAAACGAATCTGTCTGGTTGTCACCCGCACAAATGGCTGAATTATTCCAGAAAGACGTCAACACTATAAATGAACACATTAGTAATATTTTCAAAGAAGGGGAGCTTTTGCGTGAAAAAACTTCGCTTAAACAAGCCAATACCGGAAATTCCGGTATAAGTATAAATAGACCTACTACATTTTATAATCTCGACGTCATTATCTCCGTCGGTTACAGGGTAAGGTCCAAGCGTGGCACCCAGTTTCGTATTTGGGCAACAACCAAACTAAGGGACTACATACTAAAAGGCTACATAGTAAATGAGGCTCGTCTAAAGGAACGCCAGGAATTTAAACTCAAAGAACTAGAAAGCACCATAAAACTTTTTCAAAATGCGCTCGAGACCAACCGCATAGATGGTTACGAAAAAGATTTACTAAAAATAATTACCGACTACGCCAACACTTGGGTCCTACTAAATAAGTACGACGAAGATAGTCTCGCAATAGAAAACGTCACTAAAAAAATTGCGTATAAATTAAATTACGAAAAAGTAAAAAAATCCATAGAGCAATTCAAATCCCGGCTCATTAAAAATAGGGAGGCGAGTCAGCTATTCGGTAGGGAAGT
>CAYLIB010000002.1:0-8649 GCA_964384035.1 uncultured Candidatus Saccharibacteria bacterium
TTAATATATTTTGTTTCCTGGTACCTGCCTTCGCCTAAAGTGGATCAAATGCAAACGGCATTTATGACCCACTTCGTAGGTGGGGGAATATTTAGTGGCATCGTCTGGGTCTATGTTAGAAAGCAATTAGGTTTAAACTATAGACCCCTGCAAGATTTAGTGTTCACTTATATACTCGTCTCCGCGCTCGGAGTCGCAAATGAGCTTTTTGAATTTTTTATTACCCGGACTGGACTAGCAAGTCTTACTTCTTACGACACATGGTGGGACCTAGTAGCAAATACCTCCGGTGCTCTACTGTTTTGGTTCGTGTATTTTATATACAGACCTGCAAGAAAATAAACATACTAAAAACAAACTGAGTACTTGCATTTCTCAGATTGTTTTTATATAATCACGCAAAGTTATTAGTTCTGTAATTACATCCACAGAATTAACTAAGGAGGCAATATTAGTACTGTAAAGTTAGCGATTATTTTCCACCATCCGCATACTGCATGGGTAATTCGCAATCCCGAAGATACTCAGAGTTTCGCGGCAGATAATGGCGAGGTTCTCTACATTTTTTCTACAGAACAGAAACTCCGCGACTTCGCGGATAAACGAGGTGTAGGTGAATACGTTCCAAAGTCATATCCCTGGAACGAGTTTGTAGAGAAGTTTCGACTGGACTACAAAACTGCCTATGTGGATATCGTGTTCGAAACAGGCACCTGCTCCCATACCCCAATCGTTAAGTATGAATGATTAGCCAATCCTAGGCTATTTTTTATTTCTTGCACACAGATTTTGTATTTTGTATACTATTTCTTCAGTCTACTTAAACCGCAGCAATAGGGGGAAAAATGTCCAAGAGAACTGAGTCAGAAGTTCAGGTTGAAGGTGTTGTTAGTGTGAATATTTACAAAATGAGCGACGCCGAGCTTTTGGAGGGGCTACCTCCTGAGGTTCAAGAAAAAATAATGCGAAAAATAGAAGCAGAATTCATTGCTTTTCAGGCAAGATTCGAAGCTATGAAAGATGGTTTGCAAGGCAGAGAATTAATAGGCCTAGAAAAAGAAATGAAATCTGTTCTTCCGAGATTCCGTGCGGAGGCAATAGAGAGAGAAAAAATTGCATACCTCAAAAACGAAAAACCTCCCACCAAAGATGAAGTATGGAGATGGCTTAACGCCCCAGGAAAACAAGTATACGATGTATACATTTCCCCAAAAGACTAAGAGATAAAACCCTGCTATTTATAACCTACACAATGTAGGATTTTTTATTTACACTTGAATTATTTTGATAAATATGATATAAACAAATTTCACAAAAATAGGAGGTGAAAAATGGATCAGCGAATAAAAACCGTTTTAGGAAATGGTTTCAAGCGTAAATCAGTTTTTGCGATCTTTGCATTTTTATTTTACCTATGGGTAATTAAGTTGGTTCTGCCGAGTTTCCCAGAATTAATAAATTTGATTTTAGTGGATTCCATACAGCGATTATCATTAATGCTTGCGCCTAGCTTACTTGTTATAGGGGTGAGCCTGCAGTTAATCGCTTATGTAAAAAAGTGGAAGGTGTCCAAGCCGTGTCTTATACCAATCTACAAACAACCTTTCTTTACTAGTAGGAAATCAGAAAGCAATAACATGCTTGTGTTGAGTTATTTCCCTTTTAGACCTGTGGTTTTTTATTGGGGAAATAAACTCAATGAAGAGCAGATAGAAGCTACGCTTGCTCACGAAAAAGCACATATAGCAGGTTATGATACGCTTTGGAACATGACAATTCTAATACTACTAATGCCAGGGGCATATTTGGTATTTATATGGTTGGCTTATGCATCTCACTATCTTCAAGGCCATACCACGGACGGTGTTTGGTTATTAAAAGTCTTCTGGGATATTATCTTCATTGTCGTTTTCTGTCCAATATTTTTTAACCAGTACAGGCAGCAAAACGAGTATCAGGCAGATTTGGTAGCCGCTCTCTCGGTAGGGAAGGAAAAGTATTTGGAAGCATTTAATATAATTTGCTCACATCTTTCGGAAAAAAGCAAAAAGGGAAATTTGATAGAGAAAGTTTATGCGAGTCACCCTACTTACTACCAGAGAGTAGAAAGGCTTCATAAATTAATACCATAGGACAAACGTCCTATTTTTTTTTATAAAAAAATACCAGTCCATTAATTAACTGGTAGTAAGATAGTAATGAGTTTGAGAGAACTTAAAGATGTCAGTAATATCCGACTGCTCAAACTCGCTTAGTTCTTCAAAATTTTGTTTGCTATTCAAGTCTAAATATACAAACACGTGAGGCACGTTAAAAGTAACAAGTTTTTCATTTATACTTTCCATCATTCCAAACACGTTGTCTGCATCGTAGTAAACAACTAGGTGTAAGAACTGCAGGTCGGATATTTTTTCTTTCATCTCATCAAACATTCCAAACGCATACTTATAAGCCACCCCCTTCTTTATAACCGTAAGCATTTTACCCTCCTAAAATTTGAAAATAGTATATGAATAAACAATATACATAAAAAGTTTCTTATTGCCAAACTAAATATACTAAAATCTCACGAGAGAAATAAAAAACAAACTCTAGTGAGTTTGTGTTTAAGCAGCAATAGCTATAGATGGTTTTGTTTTTTCTCCCTGCTTTTCTTCCCAGTTTTGCAAGATCTTATTTGGAGTCATTAATTCCTTCATCCAGCTTTTCACGGCAGCGGGTAGAGTTTGGAATTCTCTACAAACGTACTTACCGCTTATCTTGTTCCGGTTCCTTCTATGTCGAGCAATCTGCCAACCACATTTGGAACCTGGTGCAATAAGGTAGTAGTGTTCACCCGCAAGGCCTTCTACTCCCAGAGCAATTGCATTTCTGCTACCGCCTTTCAGAGATTCTGATCCCTTTCTGTAGTAGGTACGGTCTTCTACACGAACTTTTGCATTGTGAATACGATTTAGGAATTCTGCGTCTCTCAAGGATAGGTTCAAAAATAACTTACCTAACCCCCTTGCGATCTGTTCCTCTATTGTTTCAGTTCCTACAGGGGGGCTAACCCTGTCGTTAACTAATCCCAAAAATATGCTACCGAAAGTGGTATGCATATCAAATTTAGATTGACGAATTAGTACTTCAGGGCGTAGGTCCCGTTTCAGTACTTGCATCCGGATTCTTGTTTCATTCCCAGTAAAAACTCGGAGTGTGTAGGTATGGGTATCTACAATATGGCTCTTGGCTACCGATGTAACGTTGAAGTCCCAATGGTTTTCCTTAAATGGGCTTGTAAAAACATCGTAATGAAAGTGTTGAACATGGCTTAGATAATGGTTCGCAAATACGTAAGCCATCGCCTGAATTAATAGCGGTGCCTTATGAAGCTTTATAAAGCTATGGCCACTATTGAAGTTCTTATGGGTTTGCGAGTCGCTCGGAAAATGTTTGCCCCATGCGCGAATTGCGGTGGTGAAATTTTGGAAATAAGTCCGCTCGCCATCTTTCGATGTAAAGAAGATTTTTTTAGATTGCTCAATATCAACACCTAAGCCAATTCGACCTGCAGGGATGCTGAGTAAATATTCGGTTTCCTTTCCGGTTTCCCTTAATTCCGGATTAATGTTCTTCCAATTTTGCCACACTGGTTTGTTGACCCTGTTGTATACATTCCAGTGGATCGCCCATATAGCAGATTTAAATTCAGCCTGAATTCTGTTCTCAAATTTAGGAAGCGGTTCCCATGCTCCTTTGTGGAGAAGGGACACAACTTCTTCTAAAAGTTCCGGAAGTACGTCGCCTTCCGCAGTGCAAATAAATTCCGATCTCTTTCCATCTTGCACAAGGTATAAATCGGTAATTAGTTCATTCTTTTGAATTTTGAAAATCAGATCAAAGCTTACTTGTTTGTTGTTTACCCTCAGGCCATTAACTCCTGCCTCGTTTAACACTTCTGTTATTAATTCATTCCAGACTTTAGAACTGGTAGAGAATAACTGAAACAGATAAGTGAATGACATAATGGTTTGACTGATAAGCTTATGAGACTTTGCTCTATTCATTTACATTTCCTCCAACAAAAAAATAGTCCTATATAGGACCGCTAACTTTAATACGAATGGCTAGTGTTGTCAAACAACTTAACCAATAAAACCAAGGCTAATTATGGATATAAAAATCAACAAAATTCCAACGAATTGGTGCTTTCGTAGGCGTTCTCTGTTAAGCACTACCCCCACCACAGCAGCCAAGCCAATGTACGCTTCACTAATTGTAGTGGCAATGGAAATAGGTAGGTATGTGTTTGCATAAGCAAAACAAAGCCAAGCAGAATTATCAAAAAAAGTTTCCGCAAAAATTATTTGAGGATACCGTTTTAAATTTCTAGTCATTAAGCCAAGTTCCTTCCTTAATATAATGACTATTAAACTGAATACTCCTAAGAAAAAATGCACATACCAAAGAGTGAGTAAAGGGGAAATATTAGCACTAGAATAACCATAAAGAAAATTTGTTACACCCATAGCAGTAGCAGCAAGTACTGCAAATACAACACCCTTCTCTATGAGTCTTTTGTGGAAGTGTAAGTGTCTGAATGCTTTTGTAGAAGTTAAAACTATTCCAACAAAAGCAGCTATTATACAGACTATCTGCAAAATACTAAGATTTTCTTTTGCTATAGCAAGACTCAGTAATACCGTAATGGGTAACTCAATTCCATAAACAGGTTCTACTACAGAAAACTTTCCAAGTTTAAGTGCTTCGAAATCTAGTATCGCGGCTATTAAAGATATTAGTAGAGTAAAAAATAAAATTACGAAAGAAGTACTTTCGAAAGCTAAAGGGATATCTCTGTAAATAAATGGCAATATTACTAAACTTCCAAACCCACAAATAAATAAAAGAGCGTGTATGTTACCTACCGCCCTAACAGTTTTCTGAATAAAAAAATCTCCAAATGTCCAAGACACTAAAGCACCCAATGCGAAAATAATACCTATATTGCTCATAGTCTAATTATAACCCCTAAAGTATTATAATCTCCTTATAAATGCTAAAATACATATCTGATATATGGAACTAGCTGTAACTATAAAAATAGAAACCATCCAAAAAACAAAAGGCTGGTTTAGTTTTCTCTCACCAGAACAATGGCTTCTGGTTATTTCTGTTATTATTTCAGCTCTTGTTACCGCTTGGTCTGCCATTCATGGTTATACGGTCGCTTATGGAGATAGTGAATCGCATTTAAACATAGCCAAAAGAGTAATAGATTCTCTAACTCCAGGTTTTGCTCAGCTTGGTGGTATTTGGCTACCCATGCCACACCTGCTTATGGTACCTTTTGTTTATTTCGACTTTCTGTGGCGAACAGGCCTAGCTGGGTCTATTGTTTCTGGAACCGCATTTATAATTTCTACTCGCTATATTTATAAGCTTACTTACTTAGTAACCCAAAATAAAACCGCAGCATTCATAGCTGGGATTGTGTTGGTCTCGAATCCAAACTTACTCTATATGCAAAGTACTCCCATGACAGAGACTTTGCTCATAATGTTTTTCCTTCTATCTAGTTTCTATTTTGTAAAATTCCTGAAAGAAGACAAAAATATTCTCTGGTTATTACTTGCCGGAATATTTGGTTTCTGCGCAACCATGAGTCGTTACGACGGCTGGTTTCTGGTCGCCGCCGAGGCTGGTCTGCTATTTCTCTATTATTTACCTTTTAAATTTTCTTTACCTAATAGGGGAGAGTCTCCAAAAAAATATATAAAACGCGTTTTCCAAAGAGATCGTTGGTTGCTAGTGGAGGGTAAGCTAATTATGTTCTGTACAATTGCTTTCTTTGGAATATTGCTATGGTTTATGTGGGACTACTTAATTCTTGGTGATCCATTTTATTTTTCTAGTTCAGAATATTCAGCAAGAGCGCAGCAACTTGAGTGGTATAGAAAAGGGGAGTTGCCAGCATATCACAATCCTGCGCTCGCATTCCTTTATTACTTTGTGACGGCCATGAGTAATGTAGGTGTTTTTATTTACGCAGCAGCCATAGTCGGATTGGTTAGTTTTTTGAACATAAGAGAAGACAAAAAAAATTGGCTCATTGCTACAGTGCTTCTTGTCCCATTTATATTTAATGTTACAACTCTATTTTTAGGACAGTCTGTAATTTTTATAAAACACTTAACCCCATATACCTTTGACTGGACGCTATTCAATGTTCGTTACGGAATCATGATGGTACCCCCGGCTGCATTCTTCATAGGATGGTTATTTTCAAAATCGACCATCAACGGAAAACTTCTGCTTGGTGGATTAATGTTCGCGCAGCTCGGTTTGTACTATGTTGGTTACAGTAAGGTTATAACTTTTGAAGACGGAGTTAGAGGGCTTTCATCAGCTGTAGCAAAAATCCCAGATGTCCAAGGGTGGATAAATACAAATTACGATAGCGGGTTAGTCTTGGTAGACGACTATGCTAGAACCATGTCTATTATACGGACCAATATTCCTATGAATAGAATTATCTACGTTGGGAACCGTGGTTACTGGGATGACTCTTTTAAAGCACCAGAAAAATATGCTACTTGGATAATAATGCAAAAAAACGACGCCATTTGGAAAAAACTCTACGAAAACCCAGCCATGCAAGGAAGAGTTTATAAGTATTTCAATAAAGTATATACTTCCCCCGAAGTATTGGTTTTCAAACGTACAGAAAAACCAATAGAACCAGCGGATGAGATTCCAACAACAATCCCAAAAGAGTACCGGCGTAACTAAAATGTTGACACAAAGAGCTATATATAGTATAATTTATAGTCTTTTTGACGTAATTTTCAACAATGTTAGTAAGGAGGAAATTTTGGTATGGGAAACTTATTTCTAGACCAACTCGCACAAGAAGCCGAGCTGACAAAGGCTCAGGGTCGGAATGAGGAACAGCTCGTAGCGCAAGTCAGCGCAGGCGTGGTTTACGACCAAGCCAAAAACCATATCGTCATTATCGTGGATGAGAAGGATGAAGAAAAATATTGGGAGGAACTCAGAATTCATCTCGCTTCGGTGAAGCGTGAGTTCAATTTCCAATATCACATCGTCCGACCATCCGAAACGTACAAGATGAAAGAACTCTGCGATACTGGTGGCGCAAAGCTCGTGCTGGTTATGGTTACGGCAAGGTTGTTAGAGTTCGATCACGAAATCTACAACACCGCATGGCCATATCGGCAGAGTCACGGTTTAATCGTTCTTCCTGTGAGAATGCAGGAATGCAAATTCGAAGGATCGCCACTCGCAGTAGTGCAGTCCGCGCCTTACGGTGGTGGTTATTACGACCAGTGGTTCTCTCAAATGACCGGCGGAAAGACCGATTCATTTTTGGTAAATGTCGCAAACGGCATTGCCAAAATGTTCGGTCGAGGAGAAACTCTGTTCAAGGATTAAATTATGAACAAAAAAGTAGCATTCTATTCCGCAAGTGTGGACGAAAAGAAGGCCGCGCCTATCATTAAAGCAGTTTGCGCCCGGTTACAGGAACAAGGTGTTGAAGTTTTTGACTCCCAGCATCCTTGTGGCGCTGGTGGAAGATGGCGCGATGCATTCGAAGACGCGAGAAATGCAGACTTATCAATCTTCTTCCTTTCGGCCGACCTTCTCGCTGACGAATTTCTTTACCAAGAATTCGTTCACCTGTTGGGAGCCAATGGAAACGAAAAGGTTATTCCCGTTGTTCTCAGGGTTTGCCCTACGAGCTACTTGAAGGCGCAACTCTGGAATGGTGGTAAAATCATTTCGGGAGACGAAGGCATCGCTCAGCTCCACGACTACGTCGTAGAGAAACTGGGTTTAACGGAGCAAGTTATGAATGATTTTCTTGCAGAGCTAAGCCGGGCAGCGGTTCAAACAAATCAAGAAAGACGAGACCAGCAGTCTGTCGTCGAGGAGGTGGTGAACCAGCAAGAAGTTTCCCGACTCGTGGCAAGCGCCAAGGCAGAGCTTATGCAGCAGGCAAGAAGTAAAACTCGCCGGACAAATATCGCTTTCGCCGAAGTAACCACGGTTAATACACACAGCTTTGTGGGAGACGCACGGATTGACCCCAACAATAAAACCTTCATTGACGGCCTGCTCCAGCAACGTGGCGCAGAGGCCGTCATCGGTGGGTTAGGTCTCGCTGTCTACAAGGCGTGTGTTGCCGAAGGTATTCCTGTTCGCGTGTACGCCGACACGAGAGGGGACCAGCGTACTTACACTGTCGTGGTCATTGCTTTCCGAGTCGAACTCCCAAGCTGAGGAGTGCAGTTCATAAACCCGCAATTAGCCAGTCTAATTGCGGGTATTTTTTTACTATAATCCCGCGCGGCCGCGCGGGATTATAGTATTTAGGAAATTCGGTATTTACGATAAAATTAAGACATAACCTATAACGCACAGAAACAAATGGAAAATTTAAAGTTTAATCCCGAAGCAGAGTTAGATCTACGAAGAAAGGTCATTGAAAATATAGAGCAAGAAGGTATAAACGATGTGGTCTTTACTATACCGGACAAAAAAGACCGTCCACAAAAGTCTCGCGAAGAGTTAGAGAGAATTTTCGCACCGTACGCAGAAATTTTTCTAGAGGAGTATGCGGTAGACTCAGAAGAAGACGAAGAA
>CAYLIB010000002.1:8749-19936 GCA_964384035.1 uncultured Candidatus Saccharibacteria bacterium
AGAAGACGAAGAATTAAAGCACGAAGAGTCTTTTACAGAAAGTGTGGGGTTGTATATAGCAGTGCCAGGCTACCTTCAAAGAACACATAATGGTTTTTATGAATTTATTCAGACCAATTTTCCGGAAATAAAGAGCCCTCATCTTTTTAAGTCTGTGGAAAACCAAGCTTGACGGTTTCTATAATCTCAGGTCTTACAACTGTTATACTAATGAGATCCCCTAATTGGCTAGGGAATTTACAATTAAACAAAAATAGTTATGAAAAATAAACTAAAATCGATCATTTCCAGCGTACTCACTCTGGCTGTTTCGACGGTTCCATTCGTGCCGTCTATGGCAAATGCTACGGCACCGAGCACGCCTTTTACCGCTGAGTATTTTAGTAATAGATATTTAACAGGTAGCCCAACCCTCACTCGCTCAGATGCAGAAATAAACTTCTCCTGGGCCGGTGGTTCACCAGATCCAAGTATTCCAGTAGATGATTTTTCTGCTCGCTGGACCACGACTGAATTTTTTGAAGCAGGAACGTGGAATTTTGCAATTACCTCAGACGACGGTGCAAAGTTGTTTATAGATGGTACATTAGTAATTAATGACTATATTGGTCATGCAGTTAGAACCGTAACTTCTCCAGTTGTGCTTACTGAAGGTATGCATACAATAAAAATGGAATACTACGAAGACCACGGTGGTGCATATGCAAAACTAAATTGGAGCAAGGCTGCTCCAACAGCCGAAACCGATTTCGGCGCTAAATTCTGGAATTTTAATCCTGTAAGTGTTCCAGCTATTCCACTTACCACTCCAGATTTCCAAACCAGTTTTACAGACATAAACTTTATGTGGAACGCTGGTTCTCCAGATCCATCTATTAACAACGACTACTTTGTGGGTCAGTTTAAGGCAGTAAAAAATTTCGCACCTGGGTTATATCAATTCGAAGCACTTTCTGACGATGGAGTAAGGGTATTCATAGATAATGTCCCAGTTATAGACGAATGGAGCGATCATGCTTCCGCGACATTTGTAGGTTATAGAAACTTAGCTGCTGGTTTTCATAACATTAGAGTTGAATACTTCGAAAGAGGTGGTGGAGCAATCTTAAAGTTTAACTACAAGAAACTTAATTTCCCTCCGTCTTCATACACACAGGATTGCTGGAACAATAGAGACCTCTCGGGTAGCCCTGTATTTTCTACTTCCACAAACAGTATAAATTTCAATTGGGGAAACGGCTCACCAAATCCTGCAGTAAACAACGACAACTTCTCTTGTAGGTTTACCAAAACCCAATTCTACGATGAGATGGACGAGCATACATTCAACATAACTTCCGATGACGGCACAAGGTTGTATATAGATGGCGAATTGGTACTTGATGACTGGATGGACCATCCTGCTATTACAAGAACCATAACCAAAACTCTCCCAGCCGGCGACCATGTTATAAAACTTGAATATTATGAGCGTGGTGGCGGAGCTTTGGTAACTTTGGTGGAGCATTAATTATCCAGGGATAGCACCAAGGGTGCGAGAAGGGGAGGCCCCATAAGGGTTTCGCCCGTTGGAGAACTCTTGAAGGGACCGGGCTTTGCCTGTCCCTGCTCAAGCGGGACGACGCAAGTCCCAGTTATAGACATACTATGAAAGAGGTGGTGGTGCTTTAGTTACTCTAGTAGAGCACTAATTTCTCAAAAAATAACTTCCACTCTTGGAAGTTATTTTTTTCTATACTTTAATCTGCTACCTGGTTATAATAACTTGCGTGGAATTTAAGAATTTTTAATGAGTAAGACAAAAGTAATTTTCGGTAGCTTATTTTTAAGTTTGATAACCGCAGTCCTAGCTGTGGGTGTTCAGTTTTATTACCTATACCCAGGATTAAGCGAAAGAAGTTCGGTACTCGGTGCAGAGAAACCTGTTTATAGTAATCGTTTCTGGGAATATCAGTGTATAGACACTATGAAATATTCAAGAGATACAGCAAGAGCATGGAACGGTAAGCAGGGTGAGCTAGTTAAGCTAGTAGATAAGCAGATGGATACAATTGTGAGTTTGGGTGCAAACTGTGTTGCTATAGGTACTCCCTACGACGAAGAATTTGTACCGTTCATGAAAATTTGGCTCGCCTCTGCCCGTGAGCGTAATTTAAAAATCTGGTTCAGAGGAAATCTTTCGGCTTTTGAAGGTTGGTTCGATTACCCTAAAATAAAAAACTTTGACGAACACCATTCTAAGGTTTTTAGTTTTATAACAACCCACCCTGAGTTATTTGAATCAGAAGATATTTTTACTCCAAGTCCGGAAACTGAGAACACAATACTAAAAGGTGGTTGGAGCAAAGAAAATACTTCCTACTTAAATACTTTCTTGATTGATTCTTATAGCAACTGTAATCAGGCTTTTTCAAAAATAAGTAAAAAGGTTAATTGTGGTTATTTTTCTAGTAACGGCGATGTTGCACTAAAAGTCTTAACGCAAAAAACGATAGATTCTACAGGTGGAATAGTTGTGATAGATCATTTTGTGAATACAGTTAATAGAATGGAGACAGATATAAAAAAACTTCACGATCTCCGTAGTTCCTTTGTAGCAATAGGGGAGTTCGGTGCGCCAATTCCTGATATAAATGGAAAACTCTCAGACGAAGAAAAGATGCAACTTATCGAAGGGTTCTTGAATGTTTTTTACAGACAAAGAAAAATAGTTAAAGCAGTAAACTACTGGACACTAACAGACGGGTCGACCGCATTGTATTCCGACGATCTTACAAAAGCCAGTAGCGCAATAGGGTCCATAAAAAAGTATTACAAACCAACATTGGTTAGTGGAACTGTTACGGACACGGCGCATAGACCGTTAGTGGGTATCCCGGTTGTTTTGAATTCTGGGGGGCCACTTGCGCAGTCCACGCTTACAGATTCAAGTGGTAATTTTGGAATTCTCCTTCCTAGTGGAACTATACATCTCCGCGTGGGAGGTAATGGTTATGAGCCTCAAGAATTAATTACTTCGAGTACTGCTGGAGAAAAAGTAGATGCAAATTTCTCGCTATCTCCTGTTAATCCTAATATATTTTACCAGTTGAAAGTGAATACATCAGGTAGTAAGTAAACAAGTTCATTAACTATGGACATGTTTATGTTTTACGAATAAAATACTTTTCTGAATCGCAATTTAGTTAGGAGGAAATTTTATGCAGAAACCGAAGCTTTGTGCTTTAAAAGAGGATGATCAATTAGTTTTGGTAAACATGCTCTTGTTTTTAGGGGATTCTCTTACTGTCGAGGAAGAAGCTGTTCTATCTCCCTACAAGACACCTATTCCCAGATTTTTTATGGTGACAGGAGAAATGGGTATAGGGGAAGAAACTCTGCAGCCTGGAGAGCTAAAAGACTATCTGGACGCACGTATGCCTTCTGCTTATCCTGAGCCATGCATATGCAAGTTGGTAACACTTAATAAAACCGATAAGGGGTATTATCTTCTGCTCACCGAGTACGTAGAAAATGAAAATGTCATTTTCCTTATGTATGATGACCCAGTAAAGCAAATCGAGTACTTCTTCTTGCTACGTAAACATATAGGCTCCACTGAGCCAGAGGGTCTAAATACTTTAATCTCGAGTGTAAGACAGATTACCGAAGAAGCTGTTTCTTTTGTTGGTCAGTTGTCTGAAGAAATGTCTATACATCAAGCAGTAAATATTTTCCGGGGTGGCACTATTGGGAAAATAAATAATGACCGTAAATTGTTACTCGACTCGGCGGAAAGTGTTATTAGGGCTGCAGGCGGAAAAGTTTTTCTTGCTTAGTTAAATTAACCTAACTGTGTAGGTTATTTTTTTTTATATAAAAAATACGCAGTCTCAAGAACTGCATATAACATTTAACTCTTCGTGGTGAATTACGTAACGAATCCCTTGAAGTCCAAGGAAGCGTTCCATACTAGGATCACCCTCGGGTGCGCAGACCGCTACTCTCTCAAAATTAGTTATTAATCTTTGCGCCAAACTGACGCCATAGTCGGTTATTTTGTTAGGGTTTGGAAAGTCGCTATCTACTAGCCACCAAGATACTCTTGTCCCTTCAATTTCGGACAAGATTGTAGCTACGCTTTTTTTCGATGGGTCGATATGAATTATTGATTTTTTTTGGTTATCTAGTATTTTCTTAACCCCTCCCCAAAATATTGTTTCAATATTCGCAGAAATTATACCTACCTCTTCCATTATTTACCTCCGAAAGATTTTTACTAATATACCAAACTTATTTGTAACCAACAAACTACCCTAGACAATAATGTATACATAAATATATAATTCTCTCTTCGACCTAAAAATTCCAGGAGGACACTATGAGAAGATTATTTAATTTTATGCTAGCCGTAGGAGTAGTAATCTCCTTCTTTCTTGGTTCTGCTTGGGTTGTGAGGAAACAACAATCCGCACCTGAATATCTTGCCAAAAATCATTATAGTGAGATTATCGAAATTTCTAAGTATCCGCGCTTCTGTGAGAGAGGTGAGGAGAAAATTATCAGACTTGGTCAAAAATTTAATGCCGAACTTAAGCGCGGAAAACTCTCCTACGAAGATATCGGAATTACCGAAAGCGATTGGAAGACCTCTGTTCAAAAAGCATGGGCTAATACTTACGCTTACTATGTAGACAAAGCTAGTCACGCAAGTACAGAAGAAAAAAGAGGTGACTATTTTAAAAAAGCGCTAGTCAGTTACCTTCGCGCACAACAGTGGGCAAGGGATGAAAATCAAAACTTTACAGAAGATACGATTCCGAGACTTGTAGACGAAGGTCCGGGAGGCGAAGCAGAAATAGACCCAAAAGTCGCAGAGGCAGTGTTGCGACTTTTGGGAGGAAAAGCGGATCTTGAGAATCCTCAAGAAGAATCCACTTTCCAATCAGGGAACCTTGTAGTATCCGGATATGTTGGTTATTTGGAATTGAAACTATTTTCGGGTTCAGGTGATGAACTAAGTGAGTCGCTTCTGCCGATGTTAAGTTTCTGTTGGTCGGGTACAAAGTCTGATGGTAATTACACCTATTGCCTGGAAGATACACGTCTCACAGGTGTAGCTGGCTTAGCTTTCAAGGACGAAACCCGGAAAAGAAATGCAGGTGACTTAGATATTCAAAAACTCTACCAGTCTGCATTGGGAGCTTTCCTAAAATCATAATTCGGCTAAGTACCGAATTTTTTTATTGACTCATTTAGCTAACAAGATTACGATACCTAGCTAATCTGAATATCAAAAAAGGAGTGTGTTCATGCAAGCAACCTTTTACCAGTTGTTAAAAGAAATCGAGTCTGTTTTTATGGAACCCGAAAATGGGGAAGATGAAAACATTATCTTTGATCAGGTTTATTTCACTACAAGTCCTAGGGAGATTAGAGATTCAGCCAAAAAACTTCTTTCGGAAATTCACAAAAAAAATCGTAATAAAAAATTTGGTTGGCAGAATGAGTATCTAAAAATAAATGATTTCGGTGATTTCTATCAAGATCTTGTGAGTGCTTTTATCCCTACCCTTGAAGAAAATAAGGGTCAATATATTCAAAGAGGTTTTATAGTACCGAAACCAGATACCGAAGTAGCGCTTGTTGTGGCGTGTATTTTGGAAGGGTTCTTTGACGCTGCTTTCCCCGATCAAGAAGAAAAATTCGGCGGCTTCGAAGAATATATCGTTTTTGAAATCCGTCTCTTCCAAGCAATCGGATTGCTTACCAAAGATCCTGAAGAGCCAAGACTAACAAGTCTATTTTTTGACCTTGTACAATTTTTCTCTCTCGAGGATTTTGGTGTATTAGAATCTGTGCTTATGCACGAAGTAAAAGAATTATCGGTCCATGAGACTGTTTTTTTTTATGAAATAGCTTAATTAAGCGTAATTTGTTATATTGATCTTAAGAAATAATTATCTACCGCAAGAGATACCAATAAAAGATGAAAAAAACAACCATAAAAATTTCAGAACCAGTAAATCCGAAGCCGATCTCTGACAGTTATCTTTTTACTTCAGAATCTGTAACAGAAGGTCATCCAGATAAACTTTGCGACCAGATCAGCGATGCTGTTTTAGATGCAATACTTGAAAAAGACCCTAGAGCCAGAGTTGCCGTTGAGTGTTTGGTCACAAATGGAGTGCTTACCGTAGCAGGTGAAATAACCACATCTACATATGTAGAAATACCTAAACTAGCTCGAAGTGTTATTAAAGATATCGGATATACAGATAGTCGTTTCGGTTTTCATTATGAAACCAGTGGTATTCAAGTCGCCATACAACAACAAAGCGATGATATCCAAAAAGCAGTAGATAAATTTGTAATCGACGAAAAAGGTAAAATTGTAGAAGAGGATTTGGAAAATTTAGGAGCAGGGGATCAGGGTCTTATGTTCGGTTACGCAACAAACGAAACTCCAGAGCTTATGCCAATGCCTATTGTGCTCGCTCATAAATTAACAAAAAAATTAGCAGACGTAAGGAAGAAAAATATAGTTAAAGGACTTAGGCCTGACGGAAAAAGCCAGGTAACTATTGAATATATAAATGGAAAACCCAAGCGTGTTCATACAGTACTCATAGCCGCACAGCACGACGAAGGAGTTGATCAAGATACTTTGAGAGAACAAATTATTCGTCAAGTAATTACAAAAGTTATACCTGAAAATCTTCTAGATAAAAAAACTCTTATATATATTAATTCCTCAGGGAAATTTGTTATTGGTGGACCCCAAGCCGATACAGGTCTAACTGGTAGAAAAATAATTGTGGATACATATGGTGGTTATGCCCGCCATGGTGGCGGCGCTCTTTCCGGTAAGGATGCTACCAAAGTAGACCGAAGCGGGGTGTATATGACTCGTTATGTAGCAAAAAATTTAGTAGCCTCTGGTTTAGTAAAAAAGTGTGAGGTTCAGGTAGCTTATGCTATTGGTATGGCCGAACCTCTTTCCGTCTCCGTGGACGCTTTTGGAACTTCTAAATATTCCTCAAGCGAACTTGCCAGGCTAGTAAAGGAAACATTCGACTTACGTCCAGGAAGTATTATAAAGACCCTAGGTTTACGTAAGCCAATCTACCGTCAGGTTGCAAGTTACGGGCACTTGGGGAGAGCGGACTTAAAATTGCCATGGGAAAAAACTGATCGTATAAAAACACTTCAAGAAAAAGCTAAGCAGCTAAAAAAGAAGTAGTTGGTTTTAACTTAGGAGGCAAAATGAATACAGACATAGTAGTGTACCGTGATAATAAATTCGCGATAGTTTTAGGTGTGGAAAATCCTCCCCAAGCGGTGAGTAAACCTCGGGAAAGATTTCCATGGTTACCTTTCAAGTGGTATGTGAAAGTTTTAGAAGCAAAAGCAGGAAGTGGTGTTTCTTTAAAAAGGAGTTCCTGTCATTCAAATGTCAGATACGCTGACTCCATACGATTAAGTAGGGCTAAATTTTTAGAGTTACACAAGCAAATTAAAAACACTTACCCGAGTTTTGACACTAATGTTCAACGATTCGTGTCACCAAATAAATATTTACCTAGATTTCCCTTTGGTGGCTTAACTTATTTTTGGGTTCCTTACCACTCCGGTAGAGAAGGGGAGACATACTATTTGTATGTAGATAGGTCACGGAACAAAGAGGTAACAGATCATGGGGTGTGGCAAAAAGAGTTTCCGCAGCATCTATTTGAATGGTTGGTGTTAACAGAAGAAAAGATATTAGAGGTGAACAAGCGTTGCAATGACTTTTGGTCTTCCCCAGAAGCATATGAAGGTGGTAAGCAAAAGCAGCCAAATCTATGCTTGAGTGTATGGAGTAATGGTGCGGATGCCATCTATTTGAAGGCCTCTCTAAATGACAGCTCAGACAAAGCCATCGGCTGCCAACAACCCTACTATTTATCGCGTTGGGAGCTAGAGCCGGCCGACTGGACAAGTGTCCAGGACAAAGCTGGTACAAGGTATCTAAACTGGTATTTCCAGCTTCAGCGACCGGTTATGCTAGCCAACCTCCAAGCTGCCAGCTTTTGGGGCTATTAAAATACACATGACGGGCCCTTGACACCCGTCTCTTTTTAGTGTATACTCCCCAGTTCGCTTAATGCCTTTATGGCTTTCGGGGCCCCCAAATAGCTTGATTACTTAAGTGTTTTAAAAAGATTTGAAAAGTCTTTTTAAAACTATAGCAATAAGGTATTTGGGAAAGAGGAGTACTTTATGGAGACCTGCGTAGATGAGCGATTAGCTCATATGCGCAAGTCGGAATAAAGTACGACGTGAGCTGCTAAATTCGGCTAAACCGATTTGGCGGCGCTAATAAAAGTCGCTAAATCCGGGTAAATATTCTTTGACCCACGGTTTGGCGGCTTTTACTTTATAGAGTAAAATTTGCTTAGTTTAAATTCTCAAAGGGGGAAAACAAATGGTAGAAGCTACGGTGAATAACAAAGCCCGGTCAGGGTTCTTATTTGTGCTCATATACGCGAGTACCTTTGGTACGATTGCGTTGATACTCAATAGTCTAAAAATTCTTAAATTACTGGGTTATGACCAGACGCCAGAAGTGGATCAGGTGGGTAGGGTTATAGCGGAATTCGCGTCTGTTTGGGGAATTCTAGTTCCCTTTGCTATTTCATTTTTCCTTTTTTGCCAAATCCTTAGGCAATTGTTCCCACTCAAACAGGAGACTGCGGAATTAGGAAGGGGGATATTTAGACATCGGCTTTTCTTTTGGGTTACTACGCTTCCTTTGTGGTCAGTCTCCACATTATTGTTTGGTAAGTGGACTTTGGACCATTTGGAAATAAGTAATTATTCAATGGAGCTAACCCAAAATGGAGCTGCTCCCTGGATAGTCTGCCTGTGTAGTTTTTTTGTTTCAGGGAGGTTATTCCAGTTTGCCTTAAAAAGGCTTTCCGACTACAAATTCTGCTCCCCATCGCAGGAACTCGGAGTCGGTATAGTCGTATTTCTGTGGGGGTTAATCCTAAACCTCGTTCTCTTCACTCCTTAATCGTAAGGAGTTTTTTTATAAAAAAATGCACAAATTTATTGTGCTTTATTGCTCGATGTCTATAATTTCAATAGAGTCTATAGTAATAAAAGACAGTTGCCCCGGTTCCTCGGAAACAACGTGTAGATAAATTTCGTTTCCGTATATTCTGATGAACATAATTTCTTGTTCACCACAGTCAGTGTCAATCTTAACGAATTTTGTAGTTATTTCCAATTGCAGAGAGTTATCTGACATCGTGCTGACTGAGGTCACCCTAGTCGAAATCGATCTGCATTCTGTTTTTATAGCTGAGGTAAGGTTTATCCTTACCGCTAGAGCTGTTAATAGCTCAATATCACTCGTATCTTTAGTTACTTTCATAAAAATTTTGCCTCCTTTTGGCGTACGATCGTTTTTACTAAAAAGATTTTCAGATTTATTTATTATTATACTATTTTTAACTAAAAATGTCAACAGTGTATTTTCTATTATTTTTGGTTTAATCTAAACAATGCTAACTATGTCCGATAATCAGCTTGACTCAGTTGCAATTTTTCACTAGAATTAAGCCTGTTATTAATACTTATCAAATGGGCGTCCCCAAAAAGCATAAAACCATAAGCGGTCGCAATCAGCGAAGAAGTCATCATGCCCTTAAGGCAGCAAGCTTTGCTACCTGCAAAAACTGCGGTAATGCCACCATGGCTCATTACCCTTGCCGAAATTGTGGAAACTACAAAGGCAGAAAAGTCACTACTGTATAATAGTGGCTTTTTGCTTATTTACCCCCCGCGTTCCTCCCCCCAAGGCTGTTTTCCCCTAGATTATTTTTTATAGAGTAGTCTGAGAGAAAATATTGGTTCGAACTAAATCCGGACCCAGCCCTGTGCATCCAGGGCGTAGGAGGACCTAGTGAGAAGTAATATTTTCTCTCAGACTACATTCCGCTTATGTCTAATCGTCACCTTTCACGAACAACAGCATTCCAATCACTTTTTGAGTGGGATTTTAACGCGCGCTCAAAGAACATAGACGAGATAATAGAAAACAATATAAAACAATTTGCCTCCGGTCTAGACGATACAACTTTTATAGCGGAGTTGGTTAAAGGTGTTGTTGATCATATAGAAGAAATAGATTCTCTTTTGGTAGAGAATGCTCCAGAGTGGCCACTCGCTCAAATTCCCGCAGTAGATAGGAATGTCCTAAGAGTTGGAATTTATGAATTAAAGTATAATAAAGATATCCCACCAAAAGTTGCTATTAACGAAGCTGTGGAGCTTGCAAAAACTTTTGCAGGAGAAACATCTGGTAAATTTGTAAACGGAGTTCTTGGGGCTCTGTATAAGAAAATTTATCCTGAAACAGAAATAATAACTCCTAAAAAAACTGAAAATTTGACCTGAGTGTAATTTATATGTGATATAATCAAGGAAGCCAAAGGTATTTATATTTAAAACTATGAATAAACTAGAACTCACAGAACAGTTTGCTGCAAAATTAGGTATTACCCGCACAGAAGCGGAAAGAATACTAAACGCTTTTATTAACCTTGTCTACGAAACACTTAGAAATGGTGGTAAAGTTAATATTTCCGGTTTCGGTCAGTTCAGCGTGTCACACAGAGCACCTAGGATAGGTGTTAACCCAAGAAATCCAAGTGAAAAAATCACAATTCCAGAACTTAACACTCCAAAGTTTAAAGCCGGTGAGGCATTTAAAGAAGCTGTAAAGCTTAGAAAGAATTCTCAGGCAGTATCGCATCAACCTGCGCACACTGAACAGCAATCAGAAAACCCTGCTAGTCCAACTATTTAATTTTCTTCAACAAAGAGCCTCCTCTTGCAGAGAGGCTCTTTGTTGTTTAAAATACTTGAAGTTCGCGGGTATCGTATAATGGTAGTACTCTAGCCTTCCAAGCTGGAGGTAGGGGTCCGATTCCCCTTACCCGCTCCAAAAGAAAAACGCTGATATAAACTCGGCGTTTTTCTTTTTGCTGGTATTGTGTAGGGGAATCGGACCTGAGCGAAGCGAAATCTTCAGGGAGTTTGAATCCAGTTTCACTGGTTCAAACGTCCGGCGCCAGCCTGCGCAGTCGCCGGTACATAGCAAACCCCTTACCCGCTCCAAAAGAAAAACGCTGATATAAACTCGGCGTTTTTCTTTTT
>CAYLIB010000002.1:20036-101507 GCA_964384035.1 uncultured Candidatus Saccharibacteria bacterium
AACGCTGATATAAACTCGGCGTTTTTCTTTTTGCTGGTATTGTGTAGGGGAATCGAGTTGGGAATAATGCATCCATGTCGCGTAGTAAGAGTATTTATTATGACCCCAAAATCAAAAGCTTGTTGCATACTTCCAAATTACTATGTAAGTGCTATGTTTGAAATATAATTAAACACCAATTTAAGCCAAGTGCTGACATGAATTAGTCCATTATTATCTATTTTTGATATACTAAAACAGAACTAATAAAAAAACGTGGCAGAAACAAAATCAAAAACTATCTTCATAGTTGAAGATGAAGAATTTTTAGTAAAAATTTATAAGTATATCTTAGAAGAAGCTGGTTTTTCCGTTTGGATAGCATACGATGGCAAAGAAGCTGTGGAGTTTTTACCTAAGGATCCACCAGACTGTATTTTGCTGGATATAATGCTTCCGGAAAAAAGCGGTTTTGAAGTTCTTAGGACTTTTTCAGGAGATCCACGTTGGAGCAAAGTACCAACTATTATACTTTCTAATTTAGGTAAGCCAGAAGACGTAAAAATGGGTTTAGAGCTAGGTGCTAAAGATTATCTCATAAAAGCTAATATTGACGTCGAAGGAATTGTGCAAAAAGTAAAAGGTATACTCGGAAGCTAAAAAATTATGGGTAGAATTTTAGATACACATCTAAGTACTATATTTGCCTCGATGGCAGAAGGGATGTTGGTAGTGGATCAGAATATGGTTCTTACTAACATGAATCCTGCAGCTGCTAGGTTTCTAGGTAAAGACCATGCTGAGGTTATAGGCAAAGACATCCGAACAGAAGTTTCTATTTGGAATGGAGCAAGGCAGTTAATTGCAGAGAGCTATCCAGTAACAAGGGCTCAAAGCGAAAAGCGCCCAATAACAGCAACGGTAGAAGATAATTTTACATTTCAAATCCCAGGAAGACCAAGTTTCCCTGTCTCGTTTACAATGGCACCGCTGGGAAGTGGTAGTGAACTTTCAGGTGTTGTTATTTTGTTCAGCGATATAACAGAAGCCAGAAAACTGAGAGAGGCAAGAACTGCTTTTATTTCAATAGCTAGTCACCAGCTCCGTACCCCATTAACACCTATACGTTGGTTTGCAAAATTACTGCTCTCTGGTTCAACGGGGCCACTAACTCCTGAGCAAGACGAATTTGTTCGTTATATTTACGAAAATAACGACAGAATGATTCAACTTCTTAATACCCTTTTGCAACTATCCAGAGTGGAGGAGGGTAGAGTAGCGGTAAATCCTAAACCTACCGATCTTGTGGATTTACTTAAAAAAGTAGTAGTTGCTCTTACGCCGATTGCTGATACTAGGCATATTTCGATAGTAGTAAAGGAACCGGTAATAAATCTACCCTTAGTTCCTGTAGATGAGGTGATTCTTTGGCAAGTTATTCAGAATCTATTAACCAATGCTATTCGATATTCATTCGAGGGAAAGAGTATATCCTTGGGTTTCGAACACAAAGGTACCTATATGCTTGGTTTTGTACAAGATAGCGGAATAGGAATACCTAAGCTTGCTTCGGAAAAAATTTATCAACGTTTTTATAGAAGCGCTGAGGCTATCAAGATGGCTCCTGAGGGTTCCGGGCTAGGCCTCGCGCTCGTTCGTTCGCTGGTAGACGGTTGGGGAGGAAGAATTTGGCACGAATCAGAAGAAGGGAAGGGGACAACTTTTCATTTTACAATTCCTTTGTCCGGTATGAAAGCAAAATCCGGCGAAACTACGCTTCAAATTTAATTTAAGTGATATAATAAAATTACTAATATGTCAGACAAGAGCCAGGTTTTCATAGTCGAGGACGACGAATTTTTAGTTAAAGCTTATCAGTACATCTTTGAAAAAGATGGTTTTGAAGTTAAAGTAGCACCTGACGGCAATAAAGCCATGGAAGCTTTAAGTGGCCCCGCACCCAGTGTTATTCTGCTAGATCTTATGCTTCCGGGGGTGGACGGGTTTACGGTTTTAGAGAGCATTGGTAAGAGTGATACATGGAAAAAAGTACCAGTGGTTATACTCTCTAACTTAAGTTCACCGGATAGTGTAAAAAAAGGAAAAGATTTAGGAGCTACAGATTTTCTTGTTAAAGCGAACACAGACATAGAAAATGTGGTTTCTAGGGTAAAACTTTGTCTCTCAAAAAGTTAACAAAATAAAATGTACGATAAAATTTATAATTTATTAAAGCCAATTATTTCAACATTTCTAATGTTAACTTTGGCTCTTTCGTTATGGCCAACTAGCTTCGCTCAGGCGGCATCCATAACAATTACCGCACCGACCAGTGGTACATGCCTACAAATTAATCAAATTTACAATGTAACTTGGCAAGGGTCTGGGTATACCCACATTGCTTTATATTTGACTAACGCCACAGCAACAGCTCCCAACTTCGGTTCATGGGAAGGTCACACTCCAGACAATGCAACAAACTATGAAATAGTGGTTCAGAATTATTACACACCCGGACAGTATTTGCTTTGGGTAGAGGGGCACTCAAGTACCGATCAAGTGGTGACTAGGCAATCTGTACCTGTTTCAGTTGCTACTTCCTGTGGTGCTACAAGTGCAGATACACAACCCCCTACAGTTCCTACTGGTTTAGTAGGAACAGCTCTTTCGACTACCTCAGTAAAACTCGACTGGACGGCAAGTACAGATAACTCTGGTTCTGTTCGTTACATTATTTACACAGGCAGTAATGCTTACCAGATTGTAAATCAGAATTCATTTACCGATCTGTATTTAACTGCTAATACAAATTATACATACTCAATAGTAGCAATAGATAACGCAGGAAATCGTTCTGCGTATTCTAGTCCTGTCACAGTAAAAACTCTTTCGAATACAGCAGACACGACCCCTCCTACGCAGCCAGGTACTCCTACTGGTGTCGCGCTCTCGCCCTCAGACATAAAAATCTATTGGGGTGCGTCTACGGATAATTCGGGAACGGTTGGTTACAAGGTCATGAGAGGAAATGTAGTAGCTGGTACTACTTCACTGCTCTATTTTACGGATAGTAATCTTTCGGCAGATACAAATTACTCATACACGGTAATAGCTGTGGATCCTTCAGGTAACTCATCTTCGCCTTCTTCTCCAATAACAATAAAAACCCAACCACCAACTTCTACAACTCCTACCGGCGGTGACACCACACCACCAACACCGCCAACAGGTCTTGCTTATACGCAGTTAAGTACAACTTCTGCAAAAATAACTTGGACCGCAGGTACAGACAATGTAGGGGTTACGGGTTACAAAGTGTACCAAGGTACTACTTATTTAGGTTTAACTTCAAATACTTATTACACAGTTTCTAATTTAGTAGCAGGGACAGCAAGTAATTTTTCTGTACAGTCTATGGACGCTGTAGGTAATGTCTCAATTAACAGTACCGCTCTAACTATCACTCTCACAGGGGGCACTATAAATACTACCGCTCCAGCTGCTCCCAGTGGTTTAGTCGCCACTTTGGTCAATGGGACAACAGGTGTGGTTAAATTAACTTGGAAGGATAACTCAAACAATGAAACCAAGTTCGATATTTATCACAAGGGTCCATCGAGCACTTCAGCTACATTAACTTTTCTTAATTCCGTTCCGGTTAACATATTAGAGTACACTCATTCCGGCGCATCTTCAGGGGTGAACCAGTATTATGTAGTAGCATGTATATCAGATGTCTGTTCTGCGCCAACCTTAACTGTTTCTATAACTGTCCCGCCGGCAGGAGATACTACTCCTCCTTTGGTATCGGGGGTCAATAGTTCTCTTCAGTCAGCAACAGAAGCTTATGTATCATGGACCGCAAACGAAACTTCTACAGGAAAAGTTGCTTACGGAACAGTAACAGGGCAGTTGAGTCTGTTTGGCGCTACTCCTTGTCCCACTTCACCAATAAGCACTACCAATTTTTGTATCAAACTGTCTGGGTTAGAATCCTCTAAAACTTATTTCTATAGAGTCGTAGCAACAGATACGGCGGGTAATAATGGATACTCCCAAGAAGCCAGTTTTACTACACCTGCGGGAACAGTAGCACCAACTATACCGGTAACTCCTACCGGGGTAACTGCTCAAATAGATACAGCTGGTACTTCTGTAAATATTTTCTGGCAAGATAATTCTAATAATGAAACTCAATTTAAGATCTCTAGAAGAAATCAAGGCACGACTACTTGGACACAAATTGGTTCTGTAGGGTACAACACGGAAAGGTTTACCAATACCGCAGTATCTGCAGGTAGTTATGAGTACTCGGTTTCTGCTTGTAATACTGTTGGTTGTTCTGCTCTCGCTCTCTCTCCAGTTGTTAATCTTGCTGTGCCACAATCTGTCTTGCATAAACTTTATGGTTCAGTAAAACTAAGTGGCACTTCTGTTACGGACGGGATTGTAGATGCGGATAATGGAAATGGTCTACTTGTATCTGTACCAGTTGGTTCAGGTGGGGTTTATGAATTAAACCTACCACCAGGAACGTATGCTGTGTCAGCAAGGCCCACGGCAAATTCTAATTGGTTAAGGTCTTCTCCTATTACGGTAACTTTAACTGGTGCCACGGCAACTCAAAACTTTAAAGATATATCTGTAGCTGCAGTCTCGCAAACTCTAACCGTAACTTTAAAAGATAATAAAGGCCTTGCAGTTTCTGTTGCCGGTGTTGTGATTATAGGTGGTGAATGTGGGCAGGTTTCCAATACCTCAACTTCACTTAGTAAACCAGTGGATGCTAGCGGTCAGGCTGTCTTTTCTCTGCCCGATGGTTCTTACTGTGTGAAGGCTGGTGCTCCGGTAACTAGTAATTTACAAAACCCACTTCCCAAGACCGTAGTTATTAGTATTGGGCAAAATAAGTCAGAGACATTTACATTCCTGCCCATTGTATCTAGTGGAGCATTTACCGGAGAAGTGGTTTATCAAGACGGGTCTATTGCCGGAGATGCCTATATCTCTGCAGCGTCAGATACTGGAGTAGTAATCCAAAACAGGACCGATTCAGTAGGAAAGTTTAGTCTACCTCTCATCTCAGGAAATTGGAAAGTGAGCGCTAAGAAGTTGAAAGATAATGTTGGTTATGCTTCCACAGAATTTAGTTTCGCATTCCCGGCAACCGCAAATACCAAGCTCGTCCTGGTGTCTATTGCTAGTGTACCTCCTCAGGTTACACAGACTGGCTCAAGTACTTCGAGCGTAGTAGTTACTGCTACCGATGGGGCAGCTGTGACCTTGCCTGCATCTTCAGTTAGTACATCTGGTAGCTTAAATTTAAACATAAAACCAACATTAGATACTCCAATTCCACCTACAGAGAAAATAGCTAGCAAGACTGGTTATGAAATTACTTTAACCGACTCTTCTGGTCAGAATATTTCTACATTAAACAAAGAAGCAGAAATTTTAATACCTTACGACGAAGCTTATCTGGCTGCTAACAATTTAACCCCTGAAAAAGTGCAGCCGCGTTTCTGGGATACAAAAACCGGAATTTGGACACCAGTTACTGCGTTTACTGTAGACAAGACAAGAAAGGTTTATGTAATAAAGATCAGTCACTTCACTCTTTTTGCCCTTGTCTCTGCTGCTGATACTACACCTCCAGCAGTTCCAACTTCTGTAGCTATTACATCCTCTACTGGTTCTGGAGTAAAACTAACTTGGGTAGATCCCAAAGCAGACTTCCATCATTCTAAAATATATAGATCTGATAAATCCACAGATAACGGATCCATCATAGCTGCCCTTGTAACAGGAGGGGCTTATACGGATACCACAGCTACCAATGGTGCTACTTATTACTATAGAGTTCAGTCAGTGGACGCTTCCGGTAATGAGTCAAGTCTAAGTAATGCAGCCTCTACTAAGGTAGGGTCTAGTGAATTAATACCTCCTCCTGTGGGAGGAAGTCATGATGTCGGTACTAACATAAAGGATACCAGCGGTACTATCTATATGATTTCTAACGATGGTTCAAAGAGACCATATACTTCTGCCGGGGCTTTCCTCTCATATGGATTCAATAATTTTAAAGATGTTGTAGAAGTAAATTCAGCAGATTTAACTTTGAGAACAGGTGACTTTATACCTCCACAGGACGGCAAAATTATCTGCTCAGATAGGGGAGAAGATAAAGGTACTTGTTATCTAATTACCGGTGGTAGAAAAGCAGGGTTTACAAGCAGTACTGTGTTTACTAAATTAGGTTTTAGCTTCAAAAGAAGTTCCTCAGGTGATGTTTCTTGGATGGCTTCATATTCAAATATAGACGATGCGGCAAAAGCTCACAGGCCAGGCGTGTTAGTAAATGACAAAGGAACTATATTCATGATGGGTTGGGAAAGACGAATTGGTTTCCCAAGTATGGACGTGTTCAATTCCTGGGGTTATAACCTTTTAGACGTAGTCCCAGCTAACGCAGCAGACAAATCCGCGGTTCAGTCAGGAGTTGTTCCGGGTAGAAATCCAGGTGAGCTATCTCCAGTAATAAATTAAATAAAGTGTTTTCCAGAAAACAAAAATTATTCGCATTTTTGACCGCAAGTTTACTACTTGCGGTTTCAGGTATTGTATTTGTTTTAAATAGACCAAAAATATTAGAAGAGCGAAGAAAACAAACTGCCCACCATGGTCAAATATCTGAAATTTCGCTTAGGGAAGTACACATAGATGCTTACTATTTTGTTCCAAAAGATCAGGTGGAAAGACTAGATCCTAAATGGAAAGAGAATATAGATAAAGCCCTAAAAAACTCTAAAAGTTTTTATGAATACCAAACAGCGAATGCTTTAGGAATTGATTATTCTATCTTTCCTAAACCCATAATCGGTAGAGAAGAGAGTAGCTATTACAATGGTAAGGATACCTCAAATGGAAATCCTAGTGCTTTGTTAGCTATAAAAGCAGAAATAGAAACTAGGCAAAAATATGATGCCGATTTTGGAAGCTCGGGATTCCCTGGGAATTCTGGAACATATAGGGCTATAGCACTAATTTATGAAGGTGTGGGTGCGGCTTCTATGTTATTGGTAGATAAAAAACCAACTCAAGGAAAAATTTCACACGTAGTAGCAGTTGAAAAAAATGAGTTACCAGCTTTTTTGGTTTCAAATTTCTTTCTTAACAGTACTAGTTACAAAGATTATGGAGAGACGATTTTTGCGCATGAATTAGGTCATATTTTAGGTCTCTCCGATGCATATGATTTGGGTTCAGAATCTGTTACGGATGATATTATGGGAATGGGGCGATTTAGGCCACTGAGTCTCACATATTTGACCGCAGAGCATTTAAGACAATTGGGTGTAGAGCTTTATGGTAATTAGAAGTTTAAAAACAAAATCTACTGTTGCATTTTCTCTCTTAGGTTTATTTCCTCTCTTGGTTACGGGACTTATTGCTGGTTATATAGTAAATTCTGCACACAAGCAGGATGTTTTGACCATGGAAAGGCAGCTCCTCGCTGGCAAACATGCGGAAATTAGTAAATATCTAGAAAGAGTATATTCGATAACAGCAATAAAAGTAGGTTATCCAGGCAAAGAAATTATTGCTCCTCTGAGTCAGAGAGATGTGCTTTCTAAACTTTACAATGAATATCCCGAATTTCTAGAGCTTACGTTAACTGACATGGAAGGAAACGAAACTACTAAGCTTTCAAGATTTCAAGATGTTGAATTGCTAGAGCTTGCAAATGTTAGATCTCTCCAATCATTCCAGCTTGCTTCAAAGGGTAAATTTTTTATCGGTAAACCCGAATATACTGAGCGAGGCCCAATTGTTCAAATAGCAGCACCTGTCGTGAATAATGTTGGTGATGTGATAATGACTTTTAGTGTACTCCTGGACTTAAAACCGCTCCAAGAGTTGGTAAGTGGTGCAAAGCTCGGGACAAATGGTTATGTCTTTTTATTAGATCAAGACTCTAGAATGCTCGCTGGTCCTAATTCTGAATTTGTTTCAAGAATACCTAATACTAGTTTACTCCCAAAAAACAATAATACTTCCCTAGATACAGTGAGTGGTTTCAAAGGTGAGCAGGTCTTGTCCACGGAAGAGATTGTAACTGATTTAGGCTGGAAACTAATAGCTCATTGGCCTGAAGATGATGCTTTTGCAATTGTCAGAACTCTTCAATACCAACTTCTTGCAACAACTCTATTCGCTGTAGTTTTGGTTTTTCTTGGTGGGTTGTATGTTAGGCGGAAAGTCGTGGATCCTATGTTGGTGCTAGAAAAAAGTGCAGAGAAGATAGGTGGTGGTAATTTCGACGAAGCAATTTCTATTCACACAGGTGACGAGATTGAAGAACTGGGGAACGTTTTTAGTAAAATGGAAGTGGATCTTAAAAAACTCCAAGAGTTAAAAGTTGCACAAGCAAAAGCAGAAGCATTGGCTGAATCTTTACGTAAGGAAAAGCTGCTCTCGCAAATAAAGGAAGATTTCATAAATAACACTTCGCACCAACTCCGCACACCGCTTTCGGTTATACGTTGGAGTAGCGAGCTACTTGAAACAGCAATAACAGATGAAAAACTAAAAGGAATTATGCAAGGTGTAACCACAGGTGTGCATGAGCTAAACGCGATTGTTCATGATCTTATAACCGTTTCCAATTTTGGTTTTGGTTACAAAAACAAAGTTAAAGATTCAGTTAATATTGTTGAGTTGATAAGAAAGCAGCTTACGAAGCAAAAGTCTCAAATCAATAAAAAGGATATTACATTAAGCATACCTGAGTTAAGTGAGATGAAAGTAACAGGGGATCCAGTAGCCCTAGATATTCTTTTTGAAAACTTAATAGACAACGCAATTACCTATACGAACGACAAAGGTTATATAAAAATTTCAGTCGACCCACAAGGTGAAGGGGTAATTGTCTGCATAGAAGACAACGGAATAGGTATTACCAAAAAAGACCAGGGGAGTATTTTTAACCAGTTCTTCCGTGCTACTAATTCCATAGAAAAGAAAAACGTCGGCACCGGCTTGGGACTTTACATAAGTAGACTAATAATAGAAGGTCACAACGGAAAAATTTGGTTTGAGTCCGAACAAAACCAAGGCAGTAAATTCTATCTTTTGCTACCCAAATAATCCTTATATTTTTCAATTCACGCCAAAAGAAAAAACCGCCACAAGGCGGTCTTTTCTTTGGTCGGGGTGCTGGGTTGGCTATGTAACGATTCCCTTAACGCGCCCGGCTACAAAAACAAATAAGCCAGCCAAAGGCTGACTTATCTGCTTGGTCGGGGTGCTGGGAATCGAACCCAGTCTACTCGGTCCCAAACCGAGCGTACTACCGGTATACTACACCCCGAAAAAAATATTAAGTTTTGGTTCGATTCCCTAGCGCCAAGGGCGCGAGAAGGGGAGGCTCCAAAAGGGCTTTGCCCGTTGGAGGGGACGACGTGAGTCCCTTATGAAGCATACCAGTCTACTCGGTCCCAAACCGAGGGGACGTTCGGTATACTACACCCCGAAAAATATTTAGTTTTACTTACTTATGGTTCGATTCTAGCAGCAAGGCTGCGAGAAGGGGAGTCTCGAAGTCAGCTTCGCTGATTCGAGGGGTGCTCTTGAAGGGATCAGGCTTCGCCTGTCCCTGCTCAATCCGGCGACGCTAGTCCCTCTATAGCAAAGGACTACCGGTATACTACACCCCGAAAGAATATTAAGTTGTTGATTCGATTCCCTAGCGCCAAGGGCGCGAGAAGGGAAGGTTCAAAGTTTTCTTCTCAACCCGTAAATATTAGCAAATACTCTAAAAAAAATAAAGGGATTCTTTACCGCGGCTAGTTTAATAGGAAAATAGTCAAATATCAAAAAATATTATGAAAATAATCAGTTGGATATCTGGTGTTAAAAGTCTTATACTTCATACAAAGGAGGTAAGTTTTATGTATTTTTTAACGATTTACAGCCCATCAGCGCTAGCGATGCTGGCCGTTTGCATGTGTATGCTATACAGAACTTATCAAGAAAGTAAGTTAAGAATTAGTCAAAGCCAATAACAAGGCTTTTTATTTTTCATAAAAAAAGACCTCGACCAGATGTCGAAGTTTAATTAGTCATCGCTTGAGCTAGCGCCACCCCCTCCAGAACTGCCGCCACCAAAACCACCCCAGCCACTCCCGCTCGAAGAAGATGAAGAAGACCAGGAACTTCCTGAATCGTATGAGCTACCAGAGGAGCTGATGTCTATCCCTAAGCGGTTCAGTATCCATAGGATAATCAGAAGCACGACAATAATTATCAATATTGTTAGTATTGGGTGACGAGCGAACCACGAAGGCTCCACCTTTGGTTTCTGTCCCGGTGGGTAAGCATGCGTGTCGAGGTGGTTCTTCACCTCGTGAGCAATGAGCACGAGTGCTTGCGAAAGTGCCCCAGTCTCTCCGGCTTTATACCGGGCAATAAGTGGTTTCCGTTTACCAAGTATTCCACCATCGCCCGCTGCACCATCGGTTAGCGCGTACTCCAAGCCATAACCCACTTCAATCCGCCATTTTTTTTCTTTGGCGGTGTAGAGAATGAGTATGCCTCGATCGCGGTCTTCGTTTGAGTAAGTGGTACCTTTCGGTCCAATGCCCCACTTTCGAAACAGGTCATTGGCGAAGTCCTCAACAGAACCCCAACCTTCAATGTTGGGCACAGTCACGACTGCGATCTGAATATTTTTCGCTTTGTCGTAATCTTCAAGTTCTTTTTCGAGCGACTCTACATCGCTCTTTTGCATGAGGCCCGCGAAGTCATTCACCAATTGCGGAGGGTTAGAAACCTCCGGCAGCTTTGCTTTGTTCTCGGCCATCGCTGTCAGTGAAAGAGCGAACATCGCCACAAGCAACATTATTTTTTTCATTGAAAAACCCTCCAAAATTTGGTTTGTTCGAAAATTTTGCTGGTAAAACCGTTAATTATCGCACTTTTTGTCTATTTTGTCAATATTTTTATAAATACTATTTGACATATTTTAAAAAAAATGCCATAATATTATCTTATTTCAGTATCTTAACCACAACTTTACCTGGAGGTAGATTATGAATTTTCAGAAAATCATCGCACAAACAACTCTGTTTGTGTTGTTTGCAGTCCTTTCGGTGAATCTCGTTATCGCCCAAAGCCTTCCAAGACCCAACGGTTATGTGAATGACTTCGCGGGGAAACTCACCGCCGAAGAGCGAGCTCATCTCGAAAACAAACTGGTGAATTTCGAAAAAAACACCAGCATTGAATTCGCTATTGCTGTGGTCCCTACCCTAGAAGGGCGAGCACCAAAAGACTTCACCGACAACCTGGCGAGAAGCTGGGGTTTGGGGAAGAAAGACAGGAACAATGGGATCCTGCTTGTTTGGGCGCCAGTCGAACGCCAAACCTACGCTACAGCAGGTGATGGTCTCCTGGAAGATATAAACAGTGAGGTCATAACAAGTCTGTTAAACGAGCAGATGAAGCCCTACTTCGTAAAAGGGTATTTCTTCGCCGGACTCGACGCGTTTACAAGCGCGGTTATTTCCCACCTCGGTGAATACCCATGGGAAAAACGCGCTGAAGTGCGGGGGTTGAATGCGCAGAAAGCGCGGGAAGAAGCCGAGAGGCAACATGAAAGTGACATCCTATTCATGAAAGTGGGTGGCACCTTTCTGCTTATATGTGGAGTTTGTCTGTTACTCTACGCTCTCTATGACAACCGGCGTTCCGTTAATCAGCTCAAGGCTAGACTGGGTGTTATTGCCCAGAATCTAGATAAGGCTTTATCAGAACGGCAGTTAGTGAGGGGTTTAATAGCTTTGCTTAAGGAAGAAATCCCTAACCAAGATGTATCCGAACTCGAGTCAGAGTTCGAAAAACATCTTGGGAAAGTAGCTGAGTTGCGTTCTGAGCTCGAGTTATTGCTCGGTTCAAAGATCAAAAAAAACCACCGGGAGCAGATTAACGAGCTTGAGAAGAAGTCAGAAAAAGAGCGGGATCTGAAGAAGGCGATTGAACGCAAGATCGAAAAGATCAAGCACGCCAAAGCAGAAGTTGAAAAGCTGATGGCTTCAATTGACCCGAAGATCTTCTCTACCGATGGTATGGAAATACACTCAGGAAGGGAAGAAGAAGTTGCCGAAATGCTCAGTACCGCGCGAGCGAATTACGAACAAGGGGTCCAGCTCTTCGGGGTCTCCGGCCAAACGGTGGTGAATTTCCTCATCATCTACAGCCTGCTCTCTGACTCTGTCTCGGGCGCCGAGTCTGCAACAAACTACGCATCCGGCGCTTCCTCCTACTATTCAAGCAACAGTTCTTCCTACGGTGTCCAACCCTCCCAGCCCACCCAAACAATTAGTTTCGGCGGGGGAGGCGGCTTCGGCTCCGCAGGCGGAGGAATGAGCTACTAAATCTTTGTCTACAGGAAAGGGAAATATGACAGTTCAAGTAGCAGATAAGTCAGCAATACTGTTTCGGTTTAGGCAACTGCTTTCACCTGGGCAATTCGTCGAGGACGCCCGAGTCGAGCGGGTCTGCGGAGCAAAGTTGCACCGCTTACTCAGGCCTTGGTTTTTTAGTAGTCGAGACTTTGCAGAGTCAGACTTGGTCAGCTTGCTCGTCAAATGCAAATTGGCCGAAAATGATGCGGAAGCAATGGAGATTATTGAGCTTCTCTGCAACCGCTCAAATCGTATTGACTACCATAGGCTCTACGAATTCTACTTCATCCGGCAGACGGACAAAGCCGGAAAGGTAAATTACAGAATCGCCTACGATGATCCCAGTGAAGGGGATTGATTTTCAGCGCTAAATAGCCTCTATTTAGCGCTCTTTTTATATTTTAAGTATTGACAAAAACTCATTTTTAATTTATAATGTTTGGTTATCTCACGGCGTTAGCTAAGAAAATTCCAATTTTTGGTATCTGGCTTACGTGAATTTCTACAACAAAACGAGGGAATCACAATGAAATTGGCAAGATTATTTATTGACCTCGATGACTGCCTAATCAACACAGGCGCTATCATCGAAGCTCATAAGCAGATTTTGCTCCGCAATGGTGTTTCGCCAGAAGCGTTGGCCGAATACTTTGCGTCTCGGGGAAATGCACCGGACTATTACCGGTCACGCACGTTTTACCTTATGTCTAACGCGGAGGTTGTGAAAACTCTCTTCGGGCTGAATGAGGAGCAGGTAAAGCGAATCCTCGCCGAAACCACCGCTTTCATTTTCGACTTCAAGCGTTATATCTACGACGATGCTTGGTTCTTCCTCGAAACTTTCAAAGTCGACCCCAACACAGAAATAGTGCTTGTCACAGTCGGCGGAGAAGGCTGGCAGGGGATAAAGATAAGTGCTTCGGGTATCCAGCGTTACTTTACACGCGTTGCCATCACTGCCGGCGGTAAAAAACCAGACTCAATTGCGCAGATTCAGGCCGAAGAAGGTGATCAGGGGGTAATAACTTACTTCCTCGACGACAAAGGAAGTGAGGTTGCGGGCGTCAAAAAAGCCTTCCCAGACATCACCTGCATTCACGTCAACCGAGGTGATGAAGCGCGCTACGCGACCGATAAGTCTGAGAGTCATGACTACGTCGTGAAAGATCTGCGAGAGGCTGTAAACATTATCAAGACTCTGTCATAAAAGACAGATTTTTTTATTGACAAAAAAAACTTTTTATGATATAAATAAATTTAAATCCAAATAACTTTTGCAATGGTTAACCATAGGAGGAATTAGTTTTATGACACCCACTTTTCAAATGGAGTCCATTCTGAGGCTAGTTATGAGCGAGCAGGTGGACAGAGCGGAAGCGATCGCGCGACTGAATAAAGAACTATCTAACTGGGGAAATGAGAGTCTTATTAGGCTCTACACCCAAGCTGTGGAAGACCAAAACTTCTATCTTTCCGCCGAACGTGTAGACGCGTTTCATATTCTCTGTAATTTGCTGGTGTCCCGAAGGTTAATTAGTATGCGGGAATTCCAAGCAAGAAAGAATATGACTGTCCTATACAATGTTGGTTTCAGTCAGAGCGGTCTTCCTCTGGATATGGAAACTGGCGAAGACCTGACCGAAGTTCTGAAGATATACAGTCTTATGAAATTTGGCTCAGTAGCCGACATTGCGTGGTTCGCGAAGAAGGTTTCCGAACGAATCATCCAGGGTCTGGTTTCTGGTCAGAGCATCTTGACTGTATTCGAGAAAGCACGCAGTCAAAACCAATACGTGGCTCTGCTCTCGCCGGGTTCCAGGAACGTCAGGCTTGCGCAAGACTTGGTCTACGTTCAAGTAGTTAAGAAAGTGAATGTTTGGCTAGCTTTAAACGGGTACCCAACCATTATGCTCGTAAGAGCACCCCGCTTTCAGTCCTCAAAGGCAAATTACGCCGAACTTAGCGTAGCCGAGAGGTTAAGAGAAATGCGAGAGGTCTTACCGGGCGACGACTTCTTCTCCCGTGGTGTGCACCTGCTTTTCTCCGACGATGTTCGCATTACTGGTGCATCGGCAGATTGGACAGAGATTAACTGTCTCAACAGAGGTGGTTTATCTTTCGGATCCATTTTCTGCATGGCCGTAGATCCACTCTTGGTTCAAGACGATCCCGGGGTAGAACAACGCATTAACCACTTTCATGTAACCCCTAAGCTGGACTCAACAACCGCATACATATTGAATCAGCCTGGATTCATTCCGGTCCAGCGCTTACTGAGACTCCTGCTGAATGTCTCAAATCGAGAAAGTCTCGCTGGTTTCCTTGGTGGGGTTTATGACCATGCGTTGGTTGAAGTCTATAGTGGTGCTATGTCGAATGACTACCTGGCCGACGATCGGTACGCTCCCTCGCTCGATATTTGGAAGAAAGAGTTGCATCGTCGAAATCTCGTAGACAGTAATGGATTGTTGCTGGGTTAGTAATATGTATTTACCTATGCTTGGAGCATAGGTTCTTTTTTTGTAAAAATTGACAAAAACCCATTTTTAAAGTATAATCAGCCGTTTAAATTGTGTGTATTTATAATCGGCAGTGCTAATTTCCGCTGAATAAGCTGTTTGCACGGCACTCTTTTTCAGTAGCTAAAGTTCTTTAGCTTCTGAAAATCGGTTTTTCTAAAAGAATACAAAATTTGGAGGAAAGGAAAAATGGATTCAAGACAAAGATTCGCGAGTCTCGCCGTCCATACCATCAATCAGCCCAACGAATTAAGTCATCCGTTTCAACAGCGTTACAGCCGAATGAAGCACGGTGACCCTAAGGCCATTGTGGAATCGGCCGGCAAGCTGATTTACGCAATGAAGCAGGATCCGGTTATCGCCGAAGCAATCGAAAGAGGCGACGACATCATCCTGACATCATCTGCCTTCGGAAGTGTACCCACGGCGATCTATGCAGTAGTCTTAGCAATGGTTCCGCAACTCGCGGAAATCGGCGTTAAGGCTGAAGTTGTTAAAATCAATCGTTCAGGCAACTTCCGGGTAAACAACTACGGAAGTATGAACGCCACCGAAAGAGGCGCAAGTCTCAAAGAAAGAAAAATCAGTCTTTCCGAGGAGGACCTCAACAGGATCAGGGGCAAGCTCGTGGTGGTCGTGGACGATATTAAAGTCACGGGTAGTCACGAAATCGCTATTACCCAACTCCTTGAAAGCACGGAAGTCCGCTTGGTCAGGTTCTGCTACTTAGTAAGTTTTACAAAAGAACTAGCAGAAACCTTCCCACAAGCCGAAGACCTCTTCAATAGCGCTGTCGTGCGCACACTCGCAGACCTGCTTCATTTCACCAACGATGAGTTTGTGGTTAACGCCCGGACCATCAAAATGATTTTGTCTACAAAGGAATACGTGGACAAAACCAAGGCTGAAATGCTCGCCGATCTCTACGAGTATCTGGCCCACGACGACGACCAAACAATTCTGAAGTTCTACCGCGCGGCCACTTCCGAAGATGGCTATTGCTACTTCCCCGAGTACGTTGACGGCTTCCATGTGCTTGCAAACGTCGCGATAGCTCGGGGTCTCGTTTCACTCAAAGAGTTCCAGCAAGTTAAAAATGCTGTTGTGGTCAACAACCTCACGGTTGGCGGCCGTGGTACGTACTTGGATGTAGACTCAGGCGATAACCTGGGTGAGACAACGCGCATGTATAGCCTAATGAAGTTCGGTGGCGTGCATGAAGTTAAGTGGTTCGCCAGTCGTGTAGCCAAGCAGGTAATAGGCGAACTCAAAACGCCAGGCAGTGGCTTCAGGAAACTCTTCGAGCGAGCAAGGGACAACAACGAACATGTGGTTATGCTTACTCCGGGTTCAAGGAACGTTGTGTCTGCACAACATTCCATTTTTGAAACCGCGGTTAAGTCTATAAACGCGTGGTTAGCACTTAACGGATACCCGACAATCATCTTCTGTAAGTTGACCCGATTTTCTTCAGGCGCAGCTAACTACTCTGAGCTGAGCGTGTCGGAGAGGGTTAAGGAACAGCGCAGTAAAGGTTTAGGAGTATCTGCACTACCTAGCGAAGCTTTTTTTGCTCCAGGGGTACATATCATTTTCGCAGATGATGTTCGTATCTCAGGGGCTTCCGCGGATCATTTCGAGATTCATGCGTTACTGCATGGTGCCCTGTCATGCAGTTCCATCTACTGTCTGATGGTCGATCCTCGTATCGCCATCGCCAATCCGGCATTCGAAAACGAGCTGAATCAGGTCGTCATTAAGGGTGGTTTGGATGATCAAGTTGCCTACATCCTTAATCAGCCAGATTTCAGACCCGTTCAAAGAATGCTCCGACTCATTCTTCAAGAATCGAACAGGGGAACGCTGGCTACTTTCTTAGAGAACCTCGCCTCTACCGAAGCAATCTCTCGTATCTACGTGGCTGCTTTAGAAAGCGAGTTCTATCAAGATAGTCGTTACAGAGATTCCGTTCCTTTACTTTCTGCCGAGCTACGGAAACGTGGGGTATTGGATGAAGACGGTTTGGTAATTTGCTAGATCAAATTCATCCAGGGGTAAAGAATGAAAACGATTCTTCAAGATTTCGACGGAGTGATCTTCGACTGTGTCAGGTATATTGCAGACTTCAAGTCAGCAATTGTAAGTCGTGGAGTCTCGCAAGAGGCGCTCTCTGCTTACTTCAAGGCGCCTAGTCAATTTCCCCAATATGCCTCTAGAGCCTATTCACTAATTAAGCACCCTGAAATACGACGGGAATGGTTAGGGGAATTAGGGATAGAGGCCGTTGATTACGCCATAGAAACTGTGGTCAAAAGGGGTGTGGATTATGTCTTCCCAGACGCTTGGGATCTTCTCAAGGTCGCACATAAGTCAGGAAGGCAGATATTACTCACTCAAGGAGCCAGAGAGGCACAGGAGTTGAAAGTTGTAAACTCGGGAGTCTGTCAGTATTTTGATCATTTACTGATGGGCACAGCCTGTAAGGGCCAGGTTATTTCTGAGTTTCTAGGCGATCAAACACAGGCTGTCGAAGGCTGGTTTTTGGACGATCGTGGTAAAAATCTCACCGTAGTCAAACAAGTATGTCCTAACATTAGGACTATCCTCGTCTGGCGTGAAAACGGTGCATATAACCACGAAAACCCAACCGACTACGACCATAAGGTGGAAAACCTAGACGAAGCTAGGCGTTTAATCTATTCATAGGACTACCCAACGGTAGTCTTTTTTTATTGCTTGACAAAAATAACTAAAAAATGTATACTCGGATTTAATTTTTCTATGATTTTAGGGTTATGGACCAAATTCGGTATTAAATACTGCTTTGGTTCATGGCCGTAAGTTGAAGCCTAAAAACTTCGTCTGCTTCGGTTGTCTAACAAAAGTTCGAAAATCCTTTAGGAGGTAGAACAAATGAAATCCACGTTTCGTGTTGTGTTGAGTTTGCTCATCACAGTCCTTTTCTCAACTTTCGCTTTCGCTGGTGAGCCCGCTACAGGCTCCCTCCTGGACAATGCTCACCCGCACGCGCGGGCCTGGCTCATCGGTGTCTTCGCGGTCATCATCGTCGGCTTCCTGGTCTTCGACCTTGGCTTCATGAACAAAAAAGCCCACGGCGTTACCACCAAAGCCGCCACGCTTCAGACCCTCTTTTGGATCGCCGTTGCCTGCGGGTACGGTGGGCTTATCTACTACTTCGTCGGCCACGAACCCGCTGCTCAGTTCTTCAGCGCGTACATCACCGAGAAAATGCTCTCCGCAGACAACCTCATGGTCATTATGATGCTCTTCATGTTCTTCGACGTGAAGGAGGCATTTCAGCACCGTGTGCTGTACTGGGGTATTCTCGGCGCCGTCGTTCTGCGCGGTTTGTTCATTGGCAGTGGTACGCTCATCGTTAGTCTGTTTCACCCCGTTCTTTACCTGTTCGGTGCGGTTCTCATTTGGTCCGGCATCAAACTCATGGCAAGCGGAGACGACGAGGAGGAGCAGGATTTCGAGAAGAACAGAACTCTTATCTTTCTGAAGAAATGGCTCCCGCTCAGTAGCGGACCACACACAGGTCATTTTTTCACCATTGAAAACGGCAAGAAAGTCGGCACTATTCTGTTGCTGACCTTGGCGATGGTTGAGGTTACCGATCTCATCTTCGCTGTGGACTCAATTCCCGCAGTCTTCGCCATCACGACCGATTTCTTCATCGCTTTCACCAGTAACATTTTCGCCGTTATGGGACTGCGGGCGCTATTCTTCATCGTTGAAAAAGTGCTCAAGCAATTCCCGCACTTGCAAAAAGGCATTGCCTTCGTGCTGGTATTCATCGGTGGCAAAATGTTCCTGGACCTCGTGGATCCCGCCGTCGGCTTCCTGAGTAAGACCTTTGGCTTCGCACATACCGAAGGGAGTTGGGAATATCATCTGTCATCAGTCCAGTCTTTCATGGTTATCATCGTTGCCCTTGGTCTCGCCATGGGTTACTCGGTGATCTCGGTGAGAATGGGTTGGACTACGATTGATGATCCCGAAGCCGCCTTCGACGATTCCGATCTGAAACCCGCCACACCGGCAACAAACGAAAACAGCTAAATACTACCCGAGCCTAAAAACTCGGCTTTTTTATTCCTTTGACAAAATCCCCAAAAACTTCTAAATTTGGGTCTTGTCTCAGAAGTTATCATCAAATACCAGCTTTAGGCTTTACCGCCTAAACAGGCAAAAACCAAATACAAGCCAAGGAGGAAATTATGGCTTTCCTAATTCAAAAAGGCGGATCATTCCAAATCTCCAAGGGGATTTTCAATCTCGGAATTGGGTGCAAATGGGATCCGCAACTCAATCACTCGGAAGAAGAGTTCGACATTGACGTCCACGCCTTCGCTCTCAGGAATCACACAGGGTTCGATCGTAATGGGAGCCATGCGCTCACATACGCGAACGTCGCAAATTCCAGAAACCCGGACGGCTTGCTGGTCGAAAACAGCGACGGCTCGTTCCAGACGCGCGACGGCTCCATGCATTCGCGTGGTGACAACAAGACGGGCGAGACCAAACCCGGCGAAGACGCCGAGTATCTCACGATCTTTACGCAGAAACTGCCAAAAGAGATCGACGAGATCGCTCTCTATATAACCATTCACGATGCCGTGAAGCGCAAGCAGAATTTTGGACGCGTCAGGAATGCCAAAATCCACATTGACGACGCCGGCTCACACAGCGTGCTGGCCAAGTACGACCTGAGTACCGACTTCCCAGACGCAACCTGCGTCCATGTCGGTTCTTTCCTCCCAGACCCGAGCGGTGGAGGGTGGTCGTTCCAGGCCGCGGACTCGCCGTCCAACGCAAGTCTGTACCAGGTTCTTGAAGGTTACAAATTGGTCTAATAAAAAACTCGTTCCAGTTTTGAACGAGTATTTTTTATTAATTAGCTTATTTATAAGGAATTTAGTCTATTGACAAATTCTGAAAAATCTTTATAATTACGAGTCTTAATAAAGAAATTTAAAGACAAAGATCTGCACTTTAAAACTAGATCTCGAGAAAACTCGCAATCGCCCGAATTACTTTCGGCTCGAGGTTTAGCTTAGTGTGTAGGGTCTTGTGTCAAAAACGCAGGGCCAAGTAATCAACAACAAAATTCCATTCGGAGGAAAACAGATCATGGAAATTTCCAAAGGCGAATCGTTTCCCGTCAAAGGTGGCGGCGCAGATTACAGCGGTAATTACTTCGGTGGCGGATGGGACGCCGGCGACGGTTATGACCTGGACATCCACGTCATCGGACTGAAGGGTGGCAAACCGGTCATGTCCCACGTCCTGAGCTGGTTCAACAGCCCGCAGTACAACGGCGCAGGCTTGCTGGACTACGATGCCGCAACGGGCACGTTCAAGACCAAGGACGGCTCGCTTGTTCACAACAAAGACAATCGCACCGGCGAGGGCGACGGCGACGACGAGAACGTCATTCTCCACCTGGACAAAGTCCCGACGGACATTGACGAATTGTTGTTCATCGTTGACATTTACGAGGCGAAGAAGAACGGCCAAGACTTCGGCAAGGTCAAAAATGCGTTCGTTCGCGTCGTGCAGGGCACCAATCCCGATGGCAAAGAAACGATTCGCTACAACCTGTCGAACGACTACGCCGGTAAGACCTGCGTGCAAGTCGGCTCACTGACTCGCGCCGCCGGAACCACCTGGACGTTTACCGCCCAAGGCATCGGCTTCACGGGCACGATCCAACAGGTCATGGAGACGTTCTAATCTCCGACTAACCGAAAAGGGGTGTCAACCGGAAAACTCTCTCGGTTGCACCCCCTCTTTTTTATTTCAAGGTGGTGAAATGCCAGATCGCAAACCAACAATAATTCAGCTACCTGGGCGGGATACAAATGAGCTCCCGTCTCTGGCCGAAGAACGGAAGCCTACGGTCATCAACTTGAATCCAAATCAATGTGGTGAAACAGATGGGCCTAGAGTGCCGCATATTCTCCACCTTGAAGAACACGAAGATGTCCGTGACACCCAAAGACTACCTACAGTCATTATGGTCCCCAAAGTCGTGGAAGAGGTCCCGGCACCAGCCAGAACGCCTACAGTGGTAAAGTTCCTTTTCGAGGAAAAACCACTCGTGCCTTCTCCGGCTGTCGCCGCGACTATTCTGAAACTTCCCGGGGCAGAAATTCGGGCGAGATTGAAAGTAAGCGATGGCGACCTCGCCGAGCTATTCCCAAATGTGCCTGATGCAATCCGGGAAAAAGCTAGGGTGGTAGTCGTAAGCACGAATGTTGATACGCTGTTTACCCAGACCTGCGGGTCGTGGGGGCAGTTAAGTCAACAGCAAATGCTTTCACTCTCTGAAGAAATCGCCAAATTGAATTCGCATAATCTGCTGGCAGAAATGCGGGCAGAGATGCGCGCGATTTACGATTTCTTCATGACTTTCAAAGCAAGAGTCCAAGAAGAACCAAAAAGTATGCTAGATTTCCTTTCCAGCAAAACTCCCAAAACTGCCAAACAGCGGTTCGACGAGCTTATGCTGGAATTAGAGAATAAAGCATCCAAGTTGGGTGCTCGTCTGCCGGAGATTCAAAAACTCCAATTGCAGATCGCTGAAACTTCTGGTAAGCTCGCAAAGGTTCGTGAGTCCATGCAAGTGGACATGGTGGCTGGGCAGCTCGTCGAATTCAGAGGGATGTTAGGCGAAGTTAAAGCTGACAAAGAGTTTGTAAAGTCTGATCTTGAAATTCTAAACAGTCGAATCGAAAGCCTAAGGGCTTCGGTTAGTACTGTAGATATTTTGCGAGACCAGCTCACTGCTCTCTATTTGGAAGTCGCAACTTTGCAGACAACTATCCAGAATACTCTATTGGTCGAAGTTCCAGAATGGCGGTTATCCGTCAGTCTTACAGGCTTCGAACAGTCGGGTAGGGTTTCAAATAGTCAGGGTTGGTCTTTCGTGGACCAGCTCATTCAAAAACTGAAGTCAAAACCATAACGAGGGAAATATGTTCGAAGTTACGAAAGAAGCGCAGAAAGTCAAAAACTTTCTCATTTCAAAGATGGTCAGAAACGTCAAAGCCGAAGTCATCGGTCTCGTTGATAAGAGCGGCTCCATGCAGGGTTTGTATAAGTGTGGTGCCGTCCAGGAAGCAATCCAGCGCGTTCTGCCAGTCGGCTTGAATTTCGACGACAACGGCAACGTGGACGTGTTCACTTTCGCCGACGGCGAAGGTAGTGTCTTCGAAGCCGCAGGTCTCGACACGAACAACTTCGAAGGCTACGTCCAGCGGGAAATTCTCAACAAGAACGGTCATTGGGGTGGCACCGACTATGCGCCGGCCATTACCGCGGTTCTGAAGTCGAAAGGGTTCGCCAAGAAATCTGGGGGTGGGTTTTTCGGTGGAGGAAGTCTGTCCCTGCAGGAGAACTCGACGTCCGGTTATCCGGCGCTTATCTACTTCTTCACGGATGGCGCGAATGACGACGAAAGCGCGACCGAGAAGCTTCTTGAGGCGATGCAGTATGCACGAGTGAATGCCTACGTCTTGTTCGTTGGCATTGGAGACAACCCGTTCCGCTTCTGTATTCGCGTTGCTGATAAATTCGACAACACTGGATTCGTCCGCGTGTCAGACCTCGCCGGCGTCGCCAACAACGACAAGATTTACGAGATGCTGTTGCCAGACGAACTTTGCTGCTGGCTGCGCAACAAGAAATAAGCTTCTAACCAAGAAGCATCTACCGAGCTAACAACTCGGTCTTTTTTTATTGACTTTTTCTGGTTTTTTATGTATATTTATTTGTTTTTAGGAGTTTTGTCGTAAAACACGAAATTCTCGTATCGGTTAAATAAACCTAAATTAAGGAGAGGACAAATGAACAATCCGGTAGTAATGGCCGAATCGCTAATTTTCGCTCTGGTTGTGTTGACTTACGCTTTCGCAGCCAAGCTATGTTGGGACAGGGTTAGCAAAATGCACGCTATTCTTCGTTACAACAACACAGCCTATGGTATCAGGACATTCTCCCTCATGACGGCAATTTCGATTGCGCTTTATGGGACCCTTAAAACGGTTAGTCAGCAGGAATTCGGTAATTATTTCTTGCAACTGGTAATTAATGGGTTAGTGGTAACAATCTTTGTTCTGATTGCCCAGTTTGTAAATGATGTTTTCATTATCACTGGGTTAAATAACAACGAAGCAGTCGCAAGAAAAAATAATGCAGTAGCAGTGACCGAAACAGGAAGTTCTATCGCTACGGCAGTAATAGCTTACGGAGCTTTCTCAGGTGGCTTAGGAAGTCGTTTTGTGCAGTCCGTAGTCTTCCTGATACTAGGTCAAGCCGTGCTAATTGCTGTTTTTCATCTGTTCGACTGGTTACACCCAGCTGATCTTCTCGGGAATATTCGCGCCGGAGAAGTACCGAGTGCAATTGTGAGTTCTGGAATGCTAATAGCTGTGAGTCTCATTCTGAAGAGTGCTATTCAGGGGCAGTTCTTTGGGTGGGGGAAAGGATTCGCTGAGTTCTTTTTTGCAGCGGCTATGGGTCTTGGTCTGCTTGTAACCGCTTACAATTTTCTTTGTCGGAGACTCCCGTGGGTCCCAAACATGGGAGAGGAAGTTAAGGAAAGCGAGAGCGCATTCGTTAGTACCGCAGGTTTGTTGATTTTTGCTTTCATGATTTCAGTCGCATTTCAAAACTAAATACGGAATTTATATTCCGCTTTTTTTATACACTAGACTAATAAAACGCGTACGTACGCGTTTTATTAGTCAATAAAAAAACTAGCCATTCGCTAGTGTTTATTCCCGAAAGAAAATCTTGTACCAAATATTAATCCGAAAGTTCTTTCCGGTACCACCATATCCGGATTAATAAATATTTCGAAATCAGATTCCTTATTGGGTCTTAGTCTGAATTCCGCACCTATTCGACCCAAGTGATGGTGTCCAGTCTTGAGTGAGTCGGCATGGAAGTATAACCACTTACCCAATATTTGCTGGCTTATCCTTTGGTGAAAAGTTTTCTCGTAACCGTTCCCAAAAGTTATCTCCGGAAAAAATTCTGTCTCTCTGTGGCCTATGAGTAGTAGTTTTATACTCGTGCCAAGATAAGCTTGTCCTCGGGTTGTCGCCCCTGCAAATCCTGATACAGAAAATTTGTCTTCCGTACTTTTATAGCTTGGACCAACACCAAAACGACCATCGTTTACCAGACCTTTCACGTAAAAATACTGTCCCGTATATGCAAAGCCAAGTTTATTGGTTGCTTTATGTGTGTGACAATCTAACTCACTTAAACCCTCCCATTCCGGTGGTTCCACTGCTCTGCTCGATCTTCCGGTTTCGATTGACACCCGGCAAGATGTATTGTATTTATGATGGTTAGATTTGTCTGTATTGTCAGTTATCTCTTGAGCGTTGGTTTTTCCAACAGATAACAAAATAATAAGCAGACAAAGGGGTGAGTGCTTGTGTAATAATCTTATAGACATCTGTCCTCCATTGATTCGCTGAATGAAAATTCAGTCAAGCTAAAGAAAATTTTTACATATTTAGAGAAAAAAACAAGAAACCAAAAAACAGCTACCCTTGACAAGTCATAGTTATTATGATCCAAGTCATCAACAAAAGTATAAACTATGTATATTGAATTCATTTTCTGTACCAAATACTCTCTAGGCCTGTATAATCCATCTATGAACACTGAACCATTTCAAAAATTCGTTCCCAAGCCTTGGGGTAGGGAAATTATTTTCACCGACCCTTCACTCCCATATTTCGGCAAAATTATGCAAGTAAAAGCAGGGACCCGATGGTCACTGCATTACCATGAAGAAAAACTAGAAACTCTCGCGTTGCTTTCTGGTGAAGCTGAGATTTGGTTGGAAGATGCTTCTGGGGAAATACAAAAAATTCCTATGGAATTAGAAAAAGGGTATAACATTTCTTTAAAACAGAAGCACCGTGTTGTTACAAAAACAGATTGTATAATTGTGGAAGCCTCCCTCCCGGAAACTGGTACCACAGTAAGAATCGAAGACGACTTCAGTAGAGGGAATGAAACCGAAGAATTAAGAAAATTAGACAACCGAGGATGGACACCAACAATTTAAGTCAATTAAAACAAATTCACTCAGAATTAGATAAGTTGAACAACGCTCCGATAGCGTATTTTTGTGCTGAGTTTGCACTTACAGATATGCTTCCAATTTATTCTGGTGGTCTAGGGATACTTGCAGGAGACTATATTCGCGAAGCTGCAGATCAGGGTCTGTCAGTAGTAGGTGTTGGTCTGTTATATAAACAAGGTTATTTCAAGCAGGTAATAACTCAAACGGGTATGCAGGATGAGCTGCCCGCTTACCACAATTCTGAGAGCTTGCCTATTACCAAGCTTCATGATGCAGAATATAACCCCCTCCATATCTCAATTCGTTTGGAAGACCGTGATGTAAAAGTACAGCTTTGGCAATATGAGCAAAAAAACGTAAAGATTATTCTCCTTGATACAGATATTGAGGAAAATCCGGAGCTAGATAGAAGGCTCACACTAAGCTTGTATCCAACAGATAGTGATTGGCGTATACAACAGGAGATTATTTTAGGAATAGGTGGTGTTAAGGCGCTTAGTACTCTGGGTTATGAACCTAGTATCTACCACATGAACGAGGGTCATTCGGCTTTTGCTGTTTTGGAAATTGCGCACCAGCACATGAAAAAAAACAATTCTATCTTTGAAGAAGCCTTTAAAATAGCTTGCAAGAAAACCGTATTCACAAACCACACACTTATCCCTTCAGGAAACGATATTTTTCATAAAGATCAAGTAGAAAGGATTCTTGGGTCCTATGCAAAGCATTTAGGTCTCCCTATTTCTAGAGTATTAGAAATGGGTGTCGTCCCAGGAAGCGGTGACTTTTTTTCTATGACCCACTTAGCTTTGTCCGCAAGTAACGTTACAAGTGCGGTAAGTAGGTCGCATGCTCAGTTTGCCAAGGTTTCATGGCCAGAGTTTAATTTAAAACCTATAACAAACGGGGTCCATGCAGGAACCTGGCAAAATATTCATTTCCAAGAAATAGCAGAAAAGGTGGGTAGAGGCTATGAAGTAAGTGCAGGGAGTCTCTGGCGAGCTCATCAGGATGCTAAAGAAAAATTAATTGAGCTTGTAGTCCAAAATTCAGGTGTAGACTGGAACCCGGAGACACTTACACTCACTTGGGCACGTAGGATAGCCGCCTATAAGCAACCGCTACTCATATTTAGCGAGTTAGAGAGGCTAAATAAAATTGTAGCTAATACAAAAAAACCAGTACAAATAATTTTAGCTGGTAAAGCACATCCAGGTGATACAAACGCAAAAGAGATGATATCGCAGATAATACGTTTTATAAATTCAGCCGAGCTAACAAGTTCTGTTGTCTTTTTGCCTAACTACAGTATGGAAATGGCAAAAATTCTGGTATCGGGTAGCGATGTTTGGATAAATACACCAGAAAAGGGCAAAGAAGCATGTGGTACAAGCGGCATGAAAGCTGGTCTTAACGGTGTACTCCAAGCCGCTATATCAGATGGTTGGACAGATGAAATAGATCTTGCAAGTGTAGGCTTTTTTATAAATCCTCACGATTCTGCAAAGAGTTTTTTTGATCAGTTGGAAAAAGAAATAATCCCACTGTATTACAACGAAAGAAATTTCTCCGGTGTGCCAGAAAATTGGGTAGAAAAAATGAAAGCTACTATAGGCGCCTGCCAAAACCGCTTTACCTCCGAAAGAATGTTGCTCGAATATGTAACAGAACTCTATTTACCAGTCTTAATCTCTAAATCTTAATTGCTATGCAAAAAAGGGAAAAGTTAGCGGGTTACTGTGGGCACGGAAATGTAAGAAATAATTGCGAATCATGCAATAAAGAGCGCATAGACTTTTTAGGTCAATTAGAATTTCCTGCACGTGAAGAAGTAGAGTCTATGGATTTCAAATCGCTTCATGAGCTTTGGTCTAAAAACCACGAAATGTTCATGCGCGTCGTAAATTCTTTAGACCTGTCTAAGTTTCCACATTTGGCAGTTCATGGTAGTAGAGAAGGTGGTTTAGATTTTCTTCAAAGGAAAAACATTCCAGCTTATGTTTCTTTTAATAACAAAAAGCCATCAGACGAGGTAGAGGCTGCTGCTATCCTTTATCATCTTGCTTCTGTTGGCGTACAGTATACTAGGGTTGAGAGGGATTTTAAGCCCGGGAGTTTGGTTATTTGCAGTTTAGGGCAGGAAAAAGAGTCCTCTCGTAATCGTTTGCAGGAAAAGAAAGATAATAGAACCAGTGTTCGTTTTTTGAATCCTCAGCCGCTTTACCCTAAGCCTTTTAATCCAGGAGAAGAGTTAAATGAAAAAAATTGGATAATGTCTCCTTGTGATACAGTTCCTGAGTCTAGGATTTTTTCCTACATAGAAATAATGGAAGAACACGGTGATATACAGGTGAATAAGATCGATGCAGAAAAATTATTCTCAAGTCCAGAATTAAATTTGGTAGTTAACCAAAATGAGCTGCCAGGTTACGAACATTTAAAATCCGAAAATAAAATTATAGATGGTTATAGAGCCCAAGTTGCTTTAAGACTTGAAAGTCTCAAGGTAGCTATAAAAATTATCGAAAAATATCTGCTATGAAAGTTCTAATTGTTTCTAGTGAAAATTCTCCGTACGCCCAAGTAGGTGGCTTAAGTCAGGCTATTTCCTTCCTCGCACGCGCTATTGCCAAACAAGGTGTAGATGTTCGCGTTTTTATGCCTAAGTATGGAGTAATAGACGAAAAAAAATACGCGATGGATATGGACAACGAGGGCTTAAAAGTCCCAACAGGCGCGCCTAAAAAAGGTAAGCTGCCGAGCGAGCTTATTTGTAACGTAAAATACAGAAGTTTAGACGAATTTTATGCACCTACATATTTTTTAGAGAACCGAGAATACTACGAACTCCGCGCGAATGTCTACGGTTACAGCGACGAACACACTCGCTTCGCGCTACTTTCTTATGGCGCGCTAGAATGGATACTTCAAAGTAAAAAAGCAGGAAAATGGGTACCAGAAGTCATTCATGCAAACGACTGGCACGCAGGGTACTTGGTTGAAGCGATTAAGCGAAACCCTAGGTATAAAAAAGAACTCGGTTCAGTAAAAGTAATCTATACCATACACAATTTTAGACACCAAGGAAATATTAATTTCCGTTACGCAGATAAACAGGACGATGGTAAAAAAGAATTACTTCCCATGCTCGACCCAAAAATGCGTCTCCAGAATCCCATGTTAAGGGGGATTATAAACGCTGATCTTATTAACACTGTCTCTAAGAAGCATGCGCAGGAAGTGCAGACAAAAGAATATGGAGAGGGGTTAGATGAAGTACTCAGAAAGTATGCGTACAAACTAAGTGGTATTGCGAACGGTATAGATACTCTAGAGATGAACCCGGAAACAGATAAAAATATAGTCTCTCAGTTTAATATTAAGCAAATTCAGGCGAGAGCGGTAAATAAAACTGCTTTACAGAAATATTTTAAGCTCCCGGTCGCTAAAGATGTACCGATCTTTGGGTACATAGGAAGACTAGCTCCACAGAAAGGGATAGAAATTATTTTACAGGTATTAGAACATATAGAGTCGCTACCTAAAAGTCAGTTTATCTTCCTCGGTAGTGGGGCAGAGAACTATTATGAAGAAATTAAAAAAATGTGCGAGCGGTATCCTACTAGGGTCGCAGCATTTCTACAAAGGGATTTTGTAATCCCCAGAAAAATATTCGCCGGAGCAGACTTTTTACTAGTTCCTAGTCTTTTTGAGCCGGGTGGAATAGTTGCGATGGAGGCCCTGCGTTATGGTTGTATACCTGTAGTAGCTAATACCGGTGGTTTGAGCGAAACTGTTCAAGCATTCGATATTAACACTGGTGCTGGTAATGGTTTTCTTCATGAGCCTAAGGACACATGGAGTTTCTATACTAGTCTAATAGAAGCCTTAACCGTCTTCAGGCACAACGAATCCTGGCAGTCCCTAGTAAAAAATGCCCTCGCCTGCGACTTTTCATGGGACAAAACCGCCCAGAAATACATAGAACTTTATAAGCAAATGTTAACAAAATGATTTCAGGAGAATATAACAGCATAAACCCTGATGCTGCAAATATTGAAAGAAAAAAAGAAGAGCTTTTGGATGAGATGAAGAAGAGGTCGGATGAGCTTCATTCTATTCTTCAAAAAAGCGAGTCAGAACAAGACGAATTGTTGAGATATTTCGAAAAACATGCGGCTGATTTAGTAAAAGCATATGAATTTGAACCTGAGGTAGTCATACCTGTTCTAAAAAAGATGTGTTTAACAATTAGACCAAAAGAGGTAGAGTTTAGAGCTACAAAGTTTCACTATTATGGCTTAAATAAAATAGTTCAGCTACTCCCGAAGTTGCAGTCCGATATAAAAAACGGAAAGCCCATGCTAAGTCGTCTTGAAACGATATTTTATCTAACAGACTCAGAAGCGAGTAGTTTAGATTTTCAAAATAAAGGTGTCGAATCCTTATATGCTTTATTGCCTGAAATTTCTGCCAATTTTAATACTTACAATGGATTCGTCAACTATTCTCCGTTCATTGTACCAATCTTGAGGTATGGAGGGGTTATGCAGCGTGCAGCTGTCGAAAAGGTTATATGGGACTCCGCACAGTCTTATTCCGAGGAAGAGAGGTTTAGGGCGCTCTTTATTCTCTGTGTTAATGCAGACGATTACCCTGAGGTGTGTAAAAAATACTTCTGGCAAAAACTTGAATCTCTAAAACTTCCTGCAGCGGAAATATGTGAGGCCTGGGCAAAGGGTTCAAAAAAAGATGAGTTAAGGTACGCACTCTCAGAGAATTTCAAGCTCATAAATTCGATTGAGGAAAAAAGACCAGGTATATGCGAAGTATTAAATAAAGAATTCGGAATAAAAAACTTTGCTCGTTATCCTATCGATTTATTGGTCGACCAGTATGATCATCGTGACGATAAAGATGTGCAATACGGCATAATAGTCACTCCAGTAGAGGATTATAATGGGAGTCAATATCGTAATCAGGGTATCTATAATAATATGCATAGAGCTCTAAAAAATAAAATTCACTTGCGGGTAGTGGAGTGTGAATCACGGGGGCATTTTGTAAGAAAATTAAATGAGTTAGACGGTAAGTATAACTCAGAGCCAGGGGTTAATAATGAGATTTCGCTATTATATTTTGGAGGTCATGGCTCCGAAGATTCTATTTGTCTAGGTGATTCGGGTGAGAAGCAAAAAATTAGAGTGAAGGATCTCAAAGGTTCAAGGTTAGGAAAAGTGAAAAGCTACTTTAAGAAAAAATGCATTGCCATTTTGGCATCGTGTAGTACAGGTAAGGTCGGTGGTTTTGCAGAAACTCTAACTCAAGAATTAGATTTTGTAACTTACGCCTCTGACAAGGTAGGTTCTTTACATAGTCTCGATGTAAGATTTGATGAGCAGGAGAATCCTGTATTTGATCTTGAATATATATCTAAAAGAATCGGTATATTTAAGGGATTGGTCTATGGGGGTAAATAATTTGTGCTTGTCTGGATATTCCGGGTGAGATAGAGGGATGAGGTATTATGTTTTTTATTCCGAAAATAAAAAACCGAAAATTATTCGGTAGCTATTTGTTTAATTTCAGGAACAATATTAGCTCTTTTTTGTTGGCTAAGTTTTGCTATAACCCACGCGGCAGTAATAATTACTGCGTTCTCAAGCAACCAAATCCCTATCCCAAGCCATGACCATCTTACGTCATCATGTGCGTTCAGCCATAGGTACATGCTTTGTTCGTCATGTAGTAGCGCCTCTCCAACACCATAAGCTAAGAACCAACCAAAGCGCTGACTGGCCTTCTGAATCCGAAATAACCCTTGAACTGCTATTACCTCCAAAATCATTATCCCAGCATTGAAATGGTGAAATCTTAAACCGTCGGTAATAATAATTCCAAACTCAGGGTGGTAGATGCTCAAGGCTCTGGTAATGAAAAGGGTAATAATAAAAGTCACCGATGACGTGATAATTAGAGCCAGAGCTTGCTTAGTCAGGCTTTTTTCCATCGATCTAGCGACGAAAAAATATAACACTCTAAGTGGTTTCATTAGCTTCTCCTTTAGTTTCTGATGTCTAGATAGTCATGAGAGGCGGGTCTGCCTTTAAAAACTACACTTAAGTAATTCCAGGCATAACGAATTCCTATTTTCCATAGACCCTCATGATTCATTCTCCGAGCCGAGGAATAGTTATAGAAGGACAAAGAAAATTTAATCTTTCCTACTTTCATGAGTCTTCTAGCCAAGTCAGCATCCTCACCATAAAAAGGTATTCTGGTATCGTAACCTTGAATGTCTTTAAGGGCTGATTTCCTAATTACAACATTACCTCCTTGTATCATTGAGGCTCTGCGTAATAAGAACCTGTTCACGAGGTAAGCAAAGTAACTGAAATAGTAGAAAATCCGAATCCAGAAATCCTGGGTTCCACTAGAGTCGTAACACCTATAAGGCCCGCTAAGTGCAACCAATTCCTGATCCTCTGTAAATTCGCGGATCACTCTTTTTACTTGCCCTTGTCCCAGTCTACAGTCTGCGTCTATCTGGAATATTAAATCTCCAGAGGCTTTCTCAAGCCCTGTTTTTCTAGCCTGAGTTAGACCTTTCGTGGGCTCGTCTATTACTTGTGTATAACGAAACCCCATAGCCACACGTGCTGTTCTATCCGTGGATGCATTATTTACAACAATTATCTCATGTCCGCTACCTGTAATCTGTTCAATTATAGATGCGAGTGCATAAGAAATTAATTTTTCCTCATTAAAAGCAGGAATTACAAAGCTAATCTTCATATAGACCTCCTTATCTCATTTCCGAGTCACTTATTATAGCAAACAGAGGCTATTTCTTTGTAAACTTATGCTTTTTATTAGTTTTCAAAATCGGTGGTTAGAGTATTTAAAAGGGGAGTGAGGAAGTTGACATAATGGGTCTATTTATGTATACTCAGCAATGTATTTAGTCCCGCCTCTTTATATGAATAGAACTGGAAGCAAAATCACTTTTTTAGTCAGAAAACCTAAATTCGCCTTTAAAGTTTAAGTATTTTTAAAGTTGAATTTGGGTTTTTTGTTTTTTACAAGCATTAAACCTAAAACACTTGTAACACTCAGAGGTTATAAGCGTCTCTAAATACGATGGGAGAAAACTATGAGCAAAAACTCATATACCGAAACACAAAGAAACACAACAGCATTTAACAAACTTGTTACTTGCTACTTGTAATCTGTTACTAATGAGACTCATCGCTAAATCTTAGTTATTGATCCCACGGCGTTTCGCAAGCAATTATAGTGTCGTATGCCTCTAGCCACTCCTGTTTAGGCGACTAGCGTCTGCATCTAAACTGGGGTCCTCAGATTTCTTGCTCACTTTTGTGTTTTAAAAAGATTTGTGGTCATGATGGTCTCGGGCTTTGCCCGGACCAAGCTCATGTAAAAGTCTTTTTAAAACCATAGAGAAAAGGAATTTGGGGAGAGGAGTAATCACGGAGACTGCAGAAGCCAGATTTTCAATCTGGATTCGGAGGTCGCAGTGAATTACGACGAAGGTCGAACATATTGCGTACAGTGTACGTCCTGTGGTTCTTCAATAATCTGTTAAATATGCAAGTCGTCTCGGTCCTCTAGAGCCTTGGCTTCGTGTTTATTGGCAGAAAATTAATTTTTTCATTGTGTGCTTGATTGTCTCAATTGAATAATCAAACATCTCTGAAAACGAAAGTATTTACCTAACAATGAGTAATTCTCTCGCAAAGAAAGTCTTTGCTGTAGGTTCTGCTCTGGCTGTCGCCGTTTCTGCTTTCCCTGTTACTGCTCTCGCAGCAGCTCACAGTGCTGGCACAAACATCAAATCATCTGATGGAACCATCTGGATGGTTATGCCTGACAATACCAGAAGAGCTTACACTTCCGCTGGCGCTTTCCTCAGCTACGGCTTTAACTCCTGGTCAGGAGTTGTAGACGCAAATGCTGATGATCTCGCTCTAACCGTAGGTTCCTTCATCCCTCCTCAGGACGGAAAAATCATCTGTTCTGACAGAGGTGCTGACAAAGGCACTTGCTATCTTATCACCGGTGGCCAAAAAGGTGGTTTCACTTCTGAAGCTGTCTTCAAAGGTCTTGGTTTCTCTTTCTCAAGAGCAACCTATGGTGACGTATCTTGGATGTCTTCTACTTCCAACATCGACAACACCACTGCAGCCCACAGACCAGGTGTACTCGTTAACAATAACGGTACAGTCCAGTTAGTTGGCTCCGCTGGTTTACTTGGTATCCCTGATCTTTCAACCTTCAACAGCTGGGGTTACAGCTTCAGCGATGTCGTAGCCGCAAATGCTTCTGACAAAGCTCTGTCCCAGACTGGTGTTATGGCTGCAAGAACAGCTGGACAGCTAAGTCCAACAGCAACCACAACTACCACGACTCCTCCTCCAGTATCTGGTTCTGTCACTGCTTCTTTAGCATCTGACACTCCAGCTACTTCAGTACTCGCTGGTGGTTCTTCCTACAACAACGTAACAAAGTTGTCTCTTACTAACGGTTCTTCTTCTGCAGCTAACTTGACTCAAATCACGTTAACTCGCGGTGGTATCGTTCAAGACAGCAGCGTTACTGGTGTAGCAGTTTTCGACGCTTCAGGTCGCCGCCATGGTAACTTCGGTACCTTCGGTACTGCAAAGTCCACCATTGGTTTTGCTTCTGATCCAATTGTAGTTCCAGCAAATGGTTCTACTACTCTTTGGGTTAAAGTTAATATCTCCAGTTCCGTTACAACCGGTACTGTAAACGTAGGTATTGCACAAGCTTCAGACCTCAAGTTTGATTCTGCAACTGTAGGTGGTTCTTTCCCACTTTGGGGTAACACCCATTCAATCGTAAGTGGCTCCAATGTTATTGGTTCTGCTACATTGAACTCTCAGACAGTTGGTGGTGGAACTTCTGGTTCCCCAGCTCAAATCGACCTCGGTCTTACCAACTTCACCGTTCAGAAATTCAGAATTTCTGAATCTAGCGGTCAAGAAGATATTAAGCTTTCTAGCTTAACTCTTTTCAACAACGGTACAGCAGCTGATGGCGATTACACCAACATCACTCTTAAGGATCAAGCAAACAACGTTCTTTCCACAATAGCTAAGTCTACTGGTGGTAAAGTACAGTTCGTTCTTACTGCTCCTTATGTCATTCCTCGTGGCGCTACTCGCGACTTTAACATCGCAGTAGATGTACCAGGTATTTCTAACAGTGCATCTCGCACATTAGACTTCACCATCCAGAATGACTACGATGTAGAACTTTATGGTTCCCAGACTGGTTCTGGTATATTACCAACCGCTTCCGGTGGTTCTACATTCCCAATCGGTGATGGTTCTGGTTCTGACGTAGGAAACTATGTTCAGTTCAAGAGCGGTTCTGTAACCGTTTCTAAAGCTTCTGACTCCCCATCTGCAAAGATGGCTCCAGGTGCTACACAGCAAACTATTGCTTCCTTTGACGTAAAAGCTTTTGGCGAAGACGTCGAACTCCAGAAGTTAACCTTCGTTATTACCAAAGATGGTACCAACGAACTTACAACTGGTATGAAGGCTTTCACAGGTACAGTTAAAGTTAACGATGAAGTTGGTTCAACTCTTTACAGTTCAACCGCTACCACCGCTTCTCTTTACTCTGCCGATGGTACCTTCACCATTAGCAACAGCTCTGTAACCAACACTGGTGCAGGTGCCGCTACTGGTACACAAGTCACTTTGAACACCTACAAGACCATAAAAGCTGGTACAACTGCAAAATTGAACTTTGTCACTGACATCTTCACTTCTGCAACTTCTACCGACCAATATGCAATTGCGATTCAGGGTTACTACGCAAGAAGAGTTTCTTCCAACAACTTTATTACCAATACTTCTACAGTAACTGGTAATACACGTCAGGTTGATACTTCTTCCCTAAGCACCTCTTCTAACTCTGCCTACAACCCAAGTAACTTGGTAAAAGGTGGTAGTGCTTTGAAGATTGGTTCTTTCAATATCCAGGCTGGTCCTGCTGAAAACATTACTTTGACCTCCCTTGGTCTAGTAATCTGTACAAACCACTCCGGTTCTACCGCAGCTATAGTTTGTACTTCTTCCGCTGTCCCAACTGGTGTATCCAACATCTTCTTAAAGACAAAGTCCGGCACAACTGAAACTGCCTTTGGTACCCCAATCTCTTCTACAACAGCTGGTACCACAGAAACTTTCAGCGGTAACGCTGTGATCAACGCTTCCTCTACATTGGAAGTTAATGTCTACGCAGATGTTTCCAATGCATTTGATTCATATGCATCTGGTTCCGATCTTCTCGGTGCCAAACTCACTGTAGTAGCTTCTGTAGGTCAGTCTTCTCAGACCAACATTACAGATTCTACTGGGGCAACTGGTCAAACTGTTACCATGACTGGTAATGGCGTTCTCCAGTTAACCGCAGACGCTGCTGGTACTCCAATTCAGCAGATCGTTCGCGCAAGTCAAACAGCTGTTCCTCTCTTGACCCTAAAGGTTGCAGAGTCTAGCAATGCTGAAGACTTAACTATCAGAAAGCTTTACTTCAACGCCAGAAATGGTGCTGGTAACTACTCAAACCTTGCTTTGTATGATGGTGCTACTCAAGTTGGCTCCAGTGCAAGCATTGTAAACGGTGAAATCCGCTTCTCTGGTTTGTCTCTTTCTGTAACCAAAGGTGCTTCTGCTAAAGTTCTCACCCTAAAAGGTGATACTACAGCTAGTGGTACCCAAACAGTTGGTTCTCAGACTAAGTTCTCTGCTACCTACTACGAATACCAAGGTGCCTCTTCTGGTACTACCGTGCGCGTAAGTGGTGGTACAACTGGTGCAACCGGTACCAACGACAACGCTGACACCGCAGCTACAGTTACTGTAGTTGATGGTTCTCAGTTCCAAGTTGGTGACAAAGTTGCTATCGACTTCAACAATGATGGTGACTTAGGTGACACTGGAGAAACCAACAGTTCAGCTGGTTTCACAGTTGCTTCTGTAGCAGGCAATGTAGTCACATTAACTGCAGGTTCAACTACCTTAGCAGACAATGTTGATATTACTGTTGCTGGTGGTAAAGTTGTCGCTTACGACAACGGTTCTACCGGTGCTTCTGTAAGTACTCGTCTAGACTTCTCGTCTCAGACTCTCATCAACCACAACGTTGAACCAGTTGTAGCAACCGATACTTCGGCTTCTACCGGTTCCAACGGCTCCTCTGGTCAGCCAATTGCTACCTTCAACATTACTGCTGGTGGTACAAGAGACTTGATCATTTCAGCTTTGCAATTTAAGTTCTCCGGTTCTTTCGTAAGCGCTGGTGACGCTACTGCAAGCTGTAACAATGGTGCAGGTGGTGCTGATGACGGTGGTATCTACGATGTACAAGTATGGCAGAACGGTCAGGTCCAGACTGGTTCCCTCTTTGAAGGAACTTCAGCTGCTGGAGCTACCGACTGTTTCGCTTCTGGCGACACAGCTTCCTTCTTGTTCACCAACCCAATCACCATTTCGGCTGGAACAACCGTTCCTTTCGTAATCAAGGCTAACACTTCTCAAACTCGTGCTGCTCTTACCACTTCTGGTACCATCTCTTACGGTGTGTACTTAGACGGTACAGCTGGCAAGGGTCAGAACCTTGGTGGTGACGGTACAGGTGCTACAGACTTCAACACTGGTCTTACCCTCGGTGGCGTCTTCTGGGATTACACCGATGTTAACGGCAAGTACGGTGCTACTGGCACTACAGTTGCCGGTGTTGCTCCTACCTTCACGACAGCTAACGCTCTCGACACTGAAGTTATCGATGCAACCGACTACTACCCAGTCACTGGTCCAGTTATTAACTACTAATCCAAGCGATTAGGGTTATAACCCAAACCTAGACTGAATAGTCAAAAACCCCCACCCGCAAGGGTGGGGGTTTTGTATTTATGCTAAAATATAGACATAATTTATTCATCAAAATGGAGAAGCAAAAACAATCCAGTAACGATCAATCTACTTTTGGATCATACTTAACCCCTCTTGCTACTTACATAATTATCCTACTCTCAGTTTTTATAGCCGGGGGTTTATTCTTTAGAACTAAACAAGGTTTTAACCAAAGTGCAGCATACGACTCAATCTCAAATGGGAAATTGCAAGCTAAATTAACCCCGGGAAAACTTCCCCCCAGAGAAACGTCGCCTCTAGTCTTCCCTCCCGTAAATAGTTGTCCAGAAAATCAACAGAACCCGGAAGTGATTATAAAATCACCCATTGCGGACCAGGAAATTTCTGGGACTACTAAACTGGTTGCTAGTCTTGCGGATGGTGTTAGGGCAAACAATGCACTCTTCTTGGTTATGACAGGTACACGTTGCAGCATTCAACGTCCCGTGGGTCCGGTTACTCTTAAAGATGGAGTATTTACAGTAGATTTCAATACAGACGAAGGGTTAACTGAAGACGGAACATATAATGTTATTGCGATTGCTCTTTCGGATGACTTAACGCCTTTGTATTCCAATCAAACAGTTTTCTCTATTAATAACCACAAGAACCCTTTTGAGAGTGTAAATATAAATAGTATTGAAGTATTACCCAAAAAAGCCACCTACAAAAAAGGAGAAAGTATAGAGATTTCTTGGGTAATTTCAGGACCCATACCAGATGCTTGGGAAAAATATCGTACAAATCCAATTATAGATATAAGAATGATGGCAGGAACAAATAATTTGGGGGTTTTTGCTCCAAATATCCGTACAAGCACTTTTGCAGGAGGTAAGGTAAGAGTCACGATTCCAACAAATATAGGGGTTGGTGAAGGCTTTAAGATACGGGTAGAACCGAGGGGTAAAAATGGAATTTCAGATTTTGTTTTTGGTGATTCAGACAACTTCTCTGTAACTAAATAAAAATCAAAGGCCCATTTGAGGGGCCTTTTTTTAATTCTGTTATACTAGTCTAGCTATGAAAAATATTATAAAATCGTCGTTTTTATTCTTATTTGCTGTTCTCCTTGTCCTACTATCTGCTACCGATATCGGAGATCCGGATACTGTCCAATATATCGCAAATGGTAAGCATATTTTAAAAAGCGGTTTTAGTAAGCTATGTGTTTATTCTTACTCATCAAATAATTGCCAGATTCCATATTCAGAATGGTTAACTCATGTAATTACATACTTCATATATAGCTTGTTTTCCTGGAAAGGGTTAGTTGTAACACAAGTCTTGTTGGTATTATCAATTTTCGGTGTTCTACTTAAGTATGTAATCAAAAATGGATATAATTTACCCTCCTCAGTATTTATTTTTAGCATAGCCGCTTTTTCTGCTTCTGACCGCTTTATTTACAGGGCAGATCTGTTTGCTTTGCTTTTAGGAACGATTCTTTTTGTTTACCTAGAGCAAAACCACTCAACGGAAATCACTAATAAAAAGAGCTTTTTCAAATTCTTTACGCCAATAGGAATATTGCTATTACTATGGGCAAACATGCATGGCTCATTTCCTCTGGGTCTTGTAATCCTATCTTCTTATACTCTCGAGAAAATATGGAAGCTATATCAATCTAGAAATAATCGTAAAGAAATAGGGGTCAAAAAAAATAACCTTTACGTATGGTTAATTATATTGAGCTTAGCTCTAGTTGTTAGTCTTTTGAATCCATATGGTCTAGAAGCTTTCCTTTGGCCATTCAAGTTTTTCTTTGGTGATAAAGAGTTTTATAGTCAAGTGGAATTTTTAAGTCCTTTTTCTTTCAAAGAAATTCAACCCGTATATTTTTATGGTTATTTGCTCCTATTGTTGGTTACATTCACTACTTTATTTTTGAGAGCATTTAAACTCCAACTAAGGCATATTATTGTAGTAATTCCTTTTATTTACTTATCTTTCAAAGCTAATAGAAATATTCCATGGCTAGGGGTAGTTACGAGTGTTATTTTACCTTTCTATTTAAATGAATTAAACGCTTTAAAGACTTGGAAATATTTTAAACATTTACAGTATATCGCTTTGGGTGCTTCTTTTTTATTCATTGGGCTATTTATGAAAAGTCTATTTTCTGGTGATTATTACCAAAAGCAACTTAGTACCCAACGATTCGGTTTTTCACAAAATCCCGTTATTTTTTCTAGCGGGGGAGTAGATTTTATTAAAACAAGGAGCCTGAAGGGTAATATGTTTAACGACTATAGGGGAGGTACTTACATTAATTTTGCTCTATTCCCATCGCGTAAAAACTTTATCGACGGTCATAGTTATACCTTAGAGAAACTCAATTATTATAAAGACGTTGTCAGTGGTAAGATAGATTTAAACGAAGTAGTACAAAAATATAATATTAATTATTTCTTCCTCGAACACGGAGTGGAGGATACTGGTCTGCTTATAAGCAAATTATCTAAGGACCCAAACTGGGTATTAGTCTATTTCGATGAGGTGAGTTGTATCTTCGTGAAAAAATCGGATAACAACCAGGAAGTTATCTCTAAAGACGCTATAAATTTTAACCTTCTCTATAGGGAAGGAAAATTACCCCTACTAAGAAAAGATTATCATGAAAGATATGCTTCCCTGGCTAGAAGTTATAGAGGCGCATTCCTTTTTCGTATAGACCAATTAAATGCCAGTCGGCTTGAGCTTGAAAGCGCAGTAGAGCTAGACCCTAATAACTTTACGGCCCTAAATGTTTTAGGGCTTGTATATGGAAAGTTAAACTTACCAGAGAAAGCAGAGTTTAGTTTCAAAAATTCTTTAAACATTCAAGAAATGGCTCAAACTCATGGCAATTACGGAATATTATTAGAAAATTTAGGTAGAAAATCTGAAGCTATAAGCGAATATAAAAAAGCCTTAACCTTAAATCCTGGGGTTCCCGCTGTGTCTTCGCGTTTGGAGAAATTAAATAAGTAAAAGTGTTATAGTTGGATTATGAACAGGCTCCGACAACTAAAAACCTATTTAATACCTTTGTTTATTTTATCCATTGGGTTAAATATCTTTCTTTTGTTGAAATTAAAATCTACTACAGAGGTTAAGGTAGTGCAAGAAACTCCTGCGCCTCATTTCGATGATGCTCAAAAAGTCTCAGATATTCAGCATTTTTTAGATTCTATATCTGTAGATTACATATCCGAGGTAAAATCGCTCTCCGAAAAATACAAAATTCCTTCCTGGGGTTGTGGTCCCAGTAGTTTTGCGCTCGCAGAAATAATAAATAAAAAATTCTTCGAAAATAAGCTAAGAGTAGATGCGTCTTACGATAATCACCCTTACGAGATACTTATTAGGGGAGGTTTTGCTGCAGCCAATCCACAACACCTCGCAGATGTTAATTCCGTAGATCATGCTTGGATAGAAATTTATTTCAAAGATCAGATGCTTTTCATAGATCCAACTATCGCACAGTTCGGTAAAATAGATAAAATAGCTTACGCCACCTTTAGAGTTGGTGATCCTAATATATCTACCGTACTGCATGACCAGTTTGGTATTTACGATGTTCGCCTAAGGCTTATGGTCAAAAAAGCAGTCGCCAGGGCTCCCGAAGGCGCTGAGCCATACCCGGGTCAGTCTATTAACCCTGATTACCTAGGGTACTACAGAAAAGCCGCCGAGGACCTAAACATGCTAGACGAGGGAAAAATCCCCGAAGAATGGCGGGATTGGATAAAGGCTTTAGAATCCAAGTTTATTTAGCTTCACTTTCAAGGGTATATCTGGTAAAATATCAGAACTATGAAAAAATACATTATTTTAGGCGTAGTGGTGGTTATTATTTTCGCCGGCTATTTAGCTTACCGCCCACAAGTCCACTATTATCTTTATAAACAAACAGTAAAGTCTCAACCAAACTTTAAAGAGCAAGAAAAGGCTTTGGAAGAAGACTACTTAAAGGCTTTTAAGAATCCTAAAGACGCAACCGCTGTGTTGGATTTGGGCGCAAAGCAGTTTGGTCTAAAAGATTTCAAATCCGCCGCAGAAAACTTCAAAAAAGTACTTGAGACTCAGCCAGATAACATTACTGCACAAGAGAACCTTATCCGTACTTATGAGTACATGAAGGATTATAAGAATGCCGAAATCCAAGCAAAAAAATATTTAGAGAAATTCCCTCAGTATCCAGATGCATATGGACTTATGGCTGAGCTTTACGGTACTTACTACACCGAAAAACAGTCTGAGCTAGAAAATCTATATAAAACCGGTTTTGAGAAAACAGGTGATGATCAATTCTTGTTGTTGCTTGCAGGTTACTACGAGAGAAATAAAGATTATGACAAAGCAATTCCTTTGGTTGAACAATGGATAAACAGCCCAAAGCCAAAATCTGAGAATAGTAAGAATATTACCCTCGGGTATCTAAAAGAGTTAAGGGCTTTGCAAGAGAAAAAAGCTTCAGAAGTTAAATAGGTTCTAAGCAAACTTATTGTAAAATAGCGGGTTAATCCCACACCAAAGCCTAATTTGGTGTGGGATTTATGTTATACTTAAGATGTAAATTACTCAAAAAATCTTTTGGAAACAAACCCTCTAACTACTTTACTTAAAGAAAAGAAAATTATAACTCAGTCTCAGATTCTTGATGCTCAAAAAGAGCTAAAGTCAGCCAAGACCAACCAAGACTGGGAGAATTTTCTGTTGGATAAAAAAATAGTCACAGAAGATCAGTTGCTTGAAGCAAAATCCGAAATGCTTCATGTGCCAAGTATAGATTTAAGAAACGAAGAGATAAAGCAGGATGTGCTAGCTCTCGTTCCAGAACCTATTGCTCACAGACATAAGGTAATCTCTTTCGCCAAAACCAAGAGCGAATTGTCTTTAGGTATGGTAGATCCCACAGATATTCAAACAAAAGAATTCATCCATAAGAAAACAGGTTTAGACATAAAAGCTTTCCTTATAGGGCCTAGTAGTCTTAAATTTGGCTTAGGAAAATATCACAGTAACCTAGAGGGTGAAATGAAAACCCTAGTTAAAGAAGACTCCCTTGGTTTAACGGCTACTCCAGACAAGCAGACTGCAGCCCCAGACGAAAAAGGTTTAAAGAATCTAGCAGAAGAAATTCCTGTTATTAGGGTAGTAGATACTCTTCTTGAATATGCGGTATTTGAAAAAGCCTCCGATATTCATATTGAACCACAAGAGAATTCTGTTGCTGTACGTTATCGTATAGATGGTATATTGCACGACGTAATGACACTGCCAAAAGTTATTCAGGCGGCAATTGTTGCCCGTATAAAGGTATTGTCCAACTTGCAAATAGACGAGCATCGCTTACCACAAGATGGTCGTTTCAAAATAGAAAAAGATGGTTATAAGTTTAGTTTGCGTGTTTCCACTATTCCGGTTTTCGACGGTGAAAAAGTCGTAATGCGTCTTCTCGATGAATCGACTAAGGCCATGACACTAGAGGCATTAGGCTTTTTGCCTAGCCAGTTAAATGTAGTTCAAAGAAACATAAAGAAACCTCATGGAATGTTTTTGGTAACTGGTCCTACCGGAAGCGGTAAATCCACTACACTTTATGCGGTTCTAACTATTTTAAATAATAAGACAGTAAATATTTCCACCATAGAAGATCCGGTTGAATACCGTATACCCGGTGCAAACCAAATGCAAACCAACGCTAAAATTGGTTTAACTTTTGCCATGGGCTTAAGGGCGCTCCTCAGGCAAGACCCAAATATTATTATGATTGGTGAGATTCGCGATAAAGAAACCGCGGAAGAGGCTGTTCACGCTGCCATGACAGGTCACATTGTGCTCTCTACGCTTCACACCAACTCAGCTGCTGCTGCACCTGCTAGGCTTTTGGATATTGGAATTGAACCGTATTTAATTACTTCTACCACGAATGCTGTTATGGGGCAAAGGCTCGTGCGTGTTTTGTGTCCTGACTGCAAAGAAAAAGTAAAACTCGACGAAGTGGCTCTTGCTAATATTGCCTCTAGTTTTAATCAAGAAAAAATAATTGAAGTTTTAACAAGAGAGAAGCTTATCTCAGGTGGTGCTAAGAAATTAGCAGACTTAGATTTTTTCCACGGCAAAGGTTGTTCAAAGTGCAATAATACTGGTTACAAGAGTCGTATAGGTATTCATGAAATTATGGAAATAACAGAAGCAGTGGCAGATAGTATATTAAAACGAGACTCAGCGCAGGATACAGAAGCAATTGCCGAAAAAGAAGGCATGATCCTTATGTGGGAAGACGGCTTCATAAAAGCCGTCCAAGGAATAACCACCGTAGACGAAGTCCTAAGAGTCTCAAAAGAATAAAACAAATATTTTAATTTCTATAGCATTTTACTGATCCGGGTTCCCCGGGCAGTAAAATTACATAGGAAGGATGATGTCATGAAGAAGGAAACCCCTTCTGGGTTTCCTTCTTCATAGATTATGAAATTTACATACGAAGTACTAAATAATAATACAGGCAAGAAAGAGAAGGGGAGTATCGATGCTCCCGATATGGCTCAAGCCGGAAGAGAGCTGAGAGAAAAAGGATTGACCCCGACTAATATTATCCCTGAAGGTCGAGGTTCTTTCACTGAATCTTTGCGTGACTTAAAGTCTATATCGTTAAAAGAAAAAATCGTATTTATTGAAGACCTCGCGATAATGTTAAAAAGCGGTATTGGGGTAAGTAAAGGTCTTAACATTATTACAAGTCAAAATAAAAACGGAAAATTTCATAAAATTTTAAAAGACATTTCTGGGGCTGTAGAGTCCGGTACGCCGTTAAATGCCGCAATGGCTAAATATCCAAAAGTATTTTCAAATATATTTGTCAGCATGGTAAAAGTTGGTGAGGTTTCGGGTAATTTGGATAAATCTCTGAATTACTTAGCGGTACAACTTGAGCGTGAAGCAGATCTAAAAAGCAAAACCAAGGGTGCAATGATGTACCCAGCCGTTATTCTTTCCGCTATGCTTATTATTGGTGTGCTGATGTCGGTTTTTGTACTCCCAAAGCTCACAGTTATTTTTAAGGAGTTTCAGGGGGGGCTGCCTCTTACTACAAGAATAATAGTTGGGTTCGCGGAATTTATGAGCGGTCATGCTATATTGGTAATAGGTGGTTTAATTCTTGCTATTATAGGTTTTATAGCATTTCTAAGAACAAAACCCGGACAAACTACTTTCGATTGGTTTCTTTTGCATTTTCCTGCAACCAAAGAGATTGTAAAAAAAATAAATATCGCACGTTTCTCTAGAATATTCTCGTCTTTACTCAAGAGTGGTATTAATGTTGTTGAAGGTCTCGCGGTAGCCGGAGAAGCGTTGGGTAATGTCTATTACCGAGATGTTCTGATAGAGGCTTCAAGTGAGGTAAAGCTCGGTAAACCAATAACAGCAGTGTTTGAACAGAACGAACATTTATTCCCAAATATCATTGTTGAAATGTTAAAAGTAGGTGAGGAAACAGGTAGTATGGAGTCTATCCTCGAACAAATTGCCATACATTATGAAGAAGAAGTAGACACGACAATGAAGAATATTTCTTCTATCATTGAACCACTCCTTCTTTTAATCATTGGTGCTGTAGTTGGTTTCCTTGCGTTAGGTTTAATTTCCCCAATATATAATATTAGCCAAAGCATTCAGTAAGTTCATAAAGTTAATAAATTTTGTAAAGATCATCAAGTTATTGCGGTGGAAACACTTTACAAACTTTATGAACCTGATGAACTTTGTAAACTAAGTCCCCATGGATTTTCATTTTAAAAATAAGTACCCAATCGGTGTAGATATCTCAACAAGTTCAGTAAAGGTTTTTCAGTTTGGTCCAAATAAAAAAGGTACGCTTGAAATTAAGGGTTATTCAGAAGTGGGTCTTCCCAAGGGTGTTGTGGTTGAAGAGGCTATCTTGGATACGCAAACTCTTTCATTTATTGTGAGGCAGGCTATTGATAAGCCAAAATACGGTGCTTTTTCTGGAAATCGCATAGTTGCCGCGCTACCCGAAGCTAAATCTTTCGTTAGGGTTATACACCTACCGCATATGGGCGACTCAGAAGTAGACCAAGCTATTCCGTTCGAAGCAGAAAGTTATATTCCAGTCCCGATAGACCAAGTTTATTTAGATTGGCAAAAACTAGATGAAGTAAATGGGCGAATGGAGATTTTGCTAATAGCAACGCCAAAAGACACCGCAGACAAATACCTATCTGTGTTCGATAAAATGAAGTTCACGGTCCAGGCCCTAGAAGTGGAGTCTCAAAGTGTGCAAAGGGCTCTGCTAAAAAAAGGGGATACTGAGTCTTTTTTGGTAGCAGATATTAACGACCATAAAACAAATTTAGTCATGATCGAGCGTGGACGACTGTTATTTACTTCATCTATTCCTATGGGTGGGAATCAATTTAGTGAAGTGCTTGCAAAAACTTTAGGAATTCCAGTCGAAAAAGCAGAAAAAATAAAAGTTGATTCTGGTCTAAACAATACTCCTGAAAATCCAAACATCAAACTTTCGATGTTGCCTATTTTAAAAAATCTTTCAGCAGAAATAAAAAATGTGTTAAGTTTTCAAAAAGAACACTTTCAGGTCTCCATAGACAAAGTAATTCTATGCGGAGGTGGTGCGCGCCTTAAGGGTATTCAAGAGAATCTTCAACTTGAGTTCCAAGAGCTAAATATGAAAGTTGAACTTGCTAATCCTTTGGCGAGCACGGGTATTGAAGAAGTAAAAATGATTTCTCCCGAAGAGTCTCTCGACTTCACTACAGCAATTGGGCTTGCATTAAGAACAGACTATTAGTATGGCTAAAGTATTAAATTTATTACCCAAAGATAGACAGAAAGAGCTTCACTTTGAAGATATTTTTAATCGTATATTAATCTTCTGTGGTTTAAGTGTTGTTACTCTAATTTTATCCACTGCTGCGCTAATCGGTGTTCGTTTCATCTTGCAGAGTGAAGCTGGCCAGTTAAAAGTGGACATAGACCAGCTAAAGACCGCGGTGAATAAGCAAGAGAACTCTGAACTCAAAGCTCAAATAGCAAAAATAAACAATCAGATAGTGGACTTCAAGAATTTAAGCGACGCCACTCCTGCTTGGTCTAAGGTTATTCTCGCCTTTGGTAAACTCATTCCCCAAGACGTAGGTATTACTGGTTTCTCTGCAGATATCGACAAGAAGCAGGTAGAGATTTCGGGCTTCGCAAAAACTAGGGAAGCGGTTATAGAGCTTTACAATAATATAAATGCGGATAAAGATAACTTTGCGAATATTAATTACCCGTTTGAAAACGTTGCGAAGCCAAAAGACCTTTACTTCAGATTTACATTCTTCATTAAGCCTGAACTACTAAAACAATGATGAAGCTTTCTTTTAAATATAAAATAGCAATTCTCGTCGGGGTATGGCTCTTGGTTTCTTTTATTCTAATTTTTTATGTCTTTGGGTGGATAAACCAAGCAAGTCAGAAAAAAATCGCAGAAATACTAGATCTTAAGAAAGAACAAATGGAACTTCAGGCTGAGCAAACTAGTTATCAGCTCGCCAAATCAGATCTTGAACTATTAGAGAAAAAAGACATAAAACCGGAAAACTTTTTCAGTAAAGATACGAGCCTCGTAAATGAACTGCGCACCATAGAAGCACTAGCAGAAAAGCATAATCTGGTTCTGACTCTAAGTATTGCAGGTACAGCAAATACTCTCGGCAAGGCAAAGACCAGCGGCGAGTTATTACTTGTCCCTTATAGTATTAGTTTGGGAGGGGAGTATGTGGATATAGTTAATTTCCTAAAGTCTATGGAAAAATTAAGCTTCATAACTCACTTAAGAACTGTATCTTTTGGTGCCACAGGACAGGGTAAAGCGAGCTTAACCACTAGTGCGTTATTTTACATAAAGAAATGAACATTAGTATAAAAATTCCAAAATCTCTAAGCATAAAAACCATAAGCATACTCTGTTTAATAGCAGTAGTAGTTATAGGTGTCTTTGAGGTATTAGCCGTGCTTTCCGCTTCTAAATCTGTTACCCAGGCCAAAACCGCTGTTCCAACAATAAAAAATGTTCCTGTGGTTAGAATTAACTTCAATCTTTATGAGGCAGTTATAAAGAAAATTACCACCCCAGAAACCCCCACCCCAGAAGACCCAACCATTCCCAACCCCTTCAAAACAGTGAAATAGTTCAAAAATCCCAAAAATCTCCTAAAAATAGGGGATTTTTTAATTCCTCTTAATTACGCCAAAAACTTGACAAGTCTCCAAATATTCTTTGACATAAACAAAAATATATGTTATTATATTCCTTATTTCTGTCGCAATTCACGTAACTTCAAAAAACCAAAACCAATCTGAATCTGAAAAGGAGATCAAATCTATGTTGAACGGACGTTTCATGCAAGGACTTCGCAACATCGGCAAAACCATCTTCGATACAATGGGTTTCGGCAACAATCAGACGCAATCCATCTTTGGCGGCAATCAGTCCGCTTTCGCCTATGGCACCAGCACCGGTCAGTCATTCATCGGAAGCGGTCTGGGTGGCGACTTCGGTCGCCACGGTCGCAACACTTCATCCCGTCGCCTGAAGACCGCTCGCCGGGATCGCAAGCTGCACAACCAACCCGGCTCACGCCCGGCCATCTAAAGTTCAACCCGCGCCAAAAGCGCAAAAACCGAAGGCTGTAAGGATTCGCCCCGAATCCCTGCAGTCTTTTCTCTTTGTCTAAAAAACTCTATAATCTAAAATCCCTCAGTAAGAAAGTCTAGTTTCAGAATAAGGAGTGAAAATCATGAAGTATTCCAAAGTGGCCAGGAGCCTGGCTACTGTGTTTATTGTTATGGTGCTAATGTTCCCAGGCTTTGCCAGCACAACCAAAAAGTCCGAATCCAAAGCCCGGCACGTGGGTGCTAAGGTAAGAAGTAAGGTTATCATTACCCCGGCAAGATTCATTGGTGGTCTATTTGCTGGCCATGGCAAACACCGCACCAAAAAGCCCGCCGCCAAAACGGTAAAAGTCCAAAAATCCAACCTCTAACCCGAGGTCTTTTTTATACCCAAAAACAAAAACACCCACATGGGTGTTTTTTGTAAACCCGGGGTCCCCAAATTACTTGACCACACTCCGTAATAAAAAGATTTGAAAAGTCTTTTTATTACATAGAATTAAGTTGTTTGGGATTGGGTTAATCCCTGCCGGATTCACTCCGGGAGGGTGCTAATCTCCGAAAAGCGGGAGCAACGCGAACATGTGCCTGAATGGGATATCTATCCCAGGCAGGCACGCGTGAGCGTTGCTCACGCGTGGTGGACCGGGTGGGATTCGAACCCACGACAAAAGGATTAAGAGTCCTCTGCTCTACCAACTGAGCTACCGATCCCCGTCGTACTTTTCTCCGACCTCCGCCACTGATGCAGTGGCTGCAGTCTCCGTAAAGTACTCCTTCTTCCCAAAATGCTTTTCTCTATGTTATTCATTTTTACCCTCTTCGGATAAAAATGAAACTAACTCATAGGTGAACAAGTATTTCGGGAGCCCTGAAACAGGAACTTAGACATTTTAACTTTTTTTACCCACCCTTTCAAGAGCCTGCCCCCATCTCACGAGCGAAGCAATGTGAGTGGTAAATGGGGTACCCCGGCGACCCCGTCGTTGGGGAAGAGGGGGAACATGGTGAACGTAGTGGAATAGTTAAGGAGCAAAGCGGAATAACTATGCAACGGAGTGGGCCATGATTAACCCGAGGTGGTGCACCCGGAGGGATTCGAACCCCCAGCCGACCGGTTCGAAGCCGGTTACTCTATCCAGTTGAGCTACGGGTGCGCGTCTAACTTTACTCCGACCTGATTTTATACAAAAATCCTCATAAATATACAATAAACTTAGCGTTTATTCAATAGTACTGGGCTATGTTACTATTATATTCCAATGTTATACATATTTAGTGGTACAGATACCTATACTAAAAACCAGCATATTCAAGGACTTCTAGCTAAATTCGGAGTTACTCCTACGAATATTCCTTTCGAGGAATTTCAAAAAAACCAAGCCTCTCACCTGAGTGGCGACTTATTCGCGTCTCTAAAAGTATTCCTGTTTAAGGGTTCTTCGCCTGAAGAAATTACCGAAGCAGATCTAGATGCTCTTAAGTCATCTAAAAATCATTTTATTTTTTTACCAGCTAAACTTGACCAAAGAAAAACAGTAGTAAAAAAGCTCCAGGCAGACAAAGGTATTACTTTTAAAAATTTTGATTTACCCCCAGTCTCTTCTCTACAGAATTGGGTAAAGCAATACCTAAAAAGCAAAAACGCCCACATAGACGAAGCAGTTATTACTTATTTTTTAGAGCGACTCGGGTTAAAAGATTCTGGTGGGTATATTGAACCAGAGTACGAATTATGGACTATTGCTAACGAGTTGGACAAGTTAATAAGCTACTCTCCAGATAAAATTACTACCGATGTAGTTAAGGATTTGGTAACAGAGAATTTGGAAATAGAAATATTTTCTCTCATTAGTGCGATTGCAGAAAGAAATAAAACCGGCGCTTATTCCTATTTAGATAAGTTCTATGAGAGTGGGGGAGATGCAGATGATAAAGCTAAAACAATTCAACTCACTGCGCTACTTTCTGACCAGCTTCGAAGTATTCTTCTCGTAAAAAGTGCAATTGATTCAAGAATCCCGGATTCAAGTCTTTTGGGGGAAACAGGTTGGAAGCCTGGCAGGCTGAATATTCTAAAAAAACTTTCTTATAATTTCGAGATATCTAAATTAAAACAAACCCTAAATAGGTTAGAGCACTTAGACCTCGAATCCAAAACCACTAATACACCGGGTAGGGTATTGTTTAGTATGGTTATATCCCAGTTAATTTAATTGAATCATTGAATGTCGTGGTATAATAGAATTGTAAAAAGTAATTATGGGGTTTACCCCCAACAAAACGAAACAAAATGAAGTATTTAAGCAAAATATTAGCGGTTTCCGCTATAGCATCGAGTCTACTTGCTCCATCGCTCGCATTTGGAGAAGACTCAACCACAACTACTACTCCTGCGAAGCGAGCACCAATAAAAGTAAACCAGGAAGAATACAAAGCAAAACGTGAGGCGGCTCAAGAAGAAGCCAAAGCAAAACGTGAAGCGGCTCAAGAAGAAGCCAAAGCCAAGCGCGATGCTGCAAAAGAGGAAGCTAAGGCCAAGCGCGAAGCGGCACAGGTTGAAGCAAAAGCTAAAAGAGAAGAAGCAAAAAAGAAAGCTGAAGAAAGAAGAGAGCTACAAAAAAAGTGTGTAGAGGGCACTCAAACTGCAAATAAAGCCTATACAGAAGCTCTTAAAACCAATAACACTAAATCTACAGAAGACTTAAAAGCAGCTAGAAAAACTCAGTCGGAAGCTCTAAAAGCAGCTCAAAGCGCTTATACCGAAACTCTAAAGACTATCGCAGATACCCTAAAAGCTGATCTAACAGTAGCAGGAGAAGATGCAGAAAAAATCGCAGCGGCTAAAAAGAAAGCACAAGATGCTAGAAAAGTCGCCAGAGAAACCAGAAAAACCGCAATAGATGCGGCAAACAAAACATTTAAAGAAGCAAGAGAAAAAATCGCGACTACTAGAAAAGACGCCAACAAATCCGCTCTAGATACTAGAAAAACTGCTGTAGAATCTTCAAAAACCCCTTGCAAAACTGCTACCACAACTACCACTACAACTACTACGACCAACACTACAACAGCTCAGTAAATATAAAACCCGCCATATGGCGGGTTTTGTTTATCTGGCAGCTCTTTTTCTATCGTTTGCGTTTAGAAGTTTCTTTCTCATTCTTACATTGAGAGGAGTAACTTCTACAAGTTCGTCAGGCCCTATGTATTCTAGAGCAAAGTCTAAGGTTATTGGTTTTGGCGGGGTTAGAATAATTGCATCGTCCGCACCACTGCTTCTCATGTTTGTAAGTTTTTTAGTTTTACAAACATTTAGCTCAAGGTCACTATCTAGTGCATTTTGACCAACAATCATACCTTCATAAACTTCCACTGCTGGTCCTATGAAGAGTACTCCACGTTCTTGGGCATTGTTTAATCCATATGCATTAGAAGTACCAGATTCAGAAGCTATTAAAGATCCATGTTCATTACCCTTGGTATCTATATCGTGCACTGGCTTATAACTGTCGAACAAATTGTTGATAATTACTGTTCCGCGGGTTCTTGTAAGTAGTAAGTTCTTAAGGCCAATAAGCCCTCTGGTAGGAATTAAATATTCCGCGTGAATTTCCCCACTCGGTGAAGAGTCCAGTGTAAGCATTTCGCCACCGCGTTTCCCAAGTTCTTCTATAACCGCACCTTGGTATTCACTCGGTACATCTATGGTAACTTGTTCGTATGGCTCTTTCTTCACACCATCTTCCTCGTGGAAGATAACCTGAGGTTGGCTAACTTGTAGTTCAAAGCCTTCGCGTCTCATGGTTTCTATTAATACCCCAAGGTGAAGTTCACCGCGACCCGAAACCAAGAAGCTTTCAGCTCCTTCTTCGGAAGGTTCTACTTTAAGCGCAACATTGGTTTCAAGTTCTTTTTCCAAACGGTCTCGAAGATTTCTAGAAGTAACGAATTTACCCTCACGCCCAGCAAATGGGGAAGTGTTAACACCAAAAGTCATCTTAATGGTCGGTGGTTCTATTTCTACAGGCGGTAACTGCTTCGGGTTTGCGCTGTCTGCCAAGGTTTCACCAATCTGTATATCGTCAAAACCTGCAATTGCGACTATGTCTCCAGCTTCTGCTATTTCCACATCAACTGGTTTTAGGCCTTCATACATTTGAAGAGCTGTAGCTTTTCCAGTCTGCTTGGTGCCATCTGTAAGGATTCTAGTAATGTTTTGTGCTTTTTTTACACTACCAGATGTAATCTTTCCAATCCCCAATTTGCCTTTATAGTTATCTGAGCGTAAAGCTAAAACCAGCATAGCAAAAGGGTCTTCTAGGTTTACTTCTGGTGCATCAAAATTTTCTATTATTGCTTCAAATAGGGGAGTAATGTCAGCAGGGGTGTTTGGGTCAGCAATTTGTGCTTTTAACTTATCTGCATCGCTACTAGCTAATCCACGAATACCGGAAGCATAAATAACTGGAAAATCTAACTGCTCGTCTGTCGCATGGAGTCTGACAAATAAATCGAAAGTCTTGTTTACAGTTTCGTCTACATTCGCACCTTCTTTGTCTATCTTATTTACAACAACAATTGCTCTTAGCCCAAGTTCAAGAGCCTTTTTAAGTACGAACTTTGTTTGAGGCATTGGGCCTTCTTTAGCGTCTACCAAAAGCAAAACACCGTCAGCCATTCTAAGTGTACGCTCTACCTCTCCGCCAAAGTCAGCGTGTCCTGGAGTATCTACTATGTTTATCTTTGTTCCCTTATAAACCAAAGAAGCATTTTTCGCGCGAATGGTAATACCGCGCTCACGCTCTAGGTCCATTGAGTCCATTATTAAATCTGCACCCTCTTCTGTTTTAACAGTCTGAGTCTGCTTAAGCATCGCGTCCACCAAAGTAGTCTTACCGTGGTCAACGTGAGCGATAATCGCAACATTTCTAAGATTTTCTCGTTTCATCTTTTTTCATTCCTTCACAAGAAGGAATCCATTCAATTATTTAAATATATAAAAAACGCCCGAAGGCAAATAAATTTTGCCACACCTGGCAGGAAAAGTCAACCAAAAGGAAAAGCGGATGAGAGGCTCAGGGAGTCTCGTCATCCGCTTATTAGTAGTTATTGTTCGCTCATAGGCTGGGGTTAGCTATCGCCTTACCCCTTTGGAGGAACGTGCATGCACGTATGGGCTTACGTTACCATGCCCGTGGAAAAGTGTTCGGGAGCATTGCTCGCACGAAGGTTCCCGGGTCTTATAGGTGTTTGTCGTGTGCCCTAATTTCCTCCTATTTCAATTGAACATCGTTCAGTTTTTTTGCTGGGAGTCTTTTTTGCTCGCAGGTTTGTTAACTGCGAGCAACTCGTTGGATTAGGTCCTATTCGGACCTGCTCCACCAAGAGACCCTAGGACCGGCATGTTCGTCATGCGATACCTTTCTGGCCTCGGCGCCGGTTGTGTTGTTCGCGATTGAAGTATAGTGGGGCTTATTCCCCAAGCCCATCGTATAAGGCTACTATCTTCGGTAAAAAATCGAAATTCAATTTCAAACCGAAAATAACTCATTATTATACTCTAATTATTCCATTTTGTCAATAGTAATCTACGTGAACCCCGAAACCTCCAGATAAAGCGAAGGTTTTCGTGTGACGAGTAGGCGGAGCCCTTAAAAAGCGCAAAGAGTGCATCCTGCGAGTACTTTTTGAGGTGCCGAAGCGGCAGGATCCGAAAACTTTTCATTAATTTAGAAGTTCGGGGTTAACGTTAACCTAAATTCAATATTTTAAAGCTTTTCTCTGCTATACTAGAAATATGGAACAAAACCCTCAAAAAATAAGGCTTCAAACCTATACTTTTCTTGCTATCATGCTCGCAATGTTCGTGGTGGTTGCTCTTATGTTTAAACCTCTGCTAAATACACTTCTCTTAAGCGCTATTCTCGCTATTATCTTTAGGCCTCTTTATAAGCATCTCCTAAAAAAGTTCAAGTCAGAGACTATTTCGGCTTCTTTTACAGTATTTATAGTACTCTTTGTATTATTTATATTTTTCTGGATATTTGGCCAGCTCCTTTATGGAGAAATTCACAATCTCTACGAAGGTTTTAAATCTGGACAATTTGTTTTTAATAGAGCAGATCTAATAGAAAAACTTCCCGCTATAGCAAGAGAACCTGTGACCACATTAACCAGCGACTTAAATAGCTTATTAACCAAAGCTGCAACAGGTGCTTTCCAGAGTTTTTCTAGTTTAATTTCTAATCTTGCAGAATTTTTCTTTAACCTTTTCCTAGTTTTCTTTGCTTTCTATTATTTGCTTAAAGATGGGAGTGGTCTAAAAAAAATCATTTTGGCGGTATCACCTATTTCCAATAACCAAGAAAATATTTTATTAGAGAAAGTAATCCTCTCTGTAAACGGAGTAATTAAAGGAACTTTTTTTGTAGCCGTTATTCAGTCTCTAGTAGCATTGCTCGGTTTCCTTATTTTTGGAATTCCGAATCCTTTACTCTGGGCGCTATGTACATTCCTTGCCGCCTTTGTTCCTAATATAGGTACAACCCTCATTACCGTTCCGGCAATTATTTATTTACTCCTCACGGGGCATACTGGCTCAGCAATTGGTATGGCGATTTGGGGAAGTTTGGCTGTAGGGTTAATAGACAATTTATTGAGTCCAAAGCTTGTTGGGCACAGTGCCCAGCTCCACCCTCTTCTCGTTTTGCTCTCAGTAGTTGGTGGTCTAGCGCTATTTGGTTTCCTCGGTATTTTACTCGGGCCAATTATTATGGCGGTTTTTTCGGCTCTTGTAAGTATGTATATCACCAATTTTAAAGAATATTTGGAGTAACTTATGGAAGCGAAAACAAAAGACTTAGTTCACAAACTGGAGAGTTCGATTCCGCCAACCATATTAACCATCTTCGGAGCAACTGGGGATCTTTCTCTATCGTATTTATTCCCAGCACTTATTCACTTGCACAAGAGTAATTTACTCCCAACTGACTTCAGGTTGGTTTGTGTTGGTAGGCGCGAATATACGCAAGATGAATTCAGGGAATTTATTAAAACTGAAGAAAAGAAAAGATCAAAAATAGAAGTCACGCCAGATTTTCTAAACTTATTAACATATTTTAAAACAGATTTCGATACAGGCGCAGGGTTATCCGGGCTAAGTACTGTTTTAGCAGATCATGCTACTAGTAATAAAGATTTGTGTTTCAATAGGCTTTATTATTTTGCAACTCTACCATCCTACTTTGAACCGCTATCTAAAAGTCTAAAAAAAGCAGGTCTGCTTACTGGTTGTCGGGACCACAAACGAACAATTCGGGTTTTAATAGAAAAACCTTTTGGGGAAGACTATAAGAGTGCTAAGTCTTTAAATAAAACCTTGTTATCTTTCTTTAAGGAAGAGCAGATTTATCGAATAGACCACTACCTAGGAAAAGAAACCGTTCAAAATATATTTACTGTTAGGTTTGCTAACGACCTATTTGAACCCGTTTGGAACAATAAATACATAGACCACATAGAAATATCTGCGCTTGAATCCGACGGGGTAGGGGGGCGTATTAACTTCTACGAAAAAACCGGGGCATTAAAAGATTTTGTACAAAACCATTTACTGAATATATTAGCCTTAGTTGTAATGGATAGACCGGAAAGTTTAAATCCAGAAGCCATACGAGACAAAAAAGTTTCCGTACTAAAAAGTCTTGTTCCATTTACTAAAGCAACCATAAAAAAAGATCTTGTAAGGGCTCAGTACTCAGCTGGTATGAACACTGAGGGGTATCTGTCTGAGGTTGGTAAAAATTCCAACACAGAAACCTATGTAGCTTTTAAAACTTTTCTAAAATTACCAAAGTGGAAAGGTGTTCCTGTTTATTTAAGAAACGGCAAACGTCTTGAAAATAAAGTCTCCGAGGTTTCGGTGCATTTTAAAAAAGCTAAACATGAACTTTTTATTCCCACAGGAAGAGAGTCGAACGTGTTAACTTTTAGGTTGCAACCCATGGAGTCAGTTTCTATTTCTGTGAATAATAAAATTCCTGGTTTTGGTATGCGACTACATCCAGGAAAGCTTAATTTTGGCTATGAGCAATTTCATTCAGAAATACCGGGTGCCTATGAACGTTTGCTTTTAGATTTCTGCCAAGGGGATCAACGGCTTTTCATACGGAGCGACGAAATAGAAGCCGCGTGGAAATTTATAGAATCCATAAGTAAAAACCTCCACCTCACCCCAATGGGGAATTACATGCCTTTCTCCGAAGGTCCCAAGTCTGCAGAAAACCTGATGAAAAAAGACAAGCGCACGTGGTGGACAAAGTAAGTTTATGGTAGGAGAGTAAGTATTAGTTATCTTGACCTAAAGCTTTAATTATGTTATAAAACCTCTTATTACATTCTAAATTAGGGGGCATTTATGTTAACAGAAGTTCGAAGTGTTGCTGCTTGTAGTGCCATCTATAAACAGTTGATGGCAGCTAAGTATTCGGGGTTTCCCGACAACGAGCTCGCCCAGTCTTTGAGTATCGGTCTCGGAAAGAGCTCAATAATCCTTGGTGTAATTTTAGGTGCAGTAGGTGACTGGGAAGCAGTCAAACGGAATTCCCCATACTCACCCGAGGATACACGAGCATGCCTCGAACAGATTGCGCTTGAGTTTGATTTCTAACCCAATTATTGGGTTATTTTTTTATTTTATAATTATTTTCATTCAGATAATAACTACTTTTGACAATTTAGTTAAAAGCTGTTATAATTGCTGATTGTTTTTTTATATTTTCAAATTTATAAAAGGAGGATAAAGCCAATGCAGGAAATAAAGAAAATGATCTCGGGTTGGTCATCCAAGCATTTTGGATCGAAGGGTTATATGGTTCAAGAAGCATTGATCGCCACACTCAAGATTATGGACAGTAGAAATGACAAACTGCGAAAATCAGTTGAAGTCCTCCAATTATTCACGCCCCCGGATAATGGAGGTAAGCTTTGGTTCAGAAAAAATGGCTTCGGATATACTGTTGTACCGACTGCCGAGGATTTACTTTCTTCCATACAAAATGGGGAGTTGGAATTTATAGAATGTATACCCAAAAATAAACGGGTTAAGTTCATAAAAAAATGGTTAAAAGCAAGGCAGGATGACGTGCCTACTGTAAGGGATATGTGTATATCAGGGACATGTCCTCCCCCAAGTCCTGAAATTTCTAAGTATCTTAGGGAGTCAAGGGTGACTGCGTTCTCTGAGTCTCTCGAAGAGTATGAGTCTCTTACGAATAATGATGCACTTATTCCAATCCCTATTTTTGAGTTGAGGTCTAGTTTTTGGCCTACACAACCTACGCTTTTAGAAAAGGTTTTTGGAGGCTTAAGAAGAAGTTTGGGTTTTTTAATACGGAATTAGTTTCCGTCTTTTTTTTGTCCGAACTATTTTTTCTTGCTATAGTATTTAGGTGAAAAATATACAAGCAAATGTAATTTTCTGGTATTGCACCGCCCGCGGTCACCGTCGAGCGAGTGTTTAGGTATTTAAAAACTACTTAAGACCGTCCGAGGTAACCACCTTGGGCGGTTTTTTCTTTAATTCAAAAAATGGAGGAAAACATGCAGATTCAAATCTATTTTGAGCAAAATGCAGGTGAGGCAATTATTCTCTCTGCCCTAAATGCACTAAAAATTGTCGATGCAAAGAGGGTTTATGACTCAAGCAGGAGAACTATCTCTCTGACTGTTAAAGATTTCAATGAGGTTGGCCTTAAAGCCGTGTTCCCTCAAATAGAAAAAATTGAAGTCGTCGAGCCGGTACTCCTTGGTGGTTGGGCCTTGGACTAGTCTCCATGGCTCTTTTTTTGTTAAGATAAACTTAGTTTGAAAACATTATTCTTCATATTAATTTCACATTTATGCAATTAGCAATATTCGGTCTAGGTAGGATGGGTTCTCAGATAGCAAAGCGTTTACATCAAAATAAATTTGAAGTTATGGCCTGGAATAGATCTCCTGAGCCAAGGGAAGATTTTGAGTCTTTTGGAGGAAAAGCTTTTGCTACTGTTGAAGAAGCAGTAAATGCTATTACGGACGACAAGAGAATTTTCTGGGTAATGCTACCAAACGATACTGTCGAAAGTTTTATCTTCGAAACTCTTATGCCACTACTAAGACCGGGGGATATAGTTATAGACGGTGGAAATTCTTTTTACAAAGATAGTATAAGAAGAGGTGAGCAGCTCTCTAGTAAAGGAATACTATTTTACGACTGCGGTACAAGCGGGGGAGTATGGGGTCTTGAGCGTGGTTTCGCGCTTATGGTAGGCGGACCTAATGAACACTGGACTACTGTTGAACCTATTTTCAAAACGCTTTCCAGTGGAGACAACTACGCATTGCTTGGTAAGAACGGTGCCGGACATTTTGTAAAAATGGTCCACAACGGAATTGAATACGGAATGATGGAAGCAATAGGTGAGGGCTATGCAGTTATGAAAGCCAGTGATTTTAATTTGAATTTTAAAGACGTTACTCGTGTTTACCAAAAAGGTTCTGTTATAACTTCATGGTTAATAGATTTAACAAGAAATATTTTTGAAAGCGAAGACATAGAAGCAACTAGCGGAAAGATAGATTCTACCGGAGAAGGTGAATGGACAATAAATACAGCCAAAGAATTTGGTGTAGATGTAAGGGTTATAGAGGATTCATTTAAGATACGACAAGAGTCAAAAGACCCAGCTAATCAAAACAAATTTAGTAACAAAATAGTGGCCCTCCTAAGAAAACAATTCGGCGGTCATAAGACCCATGTTAACTAGCGCCCAAAAGTCTCTATATAAAAAGTTAAACAAGCCATGGAAGATTCAAGATTTTTTGAACACTCTTCAGATTAATTTCGAGGAGAAGGGTGAAACCCATTATTCGCCAAGAGAAGTTATAGAAAAAGGTAAGGCGCAATGTATAGAAGGAGCGTGTCTCTCTGCTTCTATTCTTCGTTTTCATGGTTTTGAACCTCTAATTTTGGACCTCAGAACAGCGGGGGATGACGTAGATCATGTTGTGGCTGTATATGAGTGGAAAGGCTATTATGGAGCGCTAAGCAAAACTAACCACGCTGTTTTAAGATATAGGGATCCGATCTATAAAACCCTCCGCGAGTTGGCTCTTTCGTATTTCCATGAATATTTTATGGATAGCGGAATCAAAACGCTAAGAGAATATTCTAAGCCATTTAATTTAAGTAGGTACGACAATTTAAATTGGGAAATAACAGAAAAACATCTCTGGCAGATCCCGGAAGACTTAGATAACTCCCCACATTTTAGTTTAATGAGCAAAGCGCAAGAAAAGCTTCTAAGAACAGCAGACCCTCTTGAGATAGGTGTGGGTAAATTTACTGAGTGGAAATTATTAAAAAATAAAGTTAAGAAGTCAAAAGTATAATACATGCAATACCTATTACCACTTACCTTATTTCTTTTGCCAACCTACTTAATCCGGTTTAGTATAGGTGGCTTTAATCTGAACCTTTTGATGCTCTGGATTCCTGCGCTTTTTATTTATATTTTCACAATTGCATACAAAGAGGGTGCTATCCGCGGCTTCGTTAGATCATTAAATAAAACAGAACTAATTTTTAAGATACCTCTGTTTTTATTTTTTTTGTCCGGAATTATTTCACTACTGGTTGGGGGTTTTACCACAGAAAAGCTAGGACAATTTATAGTTCTATTTATAGAACCATTTCTCTTATTTCTAATTGCGAGATATTTATTTTTCAGGAACGAGAGTAATTCATTTGTTCTAGAGAAATCAATTTTTATATTTTTAGGCCTTACTGGCTTATATGCGGTGTTTCAGTATATAACTCTGTTTGGTCTGCCTCCTGAATATTTAGGTAATTCAATAGAGCCAAAACGCGCATTATCATTTTTCGAGTACCCTAATGCGTACGCACTATTTGTTGCTCCCTTATTGGTTTTTACGTTTCCAAAGTTGTTAAGTCTTTTTAAGGGTTTAAGTATAGATAACATTCAGTTTAGGTTATATCCAATACTTTGCTGGGCACTAGGGGGTATTGGTTTAGGGGTATCTCTTAGTCGTGGTGGGTGGTTGGCATTGTTTATCCCGAGCGCTTTATTTGTTTTATTAAAAGCAGATAAAAAAATAAAACAGATTGCCCTTGTAGTATTTCTCGCTTCGATGTTAATTATTTTTTCAATCCCTGTTCTAAGATACCGAGTAATTTTACCTTTTATGGGCGAAAAGTCTTCGGTCTCAAGGTTGAGTCTTTCTAATACTGCTTTAAAAATGTTAAATGATAGTCCTATTCTTGGAAAAGGGTTATTGGGCTTTAGTGAAAACTTTGAAAAATATAACACCGACCCAGGTCTTTCTCATTATAAATACCCACACAATTTAATTCTTGCTTTATGGCTTGAAACAGGAATATTGGGTCTACTGAGTTTCGTTTGGATATTGTTTTTAGTATTTTATAAATCATGGAAAATTAAATCCAAACTTCATTATGGTTTAGCTCTATTTATATTCGCCGTATGTATTCACGGTCTAGTGGATATCCCATATTTTAAAAACGATCTTGCCGGGTTATTTTGGTTGTTAATTGCATTATTATAAAATTAGGTTAAATAAAAAAACACTTTAGTTGATAAGTGTTTTTTTTCTTTTTTACTTTTCCGCGGTTTGTTGTCGCCACATAGCAGCATATAGTCCACCATTTCCCAGAAGTTCACTATGAGGTCCGGATTCGGCAATTTTACCTTTCTCTAGTACATAAATTCTATCCGCATGAATTATTGTAGAAAGCCTATGTGCTATTAGAACGACAAGTAAATTTTTATCAGCAAACTTTATACTCTTTATTGTCTCTGTAATCTCTTCCTCTGTAAGAGAGTCAAGACTGCTAGTGGCTTCATCAAAAATTATTAAGTCAGGTTTTCTTAATAATGCCCGAGCTATAGCGAGTCGTTGTTTTTCGCCACCGCTTAGTTTCAAGCCCCCTTCGCCAATTTTTGTATTCAAACCTTCACTGCTTCTGTTTAGGATACTTTCAGCCGCAGCCGATTTCATTGAGTTAATCATTTCTTCGTCTGTTGCATTTGGTTTTACGAACTGTAGATTTTCCCTTATGGTCCCAGAGAAAAGTTGAGTGTCCTGGCTTACAAAGCCTATTCTATTTCTTAAGTGGGCCAAATTCATTTCCCTCACACTAGTTCCGTTATATAGTACATCACCACCTGTAGTTTTATATAAACCAACTAGAAGCTTAATAATAGTCGTTTTTCCGGCGCCTGATGGTCCTGCAAAAGCTATTGTCTCACCAGCTTTTGCTGTTATGTTTAAATCCTGTACTGCATTTTTATCCAACCCAGCATAAGCAAAGCTTACATTTTCAAATTTAATTTCTTGAATGTCAGAAATTTCTACAGGATTCTCTGGTTCTTTTTCTGGTTCGGTTTTCAAAACCTCTTCCACTCTTTCCATACTGGCAGAAGCTTCTTGATAGCTTGTTGCTACGTTTCCCATTTCATTTAAAGGGTTGAAGACTAAGAAAGAGTAAAACAATAGAGTAAAGAATTCACCGAGTGTAATTATTTGAGTACCTACTAAATACAGCATAAGTAACATAATTGCGGAACGAAGGGTATTTATTAGAGTCCCTTGCAGGAAGCTAAGGGTTCTAACCAGTTTTACTTTTTTCAGTTCAAGTTTAAGAATAGCTTCATTTACACTATTTAGTCTCGAAATTTCCTGCTGTTCCAAACCTAAAGACTTTACAAGTTCTACATTTCTTAATGTCTCAGTCGTGCTTCCGGCTAGACTTGCTGTCTCTTTGACTATCATTGTTTGTGCTACTTTTATTCTTTTGGAGATAGTAAAAGTCACAAAACCCAATGTGGGAATTGTAAGTACAAACACTAGTCCGATACTCCAATGAACGTAAAATGCATAACCGATGGCAATTACCACACCAACTACAGATACGAACAATAGGTTCACTGCATTTTGTATTAAACCCTGAACATCTGTTCTGGCTTTTTGCAGTTTAGAAAGTAGCTCCCCAGATCTTTGGTCCTCAAATGCGACAAAAGGAAGTTTAAAAGAATGATCCACACTTCTCGCGTACATATCCGTACCCACCCTTTGTGTAATTACATTTACAAAATAATCCTGAAAGTTTTTCGCGATTCTGGAAACTAAAGCAGCGGCCATGGTAAGTAAGAGTAGTGTGAGTGTGCCTTTAACAAATTGACTGGCTGGGATGGTGCCTGCTTTGCTGGCATATTTATCTATAATAATTCTAAACACCTGAGGATCCAGTAAAGAGAAGATTTGATTCACCGTTGCTAGGGTGAGAGCAAGAAACAATAATCGCTTGTATTTTTTAACAAATGTCCAAAGTAATTTCATGGTGTAAAGAATGTTGAATATTTAATCTAAAGAGTATTATATAGTTTTGAATATTTTTCCACTATTTCGCCACTATTATAGGCCTTGGAGGAAACTAAGGCTCGTTCGCTCATTTGTTTATACAAATCTTTATCGTCCCGAAGTTTTAATATGTGTTTAGATGCTTGTTTATAATCTCCTAACTTAAACAACAAGCCATTCCATTTATCTGTAATCTGTTCTGGTATACCAGCTACATTCGTACTTACTACGGGAAGTCCATAGCTCATACATTCCAAAATAGAAAGTCCAAAGCTTTCGCTTTCCGAAGTAAAAACTCCTAAATTGCACGCTTGGATAACATTAGCAATGTCCTTAACATCTCGTAATACTTTTAACTTATGTTCTACCCGCATCTTTTTTGCGAGTTTCCAGTAATCAGAAAAATCTGCACCCGATGCTATTATTAACTTAATTTTCTTCTCTTCTTTCAAAAGTTTCATAATAGAAAGTAGATCCGGGATTCTTTTCACTGGCCTAAGATTTGATAGATGAATTAAGAGAAAATCGTTAGCGGGTAATTTTAGATCCCATCGTAGTTTCTGTTTGTCTTTTTTCGAAGGGGTTGGGTCATAAAAATTATAAATAACTTCAATTTTTTTCTTGGGACAAAGCTTCTCTTTGGTAGTTAGCGCTAACCATTCTGAGACAGCTGTGACTGCGTCAGATTTTTCTATTGAGTAACGTATTATGGGTTTTAAACTCGGGTCATCCCCAAGTAAAGAAATGTCTGTACCATGAAGGGTAGTCACGACTTTAGGAGAACTATGTAAGCAGTTAGCACAAATATCCTTAGCTAAAAGAGCTGCAGTAGCGTGGGGGATGGCATAATGCGCATGAACAATATCCAGGTTGTATTTATGGTGAATGTCGCTGATCGTTACAGCTAGAGGTAGGGTATAATCCGGATATTTAAAAAGCGAATACTCATTTACCGGTACTTTATGAAAGAATACGTTTTTATTGTCTGCTCGTAGTCTGAATGGTTTTTCGTAACTAATAAAGTGAATTTCGTGACCTTTTTGGGCTAGTTTAAGTCCAAGTTCGGTCGCGATAATACCGCTTCCACCTATTGTTGGATGACACACAATTGCTATTTTCATTCTTTTATTCTATTCCTAATTCGCTCGGTGAACAATCCTTAGTTAAAAATCCCTGTTTGCTTGAACTAATTAATAATCAAACCCGCTACGGTTTTGTATATGTTTTTTGTTTGTGTATGAAATATAGGCGTTCCATGGGTTAGAACATGATAGACTGTTGGAATTTTTTCACCATAATAGAACCAAACCGAAGGACCTGCTTTGCTGCTCGGTCCTGAATAAATACTCTCGTTTCTGTTTCTGAGGAATGCGGCAATTTTTTTGTTGTCTTCAAGATAGGCTTCCTTTGTCCACTTATATATCTTGTATTCATTATAACTAAGACCTGTATAAATAAATGTGACACATGCAATACACCAACTAAATAAGACTAATTTTGTTTTTTTGGCAGTTTTAAAAATCTCATAAAGACTCAATCCTATTATGGATGTTAGTAACGGGTAAATAATCGTTATATAAGAATAACCCTTGGTTTTGCTTAATGAAAAAAATACAAATACGAAAAGAAGATTTAAAAATAAAAAGCGGAACCATCTCTGTTTTAATTTGTAAATACAAACCAGTATAGAAATAGAGGTTAAGAGTAACAATATATTGTTCTCCTTAAATATATCTAAATAGAACCAATACCCACCTCCATTATTTTCGAGTACCGTAAAACCTCTTTTTATTACATGGTATAAAAAATAGCTATTCCAGAAGGTCTTCCCATACAGTATTGTTTGATGCAAATGCCAAGGTATAATCGTGAATAAAAATATAATAATACCGCCCTTAAAGTACTTTTCGCGAAATAGAAACCCCCTCTCATTAATTAGTAAGTCACTAAAAATGAAAACAATAGGGAATAGGCCTAATACACTTTTTGTCATAAAAGCAAGGCCAGTGGCTAACCAAAATAGATACCAGTACTTTTTGTTGTTTTTTGTTTTAAGATAGGAAAATAAGGCTAACGCTATAAAAAAAGTAAGGGTTATATCGATGTCTAGAAAAAAACTATTTAGTATAAATTGGTAGCATATAAAAAAAGCCGAAGCGGAAAGTGCCGCGGGGCCTTCCTCTTTATGGACCTCCTTTACTAAAAGATAAGTAATAAAAATAGTTCCACCCGCAAATACAGGAATAAAAAACCTAATCCCTAGTTCAGTCGAGCCAACAGTAATTACAGACAATTGTGTCATCCATATGAACAATGGGGGTTTTTCATGCCAAGGATTGCCAAAGTATTTAAGATCCAAAGGTGAAGCCAGAGACTCAATAGCAACCCTGGCATAAATTGCCTCATCGTAATTAAGTAGCGCATGCTCACCTAAGCTTATAAAAGAAATAATGCAAAATATGAAAGAAATAATTAGTCCTAATAAGTTATTGTAAAAAAAACGCATCTCTGGTAAATTATTTTATTATTTTGAAATTTATCTACGGAGGTAATAATGAACGAGAAAAAGTTAGCAATGATAGAATTTTTAGGATTCTTCTTCTTATGCGCCTGGTTGCTGTTTAATCAGCCAAGTGCCGGTGGTTTAAATGGTAGGTATGCTTATCTGGTAGTCTGGTTTGCCCTTACGATAGGGCTAAGGTTGTTAGGCCGATTCTTCAAGATTGAAGCTTATAAGTCTAGCATGCCGGAGAGGGGTTTAACCAAAATAAAAGAAGGTTGGTTATACTTTTTACCAAGCCTTGCAATCTCTCTCCTTATGATTCTTTTGGCATATTGCTTTGAGACTCTCGACTCCACTCCTCAAATTCCACCGCTAGCATACGTCTTCTTGGTAATATTGCAGCAATCGGGAATGATTTACGCTATAAGAAGATTGGCTGTAATGTTCGAACTAAAAACCGCCCTTCTTATAGCCCCGTTCCTTTTTGGTGGCTTCCATTGGCCAAATTATTATATGGTTGTTGTTACCTTTATTGGCGGCTTCTGGTTTTCCTGGTTATACTTTCGTTTCAGAAATTTCTATCTTATCTGTGCTAGTCACTTCGTGCTTGGCTTGGCACTCTCGTGTAGTTTTTACTGGGAGCTCGGCAACATGTTGGTGGGTAATGCTTATACCCACAGAGAGAACACCATACTCCATTTAAGACATCTTCGCTAATGTAGCGATTTTTTTATACCAATATTTTCCTAATATTTTCTACTCCCCAAGATTTTTCAAAATTAACTAAATTTTCATTGAAGATTGGGGAGTTAGTGATCTCAGGATTCGTAGACTTAATTTCCTCCCATAGTTCCTTCATTAAGTCTCTTGCCTGCACACAAGTTCTTGCAACACCAATTAAGCTTCCCGCTCGAGAAAAGTATTTTGGAACTTTATCCCAAAATTCCTGTTCTGGTTTCTTCATCTGGTTCTTTACCTGTGGTGGTAAAGTGTCGTGCATCTGACATTTTAATATATAAAAACCTTGTATTAGCGCGACAAGTTCTTTTGTTGCCTGTATGTCTGCTGGGTGATTGCCAACAATTTCCCAGTGCTTTCCAGATTCATATGATGAATAAACTTTTTGGTTAACGTCGAACCATGCGTTTTTTTCCTGTAAAAAAGACGAATGTAGTTCATCCAAATATGCTTGTTGTCTTTGAAGTCTAAAAATATCTAGCGCGGGGTTAAATTCTCGTTTTAATAGTTTTGAGTAAATCTCCGCGTCCTCAGAGAAAGCATCTATTGTGTTTAATCTATCTTTGCCCTCACCATATAGTGCGGTAACTCTACCATTTCTGTATGCCGACTTCATGGCAATTTTTTTATCTCTGCCGATTAAATAATCTGAAACAGATCTCATATAATGACGGGCTTCATGAATGGCAGAGGTAGTAGGGTCAACACTATCTCGCTGTCTTTTATCAGGATTCGTATCTATGCAGGCCAAACCTAAAAATGCTTCATTGGGATTACTAACGGCATATTTATGAGAAGCTCTACCTTCATCGCTTTTATCATAAGCATAATTTTTCAAAGCTTCCGGAACGCCTCTTCTGGAGTCGTAAGTAACAATTATTAATCCCGCTACTACTTGTTTATCTAAACATAGTGGATCACTTCCTAATTCAGAATAAAATTTTGAAACCCTCTCTTTATGTTTATCTCTAAATTCATTTAGAAGTTCACCAAAATTATCTTGATACTCTCTTACAAAAGGGTCTTCTATCTCTCCTAGATTCGGTTTCTCATATTTCAGTTTTCCTGTTTGGTCGTCTACTCGTAAGTGTCCTGCAAATTCATCCAGCCTTTGTAGATATTCAGCCGATACAGAAAACCTCCTGTTAAGTTCCTTATAATCAGGATTTTTTTCTTGTTCACCAGCATTTACAATTCTTTCAGGCATTAAAAAGTAGTGAGCGATTTTTCTATAACCCCAAGGTTATTTAGAAGTAGGGGGTTTGTTTTGTATAAACCCCATGCATATTCGGTGCCATATGTAAGTCCAAAGTGTCTCGCCATTGCGAGTAGTAAGTCTGAGTATTTTCTGGTTTGCATCTGGGTTTCGTGAATCGCCATAAGTTTTTTCCAATCCTCAACTTGCTCGGTAATATCTATAAGTATGTCTGGTCTAGAGTTTAAGTTTGGGGTACTAGGATACATGAACAAATTTTTCACAAAATGCACTGGCTCGTTTTTCATTTCCTCAATTCCTCCGTACCGAGCAAACCTGCAAGCATCACGACCCATGCGTGCCATAGCAGTGTGGTCTGGGTGTTGGTCTTCAGTAGTTTGTGGTATCAAAATTACATCCGGTTTCGCTTTTCTAATTTCCAAAACCAGTTTAAAAGCGTTTTGTCTATTGTATTCAATATGGCAGTCTCCACCAAAGTCAAAAAAGTCTACACTCGCGCCCAACATTTCACCGGCTTTTCTAGCTTCTGCCTCTCTTTCCTCAGGCGTTCCATTAGTAGCCGCCTCACCCTTAGAAGCAATAACCAATTGTATTTCGGAACCGATTGCTTTTTCTTTTAATAAAATTGCTCCAACTCCAAATTCTATGTCGTCCGGGTGTGTACCAATTACCAATATTTTTGTGCTCATAATATTTTCAAAATTAAATAATAGTTTCTTTAAAATTTATATATGCATCATTAGGGTTGGCTATATCTTCCCTTAGAACAAAATTCACTCCCTCTACGTTTTGTGTATTTAGATATTCTTTCTCAGAAGCACCCAGCACGTAGTGAGTACAATTAATTACTGACTGCATCCATCCGAATCTCGTGTCTCTAGCCGGTGAAATTTTTTCTTTATCAAAAGCGGGTAGGGGAAGCTTTATTATTTTATTACCACCCTCATGCAGTTCAAGTCGATTTTCTCTAAACCTGCCTCTCACTATTTCTCCTTCATATTCAGTGTCAACAAAAAAATCTTCCACCTCAATAGCGCTTCGTCTAACAGCGGGGTCGCTAGATCTAATAATATCGACCCCCTCTAGAATTCCAAGTTTTTGGTACATTCGAATACAAAACCCAGCCGCTGTATCGGATTTAACGTCCTTAAATATTTGTACGAGTTCTTTATTTACATATTGGGGAAGTTTTCTCGATATTTCCTCCTGCCAACCCATCGGTATTCTTTTACAGTAAAGAGGGCTAAATTTTTTTTGGATTTTATTTTCTTGAACAAAATTCAAATTTGCTCGCACACCACTCTGTCTGTCTATTAAAGTTGTAACTGTTTCTCTGTAGTCACTGTCGGAGTCGTGACAAAACCAAACTATGCTTCCACCTATTTCTTTCTGTAATTTTTTAGCAGTTTCTATCTTTGAAACAAAGAATCTTTTTGGAAAAAAACCATTCGGTTGCTGACCTATGCAAATAATTGGTTCGCGCATATTTTGTTATTGGAAGTACCTTAATGTAGTCATTGTAGCGAATAGAGTCAAAGCGGTAAAATTATGTTACAATGGTAAAAATACATAAATAATCCATGTATTTTTAGTTAATTATGAATGAAAATTCTAAAAAGAGTATTATCTTCGTTTTACTTTTTGCGATTATAATATCTCTAGGTGTAATGGTCTATTTTAAAACTCAAAAAGGTAGTGTTTCTAAGTCTAACGTTTCAGGCGATCCTCAAACTATTAGCCCACAAAATACTCCGGATCAGACTCCTCCAAAAGATGTTGTTCCAGAGGCTAAGCCCGAAGAAGTTAAGCCTGTTAGTGGAAAATTACCTTACGAACAGGCATTGGAAAATTATAAGAGTAGTGGCTATAGGATTCAGCTTTCAAATTGTTCAGGAATTCCTGGCAAAATGAATATCAAGCAAGGTACTAAGTTTATGGTGGATAATAGGGATTCAGTAAAGCACATCGTAAAGTTAGCGAGTGTGTCTAGGTCTGTTGCTTCTTACGACTACGAGGTGTTTGTAGCACCAAAATATGGAACATACCATCTCACTTGCGACGGTAAAGGTTCGGCTGAATTAAATGTATACCCTTAAGTGCATAAAAAACAGAAGTTAAAACTTCTGTTTTTTTTAATTAACGAGTCCTAAAGAATTCACTTAGTCTAGCCTTAAGAGGTTTATTGCATACTTTATTAAGCTCCTCAAGGTCTGAGCTTGTAGCTAATGCATTTTTTGACTGATTCAGTCTATACATTATGGAGTCCTTATCGTCTACATGTTCTAGGCCAAGTGAATGTCCTAGCTCGTGTGCTAAAACTCTTTCTAGTTGAGATCTTGTATCGAATTGGTAAATCTCTATTCGTTCTCCCGAAATATCACTTTTGTATACGCCTTCTTGAAACTCCTCACCTTGGTTACTGCCAATGGTATTGTATAAATTCACATTTAGGTTTAATTCATATGCAATTCTATTGAGTTGTCCGGCTAAAGCATTTAGGTCAGCAGCGAGATCATTTATTTCTGCTCTTAGGACATTGAGATCTGAAATCTGTTCATTAAGCTTTTTCTGTTCACTTTGTAGTTTCTCGTATTCATTTTTTGGTGCACCACCCTTTGTGTTCCAATATTGTACATTCTTTTCAAACTGGCTTTTGCGTATATTAAACTCTGATTCCTGAGTTTGATAATTGGCTAGTTTTTGTTTGTATAGATTCTCTTTCTGAGAATATATAGCTTTAAGATTATCGTAAGTAGCTTTGCTTGAGTCAATACTTAAACCTAATTTTTTTAATCGCTCGGTTGCTTCTTGCCTACTATCGAATACAAGACTTATTTTTAAGCTCCCATTTTCTGAGTATTCAAATAAATTTTTAGACGTAGGTGATTCCCATACTTTTTCAGTTTTATCAAGAATTTGAATTAAATCTTGTTTTGAGATATTAAACCTAGGATCGATTTTTTCTATCTGATAAGTAATAGGGGAGGAGCAGGTGCTGAATTTCGCTAGTAATTTATTGAAGGTGCTTTTGCTGTTTAAATAATATATGCCGGTGACTATTAAGCTAACTAAGCTAATTATTATGAATAATTTCTTCATAATAGAATTATAGACTATTAGAGGTAAAATTCTTTATAACTTTAATTGCATCATCAGTATTATTAGTGTTGTAAAGTTTTTCTCTCAGTTCTGCGCACCCTGAAAAGTCCGCTACGTAAGATTTAAAGTGTTTTTTCATAAGTGCAAACGGTTTTTCCTTGCCAAAAAGTTTGCCAAAAATTTCTATATGTTCGGTTAGTACGTTAAGTTTGGTTTCCAGGTTTACCTTTTTGTTTTCAATAGAGAATAAGAAAGGATTACCAAAAATACCACGTCCTATCATAACTCCGTCGCATCCGGTTTGGTTTACTTTCTCCTTGGCTTCATCTGGGGATTGTACGTCACCATTTCCTAAAATGAGCGGTCTTTTAGAACTATTGGTTTCTTTTTCAACAAATCTTATTATGTCAGGCATTATCTCCCAGTGTGCAGGAACTTTGGACATTTCTTTTCTAGTTCTTAAATGTATTGTAATTGCCGCTGGTTCAACCTCAAGTAAATTGTATATCCAGTTTTCCCAATCTATTTTAGCGTCGCCAATTCTTATTTTTACAGATACAGGAAGATTGGGTGCACCAGACTTTGTTTTTCTTACTATATCTTGAGCAAGTTTTTGGTTATTGAATAATGCTGCGCACGACCCTTGTTTCATTACCGCTTTATCCGGGCATCCCATATTTATGTCTATACCATCGAATCTCATATCTTGAAGCAGTCTTGCGGTGCCTTCGTATTTTTCCGGATGGGCCCCAAAAATCTGAGCAACAATTGGTCTTTCTTCCTCGCTATATAATAGATGGTGTTTGAGTTTCTCAAGGCCAGCGCTCATTAATCCGTCCGTGGAGACAAACTCTGTCCACATGACATCGGGTTTACCATACTTGGCAATTACACGCCGAAAAGCTTCATCCGTAACATCATACATCGGAGCGAGAGCTAAAATAGGTTTATTTAGTTTTTCCCAAAAATTAATCATAGATAGAAGGATACTAGCATCTATGAAAAATATTGACAATTATACGCAAAAACAGTATAATTTGGCATTACTGCTCAAATTTCCAAAACAAGAAAGAGGAAAAATATGACTCGTGAAATTGTCGATAGACGTATTGTCGCGCCCTATGGCGGCAGCAACACACTAATGCAGGTCAATGGTTTGTCGTGTGTCTTGCACACACCCAAAGCCTGGACCAGCGCGCAGCCCGGGCTTCCCGAATGCGCCCCGCGCCCCGCCTTCGCAGTAGACGAATATGTAAACTGTCCCGAAAGCTGGGTTCGTGGATCAGCCGACACCTCCAGTTATTTCGTGGCTGTGAATAACGGCCAGGGTTTGTGGCTGGACTTCAACCAAAACCAGCACCATACCCATCACGTCGCTGTGTTGGTCTCGGTCCAAAAGGTTAACCCGATCACCACTATGGTGGTCGAGGACAACCGAATCGAACAATACACCGACACCTGCCCCATTCACTCGGTGAAGTTCGGGCAAGATCGTTTCTGCTCGAAATGCGGTTGGAAATGGGACAAGCAAAACTACCTCTCTTCCGCTGGCACTCCGATCGGAAGCTTCTGGCTCGACGGATTCAAGACCGTGAACGGCGAAGTCAGGCAATATGTCCTAACGCTTGACACGGAGCGGGGAGTCGCGGCGCAAGTTGTGGGGGATGATAGAGTCTACGCGATCGGTATCGCGTTTTACCTTTCCAAAAACCCCAAACCAGCGCCAGTGGTAGACCATTATCGTCGTCGCATGACACTCGGTGGTGGAGCTGTCGCCAAAGTTGGTCATGATAATCTTGAGACGCTTGTTTACCGTGGGTCATCTCGTGGTGGAACCCTGTCCATACCCTCACGCAGTCTCGATCGAGGTTTCGAAGCCGACACTTTCGAAATCGCTGCGGGTGAGCAGATCAAGCAAATCATCTACCCCGACCCGCTTGCGATCACCGACTACCAAGAAACCCCAGCTGGGATCATTTGCATTAACTACGTTTCGGAAGATTTCGCCCTCGATATCATTCGTGGCGGAAAGGTTGACCGGGACGGTGGTGGTCTGGGATCCCTCAAAGGTCTGAAGGTCGGCAATAACCCCTTTTAGCACAAAGCAGTCTATGCTTTGTTTTTTTATACTCATAGACTAATAATTCGCGCGCCCATGCGATTTACTAGTCTCCTAGATTGACAAAATAAAATTTTTATATTATAATTTAGGCCTATGTTAAAAACAGGAACGACCGAGAGTGGTTTTAATGGTTTAGGTATTGCTCCAAAACTACTCGCTATCCTGGATAGTAATGCGTTTACCGTACCAACGCCTATTCAAGAACAATCGATACCCACTGCCCTAGAAGGCAAAGATATTATAGGAATCGCCCAAACCGGCACGGGCAAGACGCTTGCGTTCGGCATTCCGATGATCCAAAGACTCGCAACCCAAAAAGGACTCGGACTTGTAGTCCTTCCAACTCGAGAATTGGCTCTTCAGGTAGAAGAGTCACTAGTTAGAGTAGGAAAACCCCTAGGTCTTAAAACCGCCGTATTAATTGGTGGTGAATCTATGGGAAAGCAATTGGGGCAACTTAGGCGAAATCCTCATGTTGTTATAGCTACTCCTGGTAGACTTATAGATCATATAGAGCAAAAAACTGTCGACCTCACCAAGACTACAATTTTAGTATTGGACGAAGCAGATAGAATGCTCGATATGGGTTTTGCTCCCCAGTTAAAGCGTATTTTAGTTACTGTTCCAAAAGAACGCCAAACTATGCTTTTCTCAGCCACAATGCCAGCAGAAATTACCAAAATTGCTTCCGGCTATATGAAGCTACCAGTTAGAGTCGAAGTTGCTCCTCCGGGAACAACTGCGAAAAAAGTTACCCAAGAGCTTTTCTTTGTACCGAAAAATTCTAAGCCAGAACTACTGAAGCAGATTCTTTCCGAGTATTCGGGTTCTGTATTGGTTTTTTCTAGAACCAAATTTGGTGCCAAAAAAATTGCTCTCATTTTAAGGAAGGCAAATATTAGCTCTACTGAAATTCATTCCAACAGATCTCTTTCTCAGAGACTCGAAGCCCTAGCTGGTTTCAAGTCTGGAAAGTATAGGGTCCTAGTAGCAACAGATATTGCTGCCAGGGGAATAGATGTCACAGGTATAGAAGTAGTTATTAACTACGATTTACCAGATAATCCAGATGATTACGTGCACCGTATTGGCAGAACAGGTAGAGCCGATAAATCCGGTCATGCAATTTCTTTCGCTACACCAGATCAGAAGCGTGATGTTAAAGATATTGAAAGGCTCATAAAAAGCCAGCTACCAGTCTCTAATCTACCCAATTTACCCGTCAGCCAGGAAGCATCTTTCTCGGACGAACGCCCTGCTTACGAAAGAGGTGGTGGTTTTAATAGAAGAAGCTCAGGAAACTTTAGGTCGCAACCAAAAAGTGATAGGGGTTTTAGTAGGGGAAATAACAGAGATGGTGGCTCAAGATCGCCAAGAAGTTTTGATAGACCAGAAAGACCACCTCAAGTTGAGTCTGTGAAGACTGATATGCCTGGCTTACTCTTCAGATATGGCAGTGAGTCAGTTAGTGAAAGCCGTATTAGAACAAAAGAGTTTAGACCCAGAAAATCTGGTGGTAGAGGCTCAGGTGGGCAACGTCCCAATAACAGGAAACCTAAATCTTACTAGGTAGTATAAAAGAAGGCGAAAGCCTTCTTTTATATTTGACTCGTTGTATTCATCTGCTAAGATACTCCCAAAAAGGGAGGATTCTATGAAATTCAACGAAATTCTTATTCTGATCTTGTTTAGTTTAATGCTTTTTATAGTCAATTCAACATTTGCACAGTCCAAGGTGTATCCTGCAAAAGATACATACTTCAGTATTAAAGAAGAGAATGCCTACATTAAGGAATACGGTCCAGGGATCGCTGAATCTAATCCTATTATAAAAAATAAACAGGTAGACAAATATTTAGCTATATTAGTAGACTCACTTCAGAAGAATTCCCCCTCCTATGCTAAAAAGTATAAATGCAAAGCGAGTCTGGTACTTAGTCAGAGTTTAGATGCTAAAGCAGGGATGGGTTGTCGTCTCAATATTGGGATTGGGACACTTTCTAATGCGAAAACAGAAAGTGAATTCGCCGGGATAGTTGCTCACGAGTTAGCTCATGGAATTCTCAGACATGCAGTAGAAATAATTACTATTGAGTCAAGATTCTCTCAGAAAATAGAAAGTTTAGAAAACGAGTTACTTCTCTATGCTATAGGAAGTAATGAGTTTATAAGTCTGAAGACTCGCATAAAGCATTTACAAACAGAAAGGCTGATTAGTCTTGAAAACCGTAGTCGGTTAATGGAGACAGATGCGGATGTTTTAGCTACGCAGATAATTTCTAGGGCCGGTTTCGATCCGAGAGATTGGCAAGGGTTTTTTGAAGATAGAACTAGTTTCGATATTTACATAAAAAACAATTCAAGAACGCATCCAACTTCTAAACAAAGAGCTGCTAGAATTGCCAGAGAGATATCGCTTTTATCAAAACCAGAAATTCATTTGGATAGCGATCGGTTCCTCGAGGCTAAAACGGTTTCCACGACCATTTGTAGTGTCTTTTTCAAGTAATACAATTAAATAACCCAGTATAGTGGGTATTTTTTATTGGACAAAAAGTACAATCTTCCGTATAATTGTGACTCGCCAAAAGGAGGCGTGTTATGAGCATAAAAAACAATAGGTCCAAAGGGGTCTTAAAAGCGTTGTCCCAAAGTACAGTATTCAATTTGGCAAGGTCTAAGATTCTTGCCCAGTCTCCAAAAATGCGAAATTTGCGAAGGGTAAGGATAATGCTTTATAAGCCCTCGCTATATGGTATAACCCAAATTCCTCGGGGTGCTTCTTTAAGAGAAGCCTCTCAAGGTTAATTAAGAGGTGGTGCTATATGCGTCGGTTCAACAAGCACGGGTTACCCTTATTAATACAAAAAAAACCCGGTCTGAAGTTAAAGGAGGTTGTTGATCCTATTGTCAGGGGTAGACAGAGGGAGGATAAGTTCTATAAAGCGTTCCAAGAAGAAGGGTTTGAATTCCCAAAATTCTATCTTGGACTAAGGCGAGCAACGAAAGAAGAGGATATGGCCGGTACGGATTTCTTCATGCAGACAATCGATGGTGAAATACCATTCGACGTTAAAAGTTCCAAAGCCACGGCCAAAACTCACAAAAGACACAAAAGGCATGTGCCAGGCAGAGAGAAAATCATCATTTTTGTTGTTAAGTCAATGATGACAAACTATGAAATTAGAGCCAAAGCTTTCAAGGAAGCTAGGAAATGGCGCCGGGAATTTCTCTGCGAGTGTCAGGCGAAATACAATGAACCGTAATAACGGTTTTTTTTATTTTTTTTATACATTAAAATAAGTTTAGTAAGGTATCTAAGGAGGTTCTGTATGCCTACAAAAATGGATCACGTTCAGGATATGTATGCGTCTTTAACCGAGGTAGAGAAAAAAGAAGTGAGTCGACTTGTGAAGAGATACACAGATGCAGTTTCTCTATTAGGTTCTCCAGTCGAGTCTATAGAAAGGATTATTAAAGAGTCTATCGAAATTGTCATAGTGGAAAGAGACTCTCGAAATGACTACAAAACCCTAACCGGTAAAGATCGGCTATTAACTAGGACTCCATATAGTGAATATCGAGATTACTCATGTTATTACGGATAGCTAAATTATGAGTTTTAATATTTACCTAAATAAATGGGGAAGCTATGAAGGATGTTCTTCCATGTATAATTTGCAAGAAAAAGTTGGAGTGTGCTATAGAGGGATTTCCAGAACAGCCCATAGGTGCACTAGTTTTCTCCAGTGCTGGGAATTTCGGGTCATCACTATTCAAAGGAGAAGTAGGTGAGCTTTTTTTGGTCATTTGCGACGATTGCGCTCAAATACTTTCCAGAAAAGACCAGGTGGGATATAGAGTTGTAACTGAAGCACAGACCATAGTACGAAAACTCGCAAAGTTCTAACCGATCCATTTCGGTATTTTTTTTATCTTTTATCTACAAACAATTATAAAAAAACTCAGTTAGCTGAGTGTTGTTTTTGAAATAGTCTGGTGGAAAAAGCTTTCTCTTAACTTACACAAAGAATACCAGCTCACTTTGGCCACTTGGTCTATACGAAAATAATGCATACCGTGTGTTGCCAATCTATTACCCTTAATAAACTTTGTTATGTCTATATTAGTATTAGATGACAACTCGAAATTGGCTGGGTTGAATGGTAAATCCTTGGTCCCTGAGATAATTACCATTGGTACGTCTATTTTGGAAATATCCTTAAATTCCTGAGATGCTTCCTTAGCTTCTCTTTTCATCCTTTTCAGTATATTGAAGCCACTCATCCTTAATTCTGAGATAAACCCGGAAGTAATGTCCCATAGTAACTGCCAAGCTCTTTGCAATTCGATTCCACGGATTTTTATCTTTTTACCTATTTGCCCAACAGTTAGTTCAATTGGAGCAAGTACAAGACCATCAAGGAAAAAACGGAATATTAAACTTAGTGGATCTTGGCTAAAGAATCCAGCAGGGTTGGTTAGTATGAGTCCATTTACTCGAATAGTGCTATCCGTCTTTAGAAGATGCTGTAAATGTAAGACTCTGTTGGCCCCCTGCGAGTTACCTACAAGAGTAAGGTTCGTTAATCCTAACTCTCTGGCTAACTCAATAATGGCCATGGCTTGATATCTCTGGGTATCCAGAAATCTAAGATCTTCTACCCGGGTATAAACAACATAAGTCTCGAGTCTGCTAGTTTTTACGAACTCGAGAGCAGTCTGTCTCACTGTAGTAGAGTCAGTATCTAACGCTACCCCAGGTAAAAATATTATAGCTTCTCCGTTAGGCGCAGATTTGTTCAGGCAGAATCTCTCCCATTCAACGTGAACTTTGGTAGTATTATTGCAAGTGTATTCGAACAGTCCTTTATTCAATTTTACCCCCTAATGTTAAAGGCTGAATAGTTTTGCTATAAAACTATGAATGAAATCTATATCAGATCCATATACTAAGGATCCACCTAAGATTGCGGTAAGTAAAATACTAGCAAATCCAATTAAAGCAAGTATCTTTGTAAGTATTTCAAGCCTCCTGTTAGTTATTTTACAGAACCACTGAAATAAATAAATAACAGAAATTACACTAAAAGTAAAACTGGTAATAAGAGCAATGTGTTCGTGGTTTTCTACAGCCGGAGCCTCACCAAGTTTTTTTGCTGTTAGCAGGCCAGTCAAGATTGTTGGATAAGTAGTAAATGTTCCCACGAATAAGCAAAATCGTTTAAAGTTTACCCAGGTAATGTTAGGAAATATCTTCCGCATAGGTAAAAGTTCAAGAAGGGAATAAAGTATTAGCAGGGAAATAGGGAAGTGGACTAAGAATGGGTGTAAATTCATACATTCATAATATCAGAAAGGCTATTAAACTTCAGGGTTGACTAGGCTCTGGTTAATTGCTAATCTAAGTCCCGCGTCCCTATGGTGGGGACGCGTATTCCTTGGAGGAAATGTATGAAGAAGTATTTGGGGATTCTTGGGGGCTTAGTATCTGTTTTGGCTTTGCCCCTGGTCGCGATTCGTGCGCTGGGAATCGGTGTTGGTTACAAAAATGAGTTCTTGCTGAATGGGCGAAAAATTATTCGTCCGAATCGGTTCTACACGCAGGCCTACAAAGCCGCGTTCGAACTCATTGGTGAATTTCTTTCCCAGAAAGACACACCAAATGTGCTTCCGGTTTTTGAAAGCGCACAACAAGCGTCCAAAAAGAATTTCCTGTTGCCAAGTGAGATACCAGCGAGTGTGTTAAATGAAGTCTTGGAGTTTTTCACAGGCGAAGGTCTGTTTGAAAAACGCTGGCAACTCAATCTTGCAGATGGTCTTACACCCGCTCATGATCCTGGTGGAAAAGACCTAGTTGTCCCAAACTACACATCCAAAGGTTTTATCCTGCCGTATTCAGTTGAATTCTCACCTGAGTTTTTAACGGATGACCAAAAGACGCAGCTTATCGGAAAACCCTACCTGCTTTACCCTGTGGAAGAACCTGCTCCGGGTAAAGTAGTGGGTGGTGAGTCAATTGTGATCTCGGAATCAAATTTCACACCAACCTACATCCGTACTGGTCTGGTGCTTTCCGAATTAGCGGATTCACAAGTGGCACCTGAATTGCAAGAATTCTATAGTCCCGCCTCCGGCGACTAATACCACCGAATAACTCGGTGTTTTTTATTTGACTAAAATCATTACGAATGTTCTTATTTGACATATGTTTGTTATCATTGTAAATTATTTTTTCATCTCGTTATTTAATTTGAAAAATACAAGGAGATTACATGTATAAAAATAGGACTTGGATTCCTTTAAGCAGAGAGTCCTTAAGTGAAATTTTAATGAAAGAACCCACCATTTTAATGCAAGCTTTCCAGGGAGAGGGGAAGATGGTGGTGGTTAGGGCACCTAATGTCAATAAAGAGAGATATGTACAAGAAGTTGACATCGACTCAGTATATATTAACTGGCCGAAGGAAATTGTGTTCTATCTCAGAACACCAATAACAATTACCGGTGGATTGATCACTCCTGTCTGGGTTTTCAAAGCCGAAACAGGTAGGATTGAAAGCTCGGAAGGGCCGGGTTTCGACGATCACGGGGAGGATAGATCTCATTTCTTTCTGGGAACAATTCATGATTATTTTGTCTCTCGGTTACCCTGTGAAAAATGGCTCACTGAGGGATCATTCAGATGCAAGGTTGACCAAATGCTAATGCAATAAGCCCGAATATTCGGTCTTTTTTTTATTAGTCATCATGTTAATATAATTCAAAAAACCTCGGCTTGAACCGAGATTTTTTGCTGGGGTGGTATACCGGACTTGAACCGGCAACCTCTGCTTTCACAGAGCAGCGCTCTAACCAATTGAGCTAATACCACCATATTGAATTTATAAATAAACTACGACGCCTCTCTTTAGGGAGCAATGCCAGGCTTTGCCTGGAATTGCGTGCAGGGGGCGGTTTACCGCATCCCTGTTTTATAGCGCAAGCGCTCTAACCAATTGAGCTAATACCACCATATATAATTGAGATTAATCAGTGGATAACGAAGTTATTATACAGAGTTTCATTTCATGGGTCAAAGATATACCTCTTAAAAAAGAGGGTTTTCAATGAGTATTGACTAAAATAAAAAATTGTGGTATATTGTAATGTATTCGAAAAGTAATGGTTTTTGTTTCAAATGAGTTCCGTTTAACTAGAACGCTAGAACTTGTTCGGAATTAAGGCTAGTAGTTTCAGCCTATTTTTTGTGGGCAAAAAATTATCCTTTATATAAAGACTATATGACCAAAGAGCAGAAAAAAAAGTTCGAGGTAATCTCTGAAAAGTTTACAAACTGGATTGGTTCACCTTCGTCTGTATTGCTCCATACAATTTTCTTCGTGGGTATATTTGTCTTGTATTTATTCGGTATAGACTTAGATAAAATATTACTTATACTCACTACTGTTGTTTCTCTCGAAGCTATTTACCTCTCAATTTTTATTCAAATGACAGTCAATCGAAATACGCAAAGTTTGGAAGAAGTTGAAGAAGATATCGATGCAATTCAAAAAGATGTTGATGAAATTCAAGAGGATGTGCAAGAGGTTCAGGGGGATATCGATGAGGTTCAAAAAGATGTTGATGAAATTCAAAAAGATGTTGATGAAATTCAAGAGGATGTGCAAGAAATTCAAGAAGAAGAAATAGAAGATGACAAGCACGATAATCTCACCAAAAGTAGTTTGGATAATATAGAAAGCACTTTACTCAAGCTCATTCAGGATATCGAAACTTTGAAACATCAGAAAAAACCATAAAAAAACAGCTCATTATTGAGCTGTTTTTTTAGAAACCACTATCATTTTCTTATTAGAAAGGTCAACGGATTTTGTAGAATGTGACCAATCTCCGCTACTATTTCTTAGAGTCTCAAAGTCATAGTTATAGTTCATTCCACGTCTCGTACCTGGGTCATTTGTAATAAAACCTTCTTTGTTAAATCCTCGAATTACTAGCATGTGATGAGGTGGTCCAGGTCTTTTAAAATTAGGATTTCCTAGTAGTCTTCCGTCAAAAGAAACAATTACGAGCTTACCTTCGGTCAGGCTCAATTTAATTTGGTCTTCTGTTATTCCATTTACCACTTCGGTGTTAAGTCCGTAAATTTCTTTTAGCATCCTCGCCGTCTCTTCGCTTGTGATATCTAAGTGGTAACCATAGGTTTCTTGTTGCCATGCAGTAAGTTTTTGAATTTCTTTTTCTACTTGTTCTGGCTTTAAAAGTGACTGAGTAGAATTCAAAAAATACTCATTTACCATAATACTACTTGCCTCCTCGCATGCTTCATTGTGTAGTTCGTCCCAGTTAGCAGTCGGTGCTTGGGGGGTAAAAGGTACTTTTAAATTTAGTTTTTCTGGAATTTCGGTTTTCTTTGGCTGATCAGTAGCATTCCTGGTTAGGGAATAGGTTGGGGGATTTGGATATACTTTCGGTTTATTATTTCCGTGCATATTCAGAATTAACACTCCAGCTATGGAAACTGTTGTGAAAGCAAGCAATGTATAACAAATTATTTTTATTCTCATTGTGTTTTAGAGAATATCTTCTTTTTTTATTTCTAAATATTCACCCGGAGCAATAGGTGGTAATTTGAGTTTATTTATTCTGATTCTCTTCAAATTTAAAACCGGTAAACCCACTGTAGAGAACATTCTACGTACCTGTCTTTTTTTGCCTTCGTGGATAATAAGTAAAACTTTGTTTCCTCGGGTTTTTATTTTAGCAGGATAAGTTACTCCGGTGGCAATCTCTACTCCGCTTCGAAGTTTTTCAAGTTGGCTCTCCTTGGGTTCAGTATCAGTAGTGACTTCATATTCTTTATCGTGCTCATAAGAAGGATGGGCAAGTTGTTGGGTTAAATCGCCGTCGTTAGTGAGAATTAGTAACCCCTCTGTGTCAAAATCTAATCTACCTACATTCCATACCTTGGTACGAAGTTCTTCAGGTAGTAATTCAAAAATGGTTTTTCTATGCCTGGGGTCACGTTTGCTTACTACATAGCCTTTAGGTTTATTTAGTGCAAGGTATATTTTTTGTGTCTGGGGTTTAACTATTTTTCCATATACTTTTACTACATCTTTTTCCGGATCTACTTTATCGCCAAGTACAGCAATTTTGCCATTAACTATAACTTGCTTAGCCCGAATAAACTCCTCCGCTTTACGTCTAGAAGCTATGCCAGATTCACTCAGGAATTTTTGTACTCGCATTTCCATATCTACTATAATAGTTCAATTCCATTATAAACACTAGCCTTAAGCCGTACCCTTTATTTTTTTTGAGTAATCATGTATAATCAATTAGTTTTTAACACCCAGTTTTAAACAAATAGTCCGCTCTCGTAGCTCAATGGATAGAGCGTCGGACTTCTAATCCGTTGATGTAGGTTCGATTCCTACCGAGAGCACCAGACTCGACCAGCCATATTTGGCTGGTCGAGTCTGGTCCCCCTAAACGGGGTCCCCAAAATACTTGCGCACCCGTAGCTCAGTTGGATAGAGCGTTGGTTTGCGGTACCAGAGGTCGCAGGTTCGACTCCTGCCGGGTGCACCACT
>CAYLIB010000002.1:101607-160547 GCA_964384035.1 uncultured Candidatus Saccharibacteria bacterium
GCGTTGGTTTGCGGTACCAGAGGTCGCAGGTTCGACTCCTGCCGGGTGCACCACTAAGAAACACCTAAGCGGTGTTTTTTAGTTTGCTAGCACCAAGGGTGCGAGAAAGGGGAGGCTCCATAAGGGCTTCGCCCGTTGGAGGGGACGACGCTAGTCCCGTTAATAGTCGCGTTGGTTTGCGGTACCAGAGGTCGCAGGTTCGACTCCTGCCGGGTGCACCACTTCGGGCCAATCAGCCCAAGCTTTGCTTCAGATTTTCGATGCAGAAAATCTTGCGCGACGCTTTGGCTGTTGTTCCTCCTCCCAAATTGCTTAACCTCCGCACGGCTTCGGCCCAAGTAATTTGGGAACCCTAAATAAACACCGAAAGGTGTTTTTTAGTTTCCTAGCACCAAGGGTGCGAGAAGGGGAAGCTTCATAAGGGCTTCGCCCGTTGAAGGGGGCGACGCTAGCCCCATATATAGCGAAGGTGTTTTTTAGTTTCCTAGCACCAAGGGTGCGAGAAGGGGAAGCTTCATAAGGGCTTCGCCCGTTGAAGGGGTGCTCTTGAAGGGATCAGGCTTCGCCTGGCCCTGCTCAAGTCGGCGACGCAAGTCCCATTATAGTCGCGTTGGTTTGCGGTACCAGAGTTCGCAGGTTAAGCGCGAAGGATCCGGCTTAAAAGCGAGTTCTTATGTAAGCAAGCAGGCTTTGCCTGTTGCTGTAATAAGAGCGCTCCCTCTGCCGGTCCTGCTCGTGTCGACTCCTGCCGGATGCACCATAAAAAATAATACCCCTTATGCAAGGTGTATTATTTTTTTATGGTTAAGACTGCAGGGGTCATTAAGGGGCTCCCAAAAGCAATAATGATCTAAATATAAAAAAAGACCGACAGTTTTATCGGTTTATTAATCGGTTTTTGCAGTCTTTGCATTCAAGCGGGCGCGGTATTCGGCGCTAGTGCGGGTCTGTTTCTTCAGTAGCCCGTCGTAGTGGTCAAGATATTCAATTACTTGCGCCTTGGTTACGTCACCATCTTCAAGCTGTTCAAATAGCTTTTTCATTGTCATGGCATTATAACCCGCAAGTGATCTGAACTTCAAGGTGACAGTCTGATTAATTCCAGCTACCCCATTTTCTTTCTGTTTTTTCCTGTTACCACCTAGAGCCTGTTGGAGTTTTTTAATATCGACTCCGAATTGCTCTGCGGCCTGCTTAACAGTAAAGCTTTGGTTGGTTACCGCATTGCTGGCTTTAATGAGTGCTTGTCTGGCCTGTTTGGATCTCACGGTCGTAATGTACTTCCGAGTCATCCCTGGGGGTAGACCTAAAAGCTCAGCAATTCTTTTTACAGATTCCCCTCGATTAATCAAAAGGCTAACAGTATGTTCTGTATCCTGTGGGGTCGGAGGGAGTGATCCACCCATGTTGGAGCGATAAGCTCGTGAAATCAAATCCGCTTCATCTTGAAGGTCAACTACCATAGCCGGGATCTGTTTCCGGTTTAGTAGTTCATAGGCTTCTATTCTATGTCTACCATCTATGATTATCCGATCTTTGGTTATCTCGATCGGTGGTAGTTCCATTCCGTTCTCAAGTAGTTCTGCCAGGTAAAGCGCATGGTCTTCGTTAAGCTCCTGTCTAACAAAGAGATTCTTTTGCAGGGTTACAATATCAAACAATTCCGGTCTCTTTCTCATTGCTATTTGCTCCTATTTTCTTGAAAATCATCGGTTGGGGACGTATACCTTGCGAGTAAGGATCTCCAACCAGCTCTTTTCTTGACCAATTCACTCAGTACAACATACATTCCTGGTTCAGGGTAAGTGCGTTCTTTCCATACTTCTCCCGAAAGAGAAAACGTAATCGTACCGAGTTCCTCAGACCTTGTTACCGCATAAGGTCCATGCTTGCCTCTTGGAATTATTTTCTCGACGATTGCCTGGTAACTTGGATTTTCGCCTATTTCTATCCTCCTTTCTTCGGCTATCAAAAGAAGTAATCGCAAATTTTTTGAATACCGAATTAAGTCTAGGGTTATCTCATTAGGTATTCGCTTTAGTTCCCTTTCGGTTAAAAAAGCAAACCCGCTTTTCTCTAGTAAAGGTAGGATAGAACTCAAGAGTGGATTCCGGATTTCTGGAATTGGTTTTTCTTTACCCAGCTTAAGTTGCTCTGTTTTAAGTGGTTTGTCTGAACCAACATTCACAAAACAGGAATCGCGTAATGCTTGTTTTTGAATTTCAAGTTCTTCCCTATATTGTTTCCATGTATCTCGAATTATTTCGTGTCTCTCCTCGCTTATTCCTAACTGGCCGTTTAAGGCTTTGTATAGAGTAGAAGTGCTGGAGTACCTGAGTATCTCGAGTGCTTGGTCTGGGCTAATGACCGAATAGCCCAGCAACTCTACAAAATTTCTTCTGCCAAGTTGCATCCTTTCGAGTTCAATGATCTTATAACCAAGCATGTCCATATAGCAGATGATCTTGAAGAGATCACCTCCTGTAGGTGGAGAGTTATTTAACCACCTGGAGACAGTGGCAAGAGACACCCTACAAAAGTCTGCGACAGGTTTTTTGGCTTGCCTAGAGCCTTTTAGACCTCTTGGAGCCACCTGATTAAACCAGTTTGCGAGATGTTCAAGACACTCGTCATAGTGACCGCGCATTATTTCCGCAGTTTGTTGCAAATTGATCCTCCTTTCTGAAACAGTCCCGAAGGGCAGAAATACCCGGCATACCCGGGCTAATCATAGTACCAATACCATAAGACTAGTCAACTTTGTTATGGTGTAGAATGATTTTAGTATTTGTATTTATTCGTCTTGTAGATTTTAATAAAAGTACAAAAAATTCCAGAGCGTTTCAAGCACGTAACTGCTAAAGTAAGATTTATAGTGAAGTTAATCGAAAAAAAGTAAATACCCAATAGCTGGGTTATTTTTTTCTATTATGAAATCTTTTGTGGACTTCTCGAAGCTGAGTGTTTGTTATGTGTGTATAAATCTGTGTCGTGGTTATAGACGAGTGGCCCAATAATGTCTGTACGCTCCTAATATCTGCTCCATTTTGTAATAGGTCTGTAGCAAAACTATGTCTTAGGGTATGGGGTGATACTTTATGCATGACACCCGCTAGCATGGCATATTTATGTACTACGCGTTGTACAGTTCTAGCCGTAAGTCCATTTTTCTTTCCACTCATTGCTTCCATTTGTTTGGTCACACTTTCACCTATTTGGCTATGAGCAAGAAATAACGATGGGTGGTTATCTTGTCTTTTTTTAAAATATTTTTCTAGAGCCTCTATGGCTTCCCCGGAGAAGAAAGTCAATCTAAGCTTGTCTCCTTTTCCTCTCACGGTAAATTCTCCAGTTTTAAAATTTATCATACTCTTCTTGAGGGATACTAGCTCCGATACACGAACGCCGCTTGAAAACAAACATAGAAGTAACGCCTTATCCCTAAGTCTCAAAATTTCCTTAGGTTCTTCGTCTACCGCATTTACAATTCTTTCCAACTCCTCATTAGTTAACACAGAAACTTCTCTGCTTGGATTTTTTGCTAACTCAATTTTTTCTGGCGATAGCGTTTTAAAGTCACGCTTTATGGCATATTTTAAAAACGCCCTTACTGCAATAGTGTGATAATTCTGGGTAATTAGTTTTAATCTTTTCCCATTGTTGTCTTCAAATCGGTTGAGGAACAGTCTAAACGATCTTATTAAATCGGCAGTGATATCACTCATTCTATTTGCCCCCTGGGCTTCCGAAAAACTTGCGAAGCGGGCTAGATAGTGATTGTAGTTATCAATTGTAAGAACACTGTGATTTTTTTCAATCTCACAATACTCCAGAAAATCTAAAATTAGTTTTCGTATCTCACTCTTTGTTTTAGTCTCATTCATACCAATAGTATAGTATAGATTACATGCGCATACTTTGTATCTCTAGTAAAACTTCATACGGAGCCAAAAGGCTCACAGAGGAAGCAAAAAAGCTTGGGTTGGTTTTTCGTATACATTCGCCTCGAGAGGTAGCGCTTAAAAAAGGTTTAGAGAAAAAATTCGACTTGTTATATGTCCGCCAAGCCTATCCAAATTTTCCTAGTGTTATAGGGCTTGCGAAAAAATTCAAAAAATTAGGAAAAACTGTTGTGGATTCTGAATGGACAGACGCAAATCTAGATGTATCTAAAACAGTTATGTACAAAAAGTTGGAGGAGGCTGGTCTACCTATACCAGAGACCAATAGTTTATCAGTTCAAGAGTGTAAGTATCCTATAATAGTAAAATGGAATTATGGATTCGGGGGTAAGCATGTTTGGCTAGTGAGGAGTAAGGCATCGTTAGAAAGAATTTTAAAGATATACCCCAGGAAAGAGTTATTAGCTCAAGAATTTATCGCGTCAGAATATGAATACAAAGTGGTTGTTATTGGATACAAAGCCCTTCCGTTCGTTGTTCGTTATAAGATAGACAAGTTCCGTCTTACAGCTGATCTAAATAAATTTAAAATATTAAAAGGCCAAGAGGCTGAGAGCTTACTGTTGCTAGCCGAACAGGCAAGTCGAGTTGTCGGCAGAGCCTTATCTAAGGTAGATATTATAGATAGTTCCGAAAGCGCCAAAATACTTGAAGTTAATAGAAGTCCAGGACTAGAACCAATAGAGCAGGCGAGTGGTGTAAATATTTTTAAAAGTTTTGTTGAATATTTATCTAGTCAAGCCGAGTAGAATAAAAAAACTAAATATATTATTATTCTCTTATTATTAAGTTAACGACTATATGGAAAGCTCAAGTACAAACATAACTACTCCACCAGCGACAAGTACCGAAGAAGAAAAAGAAGGTGAGTAAATCCCAAGCTAAAAAATAGAGTGGGATAAAAAACAACCCGAACCGAGTCACATTCTCAGTTCGGGTTTTTCCTTAAAAAAGGACGTGAATTGCAAACCAAACATTATAGCATAAAAATATAAAATAGTCAACTTTGCTTTATATTGTGGTTTTCCATATAATTAAGCCACTATTATTTACCACGTAGTAACTTTAAGCGGTTGCTTCGTGTAGACCCCGTTGCCTAGCAGGCAACAGAAGAAAGGAAATCAATGCTTAGTAAAAAAGAGAAAGACGACATTATTCGTAAGTTCCGTACTCATAAAGACGACACCGGAAGTCCAGAAGTTCAGGTCGCTGTTCTTACCGAAGAAATAAAAAGATTATCTGATCACTTAAAAATTCACAGAAAAGACAATCACAGCAGAAGAGGTCTTTTAAAAATGGTTGGCAACAGAAGAAGATTGCTTCGTTTCCTAAAAACTGAAGATGAAAAACGTTACATTAAAATAACAGACAAGCTAAAACTTAAGCGCGACGTTAACTCCTAATATGGCGCTTACACCGGAAAACCAGTCGTTTGAGAACGAATGGCTACAAGTGGCAAAAGAGATTTGTCGCCGTATTCTAGAGTTACCCGAAATACAAAATATGCGGGAAACTCTTAAGGCGGCTGGTTTTCTTACGGTGGAACAAAAAAGTACTTTTGTTGGTATAGCAAATAAAGTTAAATACGATGTTATCTACGAGAAATACGGAAAACCAGGTACAAATACATTTGAGCAGTTTAATGCAAGGTGGAAATGTTGGTTTAATGACAAAGATGGTGACACCGTAAGCCATTGGGGAAAGAGACTCACAAATGAAGAGCATATTATTTTCGGATCAACTCCAGATCCAGAAGAGTTTCTTAAGTAAATGAATAAAGAATAAGGAATAGTGAATGAAGTATTTAAGTTAATTTTTCTCTATTCTTCATTCATAATTCTTTATTCTTAATTTTCCGCTTTGTGTATAGATAGAACGATGTGCAAAGTATTGCCATTGTAAATCTGTACATCATTCGGAAATAAAAAGGAAAATTAAAAATGGAACAAAAAAAAGTTACCTTCAAAGTAGGCGACGCTGATTTTAGTTTTGAAACAGGTCAGTTAGCCAAGCAAGCTAATGCTGCGGTTGTGGGACGAGTGGGCGATACTGTGGTTCTCGCAACCTGTGTTATGGGCAAAACACCAAGGGATGGTATAAATTATTTCCCGCTTTTAGTCGATTACGAAGAGAGACTGTACGCAGCCGGCAAAATAAAAGGTAGTCGTTGGGTGAAGAGAGAGGGTAGAGCAACAGACGAAGCTATATTAACCGGTCGTGTTATAGATCGTACATTAAGACCACTTTTTCCGGACGGAATGAAAAACGATGTTCAGGTTGTAGCAACTGTGCTATGTGTGGATGGTGTTAATGATCCAGATATGGTAGCAGTAAACACCGCTGCTGCAGCGTTAACCATTTCCGATATACCTTTCGATGGTCCAGTGGCTGCTGTTCGAGTTGGGATGGTTGAAGGAAAGTACGTCGTTAATCCAACCCAGGAGCAAAGAGATAAAAGTAATTTAGATCTTATAGTTTGTGGTACCAAAGAACATATTATTATGGTTGAAGCAGGTGCTAATGTAGTGCCTGAAGAAGAAATCGTTGGTGGTATTAAATTTGCACAAGAATATCTCGGTGCTCTCTGTGAGGGGCAATTAGAATTAAAAAAACAGGCAGGATTAGAAAAAGCTGAGGCGGTTATGGTGGTCATAAATGACGATGTAAAAAAGGAACTATCTGCATTCGTGACTCCAGAAAAGATTGAAGCGGCTGTTTTTGTGAAAGACAAAGATGAGCGCGAAGCAAAGATGGATGCTCTCTTTAATGAAGCTATAGATGCACATAAAGAGAAGTTTGTCTCCTCAGGGATAGATGAAAAAGAATATAAATCTCAAGCAAATACCGTAGTCGATAAAGTCATAAAAAAATATATCCAGAAGCAAATATTAGAGCATGACCGCAGGGTAGATGGCAGAAGATTAGACGAAACCAGAGCTATTTCATGTGTAGTAGGGATATTGCCCAGAACTCACGGATCCGCTCTCTTTAACCGTGGTGAAACTCAAGTGCTAACTACCGTAACCCTAGGAAGCAAGGGCGATGAACAAATGCTAGACGGTATGGAAGATCCTATGGAAGGTCGTAGTAAACGTTACATTCACCACTATAACTTTCCAGGTTATTCAGTTGGAGAAGTTGCGCCTATTAGAGGTCCTGGTAGAAGAGAAATTGGACACGGAGCCCTAGCCGAACGTGCAGTAGAGGTAGTGTTGCCAAACCAGGAAGATTTCCCTTACACAATGCGTTTAGTGTCCGAAACTTTATCTAGTAATGGCTCTACTTCCATGGCAAGTACATGCGGAAGTACTTTAGCGCTTATGGATGCTGGTGTGCCTATTCGAGAAATTATCGGTGGTGTTGCAATGGGTTTGGTATTGGACGAAGAAAACCCAAGTCACTTTAAGGTACTTACCGACATTGCTGGTATAGAAGACTTTAATGGACATATGGACTTTAAAGTCACAGGGTCAGACAAAGGTGTAACTGCTCTTCAGTTAGATATAAAAGTAAAAGGTTTAACTGCGGAAATTCTTGAAAAAGCCATTATGCAAGCTAAACCCGGTAGAATGCATATTTTGGAAACCATGAAAGCGGTAATTCCTGCACCCCGAGCAGACCTTTCTCCTTTTGCTCCAAGAATCACTAGTTTCATGATAAAGCCAGACAAGATAAGAGAAGTTATTGGTGCAGGTGGTAAAGTTATAAACGAAATTATTGCGGCTACAGGCGTAAAAATAGATATAGAAGATTCTGGTTTAGTTATGGTTTGCGGTACAGACGCCGAAATGAGCAAGAAAGCCGTGGACTGGATTCAGAATATTGTAAAAGACGTAGTCCCAGGTGAAGTATATGAAGGTAAGGTTACTAGACTCATGGACTTCGGTGCTTTCGTAGAAGTATTGCCAGGTAAAGAAGGCTTGGTTCACATTAGCGAGCTTGCCAACTATCGTGTAGGAAAAGTAGAAGACGTGGTTAAGGTGGGAGATACTCTACAAGTAAAAGTTAAAGAAATAGACGATCAAGGTAGAGTAAACCTGACCCATAGACCCTTCGCTCCAAAAGCTACTCCAGAACAATTAGCAAGTAGTGGTGGCGGAGATAGGCGGGGTCATGTAGGTGGTTTTGGTAGACCCCGCGGTCACGGTGGTGTTCACGGCTCATCAAGACCCCATAATCACGATAAATAGCTTTTAAGTTAAATAAACCTCCCTGTTTATTGGGGAGGTTTTTATATTGACATTATTGATCAAAGTCTGTATAATTACATATTCTTCTCGCAAGAAACTGCCCCTGCCAGCAGGGGTAAAGACTAACCACGAATGGAGGAAAAACTGTGAAAAATTTCGCAAGTTTCAAACGCATCGAGAGGATCCAGGTCTACGGGCCTGGCTTAAACCTCGTCTCACCGTCAATTGGCATTCGCTTCCGAGATGCCCAGGAAGCTGCGCGCAAAGCCAAAACTGCACCAAAGTCTCCAGAGCAGCTTTTGGTCGAGGTGCAGCAGCGAATTGGCGGGGACTTGGTAGCCGCGCGCCAGTTCCTCACCCGTCTCCAGGCAACAGCAGGGGACCATCAGCATAACAGTACACTTATGGGTATGATCGCCAGTATGGAGACTTTTGTGGCGAAGCTGGAAGCCGAAATCGCTTTCGCGGAGCATGCGGCATACAAGGAGAGTGTGCAGCCGCCTCCGCTGAATGACTTTCTCTTCCCAGTCGACATGAACGCACGCCAGGGAACGCATGTGCGCTCCTACCACCACAAGAGCCGTTTCTAACCGGCCTAAACCACCGTCTGCCCCCAAAGCAGACGGTCTTTTTTTATTGTCCAAAATTTTGTATTATAGATAGGTTATGGACTACTTCGAGATTAAAAAAATAGAACCTAATACCCAAGCGCGCCTTGGGGTTATTCATACTGCTCACGGGGACATAGAAACTCCTACGTTTCTTCCTATTGGTACAAAAGCCAGCGTGAAAACAGTTACAAGTGAAGAGCTTAAATTTTGGGGTGCGCAAATTGTCCTTGCTAATACCTACCACCTTTGGCAACGTCCCGGTGACGCGCTCATCTATAAAGCTGGTGGTCTGCACGGCTTTATGAATTGGAAAGGTCCAATATTTACAGATTCAGGAGGTTTTCAAGTTTATTCACTCGCCAAGTTCCGAAAAGTTATGGAAATGGGTGTGCTCTTTCAGTTCGATATGGACGGCAAGCAAGAAATTCTGAGTCCAGAAAAATCTGTCGACATTCAGGCAAATCTCGGTAGCGATATAGCGCTCATTCTAGACGACCTCCCGCCCTTTCCTTTCGAATACGAAAGATGTAAAGAAAGTATTGAACTAACCAAGCGTTGGGCAGAAAGAGCTGTTGCTGAATACCAAAAAATTATTACCGATGGTGATCCCGTAAACCCAGGTCAAAAACAGTGGGGTATAGTACAGGGTGCAAGTTTCAAAGATTTACGAGAGCAGTCAGCAAAAGACATGGTTAGTCTTGGTTTCCCAGGTTTTGCAATTGGTGGCGTAGCAGTAGGCGAGCCTCATGAAGAAATGATGAAAGCTATAGAATACTGTGAACCTCACTTGCCAAAAAATACCCCAAAGCACTTACTAGGAGTAGGAACCCCTTTCGATATTATTCAGGCAATAAGTAGAGGGTGTGATACTTTCGATTGTGTTATTCCAACAAGAGAGGCTCGCCACGGCAGACTCTATGTTTCTGCGAAAAGTATCGATGCAAGTAAAGAGTATGGTTATAATACTCTCGATATTCGTTTAGAAAAATATAAAGAAGATTTTACTCCACTCGACTCAAGCTGTAACTGCTATGCATGTGTTAACCATACCAAGGCTTACATTAGGCATCTTTTTAAAACAGGCGAACCGTTAGCTGAAAGATTAGCAACTATGCACAATCTTCGTTTCTACATAAATACACTATCAGAAATTAAAAAGGCTATCGAGTTTGACTACTTTAAGGATATGTTAGAAAAGTTCAAAGACTACACAGATTAAAATCAACTGCTACAAAAAGTAATATCTAAAATCATGGAGGAAAAATGATAGCACTTATTTCGCATTTAGGTGTGCCCTATATTCCGAGAGCTGAGTTCTTAGAAAAGCATTTCAACTTTCTCGCCGATAATAAAATTAAGTACTTCAGTAGTTTCTATATTTGGCGTTATAAAAGGAAGGGTGTAAGAACAGCCTACGATGCTGCTAAGTTCAGTTCAGGAGAGCGTATGGTTGCTAGAACAATTCGCAGATTTTGTCTTCTCACAGATTTTATACAAACTGAGAAAGATCATACTATAGTAAAAGAGTTCTTCCAGTTTGTAGGGTACTTTACCGCGCTACTAGCAATTACCTTCTTCGAAAATATCTTCAATTATCGAGCCAGTGGAGGTTTGGGTTGGAGCAAGGTAAGCTTAAGTGACTACTCGGTAAATCATTCCGAAAGTGTACCTGTTTCAGTTAAGGAACTTATTAGGAATCTCACTAGGCAAGCCGACGATCAAAAAGTTAAGTTAAATTTTGATATTGAATACATTGGTAGTGATCCATTACTTTGGGTTGAATATTCCAAGAGAGGTACTAAACCCCGCAAAAAGTGCGTAGCTATTTGGAATGGTGATACGGTAATACTTCCTTAACCGTTTAAACTCGGCGATTTGTCGAGGTTTTTTTATTTGGCTATACTATCTCCATGCAAAATATTAAACGAAGCGAATCTGGCTCTGCCAGTTCGCACAGTTTGTCTGCGGGTAGGGCTCCGCAGGCAGATACACAGCAAATGATTGAGAAAATAGTCTCTCTTTGTAAGCGCCGAGGCTTTGTATTTCCTGGTAGTGATATTTACGGGGGCTTAAGCAATTCCTGGGACTACGGCCCTCTTGGGGTCGAGTTAAAAAACAACATAAAAAAACTCTGGTGGAAACGTTTCGTTCAAACTAGGGAAGATATAGTAGGTATAGACGCTGCTTTGGTAATGAATCCAAAAGTCTGGGAAGCAAGTGGACACTTAGCCACTTTTTCTGACCCGCTTGTTGAATGTAAGAAATGTCATTCACGATATCGTGCAGATCAAATGCCAGAAAAGTGTGAATCCTGTGGTGGTAAAGACTTCACAGAAGCAAAGCAATTTAACTTAATGTTCAAAACGTTTATAGGTCCTGCAGAGGAGGCAGCAAATGTTGCCTACTTCCGTCCAGAAACCGCGCAGGCAATGTTTACCAATTTTAAGAATGTTCTAGACACAGCCAGAAAAAGAATTCCTTTTGGTATAGCGCAAATAGGTCCTGCTTTCAGAAACGAGATTACTCCGGGTAACTTTATATTCAGAACTCGCGAATTCGAGCAAATGGAAATTGAATATTTCATTGCTCCTCCAAAAACAGACGAGGATTGGAACGAATACTTCGAACAGTGGAGAGGGAGTATGATCTCCTGGATGAAAGACGACCTAGGTTTCAATATGTCTCATATTCATGAACTTGAGGTACCGGCAGAAGACCGCGCTCATTATAGTAAGAGAACTATAGATTTCGAATACGAATTTCCCTTCGGTATTAAAGAGTTGTATGGTTTGGCCTACCGAACCGATTTCGATTTGAAAAATCACATAAAGGCCAGCGGACAAGACCTCTCTTATAGAGACCCAGAAACAAACGAAGTATATGTCCCGCACGTCATAGAACCAACATGGGGTGTAAACAGAACAATGCTCGCGCTTCTCTGTGAACACTACGACGATAGCGATCCAAGTCATATAATTCTCCACTTACCACCAAAACTCGCGCCATATCAAGTCGCTGTTTTTCCTTTGCTCAAAAACAAACCAGAGTTAGTTGCAAAGGCTCGTGAAGTATTTGCAAAACTCCAAGAAAATTTCAGTGTCGCATGGGATGATCGCGGAAATGTTGGTAAGAGGTACTTCAGTCAAGATGAAATAGGAACACCTTTCGGTATAACCATAGACTTCGACACCCTAGAAAATAATACCGTAACGGTAAGAGACCGAGACACCGCACAGCAAGAACGTATAGAAATAGATAAATTACAAAGCTACTTAATTTCTAAAATGTAAAACAAAATGTTCCAAGGAGACAGTAGTGAATTCCACCCAGCTTCCGGTGAGGTAACAGAAACACCAACTTACAACTTCGAACAGTTCCTGGCCGACGTCGAACAAGGCGGGCAAGGTTTTAGTGGTAAATCCGAAATCGAAAAGTTAGAAAGTCTTATCCAGATAGCTGAACAGTATGCCAAAGATCAGTTAAATGACCCCGAGGCAAAACTTCAGTCAGATCCTCGTTGGGATGAGATGAGCAAAGCGGTAAAAAAACTTTACCGCATGCAAGGCAAAGAGTGGCATCCAGAGTCACGAAATTTAATAGTTCAGATGTTGGATATTTCAACTCACTATAGTCCAGGCGAAGCTGTCCTTAGGTCAGTCAAAAAAGGTTGGCAACTAGGCGGTCGAATCAAAAAAAGTGAGGTTGAGAAAAGGGATGATGGCAGCAGAGAAGAACAAATTGTTCAGTTTATGAAAGGGATAGAGCAAGCCAAAGCTCAACTAGCTCAAATGAAACGAGCCGAGCAAGTTGGCGAAAAAGTAGAAACTCCTACCCAAGTCGAAACTTTTCAGCCAGCAGAGGAAGAGAGGAGAGAAGAAAATAGTGATTTGGTAGAATCAGCGGGTAGAAAAGGGGTTTTCGAAAGTCGTAAAAAAACTTTAGAATGGCTATTTTCAGAAAAGAAAAAAGAAATTGGGAGTCTAATCGAAAAAGTTGCAGAAGGTAGTCTAACAGAGGAAGATGTCGCAAAAACATTCGAGGAAGATGAAGTCCCCGAAGAGTTGCTAAAAATTATTTTCACTTCCTTAGGAGAACTTCACGCCACAGGCCTTAGTGAATTACCTCCTGTGAAGGATAAACTTAAATTGATCCTCGAGTCAAAACTCTATCCAACAAGAAAATCGGTTACCAAACCCCCTCACGAGGGCTTTAAACCCGAACCTGAAGGTCTGCTACTAGAAGAACGTAGGATGAGAGCAAGAGTAAGGGAGTGGATACTTTTGAATAAATCAGACACTATAGATGAACTTATAGAAACAGTTATCGATGGTAACCCACAAGATCTAGATGTAAGAGCCGCATTCCGGGATGCACCCGAAATAGAGGATCTTTATATAGGAGCCATTACACGGTCTTTAGTTGAGTTAAGACGTGATTACAAAGACGCTAGGAATCCAAGACAAATATTTGAAGGTTTGTTGCTTAAGAATTTAGAACCAGATGATATTTCAGTAGATACAAATAATCAAAAATAATAATGCCAGAATCAAAAAATTTAAATATATTTAGAAAATCTCTTAAAAGACCTGTAGTTATAAAAAAACCAGAAAACATATTTTATTTAACTGGCCAGAAATTCATATACGGACTGCTTTTGGTGTCACCGAAGCAAGCCGTATTTTTTGGTGATGGTTTAGAACATGTAGAGAAGCTAAAAACAGACTCACTCATAAATATAAAAAAATACATCAGGCCAGGTTCTATTTTGGAAGTAGAAGACGAACTAACATTAAAAGAAGCAAAATTCATAGAATCTAAAGTAAGTAAGGTAAAGCTAACTCACAGAAGTGAGATATTGGCTGAGCTTAGACTAATAAAAAGCGTTGAAGAATTAAAGCTAGTTGAAAAGGCAGTTAAGCTAACACATGAAGTATTCGAAAATGTAAAAGTTGCATTAAAGCAAGATACATGGACAGAAAAACAACTCGCTCGTTTTATTCGACACGAAGGAATTGGTGCAGGGGCGGAAGATGTTTCTTTTGATCCAATAGTAGCAGCAGGGGAAAATTCCGCTATCCCGCACCATAAACCAGGGGACAGACAGTTAAAAGTAGGTGAGCCTATTGTGCTAGATTTCGGTTTTAAAATAGACGGATACTGTAGCGACTTCACAAGAACTGTTTTCCTTAGAAAGGTTTCAAAAGAATTCGAAAATTACTACAAGCATGTGCTTAATGCGTATGAAGCGGCTTATAGTAAACTGAAATTAGGCATGAAAGGAAAAGAAGTAGACGCTCTTGCAAGAGAAAAGTTAAGAAAAGAAAAGTTAGATAAATTTTTTGTACACAGTCTTGGGCATGGTACTGGTTTAGAGGTCCACGAGTCTCCAGGTGTTGGTCCATACTCAGAAGGTCCAATTCTAGATGGAATGGTTTTTAGTATTGAACCGGGGATTTACCTAAAGAAAAAAGGCGGAATTAGAATTGAAGACTTAGTCTTCATGGACAAGGGGAAAGTAAAGCAATTCGCTGAGTGTTCACGACAATTAAAAGACAACATTTTGTAACATGAAATTTACACCAGGTGAATACACTGGAAGTTGTTTTGAGGCAGGGGTGTATCAAGATCTTAGATTTAATTTAAATGCTAATCTGAACGAAGACAGGGCATTTATTGCCGCATGGTCAAGGTATTTTGGGATAATTAAATAATTTATGAAATATTTTTTAGAAAAACTTGCAAATGGGTTAACAATATTAAAAGTACCGAGTAACGACGCCGAAAGTGTCGTTGTAGATTTTTTTATTAAAACTGGTTCCAGGAGTGAATCAGCTAGAGAAAATGGAATTGCTCATTTCTTAGAACATTTCCTTTTTAAGGGTACTAAGAATCATCCGAGTGCTATGGCTATTTCAGAAATAGTCGATGCTATTGGGGGAGAAATGAATGCAAATACAGGTAAAGAGCATACGCAGTATTATATAAAAGCTACCAGTACTAAGCTGGAGCTCATTTTCGAAGTACTTACAGATATGCTTCAGAATCCACTCCTAGACGAAGTAGAGCTGGAAAAAGAAAAGGGTGTAATAGTAGAGGAGATAAACATGTACAAGGATAGTCCAATGTACGAGATAGAGAATGTTCTCGAAAATACTATGTGGCCTAACGACCCGCTTGGTAGAGATATCGCTGGTTCAAAAGAAACCGTTACCAAGTTCAATAAAAGGATGTTTCAGGACTATATGGAAAGACACTACCAGACTCCAAATATGATCCTGGGTATCTCGGGTAAATACGACGAAAAACTTATAAAAAAACTCATAAGTAAGTATTGGGCAAATGTACCTAAAAAGCGTTTTCATAATTGGATGCCAGCAAAAGACACTCAGAATCAACCAAGGCTAAACATTCAGTTCAAAGAAACCGAGCAGGCGCATTTAGCCATTGGTTTTAAAGGCTTTGCATATGGGGACAAGCGAAACACCTCTGCTCAGGTATTAGCAGCCATTCTTGGAGGAGGTATGAGTAGTCGACTCTTTACAGAAGTTAGAGAAAAAAGGGGATTGGCCTATTACGTTCGTTCGCACCCCGGTAGTTTTCAGGATACAGGTTTGTTTCAGGTTAACAGTGGGGTTCAGGTCGGTAAAATTCAGGAAGCTATAAAAGTTATTTTAAGTGAACTTGAACTTATAGGCAGGGAGCCAGTTGCTGAAAAAGATTTACTAAAAGCCAAAGAATATCTTAAAGGTAAAACAACTCTTGCGCTAGAAGATAATCAGGTGAGGCTAGATTGGTATTTGGATCAGGTAGCATTTCTAAAAAATATTAAGAGTCCTATGGATGCTTTTGCAAAGATAGACAAAGTATCCGTAAAAGATATCCAAGCTGTTGCGAAAGAGTTATTCAATAAAAAGAAAATGACATTAGCTGTAATAGGTCCCTACAAATCAGATAAGTTATTTAAAGATCTGCTTAAATAAATATTATGTCTCTTGAAGCGGGTTTTGTACCAGAAGAATATGCGGGTAAAGAAGTAGATGTTGAGTCTACCCAGGAAGATCTCGAACACCCAGAGCTGGACCAAGCCACAGCTTGGGCTTTAGAAGTCATCACTTCAAATCGTCCAAAGGAAGAAATTTTTTTGCAAAATTGGCACCCTAAAGATAGATCTATTTTTCTATACGAAAGAGATAAGTTTTTTTCGAGAAAATCCAAAAAGGGTGGAGTTGGGCTTTTTGAAAACGAAGGCCAGCAATACGGACTAATTCTAGAAGGATTATTTGCAGATCCAAAATTTTCAGAAGCCGCATTCGGCAAACAAATTGCTTTCAGACCGGCGACCAGGTGGGACGATGCTCATCAGGGCACAGATAGCTTGTTAACTTTAAAAAGTTCAAGACAGGATAAGGATTTTGTAATAGCTATAGACTTCACAATAGGAGAATCTAGAAATTACCTACAAGAAAAATTCAAAAAAAGTTTTGACATTTCTAAAAAATCAGAACTGGTAGAACCTATGTATGAAAATCCATTTTCTCACAAAATAGAGAGTCACAGAGTCCCAAAGCTATTAGTTGTTGTAGATAGAGTAGATTTAGACGAATGTATTACTCCTTGGTTAAATGACGACTATAAGGGTTTAAGTAAAACAAATCTTGCAAATTTAGTAATGGCAGAACTCTACTATGAGATGGAAGGTTTGAGTAACTATTTAAATAATCCGAATTCAGAAGATGAGAATAAAAGGGTCGCCCGATATTTACATTCCTGCAAAACCCGCCTAGCGGAGCTAGCCGAAGCCCGTGGCATAGACTATAAAATGGAAAAATCCGACAGAGTCGTGCTAGATATAATAAAAAGAACCCTAGCAGTAAGGCTGCAAGCCCCAAGAGAAAAAGGTATAGGTAGTTTTAGAATTGTAAATTAAGCATACTCATTAGTTTATTGAAATAATAAATGAAAAATAACATTAAAGTAGGTTGTCATGTTTCCATTGCAGGGGGGTTATTTAACGCACCAAAAAACGCGGCAGATCTAAACTGTGAGACATTCCAAATTTTTTCTCGTTCCCCAAGGGGTGGCTCAGCGCCAGAAATAACAAAAGAAATCCAAAAGCAGTTCAAAGAAGAAATGGAAAAATATAAATTCACCAATTTTGTTATCCATGGTCCGTATATAATTAACTTCGGTTCAGCTAATCCAAAAACCTACAACGGTTCAATTAGTCTAATCCGTCAAGATCTTGAAAGAGGAAGTTTAATTGGTGCAGATTACGTAATGTTCCATGTTGGTAGCGGGAAAGATCTTGGCTACGAGAATGCAGTAAAGCAGGCAAAAGTTGGCATTACAAAAGTTTTGGAAGGTTATAAAGGTAAAACTCAATTACTCCTAGAAATAGCCGCAGGGGCAGGGGAGGTGCTAGGGGATACTTTCGAAGAATTAGCAGAGCTTATGAAGCCGCTATTAAAATACAAAACTTTTGGCGGCATCTGTTTCGACACCCAACATGCTTTTGCTTCAGGGTACGACATTAGAACCAAAGACTCGGTAGAGGAAACTTTTAAAAAATTCGACAAAGTAATAGGCTTTGAGTACCTAAAATGTTTTCAGATAAATGACAGTAAAACTGAACTCGGTTCAAAGAAAGATAGACACGAGCATATAGAAGAAGGTCTTATAGGTAAAGCCGGTTTTGGAGCACTAATTTCCTATTTACAAAATAAAAAATGGCAGGGCAGTTTGATTTTGGAAACCGAACATGATAAAGTCAAAAAAGATATAGAAATTCTAAAAAATTTAAGAAACACAAAATGAACAACGCAGAAAGGGGTTTGGATCACTCCGAAAACAAATTCGAAGCAATAGGAAATTTCCGACTACCGGAGAATGACGAAGAGTTAATCGGTTCAAGACAACGATTCCAGTCGCTTCACGACTTGGCAGATAGAATGAAAAATCTAATAGGGGAGCAAGGTAGATAAAAGGAAACAAAACTATGTATAAACAACAAGATATGGATGACCTCATTCATCTGATTGAGATGTCAGATTTAGATCAAACCATAAAAGATATTTTAATTAGAGATTTAAAAAACGAAGGACTTACTGAATTTTTAGCAGAGCAAATTAAAGCATATTGTTTAGCAGGGATGAAGCTTATCGACGAACGTATCGAGAAAGCAAAAGGTATCTTAGAAGAGGCCACCACAAAGCCAGATATAATCTAAAAAATGTTAAAGGTATTCAATAAGGAAACTCAAATTATACTCAAAGTAGTGCTAGTAGCACTATCTCTTTGGGTAATTTGGCTTTTGCAGGATGTCGTACTTATACTTTTACTTTCTTTAATCCTTACATCGGCCATGGAACCAATGGTGGATTACTTTAAACTTAAAAAAATCCCCAGATCTCTAAGTGTTTTGGGGGTTTATGTTTTAGTATTGGGTTTTCTCGGGTTACTGGCCTTGCTAATTACACCAATTATAATCGACCAGTTCCAAAGTCTGGTAAATAACCTTCCTCATTACTCTGCTGAGTTAAAGCTTAAATTCCCTGGCCTTTTTTACGCTTTTGGAAGTTTGGAGCTCGGATCACTGTTTAATAAGTTTCTAAACCTTGGTAGTGGAAATGGAGCGGTCTTTGCAAAAACTTTAAGTTTTGTTAACGGGCTTGTTACCTTTGTTACGGTTCTTGTTATTTCTTTTTATTTAAGTGTGGAAGAAGATGGTATGAAGAAGTTCATTAAGACTTTAGTACCTATCAAATTTCAAGAGAGTACATATTCCGTGGTAACTAAAATTCAGAAAAAAATGGGCCGGTGGGTTTTAGGACAAGTAATTTTGGCCTTCTCGATATTCGCCCTAACATGGATCGGTCTTACTATATTAGGTGTTGAAAACGCACTCTTCCTAGCCATTATTGCAGGTGCTCTAGAGGTAGTGCCCTACATAGGACCTATACTTTCAGGTGTTCCTGCATTCCTTGTCGCTTTACCCCAAGGACCTTTAACTGCTTTTGGGGTCATAGCGCTTTTCTTGCTCATACAGAAAACCGAAGGTTTAATTTTGGTGCCAAAAATCATGCAAAAAACTGTCGGTGTGTCTCCTATAGTTACTCTTTTGGCACTGCTGGCAGGTTTTAAGCTTGCTGGTATTGTCGGTTTGCTTCTTGCTGTTCCCTTGGTAGGTATTCTGACTGTTTTTATAGAAGAATGGCCAAACTTAATGGCAAGTAATAAAGCAGATTGACATTAGGTCACTGTGTTGTATAATCAGTCTTGCTCTGGACTCTAAATCTTCCTATAAAGAAGGTTTTTATTTTGTATGTTTCTATCAATAGGAGGTTAAGATCATGAATAGTCGTGTCGAGCTGGATGCGCTTAGGTCGCTTATTGACCGTTGCCCCGAAATCAAAGTCGGGGATGGGGGTTTTAGTGGTGCAAAAGACTTCCAGCTCAAAGGAAAAAGAATCTTTTTCTGGGGAAGAAGGGATGACTTTGGAAACGGAAGAGGGGTTCTGGGGTTAGGTGTCGAATGTAAGGAGGACATTGCTCCTCCTACCGAAACTGAGCTCAGGCTCTCAGGGTTTGCAGTGCTTTTTGTCCACCAAGGCGGTACCACATATCGGATTATTCCATTGAGGCTGGTTAGTAGGGCAAATGGGGTCTTCGAATTTGAGATAGCCCAGGGTAAGGAAGGTGAAGATCTTGGGGCTTGTTTCTCTTTAACTACTTAGACTCACACGGAACAACCGTGTTTTTTTAATACTTTTGATATATAATATAAATACTAATTAGCCGAAAATGGCTTTTATTTTATGGAAAAATACTATCTAACAACCACAACTCCATATGTTAACTCCGACCCTCATATAGGTTTTGCACTCGAAATTGTTCATGCTGACTGCATAGCAAGATATTACAGATTAATAGGTAAAGAGGTTGTCTTTAATACCGGCACAGACGAACATGGTCTAAAAATTCTTAGAAAAGCAGAAGAATTAGGAGTAAGTCCTCAGGAATATGTAGATAGTTTCGCCCCTAAGTTTGAAGCATTGAAACCATTACTTAATCTTTCTTATACAAATTTCATAAGAACTACAAATCCAGGTCACAAGTTAGCAGCACAAGAGTTTTGGAAAAGATGTATGGAAAATGGGGATATATACAAAAAGCTTTATGAGATTAAATATTGCGTGGGTTGTGAACTCGAAAAAACAGACTCAGATCTTGTAGGTGGTGGCTGTCCTATTCACCCAAATTTGGAACTGGAAATTATTGAAGAGGAGAATTATTTTTTCAAATTTTCTAAATTTCAAAAACCATTACTCGATTTATACAAGAAATATCCAGACTTTGTTGTGCCAGATTTCAGGTTCACTGAAATAATTAAATTCGTTGAAAGCGGTCTTCAAGATTTCTCGGTTTCCAGGGTAAAGGAAAAAATGTCCTGGGGTGTTCCAGTTCCGGGTGACGACTCTCAGGTAATGTATGTTTGGTTCGACGCTTTAGTGAATTATATTTCTACCTTAGGTTGGCCAGATAATAAAAGTAAATTTGAACATTTTTGGGGTACACAAGAAAATCCCAGAGGTATTCAATTTGCAGGAAAAGATAATCTGCGTCAGCAGTCAGCTATGTGGCAAGCAATGTTGATGTCGGCTGGTTTACCTAATAGTCGCCATATCGTAATTCATGGATTTATAACAAGCGATGGTCAAAAAATGAGTAAGTCTTTGGGTAATGTGGTTGACCCTTTCTCTGTAGTAGAAAAATTTGGCACAGATGCCCTGAGGTATTGGTTAATTCGCGAGATGCCAACTTTTGAAGATGGTGATTTCACTTGGGAAAAATTTGAGGAAAGTTATACGGCGAATCTTGTAAATGGTATAGGAAATTTAACAAGTAGAATTCTAAAAATGGCACAAAATGCCAATATCAAACTTTCTACAGAAGATTATTCTAAACTACAAACCGAGGATATTTTAAACGCAGACAATACTGAATATGCAATAGCGCTAAAAAATTTCAATATTAAAAAATCCTCAGATTTTGTATGGCTTAAGATGTCGGCATTAGATGGTTACATTCAAAACAATGAACCCTTTAAAAAAATAAAATCCCCAGACACTGAAACTCAGGCTAGGGAGGATATTCATTTTTTACTCATGGAGCTGTTTAGGATCTCAATACTTTTAGAGCCTTTCTTACCGGAAGCTTCGAAGAAAATTCAATTAGGGATTAAGAGCAGCGAGCTCTCATCGCAGTTATTCCCAAGAGTAGTCTAAAAGTGCATGTCTAACTCCTGGTCGCACTCCTTGCAGTAAAAAAGTAGAAATTCATCTAATTCCCCCTCATTATAAGTTTCTGTCTTTATGCACTCAGGGCAATTTAAGGTTTTGCAAGTAGGGCACATTTCGGCGTCTTTACCACTATCGCAATCACAATTAACCATATTTAACCTCCCAAAATATAACACTATGTTAGTAGATACACATACCCATGTCCAATTTAGAGGCTTCAAAGAAGAAGCTGATCAGGTTATGAATCGAGCGCTTGAGGCTGGAGTTATTGTAATAAATGTAGGTACTCAGAAAGATACTTCAAAGGAAGCTGTTGATATGCTTTCAAAATACCCTAACAATGTTTATGCGGTTGTGGGTCTTCACCCAATTCATACATATAGTCAGTATGTAGACGAAGAAGAAAGTAGCTTCTTGACTCGCGAAGAAGTATTCGACTACGAATATTATAAAGAATTAGCTTCAAATCCTCGCGTTGTTGGAATAGGTGAGTGCGGTTTTGACTACTATCGTCTCTCAGAAAACGAAGACCCCGCAAGGATAAAGAAACTCCAGCTAGACGCCTTTATGTCACAAATAAAGTTAGCCCTAGAATTGGATAAGGTATTATGCATCCACACTCGCCCAAGTCCCGGCACTATGGACGCATATCAGGACTTAGCAGAGCTCATATCGTCATTCGTCAATCGTCATTCTCCATTCCCCAAATTCGAAGTTCATTGTTACACTGGCAACTTAGAGTATGCAAGAAAGTTTGTAAGTCTAGGTGGTTACATTGGTGTAAATGGAATTGTGACTTTCGATAAAACCGGTATTGCCGAGGAAGTAGTAAAAAACATTCCCCTAGAAAGTATTCTCCTAGAGACGGACGCTCCTTACTTAACACCGATGCCGCTCAGGGGTAAAAAAAACGAGCCTTCATATATAAGGTTTGTTGCAGAAAAAATCGCGAGTGTAAGAGGTGAGTCCCTCATGCAGGTAGAAAGTATAACCACGGAAAACGCGAAAAAATTATTTTCTATAACCGATTAATTATCTTAATGTCTACCAATAAAAAAGCTTTATCTAGTATTTTCCTTACAGTTCTAATAGATGCGATTGGTTATGGAATATTATTCCCCATAATCCCTAGAGTTTTAACAGACCCTACATCAGCCTCTTATATCCTACATAACGTAAGTAGTAATTTGGGTTACTATATGCTCGGGGCTGTTACTGCTATATATCCATTCATGCAGTTCTTGGCAGCTCCCATTTTGGGTCAGCTCTCAGACATTTATGGCAGAAAAAAACTTTTAGCCTTATCTGTTTTTGGTACGGCTTTAGGTCATTTTTTATTTGCCATTGGTATAGCTCTCAAAAGTTTTACTTTAGTTTTCCTGGGTCGCCTAATAGACGGTATTACAGCGGGGAATTTTTCAATTGCCCAAGCTTCGATAGCAGATATCTCAGAACCTAAAGAAAGAGCTAAAAATTTTGGTATTGTTTTTTCGGCGTTTGGTATTGGTTTCATAATAGGACCGCTATTGGGGGGTGTGTTAGCAGATTCAAATCTTGTTTCTTGGTTTTCAGCGCAAATTCCTTTTTGGTTTGCGGGGTTATTAGCGACAATTAATACATTAATGATCCTTAGGTTCTATCCAAAAACCAATCAGAAGCTGTTGGTAATGAAACTGACATTTAATAAATCTCTTTCAAATATTAAGAAAGCTATAGTATCCCCAGTCTCTAAATTTTTATTCTTAGCCTGGTTTTTCATTCAGTCCGGTTTCGCTTTCTATACAAGTTTCGTGGCAACTTATTACTACGAACAATTTCATGTTAGCGAAAGGCAAGTCGGGGTTTACTTCGGAGTTGTTGGGGTAGGCATGATTATTACGCAAGCGCTAATAGTCCCTTGGGTTAGTAAACGGGCAAGTTCCTGGAAAACTGTCTTTATATCCGTCATCCTAGTTAGTATCTTGCTTATTGGGATACCATTATTGCCAAAGTTTAATTACATAATGGTACTCGCTCTTGTGCTCTCGGTATTCATAGGTCTAATGTTCGCTAACTTTTCGGCAATTATAAGCAGGACAGCGCCACCCGAAGAGCAGGGAGAGGTTATGGGTATTTCTACCTCTGTACAAGCAATAGCTGCTACTTATCCACCACTTTTGGCTGGCTTCCTTGCCGCGCATTTTGCAGTGAATATTCCGTTGTTTGTTAGTGGGTCGTTTGTATTTATTGGTTGGCTAATTTATGTAATTAAATCATACAAGCCGAATCAAATAAATGCTTAATTTTTCAAAAGAAAAACAAAAATATTGTGAAATTTATTTGGCCCGCCATGGTAAATCTATTTCTAACGTAAGACAAATAATGGATGGTCAAATAATAAACGCCCCTCTCTCAGAAGAGGGTAAAGAGTATCTAAAAGACGTAGCAGAACAAATTAAGAACATAAAATTTGATGCTATTTTTGCTTCAGATCTCGTGAGGGCTGTAGAAACTGCTGAAATTCTTCGGGCGGAAAGAAATCTTGTAATACAGACAACATATAAACTTCGTGAGAGATTTTTCGGAGAGATAGAAGGAATGGGGTGGGAGGAATATAAAAAACTCATAGCCTATGTATATCCACAGTTAAGTAATGGTAGAGACGAGTTAGTTTGGGATTTTAAACCCAGACCAGAAGTAGAGAGTTATGAAGAGGCAGCAGAGAGATATATACTTGCAATAAGAGAGATCGCTTTAGGTTATATTGGTAAAAGAGTATTGCTCGTGGGGCATGGCGGAGCAATTCGAGCATTTATGGTTAGGGCTGGGTTCGGAGGTCTAGAAGATTTTCCTGCATGGGGGATTGATAACGGTAAATTTGTTAGAATACTTTCAGACGGAGTAGATTTCTTTCAGTTGCCACAAATATAAAAGTACTATTTAAAATAGTGGAAAAATGTGTTCGATTAAAAATAAGTCTTTAGGTTTTACGCTTATTGAATTGCTGCTCGTTATTTCGATAATAGCACTTATGGCTAGTGTGGTCCTCATTTCACTAAATAAAGCAAGAAGTACAGCTAGAGATACCAAGAGAATTGCCGATATTAACCAAATGAGAAAAGCACTTGAGTTGTATTATTTGGATTATGGGGTCTATCCAACTACTTCTGCTGGGAGTGAAACCGAAGTGGCGCTTTGGGATTGGTTATTCGCATCTACAATGCAACCCTATATAGACCCTCTTCCACGAGACCCAAGGTGTCCTGCAACCGGAAATCCCTGTACTACAGTTCCTAAAATGAACTATAAATACATAGTCACAGATGTTTCTGCTCCGCAGCAAGGTTTTGGCATACTTATTCCATTTGCTAACGATGGTAATAAGGCAAATTGTAAGGTTAGAGAAAATGGTAGTGCTAGTTGGTTTAGTAATGCCCCCGATTGTAAATAATTTCAAAATATCAATATGTACGAAAAAGAATTAGGATTCGCAAAACAATTAGCTAGTAAAGCAGGAGAGTTGATAAGAAAAAACTTCGTAAGTATTGGTTCGAGTGAAAAAGTATGGAAGGCGGATAATTCTCCTCTTACTATAACCGATACTACGATAAACAGAATGGTGCTTGAGGCTGTCGAGAAAGAATTTCCCCAGCACTCATTATTAGGTGAAGAAGAGTCTTCCTCGCATAACAATACGGAATTCGTGTGGGTTTGTGATCCTATAGACGGGACCATACCTTTTTCTCATGGTTGGCCAACGAGTTGTTTTTCTCTCGCTCTATGCAAGGACGGTAATCCCGTTGTCGGTGTTGCGTACGATCCTTATATGGACCGTATGTATTGGGGTGAAAAAGGGCACGGATCATTTGTAAACGATACAAAGCTGGAAGTGAATAAGTTTAGTGAGTGGAGACAGTTATACATAGCTTTTGACTATTGGATAGAAGCAAAGTTTAAATTAGATGATACTTTGCCGGTTATTATAGGAAAAGGTGGGAGTGTATTTAAGATAGGTTCCGCCGTATATAGTTCTACGTTAGTTTCCGCCGGTCATTACGCTGCGTATATCTTCGCAGGGAAAACCGCTTGGGATATAGCTGCTATAAAAGTTATTATTGAAGAAGCCGGAGGTAGAGTTACTGACTTGTATGGTAATGATCAGCGGTATGATAAAGAAATAAATGGTGCTCTGGTAAGTAATGGATTAGTTCATGATAAATTGCTGAATATAATTTCTCCCTATATTAAATAAACAGACGCGCTTATGAGTATTACAGTGAATGAGAGTGGAATCGATCATGCCAAGTATTGTGAGTTTTATCTTTTCAGGCATGGTGAGTCTAAATCAAACGTAGGTCACATCATGGATGGCCAGATTATTAACGGAGAGCTTACAGAAAATGGCAAAAATGAACTTAAAGAAATAGCTGAAAATTTTAAAGACATTCATTTCGATGCCATATTTTCGTCAGACCTTTTGCGGGCTAGGCAGACTGCAGAAATCTTGAAAGCACACAGGGATCTTGAGGTTAAAGCCTTAAAAATGCTCCGTGAAAAGCACTACGGTAAGTACGAAGGTAAAAGTTATCAGGAATATAGGACCGCAGTTGAAAAGGTATACCCTGAACTTGGTAAGGGTTTCGGTATCTATTGGAATGAAGAAAAATTTTACTTCAGGCCTGATGAATCTGTAGAAACCTACGCAGAAGCTGGTACTCGTTACATTGAACAACTACGAGAAATAGCTCTTGGTTACATAGGAAAGCGTGTTTTGGTAGTGGGTCATGGAAGCGGGCCTAGGTCTTTTATAGTAAAAGCACTGGGGGAAAGGTATGAGATAACCCCTGCTCAAGGTTTTAGAAATGGTGAGCATTGTGTGGTGCTTTCGGATGGGGTAGAATTCCTCTTTAAGAACCTCCCGATTGGGAAGGATTATGGTGTGGTTAAATAAGCTAAAGCATTTAAAATCTAAGTCCTATTATGACTAAAGCTAAAAAATATTATCATTTACAGGTAGAAAAAAAGTGGCAGAAATTTTGGGAAACCAAAAAATCGTTTGTTGCTAAAGACACTGTTGCTGGCAAGCAGAACATGTACATATTGGACATGTTTCCATATCCAAGTGGAGCCGGTCTCCATGTAGGGCACCCCGAAGGTTATACTGCTACAGATATATTAACTCGCTACTACAGGGCGAAGGGTTTCAATGTGCTCCATCCAATGGGTTGGGACGCTTTTGGGTTACCGGCAGAGAATTATGCTATAAAAGTTGGTATACATCCTGAAACTTCTACTAAGAAAAATATCAGACGTTTTACTCAGCAAATAAAGTCTCTTGGTTTCTCCTACGATTGGAGTAGAGAAATCTCTACCTGTGATCCAGAATACTATAAGTGGACCCAGTGGTTATTCTTAAAATTGTACGAAAAAGGTTTAGCCTATAAAAAAGAAGCTGCAGTAAATTGGTGTCCGCAGGACCATACTGTGCTCGCAAATGAACAAGTGGTAAATGGTAAATGTGAAAGATGTGGGAGTGAGGTAGTCCAAAAAGAACTTTCGCAATGGTTTTTTAAGATAACTGATTATGCGGAGAGGCTCCTAAAAGATGTTGAAAGTTTAGACTGGCCAGATCCAATAAAGCACATGCAGAAGAACTGGATTGGAAAAAGCGAGGGTATAACCTATACACAGAAAGTTAAGGGTTTAGACGTAACTCTGACTGCGTATGATTCAGTTCCTCAGACATTTATGGCCCAGACTTTTGCTGTTATCGCGCCAGAACATCCAATGCTAAAAAAGTTGGTAGAAGGTACAGAACACGAAAAAGTAGTTTTGAAATTTGCTGACAAGATAAAAAAGAAAAAGCTCGCTCAAAAATTCCAAGTCGACAAAGACATAGAAGGTATTTTTACTGGTAGATTTTTAGATAATCCTTTTGGAACAGGTGATCTTCCTATATGGGTAGCTTCTTTTGTAGTTATGGACTATGGTAGTGGTTTTGTGAATTGCAGCGCCCATGATGAGCGTGATTTTGCCTTCGCTAAAAAATACGGAATTCCATTAACGCCAGTAATGTTTCCGAAAGATCCTGTTGAAGCAAAAAAAGTAAAGAATTTAGAGTACTGTTACCATCACGCTACTGAAGGAGTTTTAGAGAAAGCCCCCGAAGGTATTATTGGAATGACTTGGTCCGAGGCTCGTGAACCAATTTTGAAATACTTAGAAAAAAATGGATATGGAAAAAAGTCTACTCAATACAAGATTCGAGATTGGTTAGTTTCTCGTCAGCGCTACTGGGGTGCGCCTATTCCTATAATTCACTGTGAGAAGTGTGGAGAGCAACCAGTGCCAGAAAAAGACCTACCTGTCGTTTTGCCTAAAGATGTAGATTTCAGGCCAACAGGTGAGTCACCCCTCACTAGAAGTAAAAAATTTCACAATGTAAATTGTCCAAAATGTAAGGGGAAAGCAAGAAGAGATAGTGATACAATGGATACTTTTGTGGATTCCTCTTGGTATTACCTGCGTTATACAGACCCCAATAACAAAAAAACCTTTGCCGATACTAAAAAAATAGAAAGCTGGTTACCAGTAAATACTTACGTGGGTGGTGCAGAGCATGCTGTATTACACTTACTTTATTCTCGTTTCTTTACCAAATTCCTATTTGACCAAGGCTTGGTAAAATTCGAGGAGCCTTTCTTGAAACTCAGAAACCAGGGGTTAATCCTAGGTCCTGATGGTGAAAAAATGAGTAAGAGTAAGGGAAATGTTATAAACCCAGACGATGTCGTAAAAGAGGTGGGCGCAGATAGCCTTAGGCTTTATGAAATGTTTATGGGCCCACTCGAGGATGCAAAACCTTGGAGCACGCAGAGTATTAGCGGCGTTAGGAGATTTATAGAGCGAGTATGGGTTTGGGTGCAGACACAAGGAGTTGGTAGTAATAAGACAACAGAAAAAGCAGATAAAGAACTTCATAAACTAATAAAAAAAGTTACCGAGGATGTTGAGAGTTTACGTTTCAATACAGCCATTTCTTCGTTTATGTCTTTCTTGAACAATATAAAAGATGAATCTGTAGCAAAAAAGGATATGGTGATATTTTTACAGCTTCTCCATCCTTTTGCTCCCCATGTAACCGAAGAGCTTTACGAGCTTCTTGGTGGTAAAAAGTCCATACAGTTACTCTCTTGGCCTAGTTATGATCCCAAAAAAGCTACCGATGATGAGGTGGATATTGTTGTTCAAATAAATGGAAAATTCAGAGACAAAATAAGAATGAGTCCTAACTCTACAGAAGCTCAGGTAAAATTGGAAGTATTAAAGTTAGAAAAAATAAAATCACAGTTGGGTAATAACGAACCTAAGAAGACAATATTCGTTCAAGGAAGGCTCATTAATTTCGTACTATAAAATAAAATGAAAATTGTATTAAAAGACGGTAGAAGATATGTTCTATCTTTTAAGCTGGGAGAGGATTATATAACTGAACTAAGATCCTTTTTATTAGATCAAAATATTAATTCTGCTTTTTTCTTCGGAATTGGCGGGGCCTCATTTCTCCAGCTTGGTTTTTATAATTCAGATTCGAAGAACTACGATCTTAAAGAGTATAGAGGTTCTTTCGAGGTGCTTAATTTATCGGGGAATGTAAGTACTAGCAACGGCGAGATTGTTATCCATTCACACGGCTCATTTAGTGGAGAAGATATGCTGGCTTTTGGAGGGCATGTCTTTGGGTTAAAAGTAAAGCCTACATTAGAACTAAGCTTAATTTCACTTGAAGGAAGTATGGAAAGAACGCAGGACCCGGAAATAGGTTTGAAACTATTAGGTTAGTAGATTTTTCAAAATCAAAAAGTTAGTCAACGTACTGTATACTATTTATATGGAAGTTATTAAATATAGTTTAAAAAATCACAAAAAAATAATATCGCAAATTACTGAAGCTTTAAGAGAAGGAAAAGTTGTCGCATATCCAACAGATACTAGTTATGGGCTCGCTGTAGATATTTCAAACCAGGAAGCGCTTAAGAGGCTTTATAAAATTAAAGAAAGACAGAAAACTCAACCTATACATATTTTAGTGCCCAGTATTTCTTATGCTAAAGAAATAGTTAATTGGGACGAGCAAATCGAAAAGTTTGCAAATAAATACTGGCCTGGTCCACTTACTTTAGTATTAAAACTAAAGAGTCGTGAGAAGGTTTATAAAACTCTCTCTGGTAACACTGGATTTTTAGGTGTAAGGATGTCTAAAAGTAAAATTTCTCAAGATATAGTAGCGTCTCTTGGTTCACCAATTACTACAACCAGTGCTAATCCTTCAAAACATATTAGTGGTGGTAAAGATAGTTACTCAGGAGAAGAGGTATTTAGGCAATTTGAAAAGCAAAAGCATAAACCAGATTTAATTCTCGATGCAGGTAAGTTAGTTAAAACAAAACCATCAACCTTAGTCAAAATAGATGGACAGATTTATGAAATTCTAAGAGTTGGTCCCATTAAAGAAACAGAAATAAAAAAATTCTGGAAATAAAAATATGAAATTAAGTCTGCCACATTATTTCTCGCGCAGGCTATCTCTGCAAATAGAAGAGCTCTACGCGGCAACCGCGATAGGTGATTTAGGTGTATCCATAATGCTCCTTTTCGAGCCAATTTTCTTATTTACCGTTCTTAATTTCACCATTCAGCAGGTGCTTTGGTATTACGCTCTAGTGTACTTTTGCTATGCCTTGTTTATTCCCATCGGCGCTCGCATAGTAAGCGTATCTGGTTATTATCATGGAATCTTCTATAGTACTTTCTTTATGATTGGTTATTGGTTGTTGTTATATAACAGTACCAATTACAACTATTTAATATGGTTAGCTCCTGTGGTATTAGCTATGACTAAATCACTATACTGGCCAGCTTTCCATGCAAGTATAAGTAGGTTCGCAGGGCAGCATCAGAAGGGTAGAGAATTTTCTGCATTGTACGCCATTGTAAATCTCACAAGGATCGCAGGGCCGTTTATTGGTGGGTTAGTTGGTTCTTATTATGGACTACAGGGAAGTTTACTGCTTGCTTCTGTAATTTATTTTTGCTCTTTTATTCCTCTCTTTATAAGGAAAGAAGAGTTTGTGCCTAAGCCATACCAGTATAAGTGGACTTTGGAAATGTATAAAAAATACCCTAAGAAGTTTTTAGGTTATTTGGGTTTTGGAGAAGAACTAATTGTTTTAACTATCTGGCCTATATTTATTTACACCATAGTTAAAACCTTTGAGGGGACTGGATTACTCGCAACTCTCTCAACGCTTGTTGCAACTGTACTGGCTCTTTATTTAGGTAAAATTACCGATACGAAAAGTAAGGGTATGCTAATTAAAATAGGAGCCTTTATGACCTCACTTGTTTACTTAGCTAGATTTATGGTAAATGGTTACACTAGTATCTTTGCCGTAGACGCGCTTTCAAGAACTAGTAAGGATATCGTTTTTATACCTCTCTCGGCAGTAACTTACGAAAGAGCAGAATCAACGCATATAATGCCGTACGTTGTTTTCTTTGAGCAAAGTCTGGCCATAGGTAAGCTCCTTGCGTGTCTTTTAGGTATCATTTTATTCGGAATGACCGGAAGCTTCCTCGCAGTCTTCCTACTGGCTGCCATTTTTAGTCTTTTGTATATGTTGATCTAGATTATTTAATTTTAGGGTCTTTGGATGGTATACTAACTCTATGCGAATAGAGCTTTTTTTATTACAATCCCGCGGTTTCCTCTGGTAAACCAACCCTAGTTTTCCCCGTCACCCTTTACTTGTCCTCCGTAGCTTTAGCGAAGGGGGATTCTCTATTCTTCATTCTTCATTACAAATCCCATGAACTACAATACCATCCAAACCCAAGACCCAGAAATTTACGAACTCATTAAAAAGGAAGAAATCCGTCAAAAAGAAGGTCTTGAGCTTATTCCTTCAGAAAATTACACATCTAAAGCCGTCCTCGAGGCCAATGGAAGCATTTTTACTAACAAGTATTCCGAAGGGTACCCTGGTAAACGGTACTATGGAGGAAACTTTATAGTCGATCAGCTAGAAACCCTTTGCCAAAAAAGAGCACAAGAGGTTTTTGGGGCAGGAGAGTACAGGGTAAATGTTCAACCTTATTCCGGAAGCCCTGCCAATATTGCAGTCTACAATGCACTCTTAGAATTCGGAGACACGGTATTATCCCTTGAACTTGCACAAGGTGGGCATTTAACACATGGTTCTCCAGTAAACTTTTCTGGTCGTGCGTTTAATTTTATTCACTATCCACTCAACCCAGAGACAGAACAAATAGATTACGAAGTAGTAGAAAAGTTAGCACTCGAACATAAGCCTAAGATTATTCTTTCAGGATTTACCGCTTACCCAAGAAAAATAGATTTTGCTAAATTCCACGAGATTGCAAAAAAAGTTGGTGCTATTTCAATGGCCGATATTTCGCATATTTCAGGGCTCATTGCCGGTGAGGTACACGTAAGTCCCTTTCCTTTCACAGACATAGTAACCACAACTACTCATAAAACACTCAGGGGCCCTAGAGCTGCAATGATATTTAGCAAATCAGAATTTGCGGACAAAATAGATAAAGCAATTTTCCCAGGCTCTCAAGGTGGTCCACACGAACACACTATTGCAGGCATAGCAGTAGCTTTAAAAGAAGCAAAGGAAGAAAGCTTTAAAACATACGCAGAACAAATTGTAAAAAACACCCAGGTCTTAGCAGAGTCTCTAGCTTCAGACGAGATAAAGCTTGTCTCTGGTGGGAGCGACAACCATCTTCTCCTTGTCGATCTGAGGGCCTATGGTCCAAGCAAAGGTATATTCATAGAAAAAGCATTAGATGCCGCCCATATTACCGTAAATAAAAATACTGTACCTGGAGATACAGCAAGTCCCTTCTATCCATCTGGAATAAGACTGGGTACTCCAGCTCTAACGACTAGGGGTATGAAAGAATCCGAGATGCAAGTCGTAGGAAAATTAATTTCAAGAATAATAAAAGAATTTGCTACAACAGAACTACCAGATGACAAAACCGTAAGAATGGAAAAAATTAAGTCATTTGAAAATTTATTATTATCCCACGAAACAATTTTAGGAGTTAAGAAAGAAGTTATAGAATTAACCAAAAATTTCCCTGTCCCAGGGATAGAATAAAAAAATGAAGCAAGGCAAAATTCCCAAAAATTTTGGAATACCTGAGGTGGACAATACACCCCTAGGGTTAGTTAGTATGGAAGGTCAATTATACCGCGGTCTTTCTAATCGCGCTTTCAGAAATCCATTTTTCCGCATGGTGGGTGTGGTTTTTGCCTTAGTATTTTTGGTTGCTCCCGGGTTAGGGGCAATTTATGCGGGTTTAGAGTACGAAAACCCAATATGGGGAGAGTCACCATTGGTAATAGCAATTATCCAGGTGGGTGTAGGTTTAGTATTTTTTATCGCAGGTCTCAGAATAATCTATAATCTACTCGTGCAGTCAAAAAGTGAAACTACAAATTAATGACAATAATTCAAGCATTAATTCTAGGGTTAGTTCAGGGTCTTGGTGAATTTTTGCCAATATCTTCTTCTGCACATTTAATTCTTGTGCCATGGTTTTTTGGTTGGAAAGACCCTGGACTTGGTTTCGATCTTGCGCTTCATTGGGGAACTCTTCTTGCCGTATTTATCTATTTTAGAACAGATATCATAAATATTATTCGAGGTTTTTTACATAGTCTAAGAAAATCCACTCGAGATTTTGAAGGAAATATTTACCAAAAACTCTCTTGGTATTTACTGATAGCAACAATCCCTGGTGCAATAATAGGTAAGTTGCTTGAAGAAAAAGTTGAGACTGTTTTTAGAAATCCTTTGTTAATCGCGGCAACTTTGAGTCTCGCTGGTATTCTACTCTGGTTAGTAGACTCAGCAAGTAAAAAAGAAAAAAACTTAAACCGTATCACATGGAAAGACTCTCTTGTTATAGGTTTATCCCAAGCAACGGCAATTATCCCCGGTATTTCGAGAAGTGGTGCAACTATGATATCTGCTCTGGGTCTAAAGTTTAAAAGAGAAGATGCCGCAAGGTTTAGTTTTCTTCTCTCAATTCCAATTATTCTAGGGGCAGGGCTTTCTAAAATAAAAGAAATAGGTTCAGCATCAGGGAATCCAGAATTGATAATTGGTTTTTTTGCTTCTGCAGTATCGGGTTTCTTCGCAATAAAGTATTTACTGAAATATATTTCTAAAAAAGATTTTAGAGTCTTCGTTTGGTACCGAATAGCTTTAGCGGTTATAATATTATTAGTCTATTATGTAAGACACTAAAATATGTGGACCAGAAAATGGTTCTTAGAAACACAAAATAAAATTACAAATTCCGCATTGTTAAGAGTAACGCTTCAGTGTTTGGCATTTTATGGTCTCGTTCCTTATTTTGCTTTTGGGGTGTGGCTATTTTATTCTGGCCAGATTATCCCATTCTATTTTTTAGGAATAACGGCATCCATAGCTCGGTTCATATCCTCGCCAGTCTTGGAAACATTAATAACCAGGCAAAGACCATATCAGAAGCATCACTTTAAACCACAAGAATCAAAATTTTTTTCGAGAGTACGGCGGAGTTACGACTCTTTCCCTTCAGACCACACAGCATTTCTATTCTCGCTATCGCTCGGTATAGCTCTTTGGTATCCTGTGCTGGGTATTGTCTCGGCAGTACTCGCAATCTTAGTAGGCTTAAGTAGGGTAGCTTTAGGTTATCATTATTTATCAGACATATTAGGGGGTATTTTAGTTGGCATTACTAGTTATTACATAACTTTTTACTTCTTCAATAACTATGTTTTAATTCAAACTATCGCACCATAAAGTATAGATGAAAAACTTTTTTTTATCCCAACAAAAGAAAATAAATAAATCCTTTTTATATAGAGAGCTTTTAGTTCTCTTTGCAGCATATGCTATTGTTTTCTATTCCCTAGCCGTAGCATGGCACGCTTACCACAACAAAAGTATGTTATTTTTGGGGATATTAATAATAGTAATTCTTTTTTCAAGGTTTGTGGTTAGTGAATTTATCCACCGACTCACAAAAAGAGCTAGGCCATACCAAAAATACGGATTCAAGCCAGTCGAATCTATTCTTTTCACCTTCCGCCACAAACAACACGATTCCTTCCCTTCGGACCACGAACTAATAATGACCTTTAGTGCAGTAGCCATGTACCAAATCTGGCCTAGATTAGCTTTAGCGGCTTTAATTATAGGCCCGTTAATGGGGTTAGCCAGAGTAGCTTTAGGATTTCATTATATAACCGATTTATTAGGAGGTATTACCTTAGGTATAATTCTGGGATTAATTTTCAATGTGCTAATTGTTACACCTTACTTTACCTAACTTGAAAATGAATATAAAATACTCTAGTCCTTGATTGCTGTTAAAAAATGAGGATTTTCTGAAACATAGTGAGCCTTTGTGATTTTAAGGCGAACGGGTTGAAGAAAAAAACAGGGGTCCCCAAATAGCTTGATTACTTAAGTGTTTTAAAAAGATTTGAAAAGTCTTTTTAAAACTATAGCAATAAGGTATTTGGGGCTAGCGAGGATTTTCTGAAACATAGTGAGCCTTTGTGATTTTAAGGCGAACGGGTTGAAGAAAAACGAAGCGCCGGTGTGGCGGAACTGGCATACGCTCGCGACTCAAAATCGCGCGCCCGTAAGGGATTGTGGGTTCAACTCCCACCACCGGCACCAAAAAACAACTTCTTCTTTAGAAGTTGTTTTTTATTTAATATGAGTGCAAACTTACTTATATGAATAGCAAAATCAACATACCTAAGCGAATCGCAGAATCCAAGTTAAGTAGGGGGTATAAGGTATTTTTTCTTATCCTGATACCGTTAGTCTATTTTATTATTCCTATTGACTTAGACTTTATTGGTTGGTTATTACCACCTAGTATTCCTCTGGTATTAGCAGATGATGCGATGCTAGCAGTTTATTGTTTTTGGTTGATACTAAAAATATATAAATCTCCTAACAAGGCTTGATTTTTTATTAAAAAAATGTTATAAAGCTTCTTGTTTCTAAATAATAACAGGAGGTTACGCTATGAATTGTTTGAGGCCATTCTTTAGAAAGTTAAAGGATGAATTACTTCAAATTAGTAGAATAATAGATCAATTTTTTCAAAGAGTCGATTTGCAAAATAAAATAGCCGGTGCCTCTTGTTCGGATGCTGAGATTGAATTGTTAGTCATTTCATACTGCAAGAAATACGATCCAGACATACAGCAAGATGCAACTATTGAACTCATAACCCAACTTATCAACCAGAGACCCGAACTCTATCATACCCTTATGTGTGGAAGTTAATGTTTCCATGCATGGAGAGTGAGGTAATAATGACGAAACAAGAACAAGCAAAACTCATTCTGAGTCAGGATCCTCATATCTTGGCTTATGCGCAAAAAGTCGCGAAAGCTGTGGTAAACCTATCACCTCTCCCGAGCCACTCCCATATTCAGCCGAGAGCACTTTTGGTTGGTGGTTTTGTCCGTGACGCATTTCGCGGTACAGGGTCAAAAGATGGCGACCTCGAAGTTTATGGTGTGTCATCCGAGGTATTGATCCAGCTTCTGATTGAACTTTTCGGTAGAGAGAAGGTTAATCTAGTAGGTGAACAGTTCAAGGTTATCAAGGTTTCTGTCGAAAATGGTATCGAGTTAGATATCTCTATCCCCAGACTCGACTCCAAAGCTGGCCGCGGACACAGAGGCTTCAACATCCTTGGAGATCCTTCACTCAGTATCAAAGACGCTGCTAAGAGACGAGACTTCACAATCAACAGCATGGCTGCCGACCCTCTCACAGGGGAGGTGTTTGATCCATTTGGTGGGTGTGAGGATATTGAATCCGGAATCCTCCGCGCAACAGACCCTGAGCACTTTGGTGACGACGTGCTTCGTGTCTACAGAGCGGTGCAGTTCGCCGCACGTTTCGAGATGCAGATTGACCCTGCAACATTCGAGCTTATGAAAGAAATGGTTCAGGGTAGTGAATTTTCAGAACTTCCATTCGAAAGAATTAGCGAAGAAATGAAAAAGCTGCTGCTTAAGAGCAAGGCACCTTCCATTGGGTTTAATCTAATGAGGGACTTGGGTATCTTGGAAATTCATTTCCCGGAGATCCATGCGCTCATTGGTGTCGAACAAGATCCAGAATGGCACCCAGAAGGCGATGTGTTCATTCACACGCTCATGGTTGTCGACGAGGCAGCAGCAATTATCCGCCGGGAAGGTTTTTCCGAAGAAGAATCCCTCGCGGTAATGTATGGTGCTTTGGGTCATGACTTCGGAAAACCTGCAACCACCGCTTTTGAAGAAGGGCGATGGAGAAGCAGGGGACATGAAGAAGCAGGTGTCGACCCTTGTCGGAAATTTGGCAACAGGATGAAGCTTAAGAGTGAGCTCATCCGAACAATGGAAGCTGTTTCCGCGGATCACCTAAAACCCGCAGAACTCTTTCGAAGTCTGGAGAAGGGTAGTCTAGGAGAAACCTCTTACGCAAACGCCGTCAGGCGATTGCTAAAAAGAATCTCACCTACTCCTTGGCGAGTAGCGATCGCTGTTTCAGAAGCCGACTCAAAAGGTAGAGCCATCCCAGGGGTTAAAGAAGCACCTTATCTGCCAGGTCTCAAGCTTGCTGAAGTCGTAACCGAAAAACACCTGGACGTAGTAGCTAAAACCGACCTCGTCTATGGTCGCGATATTCTCGCTATGTGTAAAGAGCTAGGTTTCAGCTTCCCACAAACCGAAAGATTTCATTTCGGAATCTGGATAAAAGAAGTTGAGAACCTAAGGGACGAAGGCAGAATTACCGAAAGGGAGCAAGGCCTAGAATTAGTCCGGGAAAAGCTTCTTGCTTACATCAAAGAAAAAACCGAACCAAACGAGTGAGTAACTCGCTTGGTTCTTTTTATTTAAAGGAGGAATTATGGCGAATTTTGTTATCTCTCAAAAAGGGATGTTTGAGTGTATGGTTCCAGGTCCAAAAAGATCCGGTAAGGTTAGAGATGTTTATACTTTAGGGCAGAATAGGCTTCTTATAGTTGCAACAGATCGTATCTCTACTTTCGATTGCGTACACCCAAATCCAATTCCAGGTAAAGGAGTAATTCTTACTATGCTTTCTAATTTTTGGGCACAAAAGTTCACTCACATTGTACCCTATCATTTAATAACCGATAGTGTGAAATACTATCCGAGTCCCTACTCGCAGTTTACTCAAGAACTAGCAGGTAGATCACAATTAGTAAGAAAGTGTGAGGTTATTCCCTTCGAATGTGTCGTTAGGGGGTTTCTTAGTGGAGGGGGTTGGGAAGAATATAAAAATTCTGGTCAAATCTGTGGTATTAGGTTGCCATCTGGTCTCTTAGAGTCAGGCAAATTACCTGAACCAATATTCACACCAGCCACTAAAGAAGTTTCAGGGCATGATCAAAACATTTCTTACGATTATATGGCAGAAAAAATCGGTGCTGATCTCTCAGAGAAATTAAGACAAATATCTCTAACCCTTTTCGCTCTAGCCTCAAGGTATGCTGAGAGTGTTGGAATAATAATCGCCGATACAAAGTTTGAGTTTGGATTAAGAGATAGTCAATTGTTTCTAGTAGATGAAATTTTAACCCCCGACAATACTCGTTTTTGGAAAAATTGTGGGTACGAACCTGGTGGGGGTCAAGAATCGCTAGATAAGCAATACGTTAGGGATTTTGTCATTAACAATGGCTGGAGTAAGAACCCGCCAGCTCCAGAACTACCTCAAGATGTCGTAGCTAACACTCAAATCAAGTACGCTGAGATTTTCAAAATTCTAACAGGAGACGAAATAACCCTATCGGGTGAAGCGTTAAAATATGGCTAGATACTGGCCTTTTTTTATTTATTTACTACATTCGACAATTCTGAAAGTTTATAGTAAAATTCGATATTTGTCGGACAGTACAAGTTTTAATCACGGTGATCCTCAGGATTACCTAAATATCAACACTTGAAACAAATAAGGAGGTCCACTATGTGGGCAAGACTGAAACGTCTCTTTCGAGCAATTTTTGGTGGCCTGATTTCATCCGCGGAAGATCCGGAGTTAATTCTGGAACAACTCATCCGTGATATGAATGACGAAGTGCCGAAACTTCGTTCCAATGTAGCTGAAGTTATGGCGAATGAAAAACGTCTCGAACGAGAAATAGAGCGTGATCAGGAAAAAGTCACGTCTTTAGACGGTAAAATTAAGGCCGCCATTCGTATGGGGCAGGATGACATCGCCAAGTCGATGATCGCCGAGATGAATCTCGCTCAAAAGTCGCTAGAGACGACAAAAGCAAATCTCGCCACTGCCAGTGCTGCTTCTCTAAAGGCGCGCGAGTACTTGGACAATTACATGGCTCAAGTACGTCGTCGTCAAGCAGAAGCGATGCAGCTTATTTCGGCCAGCAAGCAGGCTGCCATGCAAGAAAAAATGGCTGCTACCATGGCCGCTTTCCAAGTCGGTGACGCAACACACACGTTCGATGATATGCGTGAAAAGATTGATCAACGTTCCGCTACGGCCGAAGCCAAAATGGAGCTTGGTTTGAATACCTTCGATGCGAAGATGCAGTCGTTCGACAATGATGTCGCAAAGCTCGAAGCAGGTGATCAGCTTTTGGCTTACAAGCGCCAAATGGGTTTGATCCCGGCTGAGGAAGAAAATCCGCCCCTCGGCGAAGGTGCACCCAGCTTGCGCCGCGAACTCAATCCCGCGAATGAAGAAAGCGCTGTAAGCGTAGACCCGCGACTCCGCGAACTCGCCAACTAAAACTTATATCCACTAAATGTGGGTTTTTTATTTGGCGTAGATACGCGGATTTGGTAATATTACATATGTATTAATCTTTTTTTATGGACGGTATTGTCTTAAATCCAAAACCACAGATTTCAAGTATCCCTGAACCTATTCAGCCTATTTATAGCCCTCTTTCACCGCTGGCCAATTCGGCTCAAAGCTACCAACCTGAACCTGAGCTAGAGGACGATGAATGGGATCGAAAGCTAGATGAGATTGCACCCGTAACATCCTCTAGGCCTGCTCCGGTTATGCCTAGTCAATCTATGGCCCCGAGTATAGCGCAAGAAGTCTCGGAAGGTCCGGTGTCTTATGCCGATGCTTCTATACAAGAGATAGACATTACTAAGATTATCCCGAATCCTTTTCAACCCAGAAAAATCTTCGACGAACGCGCCTTAAACGAACTCGCTGAGTCCATAAAGGAGCACGGTGTTATTCAGCCGCTCGTGGTTACAGAAACGGCAAATGGTTATGAGTTGGTTGTAGGAGAGAGACGTTTCCGTGCGAGTCAATTGGCAGGTGTGGCAAAAGTACCAGCAATTGTAAAAAGACAAATGCAGGACCAAACAAAGCTCGAGGTCGCATTAATAGAAAACATTCAACGCCAAGAACTTAACCCAATCGAAGAGGCTCAAGCTTACGAAAGGTTAATGAAAACATTTAATCTTACTCAAGAACAAGTAGCAAAGAAAGTAGGAAAGAGTAGGCCTGCAGTTGCAAACACCGTTCGACTTTTAAACTTACCCGCAGAAATTCAACGAGGTGTTATAGAAGGAAAAATATCTGAAGGTCATGCCAGGGCAATTTTAGGACTCCAAGATTACGAAAGGCAATTACAGTTATATAAACTTATAATTGAACAAGGTCTGAACGTAAGACAGGTTGAACAAAAGGTAAGAGAAGTTAGTTTAAGGCGTCAATTAGACGCCGCTAATATGGATCCTAAGTTTGTAGCTTTAGAGTCTGAGTTAAGGCAAAAATTATCCGCGCAGGTCAAAATACAGCGCAGTGGAAAAGGCGGTAAAATCACAATTGAATTCTTTAGTGAGGATGAACTGAAAGAAATAATGGGTAGAATGACTAGAATAAAAGAAGCAGAGCAAAACAATCAATATTTAACAGTTTAAGTAATGAAGAAAATAATTAGCTGGCTAGGGCATAACGCATTGTATTTATCTTTCGGTATCGCTTTGACCGCGACGTTGGGTAGTTTGTTTTTTAGCGAAGTAATGAATCTTCCTCCGTGTGTGCTTTGCTGGTATCAGAGGGTTTTCATATATCCACTCTTTCCTATTTTTCTAGTCGGAATTTTAAGAAAAGATCCAAAGGTTCATTGGTACGCATGGCCGCTTGTAATTCCTGGGCTTTTGATATCTGTCTTTCATAATCTTCTATACTGGAAATTGTTGCCAGAGGCAGCAGCTCCTTGTGTAGCTGGAGTGTCCTGTACAACAAAGTTCTTTGAGTGGTTCGGTTTTATAACTATCCCATTCCTCTCACTAACGGCATTCGTAGCACTAACTATTCTTATGGTTATCTATACCAAAAGACATAAAATTAATCTCCCACAAATCTAGTATGCAGAAAGAAGCAAAAATTTTAATTTCTATAGGTGCTGGTATATTAGTTATTCTTTTTGGTATTTTCCTTTGGTACCAACAGAACACAGCTCTTAACGATTCTAAGCCGGTTGACGATAAAAAATTAATCAGAACAGATAGTCAGATCATAGGTAAAAAAGATGCACCCAACACACTCGTAGAGTTTGGGGACTTTCAATGCCCTGCGTGTGGGGCAGCTCATCCATTTTTAAAGGAACTTCTAAATGGAGAATACAAAGATAAAGTAAGGTTAGTTTTTAGAAATTTTCCTCTTTCTCAGCACAAGAACGCATATCCATCAGCCCAAGCAGCCGAGGCAGCAGGAAAACAAGGTAAATATACTGAAATGCATGACAAGATTTATGAGACTCAAAATGAATGGAGTAATTCAAGTGACCCCAAGGAAACATTTATCGGTTATGCCAAGCAATTAGGTTTAGACGAAAAGAAGTTTGAGTCCGATTATAATGACTCATTTCTAAAGGAAAGAATAAAGTTAGATGTAGATGATGGTAATGAGCTAGGTGTAAACTCTACTCCAACATTCTACTTAAATGGAGAGAAGTTAGAGATAAAAGATTTTCGAAAATTTAAGGAAGAGTTAGGAGCAAAGTTAAAATAATATGTTAGCAACCGTTCATGTCGCCGTAGGCGCGGCTATCGGTAGGTATATAGGTGATCCTTACATTGTTGCACCGTTGTCTTTTATTAGCCATTATTTTCTAGACGCCGTACCCCACTTTAAGTGGAAAAAATTAAAACTCAAAAAAAATCACCATATGAATGTTAGGGCATTCAGGGCTTTGTGGTATGAAGCCATAGAGCCGCTGGTTGCTTTTTCGCTTGCAGTATATCTATACGTTCTTGCCCCGGAAAGCTTAAAATTTCCTGTACTAATAGGCATAGTATTTAACCAGATCCCAGATCTTCTAGTTCTCCTTGAATGGCGCTATGGTATAAATCGCCCTTTCCCTATAAGGCAAATAGAAAATGCAACCCACAGACATTCTATTAGTTTTATGGGTGTTGCAAATCAGATATTCGTACTTGTACCAATTATGTACTATCTATTAAAATAAGTTTTGCATTACGGTAATATCTTGTGGGTTAGTTGAATAGTTCGTGTCCTACGCTAACTTTAGGTTATGCGGAATATAGTATAGTGGTAGTACGCGTCCATGGGGTGGATGTAGTTCCGGTTCGATTCCGGATATTCCGACCATAAGTTATCGCAGGATAAATTTGAGTTAAGTTAAGACTAGTTACTTTATATATAAATACGATCCGTAAGGATCGTATTTATATATAAAAAAAGAACCTAAGTGGTTCTAGAAATCGGTATTCTCAGTGTGTCGGGTATATTTGTCGAAGATCACCAGTTTGTATGAGTCCTGGTCATCTTCGCTAACTGAAAATGAAAAAAAGTTTGTGCTTGTGCTAAATTCTTTGCCTTCCAATAACTTAAGAATTTCCAGACCCTCGGCTTGGTCCACTGCTAGGCCAAGTTCTGCTAATCTGTTCGCAACATGTACTTTTTTGGCCTTCCTGGTATAACAGAAAGTCCGAACAATAAGGTTCGCGAACACATTGTGGGGAAGGAAGCAGTCCGAAAACATTTTACAGCATTTATTGTTTCGGTCTTGTACGTTCTCATAATCTGCTAAATCAAACAAGCAGTACAAACGTCTTTTAATCTCCTCAATCGTAAGTGGGTATCTGAAAGCAGTCATAAATAACCTCCATGGTGTACGGTTTATATAAAAAGAATAGCTAGTATACTATAAAATAACAGCTTAGTCAAGTATCTAAGTGGAAAATTAGCCATTGACGGCTTTTTTTTGTGGTGCTAGCATAGGCTAATCTTTGTATGATACCTACTCAAGTCACGTCAAAAGAGTCTACCGAATCCAAAACTTACCGCACCTTAACTAGTTGGAGTAAGTTACCGTATCCGTACACTATAAACAGTGTTCGGAATAATTTTGCTTCACTCAAAGAATCGGTTCTTGTTAAGCGTCCTGTGCTTAGGGAAATCTATTCAGAATATGGCAATTTATCACCTTTAGACTACGAAAAGGTATTCATAGAGCACACGCTAGGTAACTTATATAAATCCAGAAGACCAGAACTGATGTCTGTAATAAAAGAAGTACTTACTCCTAGATTAGGTGAGGGGGTTACCGTTGAGGTTATTAGTCAACTTGAAAAGACCAATTTTGTCTCAACCGCAGATCATCACGGTCCAGTCCTGGATCCATATTTTATAAATTCTAACCTAACTACCGCCTTGGCAGGTCAAAATTTCTCAGACCCGCTAAAATACTTGGTGGTTTTTTCGTGTGCAAATGTTTCCCTAAATAACTCTACATTTCCCAGGGGCTTAAGTTTTACCTCTGAGACTTCCTATGGAATGAGGAGAATAAAACTTCCATTCTTCGAAGCATCTAGCAGGCTTTCTCCGGTAATAAATTTTAGACCTTATGTTCAAAAAGATATAGATCGACTGAAAAAAGAATTCAGAAAACTTTCGACTTCTGGGATGATTAAAAAGAATGTCGAAGAAAACTTTCTCGACATTTTTTCTAGGATTTATGATAACGATTATATAAAGTCTCTTTCTTCTTTCTCAGAACAAGTAACAGCCACTAATCTTTTACTCTGGGATGAGATTTTTAAGTCAGATTCCCAAAAGCAGAAACTTGTTTATATAGAACAGGAAAAAATCGTCTCTGAGCTAATTCGTAAAATACATTTAAATAAAGACACTCTAATTTCAGATATATTATTTGACCAAAAATCCAGGCAGGTTTTTCGAGAAGTCTATGAAGGTGTAGAGGGTGGATTTAGCGAAGCAAATAAAGCAGGTTCATTTCTTTTTTGGGCATTACCTAAGGGTTCTAAATATAGAATTCAGTTATGGCTAAAAGATAATACACTAGCAAATGAGGATGGCAGTATTGTCTATGAGTTATCTAGAACTAGTCTGGAGACTGCTCTCCAAGAAGGGGAGCTAATTCCTAGCATGCTTCTCACCTTCGTTGTTCTGTCCTTTTACTATGGACTTAACTGTTTAGGTGGATTTTGTCAGGTTAACTATCTTACAAATATGAAAGAGCGTTTTTCAGAATATCTTCAATTAGTCGGAACTAACTTTGACAATCATTTGGGAGTAGAGACAAAACGTCTGTGTGAGGGTATGAGTATCGCTTTCCTTCAAAACAGTAAAGGAAAGAGCTCTCTTGCTACTGGCCTAGACTTATTGCTATATGGAACTCCAAATTTTAAGGAAAGGCTTACTAAAACGGCCAAAACAATTACTGTTTCAAAAGCGCTAGACGTAATGCTGCCAGAATTTTATACAGTTATGTACGGAGAGTTAGAAAGGTCTCCTCAACTATTAAACTTAACAGCAAGTGATATCGCTGATCAGAATGGCTTAAATGAGCTTGTCTGGCCTTGTGCAGTGCTATAATAAAAGCAATTAATATAAAAACATGGAAAATACTCCAAATTCAATGGGTCAAGACATGCCACCTGTGCAATCACCTATGAACACTATGGTAAGTCCTAGTCTAGCTGGTATCGGCAAGAGGTTTGTCGCTATTATTATCGACTGTGTTATTGTGGGTGTAGTAATTGGTGCTCTAAGTTTCGGTCTAAAAGGTAGTGCCCTAGAAGGGCTACTAAGTGCAGTGATAGGTTTTGGTTATTTTATTTATTTTGAAGGTTCAGAGAGGCAAGCTACTCTTGGAAAACAAGTAATGGGTATAAGAGTAGTTACCGCAAATGGCGGTAAAGTAGACTTTGCGAAAGCTGCCGTTAGAAACTTAAGTAGAATACTCTCCGGGATATTATTAATAGGTTACATAATGGCGTTATTTACAGAAAAAGAACAAGCCTTACACGATATGATTGCTGGGACAATAGTCGTTAGAAAATAATTCGTACAATATAAAGCTGTCAATTTTTTGGCAGCTTTTTATTTAGACAATATAATTACATTATGCAAATAAGTAAGAATCAAAAATTAGTTACTTCTATTTTAGTATTTATATTGTTCTTATTGGTCGGATTATATTTTTACTTCCTACCTGGGTTATCAGATATTTTACCAGCTTTGTTACCTGCGAAAAAACACCTTATTCCAACTATACACGAAACTAAAAAATCTAATAATTTAACATCTGGTAATTTTACCGGAATACCACTTAATATACCTAGTAATCTTAGGATAGATGTTTATGCGAAAGACTTGGGGAAACCGAGAGACTTAATCGAAGATTCACAAGGAAACATTTTAGTAAGTATTCCAGAAAGAGGTCAGGTGCTAGCACTACTAGACACGCGTGGTAACGGTCTATCTGATAAAACTCAGGTCATCATCGAAAAGTTAAAACAACCCCATGGACTGGCTTTTTCAGGAGACACGCTTTTCATTGCGGAAACAAATAAAGTGGTAAGTTATTCTTACGATCCAAAGAGTCATTCAGTTTCCAATGCTAAAAAATTATTTGACCTACCCGGGGGAAGTAATCATTGGTCTAGGAGTCTTTTGGTTTCAGGTTATCAAGGTAAGCAAAAATTATTTATCTCTATAGGCTCATCCTGTAATGCATGTGAAGAAGTAGATCCTCGAAGAGCAGCAGTATGGTTTGCTAATCTAGACGGTTCAGATTTGAGAAGCTTCTCGACTGGTCTAAGGAACTCAGTTTTTCTAACCACACACCCAAATACTGGTGAAATTTGGGCTACCGATAACGGACGAGATAGGCTAGGCGACGAGCTTCCACCCGAAGAAGTAAATGTTTTAAAAGAAGGTTATTTTTTCGGCTGGCCGTTCTGTTATGGTGATGGGGTTATTGATGAGTCTTTAGGTACAAGTGTAAATAAAGAAAAAGTATGCAAGAAAAGCGCTAATCCTGTTGTAAAAATGCCCGCCCATAGCGCACCCCTCGGCCTTGCATTTATTCCTGAGAATTTTGACGGATCAAAAAATAATCTCCTTGTAGCCTTTCATGGTTCATGGAACAGTACAGTACCAACTGGTTATAAAATAGTAAAAATTCACCTTTCAGATTCAGGAAGCTACGAAGATATTGAAGACTATATTTCCGGTTGGCTACCTAGTGCAAGTTCAGCTCAGGTTTATGGGAGGCCTGTGGATATTTTATTTTCAAAAAAAGGTTTAGGTTATATTTCTGACGACAAAGCCGGGTTAGTCTATAAAATAACTTATATAAATTAATCTATGACAAACGAACAGATTATTCGTATTGCCCGAGGGGGAGGAGGGGGTAGTGGTGGAGGAGGTGGAGGAAGCTCAGGTAGTCACAGTAGTTATTCATCTGGTGGTAGTGGCACAGGGATTAATGATAGTGGCTTAGGTGGAGTAGTAATCGCTATTTTTCTTGTTTTCATAGTTTTAGTAATAGTAATGGCCAGAAGAGCGGAATTAAGTAGAAAGAAGGCATCAGAACAAGCGAAAAATGATTGGCTAGAAAAATCAGGAGTCAGCTGGGAAACTTTTGTGGTCCAGTTTAAGCAGTTGTTCTTCGACTTTCAGGAATCATGGAGTAAATTCGACTTAGAAAAACTACAAACAACCGTCACAGAAAACTACTACAAACGTTTAGTCTTAGAGTTGGGTGTTCTACAAGCAGAAAAACGAGTAAATTTAATGGAAAGTATTTTTGTCTCTCATGTGGGTGTTATACCCGAGATAGGCTTTTTAAATACAGCAAATAATGTTGTCTTAGAGGTAACCGCAAGCGCAAGAGATACTCTTTACGATCAAGACCAAGACAAGAAACTATATGTAGACAGTGGTTCGTTTACTGAATACTGGCATGTGGTAAAAGTAGGTGACGCATGGAAGTTAGATCTCATTACTCAGTCCACCGAAGACACCACAAAAACTGAATGGTCAATTGCTGAATTTGCTAAAACTAATAACTTCTTTTTCGACCCTGACTTTGGTTGGCTAATGATGCCCAACAAAGGTATTATTTTTAATCAAACTAGTTTCGGTAGATCAGATATTAATAATCACGTTATCGGTTATTATAGGAACAAAATAGTCGAATTCTATACTTATATTCCAGGAGTGAGCAGTGCCAAAAATTATTTAATAGCCCAGACTATTCTTCCCAAAGAATATAAAAATATACTTATTAAAAAGAAGGGTTTTATAGAACCAAAACCTAAAGGTTTAAATAAGCAAGAACTCGAATGGCCGGATTTTAATAATAAGTTCACCCTTTGGGCACACCCAGAAGATAAAGTTAATTCGCTAGAATTATTGACGCCAAATTTTATGGAGAAAATCTACGACCTACCTTTCGAATTAAACATTGAAATTGTGGGTCCATTCCTGTATTTTTACTCAGAAGACAGGCGTGATGTCAGTTACCAGCAAATGCTCGAAGTGTTATCTTGGGCATTCGACGAAATGAAAATGTAAAATTTTATGAACAAAAAGAGTATATATTTAGACTATGCCGCAACAACCCCGTTAAGACCCGAAGTGGTAAAAGCCATGGCGCCTTTCTGGAGTAAATCCTTTGGTAATCCTTCGAGTCTTTACAGTATAGGTAAGGAAGCGAATTTGGCTCTAGTCGCCGCAAGAAAAAAGGTGTCAGAGTTGCTAAAGGTAAAATCTGATGAGATAGTTTTCACTGCTGGCGGAAGTGAGAGTTTGAACCTGGCAATTTTAGGATCTGCGAAGGCATATAGAAAAATAAATAAAACCGGTGGGCATATTATAAGTTCAAGTATAGAGCATAAAACTGTCTTAAGCTGTTTAGGGCAGCTGGAAAATGAAGGCTTTACGGTTACTCGTGTAGACGTAGATAAGGAAGGTTTTTTTAATTCCGATTCTATAAACAAAGCTGTAGAAAAAGATACTTTTTTGGTCACGCTCATTTATGCGAATAACGAAATAGGTACAATCGAACCTATTTCCCAAATTGGCAAAATGTTAAACGGTTTAAATAAGCGAAGAGAAAAAGATTATTTACCAAAAATAGTTTTTCATACAGATGCTTGCCAGGCTTCAGGATTTTTAGACATTACACCTAATAACCTGGGTGTGGACTTATTGACTATAAATGGAAGTAAAATTTATGGACCAAAGCAGACTGGCTGTTTATATGTAAAAAAAGGTACTAGCTTAGAACCGATTATTTATGGAGGTGGACAGGAGAGGGGTTTAAGAAGTGGAACCGAAAACGTTCCTGGTGTATTAGGTTTTGCAACCGCTTTAACACTTTCTAATAAAGAAAAAAACAAAGAAGCAAAAAGACTATCTGGGTTAAGGGATTGGTTCATAAAAGAAGTACTAAAAAAAGTACAGGATACAAAACTAAATGGTCCAACTAATAGTGATCGTCTACCAAATAATATAAATGTATCTTTTTCGGGTTGCGAAGGCGAAGCCTTAATGTTCTATTTAGACGCCAAGGGCTTTGCTGTTTCCACCGGCAGTGCGTGCACTTCAAGTTCAAGCGAACCTTCTCATGTACTAGAAGCAATCGGGCTTGATAAAACTCACTTAGACGGTAGTCTCAGAATTACTCTCGGAAAATACACATCAAAAAAAGATTTAGAATCTTTAATGAAAATTTTGCCAAATATAGTTGCGCAGCAAAGGAAAGTAAAAAATTTACATAATGTTTAGAACTCGAATAGCCAAGGATATTGTTTGCGAATTTCTACCCCCAGCTAGGAAAATCAAAAAAACTAAAGTTATTATTTACGCTCCCGGTTTTCCAAGTTCGCCTAGCAAAAACACTTTAGCGGAATTCTATTCCAAAAAAGGTTTTTGGGTTTTCATTCCCCGTTACCGCGGCGCTTGGGAAAGTGGGGGAGAGCTTCTTAGAAACGAACCCACGGAAGATATTAAAGACGTTATCGATGCAATTTACAAAGGTTTTAAAGATATTCCTTTTTCCGCCATTCAAAAACCAACTACTTTTAAATTAAATCCTGATTCTTTGTTACTCATAGGTTGTAGCTTTGGGGGGCCTGCTATGCTTTTAAATTCAAAAGACCCAAGGGTTACCAAAGTTATCTGTCTTTCCCCAGTAGTAGATTGGAAAAATCCTAGTAGGGTAGAGCGCGCCAAATGGTTTTGGCCTTTTGTTAATGAGGCCTACGGCGAAGCATTTAGGATAAATAAAGAAGGTATAAAAAAACTATATAAAACAAATTTTTATAACCCATCAAAACAATTAGAAAAAATAGATGGCAGTAGAATTACTATTTTTCATGCAAATAACGACGAGGTGGTGTTGCCAGAACCAGTAATAAAGTTTGCAAATGCGACCGAGAGCAGGTTAGTATTATTAAAGAAGGGCGGGCATTTAACAAGCAGATTTCTTTTAGGTAAGAAGTATTTAAGAATATTAAACTATAAATAAAATGAGAGAGACTATACAGAACCCAGCCCAAGCTTCGGGGCAAACTATAGAATCAGGTTTGGGTGGCTCAGTTGATTCAGTTTTGGAAAGGATTCAAAATGATTTCCCGGGTGTGAAGCCTGAGGATCTATCAGAAGAAGAGAAAGCCGCTGGATCATTAGGACTGTCAGAACTAGGTTCTCCTCTAAGAGTAAACCAGGCCAGACGCCATACCGCAGCAATGATAAACAAGGAAAGGGCCAACGTTGGTGGCGGTGACCCGGATAGGCTAAGGGAATTGTCACAGAAATGGCATGACCTTGCGCGTCGCGAATTTGAGTTAAGGAGCGAAGGCTAGCATAAAAGATACTAATGAAAATCGGCGTATTTGATTCAGGGCTTGGGGGTCTAAATATACTGCGGGAGCTTTTAAAAAAACTCCCGCAGTATGATTATGTATACCTAGGCGACACCAAGAACTTACCTTACGGTGAAAAAACACAAGAGCAAATATTCAAATTTACAAAAAAAGCTGTAAATTATTTATTTAAAGAACAAGATTGCGCTCTTGTTTTAGTCATGTGTAATACAGCTAGCACCAAAGCTTTAAGAAAATTACAGAGAGAGTGGCTTCCAAAGAATTTTCCCGACAGAAGAATCCTTGGTCCAATTATTCCCACAGTAGAAACCGTCTGCGCCAATTACTCAAGGACGGTCCTTGAGCAAGGGGGTAGGGTTGGGGTTTTGGCTACAAAGGCCACGGTTGATTCTAGGGTTTTTGTAAAGGAATTTAAAAAGCTTAATCCGAAGATTCGGGTTTTTCAAAAAGCCGCACCTAAACTAGTTCCTCTCATTGAGACTGGAAAAGTAAAAGAGTCAGAGATGGTTCTAGATGTTTACCTAAAACCCTTATTGGCTAAGAATATAGACACGTTAATTCTTTCAGGAAGCACGCATTATTCTGTATTAAAAGGGTATGTTAAAAAAAAGTATGGTAGAGAAATTCGCATCTACTCCCAAGACGAGATTATCCCCGATTCACTTGAAAAGTACCTGAAGAAACATCTCGAAATATCAGTAAAGTTCTCTAAAAAATCAGAGAGGCTATTTCTAGTTACCAAAACCACTCAGGTAGTTCAGGACTACTTGAAAAACAATCTGGATGCCAAATTTAAACTATTACAAGTAATGGTATAATTACTTTGTAGAAAAATGACTAGAAACCAAAATCAATCAGGCTTCATCCCGGCCCTGCTCCTACTTTTAGCTGTATCAGGTTTTTTGACTTTGGGTGTAGGTGGCTATAAATATTTAGCTAAAGAAAGGTTAAAGAATACTCCACAAGTTTCTGTTTCCACTCAAGAAACCGAAAAAACCGAGCCAACTTCTTTAGTCCAAAGTTCCACTCCTCAAGTAGCAGGTCTTTCCACAACCACACCAGAAGTAAAAACTATTGTTCGGACCCAAAAATTATCCACAGAACAAGTAAGGCTCGCTGTTGCAGATGAAATGAAGGCTTTGCTTGCTCAAGGTCTACTTCAAGGGCCCAAAGGTGAGAAAGGGGATAAAGGGGGTTCGGTTGCCACGCCTGATTCAGTAAACAACCTAGGACAAGTTCTGGGAATTTCCACTCAAGCCCAGTCCACCCCACTCCCACAATACGCACCTATTTTCTACAACCCTGGTAACCCTCAAACTCTTCAAAGTCCAATCAGTAGTATAGGGGCGACAAATATTACCACGGATAAATTGAGTGTGAACCAAAACTTTACAGTTACCGGAAATAGCAGCTTAAATGGAAATATTTCTGTTACCGGAAGCATTAGTTCTAGTGGAGTGGAAGCTTCGATTGCGAGAAATGTCACGGCTGGTAGGGTAGACTCTTCAGATCTTCTTACCATGAATGGTGGTGGTAGTTTTTATAATGAAAATCAGCATTGGGTTCAGGTGGGGTCAGATGGATATCCGAGGTTTGTATATATAGCTAATGGTTATACAGAGGTTCGTTTTGTTCAGTGTACAAACTCGGATTGTTCAACAAAGGTAAATACGGTACTCGTCACAAACTCAAATGGGGTAGATGCACCTACTTTAAAAATTGGCACGGATGGTTACGCGAGAATTTCTTATATAACTTACGATAGCCCCAATCAGCTCCATTATATAAAATGTACGAATGCTAGTTGTTCTTCAAACACTGATACTTTAGTTGATGTTAGCAATTCTACAGGTCTGACTAATTTTTACACTGCAACTTTAGCGATAGGAGCAGATGGTTACGCTAATATTCTGTACGACAATTATGGTGCATCAAAGGCACTTAAACTGGCGCAGTGTACCAATGAGGCTTGTTCTACAAAAAATTTGACCACTTTAACTACTAGTACTGGTTATTTGGAAAATAGTCAGATACAAATGGCATCAGACGGTTTTGCTAGAATTGCTTTCGTAGATGAAGGGAGTCCTAATCAAATTCGCTATATAAAATGTACAAATGCGAGTTGTTCTGCAAATTCGAATAATTTAGTCTTTAGCGCTGCAGGGAGTTTGTACTATATCAGCATGGAATTGGGGTTGGATGGATTCGGGAGAATATTTTTCTCCGAATCGTCTGGAGGTGGATACCAGTATATCCAATGCACTAACGACCTTTGTACTTCTAAGGCTCTTACTACAATAGAAGCTAGTTCTACTAGTTTCGGTGTTTCTGCAAGAGTGAGTTCGGATGGTAAAGTATCGCTCTTGCACAGTAGGGGAAATGGGTCTCCTTTGATATATACAAAGTGTTTGAGTGATGATTGTGTGACAAAGACTACTACAGTAATTTCATCGACAGCTGGTGGTGCACCCCTCTCGTTTGCATTTGATACCAGCAATTTGCCTCATATTTTCTACGCTAAATCCAGTGGGGGTACTATCCTTTCCTACACCAAATTTGGAACCTCAAATGGTGTACCAGTAATAAATAACGCAGGTTCAAGCTTGGGTTCTAGTTCAAATCCATATTCCAATTTGTATGCCAATGGCTTAAGTCTATATGAGGACACATATTTATTGAGTTCCAGGGGAGTCTTGAATATTGGAGCTTCCTCAAGTGCCTTTGATGGCACTACTAATGGGTATTTCAACGGGTCATCTAGTGGAACTCAAATAGCAGTTAATGCAAGCTCAAGTTTCGGTGGTAATTTCATAGATCTTCAGCAGGCGGGTTCAAGTAAGTTCAAGGTTAGTAGTGCTGGGGTCACGGTACAAGGTATAAATACAACCATTCAAAATGGACAACTTATTGTAACAAGTGACGCTACTGGAGATACACAATTAGCACAAATTATTTCTACGAATAACGTTGGTAAAACCACAGCACTTTGGACGGCTAATTCCGCTAGTGCTTTTCATCCTAATTCCGGACTACTTTATGGGCCAGAATTACAAATTTTTGCCGATGGTAACGCTGGAGCCGGTAAGATTAATTTCTATACAAACGCCGCCAGTGCTTGGGTAGATATCCCTAAGGTCACATTTACAAATACAGGTATAGTCGCCATAGGTCTTGGTAACACTGCTCCAGATTCTAGTACTAAACTCCACGTCTCCGGTCACACCCGCATAGACGGTGGTCTCTGTATTCGTAACGCTACTGCCTGCCCTAGCTACAGTAACGGTCGTCTCTATGTAGATACAGCTGGTACGGTTGGTGGAGATGACCCCGGGGATGTCTTCGATATTGCCGAAATGTATGCCGCAGATTCAGTTTCTGCTGGAGATGTCATTACAGCAGATAGTACCGTTGGTAGAGTAAAAAAGACAACAGAATTCGGAGAACTAGAACTTCCTAGTGTCACTAAAGCTAAAAAAGCCTACACCAATATTCTCGGTGTAGTTTCCACTCGTCCTGCTATCACCATTGCCGGTCACTATGTAATCACTGGTCCAGATGGGCAAAAAGAAAATGCAGATCTCGCTCAGGTAGCCCTCACTGGTCGTGTTCCCGTTAAAGTTTCTACAGAAAATGGAGAAATCCAAATTGGCGACTATCTAACTTCTTCTAAACTTTTCCCCGGTTATGCTATGAAAGCAACCAGAAGTGGAGAAGTCATAGGTCAAGCACTAGAACCTTACATTTCCACAGAAGCAGGAAAAGTCCTAGTCTTCCTAAAACCTGGCTACCAAGTCATTAACAACACATTTGTTTTAGACGTCGAAGATGGACAGCTTACTTCTCAGATATTTAAAATTGAAACCAATAATCAAGATACCGCACTCCTAGTAAACCAAAAGGGGAGTGGTAATCTTCTTACTCTACAAAGAGATGGTACAGACTCATTTATTGTTAAAAACAATGGCAGTGTATATCTCTCATCAAATATCCAAGAAGTAGCTCTCCCTGTGCTAAATGTTTCCAATCAAGACAAAAAACTATTTGTAGTCTATGCGAGTGGGAACATAGAAATTACAGGAAATATAAAAGTAGCAAAAGATACAGCGGGGACAGCAGTTGTAAAGATGGGAGATAATCGTGCAGAAGTTGTATTTCAAACCGCATACCAGACTATACCCAAAATCACACTTGCTCCTGTGGGTTCGTTTATTCCATATTTCATAGAGCATAAAACTGAAGCCGGGTTCACTATAGTTCTAAAAGAACCAGCACCAAGCGATATTAGTTTCGACTGGATAGCTCTAGAACAGCCACAGGAAACACAGTCTAATTCTAAATTACTCATTGAATCATTTGCACCTGCCAACCCTGAACCAGTAGTTAATGAAGCTAAAGAGCAAGACCTAGAGCCTGTTGCAACTCCTGAGCCGGAGGAAAATAAGGAAATTAAAACAGATAAACCCACAGAACAGACTCCCGAACAAACACTCCCTGAACCCGAAAAACCAAAAACAGAATAAAATCTCTTATACACACCATGAAAGTGGTGTGTATTTGATATAATAAATGTATTGATAAATATAAATTCGAAACAAAAAAATCCCCATAAACAAGCAGGGTTTCTTGCGGTAGTTATTGGGTTATTAGTGTTTGGGGTGGCTGTAACAGGTACTTATGCATATAAGCACCGTAGTTTTGTTTTAAATAAGTTTAAGCAATTCCAAAATTTCTCAAAATCGAACACAAATCCGAGCGTTCAGTTAGCAACAAACACAGATGAGAAGGCCGTAAGTAGTAAACAAGAAAGAGAACCTGAAGGGCAGGTCTTAAGCGTGGTAGATAATAAAAGCTATATAAACCAGGCAGTCATAGAAGAATTCCAGAGACTAGTTGCATCAGGCGCATTAACAGGCCCACAAGGTGTAAAAGGAGAAAAGGGTGACAAAGGCGAGAATTCAGAAACCAGAAATACTTCTCAAAATTATCCCGTAGGGCTCCCATCTAACAATTTGGGTCAGGTCTTAGGTGCGACCATTACAGCAACTCCTAGCTACAACCCACCTTCCCCCCAAGGTCCTACCACTACAAATATTCCAAGCATTCAACAAGGCTATGTTCCGGTTGGGCTAGTTCCTAATAATGACCAAGGTTTTAATGGTGCAGTGCTCGGTGGATTTACTAGTTTAGGGGCTAAGAATTTAGCCGCAGACTCCCTAAGTGTAACTGGTAATTTTACGTCTACTGGTTCTGCAAGCATTTCAAATCTAAGTGTGAGCTCGGCTTTGAGTTCGGCAAGCGTAAATCCTGCAACGGCGAACACAACGACAGAAGGTCTTGTCCTTACTCAGGGGGTGGCCGCATCTGTCAACGTTAATCTTTATCAGGATGCTCAAAAACAAATCGCGCTAACGAGCGATAATTTACCTTATTTTATTCACTATTCGAATACTTCTGGGACCGATCTTTATTTAGTGAAGTGTGCTGATGTAGATTGTCTTCAGAAAACGAGCACTTTAGTTGCAACATCTCCTAGTGGGATTGGAAATTATGTGATTAAAATGGGGAGCGATAACTTACCTAGGATTCTCTACGTGGCTTACGAGACCCCACAAGAGTTACATTTGATAACTTGTACAAATGCAACTTGTAGTGCTAATACAAATACTTTGATTGATGTATCTACTAGTGTGGGTTATCTCAGCTTTTATTCTCTCGCCATGTATTTGGATTCAAACAACTTTGCTCATATATTTTATGATAATTTTCAAAATTCTAACCAAGCCCTTCGTTATGCTAGGTGTTCAGATGTAACCTGTAGCTCTAAAACTCTTACTACAGTAACGACAGGTACAACACCGGACTTTTTTGAGGCTTTAAGTATTGCACAGGGACTCGATGGGTTTCCTAGGGTTGCTTATACTACTGCTAATACAACAATAAAATATATCCAGTGTACTAATGCTTCATGCTCAGCAATTGCAAATACTGTAATAGATTCCACGGGTACTTATTACTACGAGCTGGATATGCAGGTTGCAAGTGACGGTTTTGGAAGAATTGCCTATACAGACTATACAACCGGGATAATAAAATATGTTCAATGTACAAATGCGAGTTGTTCAACTAATGTTATAAATACAGTAAATACTCTTACAAATCCTTGGGGTGTCTCATTGGTTTTAGGGTCAGACGATACTGCAAGAATTGTCTACGACAACTACAGGTCTGGTGGGGTTTACTACACAAATTGTAAAAATGCCAGTTGTTCAGTAAAAAACACAAAGACTATTTCTTCTACTGGAAAATTCCCCGTTTCCGTGACTATGGGTTCAGATAATTTTGCAAGATTAATTTATACACAGCCTGACCTTTTAACCATAGATTTCGTTAGATTAAAATCCACAGACGGTAATCCAACCCAAGTATTAGGTTCTGTTCTAGGTACAAGTACCAGTCCATTCGGGCAAGTCTTTAGTAATGGGTTAACCCTTTATGAAAATTCTTTTTTTACTACAAATAAGGGAGTGTTAAGTATAGGTAATAATCCCGCTTCTTTTGATGGCTCTACTACAGGATTCTTTAGCGGTTCAGAAAACGGGACATTAATAGCGGCAAATGCTGCTTCTGGGTATGCCGGGAATTTAATAGACCTTCAGGTGGCAGGCGTAAGTAAATTCAAAGTAGACTCTACAGGTGCTATTACTTTCAATGGTGCAATAACCTTACCCACAGGAACAGATCTAGGTAATTTAATACCTCGTTCTGTTACTAGAACAGTGCCAACTACTATTGGAGATGCAGTAGACATAGGAAGTTTTTATGTTACAGAGCTAGCTGCTGTTTTTGAAGTTTATATTTCTGTACCGGCATCTAATTTTTCTGTTGCAAAAAAATATACAATACCAGCTAGGTTCGGTTATACCGGTGGAAATTGGTATGTGGCTATGGCAGATCAGTCTACTGGAAATTATTCTGGAAACGACTATGAGCTAGATGTTAATATGAATGCATATACAACGAGTTTCAGGATTAGGCGAACAGGTGGTTCCACAGCAGGGACAGCATATGTAACAATTCTTCAGCAAGGCGCTACTACGTCTATCTGGACACCTTCTTCCGCAACTTCAACCGTAGCATCGCTACCAACTCAAACTTTAGATTACTTGGATAGGAATTTACGCATAGTCAGTTTGCAGCCAGGTTCAGTAAGTGCTGGTAATGGTACCACAGCGGCAAATGTTATAAATGTTACCGGTGGTGCAGGTGGTGATTCCTCCGCGGCTGGCTCTATAACTGGTGGAACCGGTGGTGCGATTCTGCTTACAACCGGAGCAGGTGGACAAGCTACAGCTGCGACAACTGCAGCTACAGGCGGAACCGGTGGTGCATATACATTGCAAGGCGGAACCGGTGGTGCCTCTACGGTTTCCGGAGGGGCAACAAATACAGGTGGTACCGGAAGTGCTCTTACTTTTAACGCAGGTACAGGCGGTGCGGCGTCAGGTGGTACTTCAAATGTGGGAGGTACTGGTGGTGCCATAGCTATAAACGCTGGAACAGGTGGTGTAGGAACAACTAGTGGTGGAAATGGTGGAGCAGTAACTATTCAGGGTGGTCAAGCAGCGGCTATGGCAGGCGCAGCTGGTGGCGCAATAACCTTAACAGGCAGAGCCGGTTCTTCTACTGGTACTGGTGGAGCAGGTGGTGCAATTACCTTAACAGCCGGTGCAGCCGGCGGAGATGATACAGTAACAAGAACAGGTGGTTCCATTTCTCTCACAGCTGGTGCTTCCAAAGGTAATACTGCTGCGGGAGGAATTTCAATAACAGGTGGTGCTGCCTCACAAAATTTAACATCTGGTACAGCTACTGGTCCAGCTGGTGGGTCAATGACATTTACTTTAGGCGCAGGTGGTACCGCTCCTAGTGCGACTACTGCTTCTACAGGAGGTTCAGGAGGTACATTTAACCTTCAGGGCGCAAACGGTGGAGTCGCTTCGGTAGCAGGAACAGGAACAAATACAGGTGGAGCTGGTAGCGCGCTCAATCTTACGGGTGGTGTAGGAGGGAACGCGACGGGGAGTACATCAAATACAAATACTGGTGGACCTGGTGGAAGCATAACTATTACCGGTGGTGCAGGTGGAAACGCAACAACTGGAAGCGGTACTCTTCAGGGTGGTGCAGGAGGAGGGGTAACCATTCAAGGTGGTACTGGTGGAAGTGGAACTATTGGTGGTAATGGCGGTCTAATTACAATAGTCGGAGGAAATGCACAAAACGTGGCTGGTTCAGCTGGGGGTTCTGTTCAAATAATAGCCAGACAAGGTTCTAGTACTGGTTCCGGTGGTGCTGGTGGAGCACTCACTTTAAATGCAGGTGCTGCTGGTGGTGATGATACCGTTGCGAGAGCTGGTGGGCTTGTAAGTATTGCCGCTGGTGGTTCAAAAGGTAACACGGCTGGAGGTTCAATGAGTTTGACGCCAGGCAGTGCTGGTCAAAATTTAGCAACAGGAACAGCGAGTGGTCCAGCTAGCGGTGCATTTACGATTAGCATCTCAACTGGTGGAACTGCCCCTAATGCTGACGTTGCGTCAACAGGCGGAGCTGGTGGTACTTTTACTATTCAAGGTGGTACAGGGGGTGCGGCTAGTGTGGCAGGTACGGGTACTAACACCGGTGGTGTCGGTTATACAACAAACTGGACTCTTGGTACGGGTGGTGCAGCAAATGGTGCAACTTCTGGTACGAACACAGGCGGTTCGGGCGGTGGTTTTAACCTGACTGGTGGAACTGGCGGTGCTGCAAGTAATGGTAGCGGAAACATGGTTGGTGGTACCGGTGGTGCTCTAACTTTCACAGGAGGTACAGGTGGTGTGGGTACGACAAGTGGTGGTAACGGTGGAGCAGTTACTTTGCAGGGTGGTGTGGCCGCAGCTATGGTTGGTGCTGCGGGTGGCGCTGTAAGTATTACTGGTAGGACAGGCTCTTCTACAGGTTCCGGTGGTGCTGGTGGTGCAGTTGCTATATCTTCTGGGGCTGCTGGTGGAAATGATACCGTAAGTCGTGCTGGCGGTGCTATTACCATAACCTCTGGTGCGTCTAAAGGGGACTCAGTAGGTAGTGCCATTACTTTAACTTCAGGAGCTGGTGGACTTGGAACTGGTGCAACAGGTGCAATTGGTGGGGCAGTTACCCTTCAAGCCGGAGCTGGTGGCGCAAACGCAACTACGAGCGGTGCTGGTGGGGATGTAAATATTCGTGCAGGTGTTGGTGGGTCTTCTGGTTCTGCTGGAAGTGGTGGAGCAATTATTTTACAAACTGCAACTACAACTTCGCTCGCAAATAGGTTAACAATAGATGCTAAGGGTAATGTCGTGTTGGGTACTGGAGCGCTCTCTACTAGTGCTACCGATGGATTTATTTATGTTCCAGCATCAGCGGGAACTCCAACAGGTGTTCCTACTAGTTACAGCGGAAGAGCAGCAACTGAATACGATACTACAAATAACAAACTATGTTCATATAACGGTGCTTGGAAATGTAGTGGTGCGTTTGCAGATATTGCAGAGTGGATGCCGGCAAGTGGTGCTGAATCTGGTGAT
>CAYLIB010000003.1:0-125724 GCA_964384035.1 uncultured Candidatus Saccharibacteria bacterium
AATTGGTTAGAGCACTCGCCTGTCACGCGAGAGGTTACGGGTTCGAGCCCCGCCGTCCCCGCCACTAAAAAACTTCATCTTAGGATGAAGTTTTTTAGTTTCCAAAATGTTTTTAACTTTTATAGAATAAATATGGATCCGGGTCTCTCGGGCCATACTTATAACAATCGAAAGGGGTTGGTGGTCATGGAAGTGGCAATGAGGAGCAGGCTTCGCCTGTCCTCAGCTTGTCTCGGAGGGGAAGCCTAATAATTTTTATTCGGCTTTGCTCGAATAACTACTTCTCCACCGCCCATGAATTACATAAAACCACTCGAAATTTTGCGAGTGGTTTTACGTCCCTAGCAGGGAAAAGAAACTAGCGTCGAGCCTTCTTTTTAGCTGGCTTTTTCGCTGCTTTCTTTTTTGCTGGTGCTTTCTTTTTCTTGACTGCCATTTGTGGCTTTCTCCTGAAGGAGACTGATTTTGGTCTCTCTTCTTAATTTTCTACTCTCAATAAAATTGAGGAAGTAGTTATGATATGAATTTCTTTTTCTATTTCTGTTTATTTTCTTTCTGTTTCTTGTGAGAATTTTTTTCTATGAAATTCATTAATATATTACGAAAATAAAATGTCAGTGTCAAGAAAAAAAATAAAATTTTGTGAATATTTTTTGTAAAAAAAAATTTTTAATTATAAAAAAAATATTTAAAAACATGATTTTATTTTTTAATTTCGAAAAAAGTTAATAAAGTGCCTGTATTCATTGGTTTTTATTGTATTTTCAAATTTTTATTTTTGTTAAAGAAAATTTTTTTTTGTTATTTTAAAAAATAAAATTTTAAAATAGTTTTCCACAGATAGTATTTTTTTTATAAAAAAAATCTCGTATTTTTGTACGAGAATTTTTTTTTATTCTTTGAATATGGAATCACCTGTTATAGGAGTTCGGTTTCTACTTGAATGTTTTTTAATGAAATTTAATCTCGAGAGACTTCTTTCTAAAGCAGCATAAGTTACTGCAAATTCTTGTTCCGTTAGTCTCGCGCTATCGATGGCGGCTTTGGCTTTTGCTCTCGCTGTTTCTGCCCTAGCTTCATCTATTTCTGAGATGTGTTCTGCTGCGTCAACAAGAAATCTTACTTCGCCATTGCTTTCGACTTGTAGGAATCCACCACTTGCATGATAATAGTTTTCTTCACCGCTGTTTTTAACTATTATTTCTCCAGGAACTATTACACTAACCAAAGGAATGTGGTTAGGAAGCACGGTAATCTGACCTTGGGGAGTAAATACGCTTACACTATCCGCTTCTGTATTAGTAAGGATTCTCTCTGGGCTAACAATTGTTAATTTAAGTTTCATATTACTTAACTTGATCTATACTTCCTTTCATATAGAAAGCTTGTTCTGGTAAAGAATCGTATTTTCCTTCTAGAATTTCTTTGAAACTTTTTACGGTTTCAGAAAGTGGAACATACTCTCCTGGGCTACCAGTGAATACTTCAGCTACATAAAAAGGTTGTGATAAGAATCTCTGAATTTTTCTTGCTCTAGCGACAATGAGCTTGTCTTCTTCTGGAAGTTCTTCCATGCCAAGGATAGCAATAATATCCTGAAGGTCTCTGTATCTTTGTAAGGTCTTTTGGACTCCACGTGCTACATTGTAATGTTCCTCTCCAACAATATTTGGATCGAGAATAGTGGATGTGGAATCAAGTGGGTCAACTGCTGGGTAAATACCGAGTTCTGATAAGGCTCTACTTAATACAACAGTAGAGTCCAAGTGAGCGAAGGTATTAGCAGGAGCAGGGTCTGTAAGGTCGTCCGCAGGAACATATACTGCTTGTACGGATGTAATAGAACCTTGCTTAGTAGAGGTGATTCTTTCTTGTAACTCACCCATTTCTGTGGCTAGAGTTGGTTGGTAACCTACAGCGGAAGGAATACGACCTAGTAGTGCTGAAACTTCTGAACCGGCTTGGGTGAAACGGAAAATGTTATCTACGAAAAGAAGTACATCTTGTTTTTGTTCGTCACGGAAATATTCGGCCATGGATAGAGCAGACAGTGCTACTCTGGCTCTAGCTCCTGGAGGTTCATTCATTTGACCGAAGACCATCGCAAGTTTGTCTAGAACTTTTGCATCTTTCATTTCATGGTAAAGGTCATTACCTTCACGAGTTCTTTCTCCTACCCCGGCAAACATGGAAACGCCTCCATGAGCTTTTGCGATGTTGTTTATAAGTTCCTGAATGACAACTGTTTTGCCTACACCGGCCCCACCGAAAAGACCAACTTTACCACCTTTAAGAATAGGGCAGATAAGGTCTATGACTTTAATGCCGGTTTCTAAAACTTGACTCTCGGTAGATTGGTCTACTAAGTTTGGGGCCTGCCTGTGAATTTCGTATGTAGAGACATTTTCTCTGGAAAACTCCTTGGCGTCTATTGGGTCACCGAGCACATTAAACATTCTGCCTAATGTGGCTTTGCCTACAGGTACTGAGATACCTTTGCCAGTGTTAATTACTGGTTCGCCTCTTCTAACACCGTCGGTAGAAGACATAGCAATGGCCCTAACAGTACCGCCTTTGAGCTGTTGTTGGACTTCTAATACAAGCTTGTCACCGTCTTGTTTTCTTATTTCTAGAGCTGTGTAGATAGCAGGGGGTGTGCCGTCGAATTCGACGTCAATAACAGGACCTATAACCTGCGAGACACGGCCGTTATTCCCTGATTCTTTAATTGTGTTTGCTTTTGCCATATTCTTGCTTTACTTATTGTTAAATAATTATTCGTATTACTTTTCCTCAAGAGCGAGTTTACCTGCGGTAATTTCGCTTAACTCGGTAGTAATTTTATTTTGTCTTAACTGGTTAAAGGTTAGTGTTAGATCCTGGATTAGATCTCCTGCAGACTCTGTTGCGTTTTTCATCATTATCATTCTTGCCGAGTGCTCACTGGCGTTACTTTCTAAAACAGATTGATAGATCTGGCTTTCGAGGATTCTAGGTAATAAGTGGTCAAGGACAGCGTTTTCATCGGGTTCAAACAGAAATTCTGAATTTATTGCCCTAGTCTCATTTGGGTCCACTTCTGCTTTAATAGGCAGAATAACTTTTGCGATCGGTTTTTGAGCTAGCGTTGAAATAAATTGGTTGTAAACTAAATAAATTTTTTTATATTCACCTAGTCTATAGGCCTTAGTAAGCATCTCTGCTAAAGGAAAAATATCTTCGGGTTTTGAGGTGCTTTCTGTTTTTTCAAAATCTGCAATAACTTGTTTTTTGAGCCTAATTGCAGCTTCTCTGATTTTTCTTCCCATTACAACATATTCTTTCACAATTTCGACTTCCGCGTCTTCTATTTCTCTCAATTTAAGAAGTAGATTGGTATTTAGACTTCCTACTAGACCTTTATTTGTAGATACTACAACTACACCAATTTTTTTAGCCTCTATGTTCATTCTAAGCAGTGGATGTTCTAAAACAGAATTTCGGTTAAGTTCAGATATGAGTGACCATGCTAATTCAGAATAATTTCGACTAGTAACTGCTTGAATTTGCGCTTTTCTCATTTTAGCAGCCGAAACCATCTGCATAGCCCTAGTGACTTTGCGTGTAGATTTTACTGACTTTATTCTTCTTGTTAATGCTTGTAAACCGGGCATAGCGTTATTATTTACTAATTATTCCCATAAAGGTGTGTTTGGGAGATTTACTGGTGGATTGTAGTCTTTAATACATCTAATAATTGCTTGTTTAAGTTCGGTAGGAATGTCCAGATGAGATTCCTCGAAAGCTTGTGGGTCCCAATCTTTTTTTTGATCAACATTGCTAATTAAATTTCGGGCTAACGCGATTCCTTCGTCAAAAAAATTTTCGTATTTACCAGATCCTTCATGATCGATCCAAGATTTGAGATCTTTGAAGGTATTTATTTTATCTAGTTGAGATAATTCAGTTTCCATTTTTTAGGTTTATTTGAAAGATTGTTTGAATTGGACTATTGCTTTTTTTAATTCTTCTTCTATTTCAGGAGTTAACTCTTTTCCTGTGGTTATGCCTTCAATGACATTTTTAGCCTGAATATCTAGATAATCTCGGAATTTACTTTCAAATTCCCCTACTCTTTCAATTTGGATGTCGTTTAAATATCCATTGTTTGCTGCATAGAAGATAGCTACCTGATGGGCGAGGCCAACTGGTTGGTACTGGGGCTGTTTTAGGATCTCGTTTAATCTTTTTCCAAGGTCAAGTTGTTTTTTGGTTTCTGCATCTAAGTCGCTACCAAATTGAGCGAATGCTTCTAATTCTCTGAATTGAGCCAAGGATAATTTCATTTTACCAGCTACTTTTTTCATAGCCTTGGTTTGAGCGGCGCCACCTACACGCGACACTGACAAACCTACGTTGAGAGCTGGTCTTACACCTTTATAGAAGAGGTCGGATTCAAGGAAGATTTGACCATCTGTGATGGATATAACATTTGTTGGAATATATGCGGAGATATCTCCAGCTTGTGTTTCAATAATTGGTAAAGCGGTGAGACTTCCACCACCGTAATCTTCGTTAAGCCTCGCAGCTCTTTCTAAAAGCCTGGAGTGAAGATAGAAAACGTCTCCAGGATAGGCTTCTCTTCCTGGTGGTCTTCTAAGTAATAAAGAAATCTCTCTATAAGCTACAGCTTGTTTAGAGAGGTCATCGTATACAACTAAAACGTCTTTACCTTGATCCATGAAATATTCGCCAAGAGCGCATCCTGCGTAAGGAGCGATGAAGGACAAAGCGGCTGGTTCACTGGCACCAGCTGAGACAACAATTGTATATTCCATGGCACCTTTGGCTTCTAATTCTGCAACTATTTTTGCTACTTTACTTTCTTTTTGTCCGACTGCGACATAAATACATACAACGTTTTGACCTTTTTGGTTCAAAATAGTGTCTATAGCAATAGCGGTCTTACCTGTTTGTCTGTCACCAATAATAAGCTCACGCTGACCTCTTCCAATTGGAATAAGTGCGTCTATAGCTTTAATTCCTGTTTGAAGTGGGACTGTAACTGATTTTCTAGTGATAACACCTGGGGCTATTTTTTCTATTGGATAAAAAGCGGATTCTTTGATAGAACCTTTGCCGTCTTTGGGTTCTCCTAAGGCATTTACAACGCGACCAATGAATGCTTCTCCAGCAGGAATAGAAAGTATTCTCCCTGTTGCTTTAACAACATCACCTGTATTAACTTTTAAATAATCACCAAGAATAATTGCACCAACTGAATCTTCTTCTAAGTTTAATGCAACACCAAATACGCCATTACCAAAATCTAACATTTCCATGCTGGCAACGCTGCTAAGTCCTGACATTCTAGCGACACCGTCTCCTACCGAGACAACCGTTCCTATTTGCTCGGCTTTATCTACTAAGTCAGTATTTACTATCTGGTCTTTTAACTTTTGAATTATGTGGTCTGTATTCATCTTAGAAATTATTTAATCATTGAGTCTTGAATTTTATCTAGCTTGCCTTTGATACTGGCATCGAAAAGTACATCGTCTGTTCTCAGTACCATACCCCCTATGAGATTTGAGTCTTTTGATTCATTTAGGTCTAATTTTATACCTACGATTTTATTTAGGTCATCCAACATACTTTTTTCAAGAGAAATTTCGTTTACAGTTGTAATAGTTGCTTTTGCTCTACCTTCTACGCTAAATACTATTTTCTCAAACTCTTCTATTATGTTTTCGTACTGAGATAAGTCACCGTTTTTTTTGAGGATCTCAACAAGGGATTCAATTACTTTATCAGACCCTTTTTCACCTACCTCTGACATGGCAAGGTAGAGACTCTCAGCATATTGTTTTGGTTTATATCTCATACTATGAGTTTAATGAATCGGTAATCGCTTTTTTAAGTATTTCCTTATCTTTAGCAGGGTCGAGTTTTTCTTTTAAAATCTTTTCTGTGGCACTAACTACCAGAGTAGCTACTTCAGTTTTAATTTTGTTGGCAGATTTTTCAGCTTCGTCGTGAATTTCTTTTTTACTCATTTCGACTACTTTGGCTTGTTCGATTTTCGCTTGTTTTAGTATTTCGGCTTTTACTGCTTCGGCGTCTTTCTTGGCATCAGTAATTATCTGAAAAGCTTCGTTTTTCGCATCAGCGATTTGTTTATTCTTCCATTCTTCAAAAGCAAGTTTTTCTTTTTCAATATCTTCAGCGTCTTTTAGGGCAGTGGCTATTTTTTCACTACGTTCGGTAAGTTTTTTAGAAACAGGTTTAAATACCCATCTCCAAAGAACAAATAATACTAAACTAAAGTTAACAAGTTGGGCTAAAAATAGCTTCCAGTTTACCCCTAAAGTACCTAAAACGGATGGTTCGGCTACTGCATGACCGGCTTCCTCTGCTGCCATGGCTATATTACTAAAAATAGATAGTAAATCAATAATTTGCATCTATGAATTTAATTTAAGTATTAATTGAACTGGTTCAGTTGTCTGAACCAGTCTTACCAATACTTAAAGAGTGAAGGTAACGACTAAAGCGTAGATAGCAATAGCCTCAGCGAAAGCGAGTGAAAGCAACATTGGTACGAATAGCTTTTCGGCTGATTCTGGGTTTCTGCCAATAGATTCCATCGCTTTTGAAGCAATCTTGCCAATAGCATATGCTGGACTAAGTCCACCAATTGCTATAGCAAAAGCCTTAGCGACTACAATCATACTTTCTTTATCCATTTCTTTTCCTTTCAATTTCACATTCGGTGGACATTCTTATTATTATTTAAAGTCCCCTAGCGTGAGTTAATTAATATATTAAACAGCCAACTTCGTTTCTGGGTGATTTTCTTCTTCGTGGTGACCGTGATCCTGAGTAGCGAGATTTAAATATACGAGTGTTAGCATTGAAAATACTACTGCTTGCACTAATCCAACTATAATTTCTAGAGCTACGAATGGTAAGGGTACGAATACTGCTATTAAACCTGCTAAAACAGTTAAAAGTACTTCACCGGCGAATACGTTACCGTATAACCTGAGAGATAAAGAAACCATTTTAGCAATTTCAGAAAATATTTCTATTAAACCAACAAAGAATTCGATTACAGCAACTAATATTTTTACAGGATTGAATGAAATTATTGCTTTGAAGAGGTCACCTAATTTTATAAATTTATTTGTGTACTTGAAAAAACCTATAGCTATTATTCCTATCACGTGTGACATTGTTACTGCTAGAACTGCCATTGCGAGCGTCATATTTAGATCTGAGTTGCTTGGTCTAAACAAGGGAATTAATTCAATTTCGCCGTGATGTAATTGCCAGATACCTATGGATCCAGTCCCTGGAATCAAGCCCATCCAGTTCGAAACAAGTATAAATAGGAAAAAAGTACCGACAATAGGTAAGAATTTAAGAGTTTTTTTTCTGTCACCTGTAACTTGATCGAAATAACTGAACATAAACTCAAGTAGAGCTTCGAAAAAGTTAACCACCCCTTTAGGGGCCTTTTCGGTTTTTGTATAGTACTTTCTTATACCCAGCTGAATAAAGAAAGCGAAAATGATGAAACCTATTAAGGTGATCATCGAGTTTATGAGAGAGTTTGTAATCGGCAGAGCACCTATATTAAACATAACTTCTGCCGCTAGTGGTGGTAGGGTCATTTCTTTATTTGCTTAGATAACTTATTAATTTGCTTATATAGACCAACAGCGCTAATGAAGATTGCTACTAAAATCGCGATTAGTACCATGTATTTAGTCCCGTAGCGACTATCTAACCATTTTCCGAGATACACCCCTGCTACTAACGGCAAAGCTATTATGAGGCCAAAATCTACAGCAACATTAAACATGGACATTGCATTGAAAAGTTTAACGTTGGGATTTACCCCCGAGGTGGCTTTTTTTGCTTCTTCGAGCTCTAGTCGCTCTTTGTGTAACTCTTCTAGTGACATTCTTCCAGGAATTTCAGTATTTTTAGCCTTATTTTCTGAATGATTATTTGGATCCATAAATTTTTTATTTTAATGGCTATGGAAAACCTTGCGTTGTGAATTTGAAACACGAAAACTATACCAGAAAAATGAGGTTCCTTCAACTAAACCAAAAAAGGCTACCCTTGACAAATTTGTGATTTTAATATCTAAAAATTAACTTTGACATTTTAACTTGAAAATTTTTACTAATTGTGTTATAGTAATTATTAATTCGTATGTTATTAATGGAGGTTGATTATGAGTAAAGTAGAGGCCTTGCGTGTGTTGGGAAATACTCAATTAGCTGAGAGCACTGTAAAGGCTATGGCGGAAAAGTTCGGTCACCTGAGTTTCCCTGCCAGGATCTGTATATATCATTCGACTAGTGAATCCGACAGACAACTAGCTTCTATCATTCAGGCAGTTATAGTTCTCGTCGGGGGTGAGGCCAGCTTGGCTTCATGCGAGATGGGAAATTCCTTGTACTCAGAAAGCATAAAGGCTGATGTCGTGATCCTCCTTTGTTCGTATACGCTTTTCGAGGAGGATAATTACATCAAAGATTTTTATTTTGTTTTTAGAAGAACTTGTTTCGGGAAAGACGAGAAGAAACTTGTGGCGGTCTCTCTGGATAGAAGTATTCCAGCTTACCGAGATGAGGATATACCTAATAATTCTCACTTAGTAGCAATGAATTTGCTATCTTACTTTAATTTGAATATGCGTTACTGGGAACAGGGGCAACTGGAAGAAGGACTTAGCAAGTTATTGAGTATTTTTTCATCCAAAAGAGGAACGGGCCGTCCCCCATTCCCTAGTAAATAAGTTAAAGCACAATAGTGCTTTTTTTATTGACTTTGTCTGCAAAAAGTTCTATATTCATGCACTAATCTAACTAAATCGAACAATATATTGGAGGAGATATAAATGCCGAGACTAAATGAACATAGTAGCGCCAGGCTTATAAAGCTTGAATTGCAGAAAGTTCAGAAACTAATCATTCATAAGCGCTTTGGCTTTGTGGTAAATGCAAAAGGAAGGGATGATATTCAAACAGATGCTGATACCAGTGTAGAAGCGTTGATCGCAGATTTTGTGGATGAATGTTATGGGGTCTATTCTGGAATAATAGGTGAAGAAAAGATCCGACGAAAACCTAGAGGTAGGAGCAGGAGCTGGAAAATAGTAGATCCTCTAGATGGCACCAAGGCATTTGCAAGAAATGAGAGCTATGGAATTTCTTCGCTTCTATCTATATACGAGGGAAACGAAGTTACGAGTTCCTATATTATGAATCCATACACGGACGAGCTTTTTTACTTTCGAGCAAAGAGTCCTAATACTTGGCATTTTTTTAAGGATGAGGCTCCTCAGCAGATTGTAATACCGGAGCCTAAGCCTTTGAGCAAATGCATAATTGGCCTTCGTAGTGACGTAAGAATTTATTCTCCATTCATTCAGGATTTAACGCTTCCTGTTGAAGTTGGAGGAATTATTAAGGATTCAAGGGGTTACTCAGGGTCTTTCGCGTTAATGATAATGGATCTAGTTCGCGGAATAATTCAGCAAGCTATTGTCAAACCTGGACCTCAAAAACCCTGGGATTGTGCTGCCCCTTGGAGTTTTATGAATCGGTTCGGTATTAAAGCATATCGTGTTGATGCAAAACGTCGTAAGCTTATTGAATTTCCGCTGATTTTTAGTACTTCAGAAATCGAGTGGCACCACGAAACAATATTTGCTCTCCCAGAAGTCATTGACCAATATCGTACTATGGGAATGATTAAATAAACCAAAGAATTTCTTTGGTTTTTTATTTGTTAATAATAAATCAGAACACTAAATACTTAGTGTTCTGATTTATGGAGCCGACTGTGAGGATTGAACTCACGACCTGCGCGTTACGAATGCGCCGCTCTACCAACTGAGCTAAGTCGGCTAAATGGTCACATTCTCACTCTTGGAGCGGGATACGGGAATCGAACCCGTGCTTAAACCTTGGGAAGGTCTCGTACTACCATTATACGAATCCCGCAAAATCCAAATCAGAAAACATGATGAAACAATTATTGAATCTTAAGCTATATGGCGAGATGGGGAGGCTCAAAGTGGGGTCTTCTGATTGGAGAGGACGAAGTGAGCCCCTCTAAGATATACCGTTCTTAAGCCTTGGGAGGATCTCGTACTACCACCATACCAATACTGTTTAATAAATTATTTCTTAGAGATAAAGTTTCGACTTAGATTATTATAGTAATTAAGTTAGGTTAGTTCAATATTATTGAGTATCGGGTAATATTTTAATCTCTAATCTTGAATTTGTAGGAATATCTTGCCAAAACCTTTCACTTTTTAGCATTCCCTTTATGTTTAAGGTGCTGGGTGAGCAATAAGGGTCGTTTTCACAGGGTATTGCTTTTATTCCCTTAGAAGTTAGCTCTGAAACACCTGAATCGTGATTATCTATCTGACTTCCCAAACAAAAAGTGACTTTGTAGTCGGAGAATATATTTTTTTCTAAGTCGGTGTTAAAAGTTTTTTCTCCTATAGCTGTATACCAGTATGTATTGTAAAATTCTGAACATCCACTTTCGGCTTCCGGTGCAGTAGGCCATTTGAATGATTCCTTGTTTAGTTCTGGCTTACCAAGTATGGATTCCGGATAACCCTGATATCTATTGTAAAATCTTTCTAGTTCGTTTGAAATACCTTGGAGATCGCTCAATCTTTGTTTATCGTTTTGGATTGTATTCTGGTCTGATTTTTTTGCGTATATTTTACCTACTACATCTAGAAATGATGGTCCATAACCTACGAATTCTATGTATTCGAAATTTCCAGCAATCGGAGAAATCGCTAGTGTTAAACTACTTGGAGAGAAAATAGTGTTTTTTGTACCTTTGAAAGATTCATATGAGGTACTGGGTGCTTTGATAAATAAATCTGGGTTCAGACTTAATTCATAAAGCAATACCAAACCATACTCAGATTTTTCGAAACCTAAGAATTTATTTATTTTCGACTCTTTAATTAGTTTTAACGTAATGTCATTGGGTTTTTTTATTATCTGTCCTGAGTCAGAGATTTTTGTCCATTTATTTAAAATGTTTAAAACATCTGTTTTGTCTACGAGTTTATTTTCTAATTCTTGTGAAATGAAGTTTTTTAAATACACCCCATCCGTGTTAATACGTAGTAAGTGTTTGGTGGGATATTCGTTTTCAAAATTTAATTTCGAATTAATCCCTACTTGAAATTCTCTCTGTCCTTCTGTATATATTTCGTTTAACTTACCTTCACCGCTCCACTTAAACGGATTTTTTTGCGGATTGCCATCTGTATAGTTGAATGAAAAAGCAATATTTTGGGATCGATGTTCTTGTGATTCTAAATATTTGGCAAATTTCAAATCTGGCCTAAAAAGTTCCGGACCTTTTAAATAAATAAATCCTTGTACCCACAATGTAGACAATAACAATAAAACTAAACCCGAAACTGTAGAACTATAAATAAGGTATATACTTTTTTTACTTCGTTGAGTATTTGATTTTCTTTTCGATAAATTATCTAACCTTTTCCATGCAAGCCAAATCCACAACGAACTCCAGCCCATTGTTTTTAAATTTGATTCGATTTCTGATTTTTTAAGACCTTTTTTTCTAGCCTTGTACAAATACTTTACCAATTCTTTAAACCTAGACATACCTAAGCATGAGAACTTAATTTTTCAAATAGGTTTTGACTTTGATATATGTAATTTGTTTTTTTATCCAATTATTGTAACCATTTGTAGGTAAAAAAACACTTCTGAGGCTAATTTTCTTTTCATTTGAGTTTGAATCTAAACTAATTTTAGAAGGTTCAAAAATTAGAACCCCGAATCTAGTTGCTATTATTCTAGGTTCAGTACCTGGGAGTTCGTTTAAACTTAATTGTATTTCCGGCAGTAGTTTTGAAACCTCAATAAATCCACTATCAGAGACAAAATCTGTTTTTATTGAATCACCATTTTTTAGATCCGCAAGTATACTTTCTGCTTTTTCATATTCTATAGAGTGTATTTCTTTTTGTTCATTATAATAAGTTTGTAGAACAATTTGATTTACATATCCGCTCACTTCTGGATCAAGATCGCCACTCTTGCTGATTGGTTTATCTATATTTTGACCTATGTAGGTTTTTAGATTTATTAAATGATTTGCCTTGATAGATTTAAGGAATATTTCTTTCTTTTTGTCATCTAACTCCAATACGAGGGCTTCATCTAAATTTATTGTTCTTCCTATGGTTTTTGATTTTGCTATTCTGTATTTTAAAGAATTGTAGTGTATGAAATCATTGTTAATTAAAGCAACGGGTAAATTTAATTTGTCGTAGAAATAAATTTTGTTTGAATTGTAAGGTGATTTATATACCCACGCTAATAAACCGACTCCGGTTACTATAGTTAATAAGATACCTAGAGGTATATATACAAGCCAATTTATCTTTTTAATACTTTTTTTATGCATTTTTATGCTATTCAAGGTAATCTTCTATTTTTCTTGTGATTGCGGATTCATAAAATAATTCCACCATTTTCTGGGATTACTTAAAGTTTCCTTATGTTCTGAATTATTTTCTTGATTCTTTATGACTTTAAAATTTTCAGGAAATATAATAACTTCTTCACCTTCGATTTTCATGTTAATTCCCCTAGCCATTTTAGATTTGTAACTTGATGTACCGAGAAATTTAAGATTTTCTTCTAATTGTCTGTTTGCTTGGAAAAGATTTTCTTTTTCGTTTCTTAGGGATTTAACCTCATTTGCGATTTGGGTTTTCCTATTCCATTGAGCGATGTAATTTTCCAGAGTAAACGCTAGTACAATTAACAAAACGACAACACCAGTCCAGGAAAATATTATCTTATATGATTTAGTGTTCCTCTTCATCAATTCGAATTCGAGTTTTTATTAATTTTTGTATTTCAGTAGGGTTAGATACTCTATGCAGAATGACTGGTTTAACACTACCAGTAGTAAATACCTCGATTTCACCATAATCGAAGAATAAAGATAAAGGTCCGTGTTTTACCACAGATAATGAGCTTATTTTTTCGAAACTGACTTCTTGATGAATTTTTTTTAAGAGTCCTTCTTGGAGTTTTATTACTATCCCTTCTGAATTTACTGTGTATTTAGTACCTACCCACAAGATTAAATGATATAAAAACCAACCGATGAGTAAAATAATCCAAAGCATATACCATTTTTGGAGGTCGTCAAGGATTTCGAAATTTTTAAGGTATATAAAACCACCCAAACCCAGGATAATTATACTGGAGAGAGGGCCGAGTATAAATAACTTTGATTGCCTGATATCTGTCGTAACCATATGTACAAATGGTTAAGCAAATAAATTATAACCAAAAAGGCCTAATACCAATGCAAATAACATTAATACCGCTATAATCTTAGTTAGCTTATCTAATTTTTCCCTATTTCTAAGCATGATTAAAGTATAACACTTAAAGTTGAGAAGCTTATTTTTTCAAAACAGCAAGGAATGCTTCCTGTGGGATATCTACTTTGCCTATCTTTTTCATTCTCTTTTTGCCTTTTTTCTGTTTGTTTAATAGCTTCATCTTCCTTGTCACATCTCCACCATACAAATATCCAGTGACATCTTTCCTAAGAGCGGAGATGGTTTCTCTTGCAATGAATTTTCCGCCGATAGCGGCTTGTAGGGCTATTTCGAATTGCTGTTTGGGTATGAGAGCCTTCAGCCTGCTTACGAGTTCTCTGCCTTCGCTTTCAGCGACCGAGCGGTGGAGTATACAAGCTAGTGCGTCTACCTTCTCTCCACCCACCAGTATATCTACTTTAACAACGTCTCCTGGTCTGTTTTCTATAAAATCATAGTTTAGGGAAGCGTAACCGCTGGTAGCACTTTTAAGGGTGTCATAAAAATCTACAATAATCTGAGCAAGGGGCATTTCGAAATTCATTTCTACTCTGGCGTCACTTAAATACTGAAGATTTTTACTTATCCCTCGTCGTTTAGTAACTATTTCCATTATTGGCCCAATGTAATCCTTAGGGGTAAGGATAGTTACAGACATCCAAGGTTCTAAAATTGTTTTTATATGACTAGGGTCAGGGAATTCTGCTGGGTTATGTACTACAATATTTGAGTCATCTGAACGAATTATATTATAGGCGACACTAGGTGCTGTTAAAATAAGATCGAGGTCGTACTCCCGAGTTAGTCTTTCCTGGACTATATCCATATGGAGAAGTCCCAAAAAACCTGTCCTGAATCCAAAACCTATACTAGGAATATGTTCTGGTTCGAAAACTAGCGCACTATCGGAAAGTTTTAGTTTTCCCATGGCGTCTCTTAGTTGTGGGTAGTCATCCCCGGATACCGGAAAGATACTTGCATATACCATTGGTACTACAAGTTTGTAACCAGGCAATGGGTCCGTTTCTTTTTCTTCTACAAGAGTGATCGTATCCCCTACTCTAGCGCTAGATACATCTCTTAAGCCGGTTACTACATACCCGACTTCTCCTGTAAGTAGCTGTTCGGATTTGAAAAATTTAGGTTTGAAATATCCTACCTCCAGGCTTTCTGCCTCAGCCGAAGAAGCGAGCATGGAAATTTTTTTTCTACTTTCTAAATGACCGTCAAATATTCTTATATAAGATATAACTCCTCGATGGATATCGTATTGAGAATCGAAAATTAACCCCCGAAATGGTTTATTGGGATTACCTGTAGGTGATTGTATGCGTTTTACAATTTCTTCTAACAGCAAGTCTACACCTTCTCCAGTTTTACCTGATGTATAGAGAATCTCTTCCTTTTTGAAACCAAAAGCCGAGATAAGTTCGTTTGCTGTCTTTTCTTTATCTGAATTAGGTAAATCTATTTTATTGACTACAGGAATTATGGTTAAGTTATGTTCTATGGCTAAATAAGCGTTAGCGAGAGTTTGAGCCTCAATACCTTGCGTGCTGTCTACTACCAGTATTGCTCCTTCACAACAAGCTAGGCTTCTACTGACTTCATAAGCAAAGTCAACGTGGCCGGGGGTGTCTATTAAATTCAAAATGTAATCTGTATCGTTATGCCGATAATTCATTCTTACGGGTTGGAGTTTTATTGTGATACCTCTTTCTCGTTCGATGTCCATCTGGTCCAGGAGCTGTTCTTTCATTTCCCGCTTATTTACGGTATTTGTCATTTCTAAAAGACGGTCAGCCAGTGTGGACTTACCGTGGTCGATATGAGCGATAATACAAAAATTTCTAATATTTTCTAACATTTGTAATGCTAATAATAGCAGTGACTGACGAACAAGTCTACCTTATATATCTAACAATACGTTCAACTATCTTCCATAAATTTAAAGACTCTTCAAGTTTCATCTGTTTAGTGATTCCCAAATATATTATGACTCCAGTTATGCCTGATATTCCAGTCTGAATAAATAACCCTAATGTGGTATTTGTAGCCAAAATAACGGACATCAAATAAAGCATGCCGTAAATTACAACCCCAAATAATCCTGAAGATAGAACTATTAATACTACATTTTTTACTAAAGGGTTATCAAAATATTCTTCTAAGTAGATGGAGTTTCCAGGTGCAAGGAATTTAAATCGTAGTAAAAGAAAAAGAATTATACAATTAAGTGAATTACTAATGCTGAAGGCTGCTACAATCCCTATAATTCCTAAGCTATTATGTAGGTAAGATGCTAAGGTGATGTTTATGAGCATTGCCAATGCGCCTACAATGACTGGTATTTTAGTATTGTGTTTAGCATAAAAACTTCTTGAAAGTAAGGGAATTAATGCCTGAGAAGCAAGGGATAGACTAAAAATTCCTAGAGCATTGAAAGTGAGAATAGTCTCGTCCCAACCGAATTTTCCGTGACCTAGCAAAATCCTTACTATTTGTGCCCTAAAAACTAAAAACATCACAGAAATGGGTAGCACATAATAAAGTATTTTTAAAATACTTTTTCTTAAAGTTTCGATGAATTCGTGGAGGTTACCATTAGCGTGTGCCGATGTTAATACAGGGAATGCTGCGGCTGCAGTGGATGCAGCAAATATCCCCAAGGGGACACTTTGTAAGTCAAAAGCATAGTTATATACAGCTATAGCCCCTACTCCGAGTGCGGAGCCAAATACAGATCCTATTATTAAACTAATACTAGAACTATCAAAAGCAAATATTCTAGGAAGAAATAAATTTATAAAATTCTTGAACTTTGCATCCTTTATCTTAAGTACAAATTTATAAGAGTAACCTACGCGTATTAGTTCCGGGATTTGAATGGTTAAATGCAGCAATGCTCCTAAGATTACTCCATAGGCTAACCCTTTAAACCCGAATATTGGATATAGAAAAACAATGCCTAAAATAATTCCTATGTTATACAGAATTGGTGCGAGACTAATAACGAGAAATCTTTTGTGTGATGTAAGAATAGCAGTAAAGAGATTTGAGACTGTAAAAATAAGCGGAGAAATTAAAAGTAGTTTACTAAATTTTACAGTTTCTAATAATTTTTCTGTAGGGAATCCTGGTACTAAGAATTTAGTAATTTCTCCGATAAAAAAATAAACTACAACAAGAACAAGGCACATTACAAGGAAAGAAACGTTTAGTATAGTATTTGCAAATTCTAGAGCTTCGTCTTTATTTTTTGACTTAAACTGGACATAAAGTGGAATAAAAGCAACCGACATTGTGCCCAAAATTAAAAGATTAAAAATAAAATCTGGAATTCTAAATGAAGTAAAGTACACATCTGCTAAGTCACCTGCAGCCAACCTGCTTGCAAATAAATTTACTCTTAATAAAGAAACGAATTTGGTAAGCAAAGTAGCGAGACCGATTATGAATGTGGCTCGCGAAAGAGAGAAATTGTCATCATATTTTCTAAGGATTTTTATCATAAAAATTTATTTTGAAAGCACGAACCCATACCAATTATCCGTATTAAAACGAAAGTGTTTTGATATATTATTTTCGCTTTTCTCGTTCTCTATATCTCTTATAGTCCATGATTTATCTGCGGTTAGTTTGTATTCCACGGAGGTATTACTTAGACCTGGTTGCTTTTGGAAGTATACTGAAAATGGATGAACTTTACTAAATTTAAATGGCAAAGTATATCTTATTTTTACTTGTTTGGTTTCCCCGGGATTTATTTCTAACCAATTCCCAAACACGGTTTTGCCGGATTCCCGAGTAAGATGAGTCCGATTATTAAAATCTAGCTTACCTGTTGATTCTATTTCTTCAACGTCGGGATCACGTTCCCCTTCTTTTTTTATGGTTAAAGAGTCAAAAGGTTGAGTAGAAAAACCATTTACTTCCTTTAGTTTACTTCCAAAGGGGACCGCAATGCGCACGTAGCTTAAGGATTTAAGTCTCTCAGATTTCGGCAGTGGGTTAGTCCTGGTAATATATAATGTATTCTCAATTACACCGTCTTTACCTAAGCTAGATTCTAGTTTATATTCCTGTTTTAGGTCTTGATCGACTTTTGTACCCCCTAGATTGCTCCAATTTATCATAATGTAGTCACCCGATGTATTTGATACTTCACCAGCCCATAAATATTTTTTAAATATTGCTTGGGGTTCTTCATGTCTCGAATAAAGTAATATATTTTTTTCTTTTAGGACATCAGAAACAGCTTTTATCATACTAATTTTTTTATCTCCCTCAAGTGAAAATATTTTTTGTAGGAATATAGGCATGAAGTCGGCCAGCATCGCTTTTGGCTGATTTATTTTTTTATCATAAGCTACAGAGGTTAAATACTCTGTTGTTTCTATAAAATTTTGGGCTGTTATTTTAGAGTTATAGCTCTGTAAGTCAATTGGGCCTGTGATTTCAAGTAATTTAACAACTATATCCGGAGTTAGCGCGATAACAAAATCTGGTGTTTCTCCACCTTCTCTCTCATAAAAAACTGAGGCTTTTAAAGCGGATTTTGGAAAATCTAAAAACCAATTACTGTCCCTCAAAAACCATTGATCGTTAACAGCGAAGATTGGTTCTGGAGGAATGATTTGTTTTTTTAGTTGGCCATCAAGATCATAAATACTGGAAACCTTAATTTCTTTGATTACACCGTTTTTAATTTTAATTTTTCCATATGTTCCAATGAACCCACCGGTTGGTCTTATTTCTCTATTATTTTGGAATAGTACCAGTACATTTTTATTTCCAGTTAGAAAACTTCTGAAAACTAGCATGCAGTCGTCTAAAGTAATTAGGATATCTTTAAGTTTACTAACTTTAAGCTTCAAATCTTTTATTTTTGTTTTTTCTTCGTTAGAAAAACCCTCAAGAGTGAGTTGGTCTAATATTTTTTTAGCTTCAGAAACTTGGGTTTCTATTTCTAAGAGTTCGGTTTTGCTTTGGTTTAAAAAATTTTGAATTTTACTGTCATCTATACCCGATGCTCCTGATAAGTTGAATTTTATATCTTGATATCTTACAGAGAAATTACTAGCTCTTATTCCTGCCTCGCTTAATATTTTTGAGGCCTGTAGTATTTTTTGAGCTTCATTTGATTTAGGGTGAAGATCTGCTAGTAATTTTAACAATTTACCGTTATCTGTAATATCTTTTTGTGCCTGATCGAATTTCGTGAAGGCATCTTGAAAATTACCTTGCGCTAAGGATGGATTGGAATTAGCAATTTCTCGCTGTGCAGTATTTATATCTAAAACAGCTCCTAGTATTGCATTTTTGACCTTGTCTTTAACTATAATCGCCTTTGATGTGAACCAGAGCAAAAAAAATGTACTTAATACGAAAAAACCCAATGTACAAAAAATTGAAATATTTACCCAATTTTTCTTTTTTTTTGTATCTGGATTTTCTTCTTTAGGATAGTCATAATTATTTTTAGCAGTTTCTAGCTCTTCAAATACATTATGGTAAAAGAAGAATTTAATCTTTTTTTTGGGCATAATTACTGTTTTGCCTGCTTTGAAATGTTTAAAAGAACACCCACACCGACTAAATTCATGATTAAAGCACTACTTCCGTAGCTAATGAAAGGCAAGGGAATTCCTGTTAATGGTAATAGACCCATAATCGCTCCTATATTAATAAATACCTGAACCATTATTGAAGCAATTATTCCTGTTCCCAAAACCCTACCAAATATATCTGGCGCTTTTAAACTAATATAAATCCCTCTGAGTGCTACGCATATAAATAATAAAATAATTAAAGCGACTTTAATAAAACCCAATTCTTCTGCTAACACAGCGAATATAGAATCTCCTATTACTTCTGGTAAGTAGTTATGTTTTTGTCTGGATAGACCATAGCCATAACCAAACATACCACCGGCACCTATAGCTAAAAGGGCTTGATTAATTTGATATCCTGCACCTTTAGGGTCTGAGCCCGGATTTAAAAATGTTAGTAGCCTTTCCATCCTATAAGGTTCTAGTTTGATAATTATGCCCATTAACATAGCTCCGACCGCTCCAATTCCAGCAAAATATTTCATACTTAGACCTCCTAGAAAGAGCATTGCTCCACCAGTGAAAATTAATGACAACATAGTACCCACGTCTGGTTGCCAAAGAATTAAAATGGAAAATAGGCCCATGACGACTAAGTAAGGAAATAGGCCTAAATAAAAATCCCTTAATTCCATCTGTTTTTTACTAATCCAGCCTGCGGTGTATACAATGACAGCGAATTTAGCAAGTTCGGCTGGTTGAAAGGTAATAAAACCTAAATGAATCCATCTTGTAGCGCCGCCAGCGGAGAATCCCACTCCTGGTAATTTAACCAATGCTAATGCTAACAGTGATACTATAGCTAAGAATGGAATTAATTTTTCCCAGAAATGATAATCTATTTTTGAACAAATATAGGCAATTATTAACCCTGGCAACAACCCGTATAAAAGTTGATGTATTGCATAATAAGAAGTGTTTCCAAAATTTTTGAATGCTACTACAGTTGATGCTGAATAAAGCATTAATATTCCTATAACTAAAATTGCCGAAAAGCCCAAAACAAGCGGTAAGTCCGCTTGATTTTTTTTCTTTAGCAATGCTTTATTTGTTGTAAGCTTTGGCATAAGAAGTGAAATCTTCTCCTCTTTTTTTATAATTTTGGTACATATCGAACGATGCTGCGCCTGGACTAAATAGTATGGAGTCTCCTGGTGCTGCTACTATTTTAATTTTATCAAATATTTTAGCCATACTTTTTCCTACCTTAAATAACTTTGTCTTTAAGCCCGTATTTACAAGTTCCTGATATATAAGATCCTGACCGGAACCAAAAATAATTATTGATTTAACATAGGGGTTTTTTTTGATTACTTTTGCCAGATTTTTAAAGCTAATGTTCTTCACTAATCCACCCAGTACTAAAATAATTGGTGATTGAAAAGAATTTATAGCCGCTTCGCTTGCGTCGGGTATAGTTGCGATAGAATCATCATAAAATTTTATACCCTGTGCTGTACTGACTAGTTGTAATCTGTGAGGTAGGCCTTTAAAGTTCTTGAGAACAGAATTGAAATTTACAGTCTTTGCTCCTATCAGATAAGAAGTTATTGCAGAAATTCCGATATTAAAAATATTATGTTGTCCTAGGAGATTTGAATTATTTAAATCTAACAATTCAATTTTACCTTGCTTGTCTGGAGAGAAAAACAGTTTGCCACCTTCAACTAGCAAATGCGATAAGGACTTATCTTTAGAAATAATTATCTTGTTGGCTTGAGATTTTTTTGAAATTGTTAGTGTTTCAGGGCTATCTATATTGATTAATAAAAGGTCGTCTTTAGTTTGAAATTTTGTTATGTTGTTTTTAGCAGATACGTATTCCTTCATTGATGCATGTCTATCCAAGTGGTCAGGGAATATTTGGAGCATAACGGCAATTTTTGGAGAAATCGTAAGATCTTCCAGTTGAAAACTGGACATTTCAAAAACGACAATATCCTCTTTTTTGAGTCTTGGTAATATAGCTAACGGCGCGTTTTTGCCTCCTATATTACCTGTTAAATAAATGTTGGAACTTTTTTTTAAGAAAAATTTATTTGAATTTTCCTTACGGGGTATAGATTTTTTCAAGAATTGGTATATCAGTGTGCTTACAGTACCTTTTCCTTTTGTTCCCGTAACACCGATAACCGTACCGGGGCATTCTGAGATAAAAATTTGAGTTTGACTAAGTACTGGGATGCCTAATTTTTTTATATTTACCAATTCAGGTCTTAATGCTGAGATAATTGGACTTCTGATAATTAAGTCAAAGTCAGTTAAGTTACGAAAAGCATTTTTGTGAAATACAAAATTTACAGATTTATTTTTAAGTCTTTTTAATGCCTCGTTCTTTGAATTATCTGGTGTTTTTTCATCCAGTATAGTTATCTTAGCTTTGTGTTTGACCAAAAAAAGAGCGGTGAAAAACCCTTCTTCACCGAACCCTAAAATTCCAACTTTTTTATTTGTGAAGTTATGTTTGACCACAAATTTTTAATTTAATTTTTTCTAAGTACATAACCAGATAGGTCACCCGTTAGTTCGCCCGATGCTATGGTCAGTTTTCCATTAGTAAATACAAAGTTTATTCCCTGACTTTCTTGAAAGGGATTCATTAGGGTAGCTTTGTCTGATATCTGAGAAGGATTGAAAATAACTAAATCTGCAAAACTACCAACAGAAATTCGTCCCCTGCCCTTCAAACCCATTTTGTCTGCTGGCGCAGAAGTGAGTTTGGAGACGGCTGTTTCTAATGAACCCTTGCTATCTAAAACTTTTCTTAAATATCTAGGGGCGGATCCAAAACATCTTGGGTGCACTAATCTATCTCTTATTTGTCCGAATTTTAGTTTAGGACTAAAACCGGCGCCATCTGTGGCAGCTATAGACAATGGGTGATCAAGTAGTGAAGATACCAATTTTTCATCCATACAACTATCAAATACCAAAGTTTCGCTACCAGAATTTTTTACAATTTCTAAAAATGTTTCTTCTACAGATAAACCAGTATTTTTAGCAATATCTGAGACCTTTTTACCAACCATACCAAGTTGACTCTCGGTAGACGCGACTATAAGTTCGGACAACTGATTTCCAATCTCAGAAAGCTCCGAAAGAATTTTCTTTCGATCACTTGAGTCATTCATGGCTTTTAAGTAACTAGCTCTGCCGCCTACTTGGCTCCATTTAGGTAGATAACTATAAACAACTTGCCAAATACTATCGTACGGATAGACATCAAAATTTACATTTACCCCCTTGTGGAATGCTGACTCTAGTCTTCCGATTAGATCCTCTGATAATGCCCAATTTTTTTTATTCCTTATTTTTAAATGGGAGATTTTTAAATTTACTCCTGTGTGCTTAGCAATATCCATAGCTTCCTCTACGCTCTCTATTACCTCCGCTGACTCATTTCTTAGGTGAATGGAAAATAACTTACTTTTATTAGCGACTGTTTTTACCAATTCGAATAATTCAAGTTCGGTTGTGTGCATTTCGTGAGAATATGAAAGTCCACTAGAAAGCCCAAAGGCTCCTGCATCTAGACAGGTTTCAAGTTGAGCTTTGAGAGCTTCGATTTCGCTATTTTCTAGACCCCTTATTTCGTCTCCAATAAGCCCTCTTCTTAGAGTTCCGTAACCGACTAGAGTGGCTATATTGCAACCAAACCTGGATCTACTCAATTCCTCTATATATTCTGAAAATGTAGACCAGTTGATATTCATGCCGGCAACGGAATGCCATTTACGAATAGCAAGTAATGACTCTGGTGAAAGAAGCGGTGCAAGACTTGCTCCACATTGACCCACTAATATAGTAGTAAATCCTTGAGTTACAAGACTTTCTAGGTTAGGAGTATCGAATAATGACCAATACGTGTCGCTGTGGTTTTGAATATCTATAAACCCAGGAGCTACAACTAACCCAGCGGCATCGATAATCTGTTTCGCTTTTTCCGGTAAATTTTTATCAATAGCAACTATTTGATCCCCTTCTAATGCCACATCTAAAATTTCTCCGACTTTGCCAGTTCCATCTATTACTAATCCATTTTTTATAATTACTGAATACATAAATATTATTTATCTAAAAAATATAAAATAATGCCGATGAGAGCGAATACCCAGGAGATTATCCAGAAACGCATGGTTACTTTTGTCTCGACCCAACCTTTTGCCTCAAAATGGTGATGAATGGGAGCAGACAATAGAAGCTTTTTTTTGAACAGCAGACGCCAAAGAATTTGAGCAAAGTAGCTTAGGGCTTCTATTAAGAATATAAAACCCAAAAATGGTAATAGAAAGACTGTGTTAGTTAAAAAAGCTAGTATTGCCAAAAATACTCCTAAACCCATCGAGCCTGTATCACCCATAAAAAACCTTGCCGGATAGATATTGAACCATAGAAAAGTCAATAATGCACCAAAGATAATACCTATAAGAGCAGTCAAATTATATTTACCTTGAGTAAAAGCAATTAGACCGTACGAGAGGAATGATACAAGTAGCGTACCTCCTGCTAATCCGTCTAAGCCATCGGTTTGGTTAACAGCAAAGCTAGTTCCGGTAACGACTAAAATAAAGAATATTACATATAGAATACCAATATGAAAGTCCCCAGAAAAAGGTATGTGGATACTATCGAAACCTAACTTGCTATAGAACCACCAGGCTCCAATACTTGCTACTATAGCGTATAGGAAAAATTTATATCTAAATCTTATACCCCGTCCTCTATAACCTAAACTGCGTGTATCTAGGAAATCATCTACGAGTCCTACCAAACTAGACCCTATTAGAGCCCCAAGTGGGAGCCATGTCTCTTTCCTAGTGAGGATATTTAATCCGTGAAATAGATCTATATTGAAGTTAAACAGTCTGAAATTAGAAATTCCAGCTATTCTATCTAGAGACCAAAAAATTATTGGTACTAATAAAGCTGTTCCCCATATAAGGACTCCTCCCATAGTGGGAGTACCTTTTTTTTGAGCGTGAAGTTTACTAAATATGGGAGTTGTTCCATCGCTTCGTATTTGTTTCCCAAGTTTGTTTTTATACAGAAAACCAGTAAGTACTGGTGTAAGTACAAATGAAAGAGAAAAACCGACAATACTAAGAAGGAAAATTTTAAGTAACTCGCTGTTAACAGGCATGTTATTATTTTACCAGTTAAAACTTTTTGCTACCAATTCCCTTAACTTTAGGGTATCTTCTTCTCTATTTTTACTTTTTAATACAATGAAAACCATTTCTTTTCCTGAAATTATACTTCGGGTCACCATAGCACCTAAGGCCTCAGGAGTATTCCCAGTTTTAACTGCAAAGATATTGGAATCCCTGGATATTAATTTATTTGTTGCTCTGACATAATAATCTCCCTTAACACCGCTGAATTTATAAGTTTTATTTCTGGCAATCAGGTCGTAAAGACCGTGATTTAAGTTCTCTTTTACAAGTAAATATACATCCTTGGCTGTAGAATAGTTCTCGTTATCATCAAAACCCATCGGGTTAGAAAAGTGAGACTCTGTCATTCCTAACTCACCTGCCCTTTTATTCATTTGTTCAGCTATTTCTATTCCATTGGTAGCCTCTAAAATTGAACCTATTTTTTTTGCTGAGTCATTAGCTGATCCTACTAACATAGAAATGATTAAATCTTGCCCTGACACCATGTCCCCCACCATTAAACCTGCTATGGGTTTGATTGTAATTTTATCGTGATTATAGAATTCGTAATTCTTTGTTAAATCTATATATTTTAATGCAAGGTCGGCGGTAAGTAGTTTTGTGATACTTGCAATTTGGAGTTTTTGATGTATATTTTTTTCCAATAAGACCTTTCCCGTTTGTCTCTCAAATACAATATAAGATTCTGCCTCAATACCGCTTAAATCTATATCTTTTATTTTCAAAGGATAGAAATCTGATTCAACTGAAATTGGCAATCCCCTGAGCAGGGTATCCGATTGCAGTCCTAAAACTTTAGGGTTTCTTTCGTTTTTTAATGGTAAAAGAACAAATAGAAAAAAACATATCGCAATAAAAAAAACATTTTTTGAGATATTTTCGTATTTATTTCCCATTAAAGTAATTATACGAGATTTTAATTGACAAATATTTATCCTGTGGATAAGATCAAAAAAGACGTCGTAAAATTTTACGCTAATTAAACAAAAAAAATATGAGCGAAATAACTCTGACCTCCGAAAATTTTGAGTCTGAAGTAATGCAATCTCAGATTCCTGTACTCGTTGATTTTTGGGCTGAATGGTGTGGCCCTTGTAAGGTTCTTTCCCCGTTAATCATGGAGATTGCTGAAGAATACAAAGGTAAAATGAAAGTTGGTAAAGTTAATGTAGATGAAAATGCAGATCTTTCTCAAAGGTTCAATATCATGAGTATACCGACGATGAAATTTTTCAAAGATGGTAAACTTGTTGCTGAATTAGTAGGAGCGGCTCCCAAAGCAACAATCGAAGCAACCCTTAAGACACTTCTATAAAAAAACACCCTCGTAATTGAGGGTGTTTTTTTATTCAAAAGTCTTTGTTTCTCCAGGCTCTAATATATTCGCACTTGCTGCTTCTGGCTTATCTGATGGTGGTTCAAAGATGCTTTGTATTCTTTTTTCGTTAAGTACGTCAACCGTATCCCAAACAGGGTGTGAAGGTTTATTTGCCTGAGGCGGAGGTGTGAGAGGTCTAGATTGTGGTGCCATTTGTCTTGTTGGTCCTTTTGGTTGTCTTGGAGGTCTATCTGGCCTAGCGGCTTGAGGAGCTCTATATGACCTTCCAGCCTGTGGTGAGCCATAGTTGTTTCCTTGTTGCGGTGCTCTATCCGGTAATGGTTTAAATTGAGTTATAGAGGGTACAGATTGCTCCCTTAACCTCACTACAGGTTTGGGTGATTCATTTTCTACATTATCTTCTCCCTGATTTTGAGAATCGTCGGTAACCAATAGTCCGGTTTGCTCGTGAAATTCTGCCCCCATCCACCTACTTATTTTATCTTCAACTTCAGCAACCGGGTTTGCGTGACGTTCTCTAGAGACTTTTATAACTTTCTCAGCATTTCCAGTGTAGTATGATTCATTAGGAGGGAGGCCAGTGGCAGAAAATGGATCACTGGCAACACCGTCTATCATGAGCTTAAGTATGACATGATACTTCGGCAAACTAACTAGGTCGTTTGGTGTAAAGACTGGGTCAAACTCTGTTTCTAAATATTCTGCGTCTGCTGCTCCGATCCTGAAGACTACCATAGTTCCTACGTTTCCAAAAACAGCATCTCTAATTCTGGTGTTATTTCTGTCGGGTGCTAATTGTCCTATATATTGATGCCCAACTATGAGATTTAATCTGTATTTTCGAGCCTCACTTAATATAGTTGCAAAACTATCAGTGGCAAAATTTTGAAATTCATCAACGTATAAGTAAAAGTCGTTTCTCTGTTTTTCTGGAATATCTACACGAGAAAGAGCAGCTAACTGAAGCTTAGTAATTATCATAGCCCCAAGAAGTGCGGAGTTATCTTCACCTACTTTACCTTTGGACAAGTCTAATAATAGAATTTTTTTCTCATCCATAATACTTCTAAGATCTATGGTAGATTTTGGCTGACCAACAATGTTCCTTATGACAGCGCTAGACAAGAATTGACCCACTTTGTTCTGAATTGGGGCTATGGCTTCTGTTCGGTATTTTTCGTTGTAGTTTGCGAATTCATCTGTCCAGAATGCTTTCACGATTGGGTCTTTAATATTGTCTACAATTTTTTTTCTATAGCGCTTATCGACATACATTCTTGTAATACCTAACATTGTATTTCCAGGACTATCTAAAAGAGCCAGCACTGTATTATTAAGTATGTATTCCATACGTGCGGACCATAAGTTAGCCCAGATTTTAGTAAAAACACCCATAAGACCTGAGGCAACAAGGTGTTTATATTTACTATCGACTGCCTCTAGAATATTAAATGCAGTAGGAAATTCTAAGTCTGATGGATTGAAATAAATTACATCGTTAATACGATTATTTGGAATGTAATTTAGAATTTTTTCCACAGAATCACCATGTGGATCTATAAAACACAGACCATGACCGTTTCTAATGTCTTGAATTACCATGTTTTCCATCATGGTAGTTTTACCCATACCGGTCTTTCCTATAAGGTACATATGTCTTCTTCGGTCGTCAGTTTTTATGCCAAAAGGTGTTTCACGATTTCTGAAATTAGTTTTACCAAAATATGTTATTTCTGAATTTTCACTCATATTATGTTTTTAAATAGGAAGATTTGAAGGAGCTTGGACTTTTTTGCTTTCGACTTTTTCTACACTTGGGGTAATAGCGGTAGATACAGATAGTGGCCAGTGATATATAGTTGCTAATTCTTCAGAGTTTAAGATCATTGCAGGTAGACCAATATGTATGTCTCTGTCTTTGTAACCTTGAAAGATCATCTTCTTTCGATAGGCTACTATCCAGTCCATATAAGGTTTTTCTAAGTCTGGACTAATAATATAGTCTACGGCTGTCCAAGTTCTAGAAACATCTGGTTTTAATTTATTTGATTGCGCTGAACCAAAACTTCTAAAAGCTCCGATGAAATGTGATCTTTTGTTTTTGTCGAATTTATCTTTTGGGGCAATGTATAGGTGTCTTATTTTAACTTTGTAACCACTTTTCCCCATCTTGCTTTGAGCAGAGTTAACTCTAAGTTTTTCAATATCGGTCATACTCATCCAATCGTTTTTTTGGTTTCTTCCTGGTTTTTCATCATGTCCACCACTTCCGGTTATTAAAGATTTAAAACTAAAATGCGCAAACCAATCAAATGGTTTTAGGAGTGTACCTAAGATTGTTGCTTCATGAGGTACTTCTTCGCCTGTGAGTTCTTTGACATACCTTTCACCTTGCGGTTTCCATTCTTCATCTTGTGTAGGCTGGGCTAGAATTTGAATTCCATAAAATTCATGAGGTTCAATTTTGGAAAGACCCTCGAAGATAGGAGCTAACGGGTCTATTATTGGATTTTCAGCGGTGGGATGTTCAAAATCACGATATGTTTTAATTGGGACATATGTTTTTTCACCTAATTTAAATTCTGTACCAAATAAGTCAAAGTCGCTTTCTTCAGGATCGTATTTTATGTCTTTCATATAATCTTCCACGACACTGATTTCGGCGGCTGGATACTGAGAATAAATTGCTGATTCAACAAATCTTTGTTTAGATTTTGGTACTCTAATTATCATTGAAATTTTTCCACCCATAGAGATCATCTCGAAGGAATACCAAAGTTGAATCATACCTTCGATATGTTTTTGAGCGAATGTTAAACCAACATGGAGTACATGTAACTGTTGGAAAATTTGTTCTACAGCGAGAGTGGAAGTTAAGTTATCCTTAGGTCCTTTGACATTTAAAAATACCCATTCTTGACTATGTACGAATTGGTGTTCAATTTCTTTTTTATAGAGATAGTAGGCCATATACAGCCCTAAAGCTGTGAGTAACAGCCAACCACCGTGTGTAAACAGAAGCCAGAAAAATCTGAAAAGTGATGGAATATCGAAAGGAGGAATTTGGTTCATATGAATAATTATAACATCTAAAAGTAGAAAAGACCGGGAGATTCCCGGTCTTAGTAAAACCTAAACTTACTTAGACAATTCTTTGGCCGGAATTTATTCTGCTAAAGCGTAGAGATTTTTACCGACTTTCTTGAAGATCTTCTTATTTGAGAGACCAACTAAGATTGTATTCTTTTTAACAACCCTGCGTTTTAGTACTTCTTCGACGATCTGATCTCTGGTCATTGCTTGGCCTTTTTCTTTCAAGATTTCTTTTATCACATCAGATACGACTCCTGGAGTATACCCCCATTCGGACAGGGCGTAAATTCCTCTTCCAACAAGAATAAATCTTTTATCTTTAATTAATTCATTGTGAACTGTTTCTTTAAAAGCTTTTCTGGAGTCAAAAGCATATTTATTTATGAGTTCGGTAATAGCTGTGTAGTGCTCGGGTTTGCCATGATGTTTCATTACTAGATAAGCCTTATCCCCTACATCTTTTGGCATTATTTCATTCCAATGAACTAAACCAAAATCACCGAACGCATTTCTCTTAATAACTTTTGATGTTCTGAGATAGTTTACAAGCATCTTTGGGTTATGTTCTGAGAAGTGAAGCTTGATTATTCCTATGTTGTCTAATTTTTCAATAAGATTTTCTGGTTTAAGGGGTTTTGAATGAGTATTAAGAAGATCCTTGGCGTGTTTGATGAAGTTGTGTAATACATCCCTACTAAAACTATTTATTGCCCATGACTTTTCGATATGATCGTCAGATTCATGCTTTTCTATATCTGGAATTAAGTGGAGAATGAAGATTACAGAATTTTTATCGTCTGCTGATTCTAGTTTTAGATATTCAAATAGTAAATCTTCAGCAATAATACCACCGTGGTCGCTGATTACAGAAACAAATAAGTCACGACTTAGTACAATGTGTTGGTCGTTAGTTTGACTAGATCTGAGGGATTTTAAGAGGGACTTTTCAATCTGCCTTACTCTTTCTCTTGTGAGACCCTGCTCTTTTCCGATAACTTCCAAGGTTTTAATTGTAGAATTCAAAAGACCAAAACGTGCGGATAGAATTTTCCTTTCGCGTTCCTTCAAACTTTCCAAAATTTTTCCAACTGCTATAGTTGGCTCAAATTTTTGCAGAAGATCTGCTTGCTTGTGGTCAATTATTGTGTCTAAAATTCCCATAAATATAAGTAATATAACTGAAAAACATCAAATACGTTTTATCAATTTGTCTTAGTATATCATAAAAAAAGACTATTGTCAACAAATATGTTGTAAAAAAAATCCGCATTTTAATGCGGATTTTTAGGCTAACTTCTTCTTTTAGAATTCTTATAGTTTTGCCAGAGCACCAAAATAGGACTCGCTACGAAGATTGAGGAATAAGTACCAGTAATTACCCCAATAAATAGGGCTAAAACGAAATATCTAATACTTTCGCCTCCAAATAGGAGGAGGGCCAACAGAACGAATAAAACCGTTAAGCTAGTATTTAGCGATCTTACCATGGTTTGAGTAATACTATGATTTACAACGAATTCTATCTTTTCACCAGCATAAACCTTCATATTTTCTCTTATTCTGTCGAAAACGACTATAGTATCATGGACTGAGAAACCTAGAACAGTTAGCATGGCTGTTACGAACATAGAATCAATTTCTATGCCACGATAATGCCCGAGAATAGAAAATATACCCATAACCACTAAAAGATCGTGGAGAAGAGCAATAATAGCAGCGATGCCGAATTGCCATGAAGTAAGAGGTTTTTGTACTTTTCTGAACGCATAAGCTATGTAGAGAACAATTCCTAGAGAGACTAGAATTAACTGGTATATAGCCTTTTGTCTAAGTTCTTGCCCAACTATTGGACCGAAAGATTCAAATCTTTTTTCCTCAAAATCACCTACTTTTTTCTTTAACTCGGTTGTTATTTGATCGTGTTTCTCCTTCTCTATACTTTCTGTTTTTATAATAAAACCATTATCACCGGCAGATTGAATTTGAAAGTTTTTAAGGCCTTGTTCGTTCAAAACTTGCTTGATTGCAGTGGCTTCTACTTTTTTGTTAAACCTAATTTCGTTAATGGTACCACCTTTAAAATCGATTCCGAATTTAAAACCGAAGGCGAGCATTGAGATAATTCCAAAAACTAGTATTACACCCGAGGCTATAAAAAGGTACTTGTAATAATTTAGAATTTTCATTATTTTTCTGTCCTTTCTGCATTTACTCCGAAAAGAATAGGATGACTAAGTAAATTACTAGTTAGGAATAATTTTAGTAGCGTCCTTGTGATAGTAATAGCTGTAAACATAGAAATAATGATTCCTATCCCTAACGTGATAGCAAATCCTTTTATACTTGGAGTACCGAACATATACAGAATAATGGTGGTTATAAGGCTTGATATGTTTGAATCTCTAATTGATAACCAAGCTCTGCTAAAACCATCCTCTACCGCTCTCCCCACCTGTTTACCAGCTCTTAGTTCTTCTTTGAGCCTTTCAAAAATAAGGATATTAGCATCAACGGCCATACCAATGGATAAAATAAATCCTGCTATACCAGCCAATGTGAGCGTAACTGGAGAAAGACCTTTTAATACCATGAGCAAGATATAACTTATTAATGCCAGTGCCCCAAACCAACCACTAACCGTCAAACTCATAAAGAAGAATAATCCTACTAATATTACAGCAGTGATAGAGATACCAATTTTAAATATTGCTAGCGACAGTAATGTATAAACTAAAAGCGCAAATACTGCCATAAGCCCGGGGAGTCTATAGTTTGTGATCATAAAGATTACGATCAGCAATAAACCTATTAAACCCGCGATAATAGATTTTTGTATTGATTCTTTTCCTAAGGTAGCGCCCACGTTCTGTTGGGATACAAGTTTAATTGGAACGGGAAGAGCTCCACTGTTTAATCTTGTTGCTAATTCTTTTGCCTCTTTCGCTGTAAAGTTTCCAGTTATAATAGCAACTCCGTCTGTAATAGCATTCTGAACGGTAGGTGCAGAAATAATTTGCCCATCTAAGAATATAGCAATTCTTTTTCCTACATTCTGAGTGGTTAAGTCTGAAAACAATTTTGTACCCTCGTCATTGAACTCTAAACGGACAATAATTTCACCACCTATTCCCCTACTTTGCTGGATGTCAGCAGTGGCTCTTTTTAATTGCTTACCAGATAGCCCAGTTGAATTCCAGGGATCACCACCTTTAACACTCACAGTGCCATCAGGGTTGTTACTAGTTTGAAATTGGGTATTTTCTACCTTAAATTCCAAAGTTGGGGTCTGTCCAATTTGGTTTATTGCGTCGTCTATGTTCTTAATACCCGGAAGCTCTACGATTAATTTATCCTGACCCTCAACTGATACATTTGGTTCGGCAACACCAAAACCATTTACTCTTCTTTCTACTACATCACGAATAGATTGCATAGCATCTTTTCTATCTGTTTCTTTGATGCTATTTAAATCTGCCTTGTATTCTAAATGAGATCCACCTTGAAGATCTAGCCCAAGTCTTGTTTTAAACTCTTGCTTGTATGGAATCTTTATTTTATTAAGGTCTATCCTAGAACCCTTCGGGTGGTCTACCCACAAACTCGCAGCTGCGAGAAGTAAAATAAAAAATAGCCCGAAATACAGTCTTTTTTTCATATTCTGATTATGTATTTTTCTTATTTAAAAAACTCTTAAATAGTATATATAAAGTATTAATTTGAAGCAACGATATAGATTATGCTCTATTTTACTAATTACACTTTCATTTCTTTTATTTGTTTTACTATAATGTCGATTATATTTTGGTAAGAATAGACTGGTAAATTGTTCCTTACCAAGCTTTCTTGTCCAATTAGCTCATTTTCCTCATACCTTGGATTTTCTATAGCCGTGGCCGTCTTATCGAAATGACTGAGTAAATCCTGAGCTACCTCAAATCGACTTTTCACCTCAGGCACTAACGGATAGATAGGGCCTTGGTCGGTAAACCTGCCTATTACCCACGCAAAAATAACTTCTGTAACATGATCTATCCAAGAAGGTTGAAATTTCCATTCGCTATCTAAAATAACGGGTACGTCAGATTTTATACTTTCAACTATATTGTTAAAAGTTATAGCTGGATCTCTATTTGGACTTATTCCAATTATTAGACTAGGTCTTACAATGCAATATTCTAAGAAAGAATTCTGAACTATTTTTTCACCTTGTAACTTACTTTTACCATATTCGCTATTTGTAAGTGCGCCAATAGTTGATACGTAAAGAATTTTAGAGTTATATTTACGAGCTTCTTCCACCACATTTTCTGTACCTTTTATATTTACTTCTTTTAGAAGACTTGAGTCATTTGAGCTGTCGCCATGGGCAATAGCCGCAGAATGAATTACAACATCTGGTTTTATTGCGGCAAATACTCTCTCCACGTTTTCTCTTTGCGTAATATCTAGAAGAAAAGTGTTAGATTGTTCTGTTTCAGCGCCACTTCCCCCGCTAAGGTAAGTACCGTAAACTTGTCCTTCAAAGTTTTTTTTGAAGTATTCGAATAATCTTGCCCCCAAATAACCATTAGAACCAGTAATTACTACTTTCATTGTCTAGTTTATTTAATCGTTACAACTGTACCTGAGTCTGCCCAGTTGTATAGCGGCTCCATTTCTGTATATGAAACGTTTACACAACCATGCGACATAGGTTTTCCGAAATTATTGTGCCAATATGCGCCATGGATATAGAGGTTCCCACCCTTACTAGTAGCAAACTGCATATTCCAACGGGTATTTGGAAAATAATAGTTTGATCCCCTATATAGATGCACGGGTATTTTTTTGCCAATCTTATAATAACCCTTTGGAGTGGGGTTAGAACGAGTACCAGTTGATACTAATATAGTTTTTATAATATAGGAACCTAATCCATAAGTTAATTCTTGTTTTTTTAGATCTACTTCAATGTGTTTTATTAGTTTATCACCCGGAGCTTTAACATTTGGATCGAAATTGTATTTAATTTCACTACCATCTAGAAAGCCATCTTGGTCAGTATCAGGATGATTGGGATCTGTGTGGTAAATATTTAATTCATCTAAATCAGACAAGCCATCTGAGTCACTATCTTGAGTTGATCCAGATGCTACTTGAGCTATTGCACGACTAGGTAAAAGAATGAAAAGGAATAACAAAACTATAAACTTACGCATGTAAGTATTCTAACACGACTTAAATTATGCTTTTGAAGTTAGGAATTTTTTAACTGGATTCTTGTCCCTAGCCAACCAGAGGATATTGCTTTCTATTTGCTCTGAAACCTGCAGAACGGTACGTTTTGCTCCTGGTGCTTCATTTTTTGTGAAGAATTTTTTGAAATCTTGAAGGTGTTTATGAGTATGAAGTACTTTTGCTGGCATTATAATTCGTGACAATGTATGTCCCCCATCGCCATAAGTTTTCGATAAGTACTTCCAGTTATTTTTAATGAAAGCAAAGACTAGTTCCCAAGAATTATGATTCGACCAGGTCGATGCAATTAGACTAGGTGCATCCTGAAGTTTTACTTTACTTGAAAGACTGAATTCAAGTAATTTAGAAACCATATCCCTATTCTGAGTTTGCCCCAAGCCTCTGGCTAGTCTATTTCTTTCCTCAGCCATTTGTTCTTGTTTATACCGATTCAGTAGCTTGTTAAACTCTTGCTCTCCCCCGTATTTAACAGCAAGACCGTAGACCACGCCTCTCAAGTCTGGGTGTATGCTATCTATTTGCCTAAATTGTTTTTTTGCCCAATTTATGACAGATTCGTTTTTGTGAATTCCTGCCTGAGAAAGTGCGAGCGATCTGAACATGCTTGTTATATGAGGTTCGTTTTTTTGTGGAGAGAAACCCAAGTGTTCAACTAGTGGTATATATAACTCACCTATAAAGCTATCTAAAGCCGGATAAAATTTTTCGTCGTGAAATAAGGAGTTCAATTCGGAAAGTCTTGTACTGAGTTCAGCCCAGACATTGTAATCACGGTCATTTTTATAAGCTTGAGCTATTTTGAGCGCTTCTACAGTGGTAGATTTACCGTTTTCCGCAAAGGCGAAACGATCTCTGATTAAACCTAATCTGTCGATTGCATTTAATTTATTGGATTCCAATTGGGGAATTAGTAAATCTAATATTTCCGGTGAATAATTTATTCTGACTGGGGTAGTTTCTGAGGAATTTAATTTTATCCAGTTTTTACTTTCTCCGTGGTTAATTTCCCCAGATTTCTTATTTATAAGTATTTTAGCTTTGCCTTGAGCATGACTGACCTCCAAAGGGATACCCCAAATTGTTTTGTCTTTGGAGATTGCTTGCGATTTTGGATTACTTAGAAACCTTCCTTGTTTGTAAATAAAACCTTTCTTTGATTGTTTAACATCTAAGTAAGGATACCCTGACTTAGAAGTCCAGATTTTCATTAAATTACGAACAGGTTTTTTACTTATTTTTTCGAATGCCTTCCATAGATCATCCGTTTCAGCATTACCATACGCGTGGATTTTTAAATAATAACTTAAACCCTTTTTGAAGTTATCTTCCCCCAGGTACTCGGCAAGCATGCGAATAATACTTGCGCCTTTGTGATAACTAATTGCATCAAAGATTTCTCCTATTTCGTCTGGGTGATGCACCTCAACCTCAACCGGATGAGTATTATCTAGACAATCTAACTCAAGAGCAGTATTAAAATCTATATAGACGAATTGTTTCCAAATTTCCCATTCAGGAAAAAGATGATCAACAGCCACATATTCGATATAAGAAGCGAATCCTTCGTTTAACCAAAGATGGGTCCACCATTCCATGGTAACTAAATTACCAAACCATTGATGAGCCAATTCATGCGCAATTGTTAAAGCGGTCCATTGTTTTGTGCTGGCCGATGATTGGAGTTCATCTACCAAGAGCTGTGATTCCCTGTAGGTAACCGCTCCCCAATTTTCCATAGCCCCAGCTGCAAAATCTGGAATACCAATCATGTCTAAATTTTTAAGAGGGTATTTTATTCCGAAAAATTTATTAAAGAATTCTAGGGTCCTTATGGAAACATCCAATGCGAATTTAGCTTGATGTTTTTTCCCTTGTGTTACAAAAACTCTGACCTGTATCCCATCCTTTGTTTTACCTTCTAGAAATTCAAACTCCCCTACTATAAAAGCAAGTAGGTACGTTGACATTATAGGAGTGGAAGCAAAATTTATTTTTTTGTAGTTTCCTGAGTGTTCTTCGACAGATACCGGTACTGTATTTGAGATAGCTTCCAGGTGTTTAGGTATTACGAAAGAGACTTCAAATTTAGCTTTCTTGGCTGGTTCATCGAAACAAGGAAAAGCTGCTCTTGCATCCGTTGCTTCGAACTGTGTAGTAGCAATAAATTTTTGTTTACCCTCGTGTTCATATTTAGCACGATAAAAACCGCGTAGGGAATCTGACAACTTTCCTTCGAATTCTATGTAGAAATTATATATACCGGGTAATACCGCACTGTTTAGTACAAAGCTGACTGTTTCGTTTTCCTTTTTCCAAATTAACTCCTTTACACCCACTCTCAGCTTTCCTTGCGACAAAAAGACTTTCGTGTGATCGATTAGCAATTCCCGCGCATGTAGCACTATTTCAGTGGTTTTTTTATTAATTTTAATTTTAATAACTTCTTCACCTTTATATAAAAAACCTTCTAAATCAGGAATTAGAGTAATTTTATATACAATAGGATTTATGTCTTTTGTTAACCTAACTTTATGCTTTGTATTTTTTTCCATTTAGTGTTTTTCAAAATATTCTTTAATGACTTGATGACAACCCATACACATTTTCGGGGCTTCTAATTCTTCTGGTATGGCATATATAATTGCTTCGCCTTCGTGAAGTATTAATTTCTCTGGATTAATACCGGTTAATATAAAAACGAATTCTGGCCTCGGATATTCGGGATGAATGATACCTTCGTAAGTCTTAAATAATTTAATATCTCCTCTGGTAACCTGAAGTTCTAGTTCTTCAAAAAGTTCTCTTTGTATGGCGCCAAATGGAGTTTCTCCCTGGTCTCCAGTACCACCGAATAAACCAATTAATCCTGCCCTATAAACACCCAACTTACTGTCTCTTTTTTGAAGAATTAAACGACCTTGGGTATCAAACAATAAAGCGGTCGCCCCAAAATCTCGATCTATTATTTTATCTATATCGTCGTTCATTTATTTAAATAGTAATTTTTAAATTGTTCAAGCGCTTTGCCATAATGGCTGAAAGAAGCTTTTTCTACTTTGTCCATTTCGCCAAAAGTTTTAGTGCTTCCGTTTGGTAAGAATATTGGACCCCAGCCGTAATCAAGTTCCCCCCTTGGCCCAACTATTTGCCCTTCGACTTCTCCCAGAAAGTAGTGGAGCTCTCCCCTTCCGTCTGAATAACCTACCCAAGCCCTCGCTGTGGCTTTCTTTGAATTAGAGCTTTTGGTGAAATTGTATATTCCCTCTACCCCAACGGTCTCTAGAAACCATTTTACTAGGGTTCCAGGTAAACCCCCTAAACCCTCTATAGATAGAGACCTATCGTCGATTATGAACTCACCAACTGGGTTTTTTCCTAGAGCTTGTCTGAGTTTATGCTCTATAACCAACTTGCCATCCAGGGACTGTATTTCGTCTAGCTCCATTTCAGTATGAATAACTTCTATTGGAGATAGCGCGGCCTGTAAGTCTAAAAATTTATTCTTGCTACCTGTTACAATATTTAGCATAAATTAATATTAGACTGTGGAATTAAAAAAAGCGAGGGTTACTCGCTTTTTTGTTCTGACTCTGGTTCTGGGGCTTTGGCGCGTTTTGCTGATTCTAGTTTTTCGATTTCAGCGTTTATGGCTTGGCCATATTCTTTAATTTTGTCGTTGCTGTTTACCAAGATATCGGCAATCTTTTCTGGTTTTATGTCTAGAAGCATTCCCAGGGCTACCATATGAGCTGAATTGGAAATAAGGCTTCGGTCTAGGTGCTGGAGGTGCATTGCCATCTCATACAAAGCTCTTTCGCTACGGGTTGGTTCTTTTTTTATGTAGTCTTTCATTTGTTATTTCAGTTTAATTCGTTTGAATATCTTACACTCGATTGCTGAAAAACTCAAGTAATTATGGGAATGATTCGACAAATGACTTGACAATACTGATTTTTTATTATATACTACTGAATTATTTCTACAATCTACATGAATATATGAGGAGAAATAGTTATGTCAGAAAATACGACTGAAAATGAAAAGAGGTTAATGGTTGAAATTATAGCTAGCCATAGCTATGTATCGGTTCAAATCAATTTCAACAACTGGGTAAGAGAAAATCCCAATGTTGAACTTTACAATGCTCCGATTTACCAAATGACTTCCTCTGGCGGAGGCAATGTACATTTTTCAATTACGATTTTCTATTTCAGAACTGTCTAACTAACCTACATCAAGTGGGTTCTTTTTTTATATATGTTTTATGTTTTGGTACTACTTTGAAAAGCATACATACTATTTATTGACTAATAGTCTCTGGTGCTCTTGGGTATTTAACAATCCACACTTTTTATATTTTTTTCCAGAACCACAAGGACATGGGTCGTTTCTACCGGGTTCTTTTTCTGAATTGTGGGGCGTGGAATTTTGGCTACCGTCAGATAAGTTAGTAACTAGGTTAGATTGTTGAATTGTTGGTTGTTCTTGCTGTTTTTCTGCTTGAACAGTGACTTTTAGTACTGAATAAACCACCTGCTTGTTTACTTCGGCAATCATTTTTTCGAACATCTTGAAACCCTCCCTCTTGTATTCAACAAGCGGGTCTCTTTGGCCGTAACCACGTAGGCGCACTGAGTCTCTTAGGTGGTCCATAGTGTCTAGATGTTCCATCCAGAGAGTGTCTATGGCCTGCAAGATAACGTACCGACATATACGAAGGTATAATTCTTCGCCAATTTCTTTTTCCTTCTGCTCGAAAATATCTGTTGCAGCTTTTGTTAACTCATCAGTAATTGCAAACTCTCTGTCTGCGGCGTTTTGTGAAGCTTGCTCAATTCTTTGTTTTACTGCTTCAGTGACTGGCAAAAGTGTGGAGGTCTTTTGAAAAATTTCATTTAGGAACTCCTCGGTTTTTTCAAAACTAGCACCGCTAAAGGTAACGATTTCGGAAATTTCCTTGTTAATTAACTCTAGTATTTCATTTTTTATTTCTGCCGAAGAATCTAGTTCTGCCTGTGCGTTTTCTTGGTCTTCCCCTACTGCATCACTAAGGTATTTTCGTCTTCGTTTGTAGATAATATTTCTTTGGCGATTAAGCACGTCGTCGAATTCTAGTACGTGCTTTCTGGTGTCGAAATTCAGACCTTCTATTTTTTTCTGGGCTTGTTCAATAGACCTACTTACTAAACTTGCTTCTATAGGTTCGTCGTCCTTTATACCTAAGGTATTCATCATACCTTTCATTCGTTCACCACCAAAGAGCCTTAGAAGGTCGTCTTCCATACTTACGAAGAACTGCGAACTCCCAGGATCTCCTTGTCTACCTGCTCTACCTCTAAGTTGATTATCTATACGTCTTGATTCGTGTCTCTCGGTGCCTAAAACATGCAATCCACCTGCTGCTCTTACCTCTTCGGCTTCTTTAGGGTCTATAGGGTTTCCGCCGAGTAAAATATCCACACCTCTACCAGCGATGTTAGTAGCAAGAGTTACAGCGCCAAGTCGGCCTGCTTGGGAAATTATCTGTGCTTCTCTTTCATGGTTTTTAGCATTGAGTATTTCAAAAGGCACACCTTCTTGCCTTAAATATTCAGTTAGTTTTTCGTTCTTAGCAATGCTAACAGTACCTATTAGCACGGGTTGTCCGGTTTTATGCCTTTCTTTTATCTCTTTAGCTATAGCTTTAAATTTTGCGTCCTCGGTTTTGTATATAATATCTGATTGATCATTTCTTACCATTGGCTTATTGGTAGGTATAGGAACAACTCCGAGCTGATAGATTTTAAAAAATTCTTCTTCTTCTGTTTTAGCAGTTCCAGTCATTCCAGCGAGTCTGCTATATAACCTGAAAAGATTTTGGAAGGTAATGGTTGCAAGGGTCTTACTCTCCTGTTGAATTTTTACCCCTTCTTTAGCCTCTATTGCCTGATGAAGACCCTCGGAATACCTTCTTCCAAACATTAATCTACCTGTAAATTCATCAACTATTACCACTTCCCCGTCTCTAATAACGTAGTCTCTGTCTATTTTGTAGAGAGTCTTTGCTCTTAGAGCTTGTTCGATGTGGTGCAAGGTAGTGACACCTTTAGAAGTGTCGTAAATATTCGGAACGTTAAGAATCCCCTCGATTTTTGTGACTCCGTCGTCTGTTAGCGTTGCGGCTTTATGCTTTTCGTCTATGTTATAGTCCACCTCTTCTTGAAGCTTCTCGACAATTCTTGCAAATTCTACATATTTACTAGTTGGCTCTGTGTCGGGTGCAGAAATGATAAGCGGGGTTCTAGCTTCATCTATTAAAATAGAGTCAACTTCGTCAACAATAGCAAAAAACAAGTCTCTTTGTACGAGCTGTTGTTTTGTCTGGACCATGTTGTCTCTAAGGTAGTCGAAACCGAACTCATTGTTAGTACCGTAGGTTATGTCTGAAGCGTAAGCTTGGCGTCTGGTTATGGGACGCATATGCTTTACATCTATCACTAGACCCTGGGTTTCACTTTCCAATTTTTCTATTTCTTCTGCTTCTGGTTGGTAAGTAGGGTCGTATAAAAATGACTGTTCATGCTGAATAGAGGCTACGCTTAAACCTAGGAAATTAAATATTGGGCCCATAAGGCTTGCTTGCCAACGAGCGAGATAGTCATTCACGGTGACCAAATGCGCACCCTTACCTGCCAATGCGAAAAGGACTAATGGCAGTGTTGCTGTAAGTGTCTTTCCTTCACCCGTTTTCATTTCGGCTATAGCCCCGGTAGTTAGAGTAATGCCTCCACCTAACTGGACATCGTAATGAAACTGACCGATAGTTCTCTTAGAAGCTTCTCTTGTTAAAGCAAAAACCCTTGGTCTGATTTCTGCTAATTTTTTAAAAACTTCTTGTGTTTCAGTAATTTCAGATAATTCTTTTTTAAAATCTAGAATTTCTGACTTAATTTGTTCATCTGAGAGTGCTTCAATTTCTTCTTTAAAACCATTTATTTTTCTTAACTCTGAAGCATGAGTAACTAAAGGGTTTTTTTCAAATGAAAATATACGAGATAAAAAAGACATACTATCCTTTCTCTAGAATTTGTAAGTTATAACAGTATAACAAAAGGTAGTAAGTATATACAGATTGACAATCTGTATATTTTATACCATAATGTGTTTTACTTTTAGAACAAACTAAAAAGGAGAGGACTAGCAATGTTTATATCAGTATACGGATCCAAGGAATCTGCAAAGCAAATAGAGGAATTATTTGCCGAGTTCTGGATTGAGTTAATGCAAAGCGGAGTCCAAATATGGAAAAGCTGGGACCCTTGTTTGCCAGGAGAATTAATAGCAAAGGCTTATAAAAGAGCCGAGGAAGCAGATTTATTTCTGGTTTTGCTAGATAATGAATTCCTGAGCAGTCAGTTTGTAGCGGGTAAGTTTTATCGCATTCTTAATACCAAGCCTAATACTCCGAAGCTTGTTCTAGCTTTAAAACAATTAAATACTCCTAGACTGGATAAGTTTCTATGGAGAAACAACCCTTTGGACGAGCTAATACTGATTGATTTGAAAGTGGAGATCTTAAAAATATTAAACCTACAATAAATTACTTATTGTAGGTTTTTTATTTTAGATAACCCCTCGCTTTACTTTGTTACCAAGCTTTCTTCTTAATGAGATTTTTTTATCTTTTTCCTTTGCGAGTTGTTCTTTTATCTTGGGTACTAAAAGATCGAGCGCTTCATAGGCGTCCATACCTGTTGCTTCAGCATAAAAACCATCGGGTTTTACGGTGCATTCAACCCTAAAAATTTGACCGCTTTTATGTTTTTTATCGACTTGAACTTCTACGTGTAATTTATGCTGGCTTTTAAGAAAAGTTTCGAGGGTTGCCAGTTTTTCTGTAATTACGTTCTTTATAGACTCTGTTAGGGTTGTGTGCGTTGCCTTTATTGTGAGGTTCATATATTTGTTGATTAATAATGAGACCTACCCTTATTATACTACGCCTTCTAGTTCTTTGCTCTTAAATCCTATTAATTCAGGTTCGATTAGCAAGTTTATACCCGTTTTTGTAAATACTTCACTCTTAACTGTCCTGACAATCTGTAATACGTCACTTGCGGTGGCATGACCGGAACTGTTCACGATGACCAATGGTTGATTTGGATTAATAATAGCCCCTCCGAAGCTTAAACCCTTAAGACCACATATATCTAATAGAAACGCTGCAGGTATTTTTACACCTTCAGGTAATTTGAACCTATTCTCATATGATTGCAGTCTCTCTTGAGCCTCATGACCAAAAGTAGACATTATCCTATTTTTAAAAAGTTTTAATTCGGTGTTATTTAAAAAAATATTTTTGAACCATGAACCACTATTACCGGTTTCTGCGCTTATAGGAAATGGAAATTTTCTATTTCTGATCTGAATGATAGAGTCCCTTATATTCTTTAAATTCACCTCTTTTGCTTCCATAACTTGAGATAAATCTACATAACTTAAATTTGGTTTTCCATTTTTAAGTAACCTGATGCGAGTAAACAAGATGATGTATCTTCCTCTTTTTGAGGTATTGAAAATACTTTTTCGATAGCCAAATCCACAAGTCTTATTATCTAAAGTAACCAATCTTTTTTCTATAGTATCATAAGCATCGACTGATACAACTACATCTTTTGCTTCTTGGCCGTATGCACCGACATTCTGCACAGCAAAACCACCTACCCTACCAGGAATATGGGATAAATTTTCTATACCCCAAAGACCACATTCTACAGCAAAAGCAACAACCTGATCCCATATTTCACCACTACCTAGTTTTAAAACAACCTCTTCATTATTTTCAATTATCTTTTCAACTCCCTTGATCCCCAGCTTTAAAACAAGCCCGTCGAAACCTTGATCTGATACAAGAACATTACTTCCTCCTGACAGAGCTAAGACCGGTAATTGCTTTTTTTCCGAAAATGCAAGGGCCTCTAATATATCATTAAGAGTGATCACTTCCACAAAATATTTTGCAGGTCCACCTATTCTGAAGGTCGTATGTTCGGAGAGTTTTATGTTCTCTAAAAATTTCATATTTTATCTAGAATTTCACTACCCAGAAGATTAAAATCACCTACGGCCATCACTATAATTACATCACTTTCTCTTGTTTCGTTTTTAATAATTTCTAAGGCTTCATGTTTAGAGTCTATTGCCCTAATTTTGTTTTTTATCCCCAAACTATCATTCCGGGAATTAATTTCATCTACAAGTTCATGATTCTGTTTTGAATTAGGTTTAGTATTGATCTCTCGAGCAGCATAAATAGGTGCAATTAGAGCAAAATCTGCGTCTTCGAATGCCCCTAGCATCTCTGTTTTTAGCGCCTCGGTTCTCGAGAATGTGTGTGGTTCAAAAATTGCCCAAATTCTATGACCAGGATATCTTACCCTCGCTGCTTTCAAGGTCTCCTTAACGGCTGTTGGGTGATGCGCATAGTCATCTATAACATCGATGCCAGATTTTTGTCCTAGTAATTCAAACCTTCTTTTAATCCCGGGGAAGGTTGTTAAATATTTAGCAACTAGCTCAGAAGTAAAACCAAGCGACCTTAGTAATGTAATACATGCTAAAGTATTTAGAACATTCATTGCACCAAAAAGTTTTGTTTCGTATCTTTCTGATAGTTCTTTGTCGCTAAATTTTACAACTACATTCAAGCTAGTACCAGTTACTGAAGTCTCCGCTGAAATAATTCTCACATTTACACCTGAAGATTGACCAAATGAGAAAGCATGCCTGTTTGCCTGAAAGATAAGTTTTTCAAGTTCTACATCGTCACCGTTGTAAACAACAATCCCGTCCGGCGGTAAGTTTGCCAGAAGCAACTCATATTCTTCTTTAAGTTCGTCGAAACTTGAAAATAGATCTGGATGATCATACTCCAGATTCGTCAGTACTAATATATCTGCTTTATAAAAATGAAATTTAGGAGTTGGATCGTCTGGCAAATTCTTATATTCATCGCCTTCGAATACGAAATAATGACCGTCCCCTAAACGATAATTTCGGTTTGTACCTTGCAGAACACCACCTATTAAATACGACGAGTCGTCAATATCCGATAGAAGAGTGCCTATTAGGCCGCTTGTAGTTGTTTTTCCATGAGTCCCAGTCACGACTATACGTATGCTATCTTGCGCCAAAGCACCCATTAATTCTGCAAAAGAACAGTGACTGAGTTCGTTCTCTATGATGAATTTATACTCCGGATTTTCTCTATCTATTCCAGCAGAAATAATAAATAAATCCGCTTGAGAATTTTTAATATTTTGAGAATCAAATTTTTCAAAGAATTCTATATTTGAATCTTTAAGAACAGATAAACTAGGTTCGTAGACCTTTTCATCACTTCCTGTTACATCGAAATTTTTTGACTTAGCTATACCTGCCGATGCTGACATGGCTATTCCACCTATACCCAGAAAATATATTTTTTGAATTCTACTAAGATCAAGCATATTGTTTATTCTTCTCCGATTGTTTGAGTTTTATTAAATTTATAATTTTTTGTGCATTTTCGTTACCTACCGCTAATCCTTGATCGTATAGCTTACGACCTTCGTGAATTTTTACTCCAGCTGTTGCCGTAGCCACTCCTGTACTTATTAATAAATCACAACCATAGTTTGGTAAGTCACCTTTTTGACGCTGATTCGCTTCGACCGCGATATCCAGACATCTTCCCAAAATTGAAAATGTCCCAATATTTCTCCGATCTTCATCTTCAAATGCTTTGAGTTCGTCCATGTACCCCAGAAGATCAACCCCATTGAATGCAACTTTTAATTTATTTATCCAAGGCCCAAATTTATTTAGGAATGAGAATTTCTTTACCGTTTCATGCAGTGCGTCCATAACTTTTTCATTTCTTATGAAGAAATATTTATTAGACCTTACCTGTACTCCTATTACTACGTCTGCCCCTGCGGATCTTACGAAATTCCCAGGTACATAACAACCCAATCCACCATCTACAAGTACCATGTTCCCCCACTTCATCGGCTCAAAAACACCGGGCATACTACAAGAAATTCGGACTGCCCTGGCTATATCCCCAAGAGACAATTCTACGGATCTTTTGCTTTCGAGATCTGTAGCTAGAAAACTTAACCTAGGTTTGACTGCTTCCATCTTTAAACCTAATGAATATTTTTCTCTAAAATATTCTTCGAATGGTTCAAGTGAATACCAACCACCTCCTGTTTTTGATCTGGAAACTAAGGAGAATAATGTCTTACTATTTAATGCAAGGGCTTCATCTCGTAGTAAATGCAATTTACCAGTAGCATACGCGGCCGAAACTATGGCCGCACCTGAATAGGAAGTAATGAAGTCTATTTCGATATTATGATTTTTTAATGCCTCTAAGAAGCCAATGTAAAAAACACTACGAGCAGCTGCTCCACTCATAGCTAGACCTATGGTTATTTTTGAATTCTTTATGGACATTAGCTCTTTCTTATGGATTCCAATAATACCCTAGCTATTTTTTCAGAAGAATCTTTAGGCATCAATTTTGATATATTAGAAGATAGGGTATTTTGAAGCTTACCGGAAAAACATAGCTTTCTTATCAACATTATAAAATTTTCACTATCTAGAGCATCTTGTGAGACAACTAGAGCTGATTTTTGATAACTCATAATTTCTGCGTTTGCTTCCTGGTGAGTTTCAGGCATAGGAACAATTATACTTACCTTTCCAGCATAAGACAACTCTGTAATTGTTGAGAGTCCGGCCCTAGAAACTACTATATCTGAAGCTGCATAAGCCGAGGGCATATCTGTTATAAATTCATACCTATGGTAGTGGGGATATTCCTTATTAAACCCTCCGCCTTTATTACTTCCTGTTGCATGTAAAATTTGAACATATTTCGTTAACTCTGGTAGACTTTCTTCTACCAAACGATTTAAGAAAATTGCCCCGGTACCACCCCCAAATACAAGAACCACAGGCAAGTCTGACTCTAACCCCAAATTCTTTAAGGCATCTTTTCTCTGTGGAAAAGAATCGATATTACATGGATTACCCGTAAATACGGTTCTGGATTTAGAAGACAACCCTGAAAGAAATAAACTATCTGGAAATCCTTTCTCTGATTCCTTAAAACTCAAAGTAATCCTCTTAGCTATAAATGAGCATAAGTAATTAGAGAGGCTTACCTCTACATCTTGTTGGTGTAAATATATTTTAGCTCCGAATAATTTACCGCAGTACATAAGAGGTACTTGCACAAAGCTACCTGCTCCAAAAATAATCTTTGGTCTGTATTTGAGAACCAAATAAAAACTTTTAATAATCGCTAAAATAAAAATTATCGGTAATAAAAAATTCAGAAGTGAAAAATACCTTCTTAATTTTGCCGCTGGTACAGTTTCGTAGTGCGCCACCAGCGAGTTGACCATCTGTCTTTCAGGACCATTTTTTGTACCTACAAACACAAAATTAAAATTTACGTCGGGCCTTAATTCTAATATGTGTTTTTTTACTGCCAGGAGCGGAGATACAGGTCCCCCACTACCACCACCAGCCAATAAGATTGTGATTTTCTTTTTTTTCATTAGTTGAGAGACTCCATATAAACTTTATAAGTTGCTTTCGCTGTTTCTTGCCATGAAAAGAAGCTTGCTCTAGCCAAACTTTTCTTTTGCCTCACTTCGTAGAATTGCGGGTCCCTAGCTAGCAAATGCATCTTAGAGGCTATATCTTCTATGTCGAGCGGATCACAAAATAATGCTCCATCATCATATATTTCGTTGAAAGTATCTGTATTCGAAGCGATAACTGGGACGCTTCGAGCCATAGCCTCAAGTCCTGGTAAACCAAAACCTTCATGAAGGCTCGTTGTAACGAAGGCATAGGCACCCTGATAGAGAGCAGAGAGCTCCTCGTTACTAACGAACCCAGTAAACACAATTCGATGGCGATTTTTAACCGACAAGGCGTTGCTTTTAATTTCAGGATAATGCGGATCTTCCTTACCTGCTATCACCAGGTCTATATCTAAACCATATTTTTCTATGAAAAGATCGAAAGCTTCCGTTAATTTTTGAATGTTCTTCTTCCTTTCTAAAACTCCTACGAAAAGGAAATAAGGCCTACTCAAAAGCAAATTGGATCTAATTTTATCCACTTTATCCTGCGTCACCAGAGTACAATTAACACCCTCATAAGTAACTCTTATCTTATCATCATCGATTGAAAAAATTTGCTGTATGTCTCTTTTTGAACTCTCTGATACAGTTATTATTTTTTTACTTTTCTTAACAGCTGTTTCGATTACGTACTTATATCCATAAAAATAAAGTAGATTTTTTCTTTTATGCCCTGAAATTTTGTGATGCGTCATGTCATGTATGGTTACTACGTAGGGCTCTTTATATCTTATAGGTACATTAAAATTGGGGAAATGCATTAAATGTATACCGTACTTTTTGATTAAACTAGGAAAATATAATTGCTCTTCTAAACTATAATGCCTAAAATTTGCTTCTATAATTATGGCGTTTTTGTAACCGGAGAGTTCTGAAATTTCTTCTTTCGATTGTGTTTTTGTATTAAGAAATATGTAAAAATTATCGCTCGTAGAATATGCGAGCAAATTTTTTAGTAACTCAAAAGAATATCGCCCGATACCCCCATGAGCTACGCCCCCCATTCTAAAATCAAATCCAATATTCATACTAAGATTTTAAAGATTCAAATACTCTAAGATGTTTTTCTGCCGCAATTTCCCAGTTATATTTCTTTACCACTAACTTTCCCAAACTTACAAGACTTTCTGATAACTTATCGTCGGACAAAAGCTGCTCGATGGCACATGCCATAGACGAACTGTCATAAGGGTCAACTAGGAGAGCAGCATTACCTGTGGTTTCGGGTATACTTGTAATTTTTGATGCTAAGACAGGTATTCCCAAAGCAAAAGCCTCTAAAGGGACGAATCCAAAGCCTTCATAAAATGAAGGGTATACTAAGAGTTTCGCTAATTTCATGATGAATTTCTTATCATGCTCAGGCACATAACCTAAAAAATGGATAACGTTTCTTTTTCGACTATTTTTTATGGCTCTAAAGATCTCTTTATATTTCCATCCAATCTTGCCCACTAAAACAAGATGGGAATCCCCTTCTATCTTATCAAATGCTTCTATAAGCCCAGGTACATTTTTTCTTGGTTCCATGGTAGAGACAAAAAGAATAAAATTTATAGGTAAATTATAAGTATTTCGTATCTCTCTTAATTTGTCTGCTGAGAAGTTACCTAATTCCAAGCTAACACCCGGATAAATTGTTTCTATCTTCCTTTCTTCTACTCCAAAGATCCTGGTTATGTCTTGTTTGGTGAAATTTGAAACTGAGATTATCTTTGATGCTTTAGATAACAATTTGGGTACTCTTATGAGTTTATGCCAAAGCCTCCTTCTCCCGTCGAAGTAGTGGGGTTCCGAGAATACAGAAAGATCATGGACCGTGGCGACTAATTTGGATGGTAAATTTAGATCCAGATAGTTGAAATTTGGAAGAAATATAACATCCTGCTTTCCTAATAATTTATTAAAACTAGGAATTCCAAAAAATCTTGTTCCAAAATTTAACACTTTATTCGGTATTTTAAAATTAACTATCCTAGAATTAATAAAATGCAAATGATTAAACTGTACATCCTTAAGATTATTATAAAATAAGGTGTACTCATTTTTGCTATCTAATTTTAGTATATTCTCTACAATATGAGCCGTGTAATTTTCTACACCAGATACTAAACCACTCTGTAGACTTCTAATATCAATAGCAATTCTCATAATTTTACATCCTCCAAATTATCTATAAAATTGAGAATTCTTTGTTCGAAAATATCTTTGTCAAATTTCTTAGCATGAGATACGAGAACATCGGAACTGTATTTACTACTGTCCCAGTGTATTAATTTTTCTTTAATTTGGATAGGATCATAACTATCAAAGAACTCACCGGTTTTACCTTCGACAACACTTTCGAGAGAACCAGCTTTTCTAATTGCCAGTGTTGCGGTACCGCAAGCAGCTGCTTCAAGTGGCATTATTCCGGCATCCTCCACAGGAGGATAAATGAAACCCTTAGCTGCGCTGTACAGGTCCCTTAATTCTGCATCAGTTACTGTGCCTAAAAATTCTACATTGTCACCTGTTATATTGCCTGAAATTTCATTAAGGTTCCCTGCACCAATTAATTTTATTTTAATGTCGGTACCTTTGATGGCATCAAATATTTCTTGATATTTCTTATGTTTTCTAAGTCTCCCACCCATTAAGAAATAGTCTTCTTTTGGGAGAGTGGGTTTCCAGAAATTTGTATCTACAAAAGGAAAAATTACTTCGGATTCTCGACCATAGAAATCTTTGACCCTTTTCTGAACTTCCTTGGAATTAGAAATATATAAATCTACCCACGAAGAAACACTCTTATCCCATTTTCTTAAACGATTGAGATAAATATTTAGAAATGGTCTTAATAGTAAAGGAGCTTCTTCAGCGATATAACCTTTGTCGGTCCAGAGAAACCTAGGTGGAGTATGAATATACTGTATATGAAAAGAACCTTTCGGTTTTATTATTCCTTTTAGAAATAAAGAACTTGAGGAAAGAATAATAGAACCTTCTGGAAAAATAAACGACCCACATGCTGGAGGGATTAATGGGAGCAAATATTTAAAAGGCACACCCAATGAATATAAGTTCTGAAGATAACTAGTGTTTATTGCCCGATCCCCAAGGAGCTTCTCTTTGATTTTAGTATCTGCAACTAGAGTATAAACTGGTGCATTCGGAAATAGTCCTAAGAGACAATTAAAGACTCTCTCTGCACCACCAAACTGAATGAGAGAATCGTGAACTAAAACAATTTTATTTATTTGTTCATTGGTGAGCATTTTTAGTAATCCTCTCTTGGTTTTTTCCCAAATAAAAGAAGATATGTGCTCTTGATGAGTATCTTAATATCTAACCCCACTGACCAATTCTCTATGTAATATGTGTTTAATTTAATTTCTTCTGCAAATGGTAAATCGGGAAAATTTACCTGAGCAACTTGAGACATACCAAAAATTCCTGGCTTTATACTAAACATTCTCTTGTATGCATCCCTATATCTCTCAACTTCATCGAGTACGTGTGCTCTGGGACCGACTAGACTCATATCTCCTTTAAGTACATTCCAAAATTGAGGTATCTCATCTAATTTAGTTTTTCTAATAATCCTACCTACTCTTGTTACCCTTGGATCGTTTTTTATTTTTAAAAAGGGACCGTCCTTACCACCCCTATCGTTTTTTTCCCAAAGCTCTGCTCGGAGTTTTTCTGCAGTTTCTCCACCAAGACCGGGGCTCATATGCGAATACATACTTCTGAACTTGTAGAACGAGAAGTCTTTACCTTTACCGCCTCTTAAAGCTGAATAAATTGCAGGACCTTTGCTGTCGAGTTTAACTGCAATGTAAATTATTAGGAAAATAGGTGAAAGTATAAGTATCGCAGTTAGACTACCGAATATGTCGATGAGTCTTTTTACCACCTTACCCCAACCTTCGAGAGGAGTATTTTTTATAAGTACAACAGGTACGCCGGCATAGCTTTCCACTTCAACCATATTTCTTTGCATATCAAAAATATTTGGAACAAAACTAAATTCCAATCCTCGGGATCTGGCGTACTCTAAAACTTTACTATTTAGATCGTCTGAGAGTGTTGAGTTTGTTTGAAAAATTTCATCTACAGGTAAATTTGGGTCTAGATTATTTAACTCATTCATTAAAGCATCCCCTGCTTCAATTTCCTTTACAACTTCATACCCTAACTTTCTATTTTTAAAAAGTGCTTCTAAGTTTTTTGCTTGGCCGGTACCGTTAATAACAATAAGACGGTGCAAACCCAAGCCTTTACTGTATAGATATCTCTGTATTGTTCTTAGTAATAATCGACCCGTAAATACAAATAAAATAGCCAATACCGCAGTAGCTAAAATAATAAACCTAGACGGGAAAACAGTACGGTCGAAGAAAAACAATACGACTACTATACCTACTCCCACAGTTACTGAGTAAAAGATCTTTAGGAATTCAGCCGTTAGTTTACTGGGACTCCTAAGATTATAGAGTCCGGAGATAGCAAAAATAATAGACATTACAGGAATAATTTTCACTGCGATCCAGATAAACCCCCAGATTTGAAGATCGAATAATACTGGACCAATAAATTCCCTGAACTGTAGTCGGGAGTAAAAAGCCAATATACCAGCCAGAAAAAGCATACCTGCGTCTAGCGGTATTGAGGCTAAGTTAAAACCAATTTCGGATCTTTTCATAGTTCTTTCATTATACCACCGAAAAGCATCAAAAATACTTGACAAAAAATTAGATTTGTCCTCTAGTTAAACTAAAACACCGCATTTTTCAATGCGGTGTTTTAGTTTTGCAAACTCGTAAGCCGAATTCTGTTTCTAAATGATCATCTCTCTTATCTTGATATTGCTATCAAGCTCTAGCTGCCTACCAAATTTGGCATTGCACTCTGGTAAGAATTTAGCCGTTTCAACCCTAGTGTTACCACTAAAGCTTACCCCGTGAAGGGTACTCTAGTCTTTCGACATTGAGCGTCTCTGTTCGCATCTCGTGGATTACTCCAGACGGGCGTTACCCGCTACCATTTTTCGAAATTGCTTCCAAAATAAGTGTTCGGACTTTCCTCTGCTATGTATCGGCATTGGATTGTGTCCAATAGCCCTAATTTTACAAACTGGCAAAGCCAGATTTGTGAAATGGAACATCACAGCGATCATTCGATTTGCTTGTTTATTATACCAGAAATAAACTAAAAGTCAAAATTATGCCATTTATCCCTTATTTGAGAGATAAAATATAGTATTTATTGACAAAAATGTTATTTTATGCTATATTATAGAAAGCATATTTTTGTGCCCCAAACTTTACTTTCCAAAACTAAAAAGGAGACACAATGAAAAAGCAGAACCACAACAATAAACCCGCTCGCTTGACCGATGCCCAGTTCGAGGATGCGATCAGAGGCATCCTCAAAATTTGGTCGCTTATGCTGGGCAACTTCTGCCCCAACCCAGCGGAACCCGAAAGGAAACTCGCGATCGCGGGTTTCCTACTAAAGGAGAATCATCCGATCGCGGAGAAGGTGAAGCATTTCTTCGCTGACGTGAAGTCGGAACAGAACCAAGAGGCTGCTCGAAGGGATGCCCTGGCTGTCAAACAGGCACTGTTGGGCTTGCTGAGGGCATTCTTGCGCAACCACGTGCGCTTCTTCGACAATGAGCTGGCCGCCGCTTTTGCGGGCGTGAACAACTTTTTGGAGAAGGAGTACGCCAGCGGGTCGGACAAGCTGTTCGACCTGATCAAGGTGACGAAGTGGGATCCGGCGCTGGCGAAAAGAATCGAGAAACGCCGCGCGGAACTCCAGGAAGGCACGACCAAACTTCAGGACTTCACAGATGCTGAAGAGTTCTTGACCTTCATCGCCTTGCAAAACCAAACGCTGACCTTTATTCGGAGCGTTTGCAACGAGATGAAACAGATTGCAGGCAAAAAAGCCGGCAAACTCATCTCGGAGAAGGCCGCACAGAACCGAATGAACCCAGCAACGGTCGGCAAAGAACCGGCGAAGAAAGTGGCGCCTGCCCCGAAGGCCCCGGCCTTCAATCCTGCACTCGCTGAACTCCTTTCTAGTGTCGTCTAATTTTCAATGTTGTGGCTCTGCCACCCAAACAAACAGCCTTTGGAATCTCTTCCTGAGATTCCAAAGGCTGTTTTCTCTTTTCTAAATTCTATTTCACCTCAAAGGTTACGGACATAGATGCAGTTATTTCTTGTTGACCGGGTTCTATGTTTGGGGAGACGGACTTTTCTAGAGCTGGAGCTGCGCCACCAAACCCGTCTGCTGCGTATGGAATTGGGTAACCACCCAATGAAGATTCTGATACGTTTACGACTTTACCTAGAGAAAGACCAGATGCCTTAGCAAGTTCTTTTGCTTTTTCTTTTGCTTTTTCTATAGCTTGCTCCCTTGCTTTCTGACGTAGACCATCTGGATCTTCAAACGAAAGGGTAACTCCGTTTACTTGATTAGCCCCGTTTGCTGTTACACCGGAAAGAATTTTTCCTAAGTTCTCTTTGTTTTTTCCATTTATCTGTTTTACTTCAACAGTTATGGATTGACTTACCTGGTAGCCTGTTACAGTATTTTTACCACCGGAGTTGTCGTAGTTTGGATACATATTGTAGGAGGATGTAGAGATGTCCCCTGCTGGTATACCTTGGGATTTTACGAAATCTATTATCTTGTTTGTCTTTTGACTATTTTCATTCTGGGCTAATTCCGTAGTAGCTGCTTGGGTTAAAACACCAACATTTACAGTAGCTGTGTCGGGTTCGGACTTTACCTTACCCTCTGCTGATACAGTCATTACATTCTTAGGATTTTTATTTGCCCAGACTTCCTGTACATCGTGAAATTTTTGCGCGATTCCTAAGACAAGGAAAATCGCGAGAAGTATCCCGACGATATTTACAATACCCTTAAAACTATCTAAGTTGCTTTTTTGTATTTCTGGTGGCATAAATTTTATAATTACTTAATCTCCATTTATCATAACACTATCTTGATTATCATTATCAAAAACCACCCAATAGGGTGGTTTTTAAAATTTTAAAATGATTACCTCTTCGCCCACTGTGGACTTCTACGTGCTCTCTTCAAACCTGGTTTCTTTCTTTCTTTTCTGCGGTCGTCTCGGGTTAGGAGGCCGTTTTTCTTCATTAGTTTTCTTACTTCTTCGTTAGCTTTACCTAGAGCTTGGGCTATACCGTGTCTTACTGCTTCTGATTGGGCGTTTATACCACCGCCACTAATGTTTGCATAGACTTTGAATTCTGATGCTTGACCAATTAGCTTGAAAGGTGAAAGTGCTTTCTCGACTAAATCTTTTGGAAAATATACTGAAAGTGGTTTCTTGTTTGCTGTATGTTCACCTTTTTCTGCAAAAACCCTTACATTGGCAACTGCTCTCTTTCTTCTACCAGTAGCATAAATATATTTACCGGAGGGAATTTCCACAGCCATGAAGACCATATCTGGTTTATCTTCTTCTTGCTTCATAAGCACTGTGTCTTCTACAGTAGTTTCCTCGACTTTTTTAACAACTCGTGGTTTCTTTGCTGCAGACTTTGGTTCTGGACCAGTTTCTTTTTTTGGCTTTGCAGTTCGCGGTTTTATAGTCTTCTCAGTCATATATTATTTATTAATAGGATAGTTACTTACTTCTTGGCCGCGGACTATTTTAAGCCTTGCCATCATAGCTTTTCTGAATTTTACATCGTCAAGCATTTGCATAACTGCTCTTTTTAATACCTGTTCTGGTCTTGCTTGCATTTCGTCTTTCATACTCTTAACTCTAAGACCACCTAAGTATCCAGAGTGGGTGTAGTACTTTTTCTGCTCAAGCTTTCTGCCAGTAACTTTAAGTTTTTCTACATTTGTAGCAACTACAAAGTCACCACCGTCCATATGAGGAGTGAAATCTCTTTTGTGCTTGCCTCTTAATAAAGTGGCAATTTTAGTAGCTACTCTGCCAAGAGAGTCACTACTAGCATCTATTTGATGCCAGGATCTGCTTACACTTTTTGCAATTGTGGTTTTCTGTGACTTCATAGTTAATCTATTAACTCAACGAGTACTTTAGAATTTCCTGCACTCGGTTTATTCAGCTTAGTAAGGCGCAAGTAGCCGCCTTTTCTTTCTTTAAATTTAGGACCAAGAACTTCAATAGTTTTAAGAGCAGCGTTTCTAGTGAGCTTTGACAGTAATTCTCTTCGGTTATGAAGGGTATCTGTTTTTGCTCTAGTAATTAGCTTCTCTACATAGGGTCTAACAGCTCTAGCATTTGCATAGCTGGTAGTAACCTTTTCGTACAACACAACAGAGGATGCGAGTGTGCGAAGAAGTTTTCTACGGTGATCCGTACCCTTGCCTATTTTTTTCTTTTTTAAGTGTCTCATATAATGAATGGTGAATGACGAATGACGAATGACGAATGTTTCTAAAATCTTTATTCGTTATTCTCTATTCTTTATTCGTAATATTACTCTCTTCCGAGAACTGTTAAAATTTCTGTAATTGTCTTTTTACCTAAGCCTGGAATGTTATTTATATCATCATTTGTAAGAGCTCTTAAAGCTTCTACTGTGTTGATATTATTTTTCATAAGAGCATTTCTTGCTCTTGTAGAAAGCTGAAGAGTATCAAGATCGCTTTCTACTCCTTCTATTGGTTCAAATGCTACTGCTTCTTCGTTTTCGTCTTCGTCCATATCTGGTGCCACTGGCTGAAAACTTATTGGTTCTTCAGAACCAGCGCTGAACATCATAGAGAAATGGTCCACTAAAATGTGGGATGAGATGTCCATTGCTTGTTCGCCGGTAATAGTACCATTTGTTTCGAGAACTATTTCTAGTTTGTCGAAGTTGGTGATTTGACCTACACGAACATGGCTCACATCGAAGAATACGGACTTAACTGGTGTATAGACAGCGTCTATAGCTAGTAAACCAGATTCAAGCTTCTCTTCTTCTCTGGCTTCTACTGGAACATACCCTCTACCTTGTTGGACAATAATTTCTGCTTCGAATTCTGCTGTCTTACTGTCTAATGTGGCTAGAACAAGGTCCGGATTAAGTATTTCTACTTGATCCGACTTTTGTATGTCTGCACCAATAACTTCTCTTTCACCCTTAGCCTTGATGCTTAATCTTACCGGCTCGCTACTATGACTTTTTACTCTGAGCTGTTTAAGATTAAGAATTATCTGAATTACATCTTCCTTAACGTGAGGGATCGACGAAAACTCGTGGTCGGCAAATTTTATTTTAACTGCAGTAACCGCAGCGCCTGGCATAGAAGAAAGCAATACTCTTCTAAACGCGTTGCCAATAGTTACGCCGTAGCCAGGATAAAGTGGCTCCAGAGTTACTTTGTATTTGTTGTTGCCCAAGGATTCAACTTGAGCTCTGTTTGGTAATGGAATCGCTTCCATAGTGTTATACCCCCTCACGTCTCCCGCGTGAAGCAGGAAGAACATGAACTAAAAATAATTAAATTAAATTCTTGAATAATGCTCAACTATGAGCTGGAGATTAATCTGGTTAGTAACCATTTCTGGTGTAGGTTCTGTTAGCAGTTTTCCTGAAAGTTTCTGATAGTCTACATCTACTAAGTCTAGAGGACGTTTACCTTTGAACTTTTCTTTTGCAAGTGTAATAAATTTACTTTTCTGCTTATTAGACTTAACTGCGATTACATCACCTACTTTAACTGGGTAGGAGGCAATATCAACTGGCTTTCCGTTTACTGTAAAGAAACCATGATTCACTAACTGCCTTGCTTGGGCACGTGTATCTGCATAACCCATTCTGTAAACAATATTATCTAAACGCTTTTCTAGCATTTTGATCAGATTGTCACCTGTAACCCCAGGTTGATTCTGAGCTTTGTGGAAATAGTTGAAAAACTGTTTTTCAGTTACTCCATAAAGTATTTTGCACTTTTGCTTTTCTCTAAGTTGAAGTGCGTACTCTGATAATCTTCCTCTGCTCTGACCGTGTTGTCCTGGAGCGAATCCTCTCTTTGGAAGGATTTTAGAGTCTTTCTCAGTGAATGCGAATGCAAAACGTCTTGCCTTTTTAACTTTTGGTCCTGTGTATCTCATACTTTATACCCTTCTCGCTTTCTTAGGCCTTACACCACCGTGCGGTGTTGAAGTTTTGTCTTTTATTGTTAATACATTTAGTCCTGAGCCTTGAAGTGCTCTAATAGCTGATTCACGTCCAGAGCCGATTCCTTTTATAACAACATCGACTTCTACTAATCCTCTGTCTTTAATTCTCATTAAGACATCTTCCATAGTTTTCTGACCAGCGTAAGGAGTTGATTTCTTTGAGCCTTTAAAACCAGTTTTTCCTGCGCTGCCCCAAATCATTACGTTACCGCTTACGTCAGTTATGGAAATAATGGTGTTGTTGTAAGTAGAGTTAATATAAACTTTACCTTTTGTGACTTTCTGCTTCGACTTCTTTTTGCTCGATTTTATTGCAACCGTAGCTTTTTCAGCAGTCTCAGTTGATTCAGTTGTAGTTATTTCTTCGTCCATATTTTTTCTACTTATTATGTCTTCTCAGCTGACTTAGCTCTACCTGAACCAGCAGTCTTTCTCACGTTACCTCTTCTGGTTCTGGAGTTGGTCTTTGTTCTTTGGCCTCTGACCGGTAAGCCTCTCATATGTCTCACGCCTCTAAAAGAAGTGATTTCTTTGAGACGCTTGATGTTGAGAAGAACTTGTTGTCTTAAGTTACCTTCTACTTTGTAGCTCTTATCTATGAAGTCTCTGAGTTTATTTAACTCTTCTTCAGTAAGATCCTTAGCTCTTTTATTCGGATCTATATTGGTAGCTTCGAGTATTTTCTTTGCCAGTGGTAAGCCGACACCGTATATATATGGAAGCGAAGCTTCTATTCTTTTGTCTGCGGGGATGTTGATTCCTGCAATTCTAGGCATATGTGGTGAAATAAGTATTTAATAGTATTAGCCTTGGCGTTGTTTATGCTTTGGGGTCTCACAGATTACATAGACTCTACCAAAACGTTTTACAATCTTACACTTTTTACAAATTGGTTTTACACTGCTTCTTACTTTCATAAATTAGTAGTTTAGTATTAAGGAATACGGGACTTTAGTAGATGGTTAGCGAAGTCTTCTTGTAATTCGACCTTTCTGTAGGTCATAAGGAGTCATTTCTAGTATGACTCGATCTCCGGTTAATACACGGATCATGTTTACGCGCATTTTGCCTGACAAATGCCCCAAAACGACTTGTCCGGAATCTAATTGAACGCGAAAAACAGCATTGGGTAAACTCTCTATGACTTTACCCTCGAGTTCGATTACTTGTTTACTTGTATCGTTACTTCCCAAATGCGTGTTTAACTTGGCTTATTTTAAAGAAAAATTTGATCTGTCCACAGCATTTTAGCATACTCATAAGTTTTGTCAACTTCGAGTATTATCTAGCTATTTCTACCTTGACTTTTGTGGCAAATTTCGGCATAGTTTTTTGCCAATATGGGCTTAAAGTTACTTCTATTTTTTCTATGTCTGGTCTTGAAAGTAGTATATCACTAACTTGCTGTTTACTTTTACCAAGTAAATCTTTCTGTACTCCACTTAGATCAATTTGGGTACTGCTCTTTGCCTCAACATGCACACTTAATACCATTAATCCAGTATCAAAATTTAGATCCTTAGCTTTTACAGTTAGGCTCCCGTCTAAGCTATTAATGAGTTTTTGGGTTTCTGGAAGACTTTTGATAATTCTTTCCTCGACTATGCTTGCTATTTGATTTTTACTCACGAGCAATCCTTTTATGGTCGCCTTTACTGTAGCTTGAAAACTTGGAGATTCAGTCCCAGAAATTTTATCGCTTTGGAACTCAACTATTTCTGCTGTATATGCTCCATCGACTAACTGCTTCCCTTCGGATTGAAAGTCTAACCGAAGTTGGTCTACCATTTTTTGCACCAATTGTGTTTGTGCGTTTTTAAAATCCTCATCGGTTATAACTGAGAGGTATCTAGAAGTGCCACCTAGTATAGCGGTTTGGGTTTTTGCATATAGCACTTGAGGCTGACTACCGAAGACCTGGTTGGTAATTTCGAGTCTAGTACCGGCTGGGATGTTAAAGTCTTCGCCACCTGAAACTGCAGTCACATCTACATCTGATTTAGAAGAATTTCCTGATTGAATAGATGAAGGTGAGATTGCCTTTATATTATTCTGATCTTCTGTAAACTGGTAACTTTTATTTCCTAGTTTAAGGACAGTGGTGCCTGCCCTCAGATTGATCGGCTTGCCAGTGAGGTTATAAATTAAGATCTTTCCTGTAGATTTAGTACCTACTTCCTTTTTACCAGCACTCTGAAAGTTATCTTGAAGACTAAGGGTTTTGATTATTTTTGTGGCTGGGATGACCATTTTGGAGGAATCTATCTCAGCAACACCACTACCACTTGTGATTTCTAGGTCTCTTACTACTGTATCGGTCTTTGGGTATACAACCACTTTACCCTCTGGAAGCACAAAAATACCTATTAGAGCCCCGATAAGTAAAATCGGGAGAAAGAATCCAAGGGTAATTTTCCATGGGCTTTTTTTCTTGAATTCTGAATTATTTATGTGATTAGCTTTTGAATTTTTTGCAACAGAACTGGCTCCGGAGTATTTTGTTTCTTTGATCATGACATGAGGCTGTGCAGGGGCTATTTTTGACTGCCTCCTAATAGCTACAGTTTCTGTCCTCTGTCTTATTGGCATTCTAATCTCCGGTACTTTCGTTTCTTCTTCTTTTTTCTCATAAACTTCTTTATATGGGTTTGTTCTTGCGCCTATATCTGAGAGCCCTCTTCTTGTACCTGCTTGTGCGATTGTTTTTAGTGCAAATCCGGCTTCTTTTGCATATACCTGGCCGACTTCATCCATGGTAAGTATAAAAACAGACTTACCTAAATAATCAGTCTGTTTTTTTAGTAATCTTAAGTTTATTGCATCAGAAAAAAGAAAGCTTCGTTTTGGAAAAACCAATACAACCTCTGTTGAATCTGTTCTTGCGATTTTCTGGGTGACAGTTTGAATGTCGTCTTCGATGTTTAGATATATCGTTTTTACCATAGAGTAGTTTTTCAACCTTCATCCAATTCTAAGGTAAATTAGAGTCTTTGCGCAACCGGCAAAATTATGGTGAAAAGACGATATAAGATAGCCGGATTAGAGTCTCCCCCTCTCGCCGCTTTGCGGTTATTTGGAATGATAACTTAATCTCTTTTGGAAACTTAGGATTTTACTTGCTTCTACCTGTGGCTGGTCGAAGGGATCGACGTTTCTTAAGAGGGAGGAATAGACGGCGTAGAGTTGCCAGAATGCTAGGAATTTACCTAAGTTTTTCGGGCTTCTTTCTGGGATTTCCATTTTAATAACTGGGATTTGCTGTGAGACAGCATCTTCCATGGTACCTTCTAGTTCATATTTCATGCTTTCGCTTAAGGGAATTCCGTCTAATGCTCCCAAATTAGCAGACTTAAACGAAATTGGTTTTATATTCTGCGGAACAGAAGTTATTAAGTTATTGGAGAACTTATTTATACCTACAAAAATTCCAAGCATATTTTTAATACCACCAAAAAACCTCTGATTTGAATGGTGCTGGGATTCCGGAGCTTCGAAAGCTAAATAGGTCCCACCTGTGCCATTTTTTCCAAAACTTTCATGACATAGTTGAACAATTACCAAATTCCAGGCGAAGAGATAATGGCTATAAAAAGGCATAAATATATCCACAAAACCTTTTTGTTCAAGTTGCCACACAACACTTGCTAATTTCCAAGCGTCATTCTCTACAGTGAATTGGCTGTGAATTTCCCTACCACCGTCAAAAAATTCTTTAATAGGTAGTCCACAAAGAATAGCTGGGAGCATTAAGACCTCTGAAAAGCCTGTATATCTTCCACCTATTGCTGGGTGTATAAACAAATCCGCATTTAGTGCCGGATGAATAGAATCTACGGTATTTCCCTTCTGTGTTACCAAAAGCATTTTGTAACCAATAAACTGCAAACAAGCCTCTAACTGAGTACTGTTCTCACCAGATTTTGACACTGCTATAACTAAAGTATTCTCTGGATGCAATTTTGATTTAAGCTCGCTTATGTAATCCGGATCAATAGACTGTAAAAAATAAGCATTCTTTTTTGCAATATCTTTCAGAGACTCGTAAATACCTATAAACCCAGTGATGCTCCCGCCATGCCCTATGACTAAAATATTCTCGTACTTGTCATAATCTACCCGAGCCTTTTCTAGCTTTTCGAAATCAGGATTGTAACTTAAAAAGAGAGGGAGGTCTTTTGGTAATAACTCTGTCTTGAGCTGCTCAGGACTTGGGGTATTAAAATATTCGAGTTTCATAGATGTCTATTTTCTAAACAATTATAGCTTTAATTCTTCTTATACCTGCACTAATAGCTTCTTCTTTGGAAATTTTAACTTTTCCTCCAACGAGCGAAGTATGCTCTACGTGAGGACCGCCACAAAATTCAACAGAAATTGGTTTGTCAGTATCTCTTTCATACATCGTATAGACTTTAACTATATCGTCGTACTTCTCACCAAAAAGGCCTATGGCGTTTCTATTTCTTGCTTCCTCTAGGGGAATCATTTCCCACTTAACCATTAAATCTTTTTCTATCCAGTTATTTATTTTGTTTTCTACCTCTTTAATTTCTTCAGGGGTCACTTTTCTTTCAAAATTAAAGTCGAACCTAGTTCTTTCCTCAGTTATATTACTTCCTCTTTGGAAAACATGCTGTCCTAGCACCTCTCTTAGTGCTTGGTGAAGAAGATGTGTAACTGTATGAAGCTTTACAGTTTGCTCATTGTGGTTTGCAAGCCCGCCTTTAAATTCACCACTGCTTGCTGTTCGTGAAAGATCTTGATGTTTTTTAAATTCGCTTCTAAATTCTTCTTCAGAGGGATTCTGTCCTGAGCCGATTGCTAGATCTCTAGTGAGCTCCCAGGGGAAACCGTAGGTTTGATAGAGGTCGAATGCCATATTCCCCGATACTTCTGTACCTTTCTGGATAAATTTTTCGAATTCTTTCAGACCCTTTTCTAGAGTTACTAAAAATTTTCTTTGCTCTGCTTCTATTACACCAAAAATTCTTTCGCTATTTTCTAATAATTTAGGGTAGCTTTCAGTATAAATTGTTACAACTTTACCAATGAGCGCCTTTAACCATTCCCCTTCTAGATTCAAAAGTTTTCCGTAAACCATTGAGCGTCTGAGAAGTCTTCTTAACACGTAACCACGGTCTTTGTTGCTTGGTTCTACTCCATCGGAGACCATAAAAACGGAAGCTTTAATGTGGTCGGTAATAATGCGCGCACGCCTAAGCTCTTCCCCACTCAGCATTTGATCTGTTGTTCTTAAAGCCTCATAAAGACAATCGAACATAGGCTTAAAAAGGTCTGTATCGAAAACAGACTGCTGACCTACAGATGCAGCAAGAATTCTTTCTAAGCCACCGCCAAAGTCAACATTTTTTTGTGGTAAAGGCTCGAAGCCGGTTTCTGTTTTTACATATTCCATAAAAACGTTGTTTCCAATTTCGACAAACCTTCCACAATCACAGTTAACATGACATGGTCTGCTTGACCAAAAGGAATTCTCATGGAGACTCAACTCTTGTCCATAGTCGAAAAACATCTCGGAATCTGGACCACCAGGTTCTCCGACAGGCATTTGCGAAGTTGTACCACTACGTGACCACCAATTTTTTTTCTCGTCGTAGTAGAATATTCTTCCATTTTGCATACCATCTCTTTCTGGAAAATCTACGATTTTAGCTTCTATTCCCTCAGCCTCAAAAAGCGACTTCCATATTTGAGCCGACTCTTCGTCTTTAGGAATACCTATATCTTCTTTACCGCGAAAACATGTTATGAAAAGTTTATTCGGATTTAATCCAACTTCTTTTGTTAGAAACTCAAACATCCAAGGAATTTGTTCCTGCTTGAAATAATCCCCTAGAGACCAATTCCCTAGCATCTCGAAAAAAGTTGTATGGCGATTATCACCAACTTCTTCAATATCCTGAGATCTAAATGCTTTCTGTGAATCTACAATTCTTTTACCCTTGGGATGAGGTTGTCCGAGCAAGTACGGAAGCATGGGCTGCATGCCTGACCCTGTAAACAAAGTTGTAGGGTCATTTTCTGGTAATAAGGAAGCAGAAGGGACTATTTCGTGTCCCCTAGCTTTAAAAAATTCTAAATATTTAGTTCTGAGTTCCTGTGAAGTCATGATAGTTTGCAAGTTTATAAAGTTCTTAAAGTTTATAAAGTAACCTACACTTCGAGAGCTTTCTATTTAATAATTTCTTCAAGCGCTTTATCCATTTGAGGATCTTTATTATCGGTGAAGTCTTTTTCGGTTCTTTTAACTTCTATGTCTGGTACTAGACCATCTTTATTTAGATGTTTACCTTTTGGCGTGATCCATTTTGCTACTGTAACTTTTACAGCGGATTTACCTGGTAAATCTATGAGTTCTTGGACACTCCCTTTACCAAAACTTTTTTCACCAATTAGTTTACCAAAACCGTAATCCTGGAGCGCGCCAGCTAAGATTTCTGAGGCTGAAGCTGACCCACCATTTATAAGAACCACTGTTTTGAATCCTTCAAATTCTTTGTATCCTTCTGAGTTGAATGGAATAGAGTCCTTTTCACTATGCTGTTCTGTAACAATTAACTTACCCTTAGGTACCCAATAAGAAGCAAGGTCCACGGCGGCATCTAAGTACCCACCAGGGTCATTTCTCAAATCTAGAATGAGCCCATCCGCTTTCTTATTTTTCACCTCTGTGACTGCGTTGGCAAATGCTTCTCTTGTGTCGTCTCCGAACCTTGAAACTGTAATTACTGCTATATTTTTCCCTGAATTTTCTTTGAAGGAGAGCTTAACACTTTTTACATTTATTTCAGCTCTTTTAATTTTTACCTCAAAAGTATCTGTTTTGCCTTCACGATAAATAGTAAGCACAACTTCAGTACCTTTAGGACCCCTTATAGCTTGGACCGCTTGTTCTACTGTCCATTCATTTGTGGGCTTGCCGTCTACTTTAACAATATAATCTTTAGGTAACAGACCAGCTTTCTCTGCCGGGGAACCTTCGAGAGGTGAAACTATTACAATGCTATCATTCTTCTTACCAACTTCAGCACCAATACCATCGAAACTGCCCTTAAGTTCGGTTTTGAAAGACTCTAAGTCCTCTGGCGAGAAGAATTCTGTGTACTGGTCACCACTAGCTGAGACAGCACCCTTAACTGCACCATAGAGAGTTTTTTTTGCATCTACGGGTTTATCTATGTATTTCTGATTTATCACGTCTATTGCTTTCCAAAGTAGACTGTAATCTACAGTACCGGGTTGATCCTTTTGATTTACGATTTTGTATTCATTGGGGACGAATACTAAACCTTTCGATCCAAAATAATATCCACTTCTAAAGCTTAAGGCTATAAAAGATAATATTAAAATTGTCCAAATAATTTTATTTTTATCTCTGGGCTTAGACTGTACTTCTGTAGTTAATTGTGGTGGATTTTCTATTTCCATAATGTTAACGACTTACAAGATTGGTTCCTTTAAATTGATTAATAAGTAATTTTACCCCAAACCTAGACCAAATACCAAAAAAGACTAATGGATCAAGGACATAATAATATTTTCTTCTGTAATATTTATCATAAAAAAGCCACATAGCGTTATGAAAAGCAAAGAGTGCATACTTAGATTGCTTAGATGATTGCCCTTTGTAATGTATAGTCTGTGTTTTTGGGTAATACCAAACTTTAAACCCATTCAGGTGCGCTTTCATGCAAAGATCTAAGTCCTCACCATACATATAAAAACGTTCATCGAAACCTTCTATTTGTTCAAGACACTTAGGACTAATAAACATAAAAGCACCAGAACAAGCATCGACTTCCGTTTCCTGGTCTATAGGTAGGTATGCGAGATTGTATGCAGAAATACGTTTATTTTTTTTGAAAACAAAGGATAGTCCGCTGAGTCTGAAAAATGCAGTCAATGGTTTGGGAAAGCTTCTCCTGCATGCGAGATCTAAATTACCGTCTGGTCTAATAATTTTACAAGTGGAAATACCAATATCCGGATGACTCTTCATGAAATCCATCATAACTTGAAGAGTATCTGGACTCACCTCTGTGTCTGGGTTAAGGAGTAATACAAACTCCCCTCTTTTCATTTTAAGTCCCCTATTGTTAGCTTTTGGGAATCCCTCGTTGGTATTTTCATAAAGCTGAATCCTATCCTTTAGATCCGCTACTTTCATCAGCTCTTTTACCATTTCGACGGTTCCGTCTTTTGACTCGTTGTCTATAATAATGACTTCAAAATTGAAATCTGTTTTTGAGGCAAATAATGCTTTGAGTGCTTTTTCAAAAACTGGTTTGCACTTATATGGAACCATAATTACTGAGAGTTCAAAGTTCATACTAGCTCCTTTTCGTCGTGCGTGAAATATTTGGCAAAATCCTCTTGGGAGATTTTACTAGTGTTTAAAACGGTTTTTCGTTTATTTAACATTTTGGGGAGTTGCCTGAAAAATAAAGGTAAGACAGCGAGCGTTCTGGTTTCTAATAGACAAACATAGCCGAACATTAATATTTCTCTTTTGAAGAATGAAAAAGAAATTTTTGGAAAATTTTTGATGACAAGAAAAATATGGTTTTTGAAATTCCACTTGCGAACATTTTGGCCGACACTTTGCCTGTGCTTAAAAAATGAACCAAATTTTTTTACACCTTGCTCACTAGAACCAGTTGCCCTTCCGTGATAACCCACAGCGTGAGGGTTGAAGTAATTGAGATAGCCTTTATGCAAAAGTCTTAGGCCAAGATCAACGTCTTCCCAATACATAAAAAAGTCTTCGTCGAAGAGACCAGCTTCTTCTATTGCTGTCTTTCTATACATTGGAGACGCGCCTGAGACCGCAACAACAATATTCTGGCTATCGTATTGCCCTTTATCTACTTCGTGTTGTCCCCTGTCTCTGGCCCTTCCGTTTTCGTAGAGAATGATACCGGTAGTATCTAGTGTTTGTTTTTTTTGGTGACTTTGAAAGTGGTAGCCGAAAAGTTTACCTGTGGCACTGCCGACTTTTGGATTCTCGAAAACTTTAACCATTTTACCCAAATAATCTGGTTCTAAAATAAGGTCATTGCCTATGAGTTGAATTAGCTCTCCTTTGGCTTCAGCGAAAGCAAGATTGTGACCTCCGGCAAAACCTAAGTTTTTACCTGGGTCTAAAATTTTTATATCGGGATAATTTTGCTCTAGGTATCCCTTGGGGTCATTTTCATTACCGCAAATTACTACAATTATTTCATGATCTTTAAAATCTTGCGCGTTAACAGAATCTAAAACCGCTTTTAAATTTTCTTTGCTATTGTAGACAACGAGTTGAATTGTAACTTTAGGCATAAGCTTTTATTTTACGAATTGTAAGACTGGTAACTGCGAGGCAGAGCAATGTAAAGATTAATATTTTGTCATTAAGAATAGTAACATCGAAGACCGAGAAAGCTATTAACCAAAGAAACAGCATACCCATAGCTGATAGCATTCCGGCTTCGTTTACTTTTGACAACTTCACAGACAGAATGAAACTGGAATAAATATTTTTCAGATAAAAGAAAATAAATGCACCAAAAGAAATGAGCCCAAGGAAACCCAACTCAACTAGAATTTGTAGGTACAGACTGTGAGCGGTTATATATTTTTCGGGCAAGTTATAACGAAGATTTATTTTCTCTTCATTATTTTTTTGCTTTCCGATTCGAGCGTCGGTAAAATTGCCAAGACCTACACCAAGTGGATATTTAACAGATAGCACTAGGCTTTCTTTCCAAATAGCGAGCCTTCCTGCATTTGAGGTTTCATTTGTGTCGTATATAGACCTTACCCTTCCTATGTAGTCGCCACTTATTCCGCTGTAGGCATAGTGCATACCGAGCCTTATTAAGGGAGAGCTGGCAAAGGCAAGAATAACCATACCTATTGCTATTAACTGGGGTTTTAAGAAACTTCTAAGACTCTTCTTCCACAGGTACAGAGAAACGAAAATAATTGCTGGACTAAGCATACTTGCCCAAACCCCTCTTGTGCCAGAAAAAACCAAGCCGACTGAAAACAAGTACATAAGTAGTAGATTTGTTTTCTTACCAATGAACCAATTTTTGTTTAATAGATAAGAGAGGGTAACTAAGCCGAATACGCAGATAAGACCGAAGGAATGCGAGTCTGGCATTACGCTAAACATACGCAAAACTAAATTTCCATTATTAACAGTAAACCAAGAATTGGAATACCAGAGAACAGAAGCAATTTCTGAACCGAGAATATTCCTTGCTACCACCTCGGCCCAATATTGCCAGAAATAATATATTGGCATTAGGCTAGCGAAAACAAACTGGAAATAGCCGAGGAATAAAATAATTGAACTGGATACAAATAGTGCCTTAAGAGTCTTCTCTAAGTCGGAGAAATTTTTTGCCCAGAGGAGTAAAAGAACTGCAAAAATACTTGCGTTAAATATAAAGATTAATCGAGATACCCCACTTTCATACCCAAGCCCAAACACCAAACCAAGCAGAGTGATTACCGAAATAATAAGTAGTGGAAATTTCCACACTGGAAGACTTTGCCATATGACTATGATCTTTTGTTTAAGATCCTTTGGCGATAGCTTATAAAACCATCTTCTGTTTTTATACAGAAGATATGCACTAAGCAGTAAGGATAATACCGAGGTAACTCTCCAAACTTGCAGGGTGTCCGAATAGGGCCTCAACGCGGGAAAGCTTAAAGAAAGAGCTATTATAAAAAATGAGAGAGCAATAACAGGTTCAAATAGAAACCAGATACCTACCGAAACTAAGGGAATAAATTTTATAAATATACTCCCTCCGTTGCCAATCGCAGTGAGGAAGAAGGCACAGAAATTAGCTACTAATAAAAAAACATAAATGTGTTTATTGTTTAGTTTCATTTCCAAGTATTACTTCTAAGGTTTGTTTTGCGGTTTTCTCCCATGAAAAAAGTTTTAATCTTTCCGTACCTTTATTTACTAGCAGGGTCCTTAAATTTTCGTCTAGTAGGACACTCTCTATGCTACCTAACATTGAGTCTTCGTTTTCTGGGTCGAAGTATACTGCACCCTCCCCTGCTACTTCGGGCATACTTGAGACGTTTGAAACTGCTACTGGAATACGAGCATTGAAAGCTTCTAGTATCCACATACCAAAACCTTCATAGAGGCTGGGCATTACGAGTGCTTGGGCTTTTTTATAAATAATATTTCTGTCTGAATCACTAACGTGACCTAAGTAAACTACAATATTTTTATTCTTCTCTATAGCTTCCATAATTGGTTCGTACTTCCAACCCTTCTTACCAACAACAACAAGCTTATAGTTTTTTTCTGGGTGTTTGTCTGTGAATTTCCTGAAAGCGTCAATTAATCTAATTAAGTTTTTTCTGGGTTGGAGCGTGGATAGGAATAGTGCGTATTTTTCTGGAAGCTTGAGTTTCGTGCTTAAATCCGAAACAAAATTTTCCTGTTCGTAGCCATGATGAACAACAAAAATTTTATTAGGGTTAGTACCATAAAATTTTATAAGATCTTTCTTGGTAGACTCGGAGATACAAATGACTCGCCAAGATAGTAGCGATATCATCTTATATGAATAGTGTAAAAACTTTCGCATAAAGCTAGTGTCAGCTTCTGGGTAATGAATGAAAGCAGTATCGTGAATTGTGCAGATGGATTTCCTTGGATGAAAGAGCGGGAGCGCTGAAGCAGGTATAAATAATCGGTCTACTGGGTGAAGGAGAAGCTCTATACTAAGACGGATTTGCGTCCAGAATTTTGGGAAAGGCATAACCTTAATTTCGAAATTTTTTGGTAACTCTAAAAACCATGGCTCAGGGGTGGTTCTTAGGTAAAGCCTGTATTTATTTTCTTTATCTATTTTTGCGAAATGCAGAATGAGTTGTTTGGCGTAATGCTCTACGCCAGTTTTCTGTGACTCATTTGCTCTCTCTGCTTCTATAGCTATCAACATAAATTTGTAAATCTCTATTATCTGCTAAAAGTGCTCCTGATTTGGCTTCAAGTTGTCTTCTTTCGTGGTACAACTCTTGTAGTTCCAATTCGTAGCTGTTTGCATTGCCTCTTGTTTCTAGATCATCTATCTCATCCAGCCTAATGGTAATTTCATTTAGCCTTCGCTCATAACCACGCCATCTGGCAATGTCTGGATTTAGTCTTTGGATTTCCTGGTCTATTTCCTCTTCGCTTCTTTCTGGTCTTAACCTATCTACTCCTTCACCTTTCATAGTTTTGTTTCCTTTCCTGTTTTTTGAATGAAGTTTTATGAACACTCTTCTTATACGGTTTAAGTCGAACGACTTTTATCTGACTCCCTTGTACCTTGAGTCTTTTTTTTAATTCCTCGACGTAAGCTTTTTGATCGTAACCAAGAGCTATGATGCTCGGATTTATTTCCAGAATTTTTTTAAAAAAATTGTCTTTGGCACCCAATACTACTTGGTCTACGAGCTTACAGCTCTCGACAAGACTTAGTCTGTCTTTTTCTGTGTTTTCGGCTTTTTGACCTTTTATTTTGGTAACGTTTTTATCTCTTGCTATAGAGACTATTAGGTAAGGATTTTTTGCTAGTTTTCTTGCTTGTTTGAAGAGCGCGATGTGACCGGGGTGCAAATAGTCGAATGTACCGAACAGCATAATTTTAGTTGAGGTGTTCATACTACACCTCCCCTACCGAAAATACCTTTTACAAAATGTATGTCGGATTTATTTAAAAACCCGGTTAAACCTAAAATTAGAAGATAGCTAATTCCACCAAGTGCGCTACTCAAGATAATATTTTGTTCTTTGACATAGAATAATAAAATGCCCATACCCAGACTTGCTACTAGTGGCTGCCAGAGAAAATTTACGACGGAGAATTTAACAATTTTTTTATAGACAAAGTAGAAATAGAAAATACCTTGCACGGTTTCGGAGATTATTGTCATTATGGCTGCGCCTTTTATACCGATTCTTGGAAGCAGGATTAGGTTGCCAATTAAATTAATAAAGATATTGGTAAATGTTATACCTACGGCGAACTTTGTGAGCTGGGAAATAACGATTGAGTTAGCGATTATGTAAATGAACAACATAACCGAAGCCCAGACGAGAATGGAAAGAACTTGAGCAGATTCAGCGAATGCGGAACCAGCTAGGACCTGCATAATTTTGGGAGCAAGTAAACTACCTGCTACACCCATTGGAAGAGCGATAGCAAACATAAATCTGAAATATTTTTCGAAGAGTGTTTTCGCGTTAAGCGAATCGCCTTTTGCTATTAGGCCCGTAAACACTGGATAGAGTGCGTGGGAAACTACTGCGGGGAAGAAACTAACTAGGTCGAAAAACTTATACGCGGCGGTATATAGTCCGGTTTCTGTGAACCCTAAAAGTCTGGTTATTAAAATTACATCGAGACGATTATAAATAGTACTGAAGCCTACGAGGAGTGCGAAAGGTAGCGCCGCTTTCATTATTTTTTTTACTAGGTCGTAGTCGAGCGAACGTATTGCTTTGAATAAATCTGGTTTTGGGACATGAGCTTTGACATAGTTGTAATAAAGAAAAATTGAAATGACCGCAAAGACTACTTGGTTTGTTACTAGAAAAACTATTCCACGGTGAAAAAATACAGTCGAGAAAATGAATAGAGCATTGGTAACAGAGCTTAGAAAATTTACTAAGGCAACTTTCTTTAGGTTCTGGAATGCTGACATGGTGGATAAGAATGGGTATGTGAGACCATTTAGAGCCGTACCAAAACCAGCCATTGCTATTGCTCCGAATACAGCACCTGAGTAACCTGCTAATTTAGCGGTTCCAATGATTGCAAAGAAAACAAAAATACAAAGTAGAAATTCTACCGCGAAAAAGTTTTGGAAATATTTTTTTGCGTTCTCGGGATCTTCGCTAATTTTCTTTGTGATGTATTGCTGGATGCCTAGGTCTATAACTACACCAAAAACTGTTACGAAAGAAAGTACGAATTGATGTTGCCCGGAGACGGTAGGACCTAAGTATCGGAACAGCAGAGTGTACGCGAAAAAGAGCATGACTAACGCAGAAATACGAGAGGCGGTTAGCCAGAAGATATTTTTTGAGGCGGTTACCATATAGCTTAATTTTAACAGATAAACTTGGGTTGGCTAATTGGTTATAAATATGAGGGAAATTGAGTATATTTATGTTTTGACTTTTTATTAAAATTGTGCTATAATATATTTTATTTGAATTACCAGCTATATCCCCTATTTTTTACGGGTTATTGCCGGTAATTCACAATCCCTTTCAACAAAGTCTGTAGGAGGACGATCATGATTAGTAATCTTAAAGGTGTCGTTTTACCGGAGAAACCGGTCATTGATAAACTCATTGCTGCCGCGATCGTGATCTGGTGGCACACGAAAAAATTCACGGTTCCCGAAGATTTTCAATTCTTCTTTTGGAACACTAACGAAGAACCTGGCGAAGAAAATCGAGCACAATGGCTTGCGGAAGGAATTTTTCCGATTGATATTGGAAAAGATAAATACCACTTACGCAAGACAGGAAGTGCTTGCGAAACGGTCTGTAAGGATCTGGGAATCGAACCCAATAAATATCCTGAGATCGAGTGGCTTGTCCGTGCTGCAAATCGGAACAACAAAGATGGCTGGATGAAAGGTGCGGCGGATGGATGGAATATTGCCTTCATCATCCGGGAGCTTTACAAAGCTGGCGAGGAAGTTACCCCCATCGCTGAGGAGGTAATTCAATTCGCACTCAAGTACATCCAGTACGGGAGTCAGAAGGTTTCTAAAGTGGATTATTTCACAGAACCCTTTTTCGACGGATTGACCAAGAAAGACCAGTTTGTTCCTTTTACGATTCGCCACCTGTGTTACACCCTGTTCGAAATTCCTGACTCTGATTATGAGGCTATCGCAGATATTATCAGCGCTTGGAAGGACTTTCGGAAGGAAGCCCAAAGACACGAGGCAAAGGTCGCAAGACAGGCTCGTCTGATTGAAAAAACTCTCTTTCAGATCAATCATGTGAACTGCTTTGTGGTTCACACAGATGATGTGAATATTCCGAGAGCGATTCTTTACCAGACCAAAGATTTGGGAATTCTCATATGCCGAGAAAGCGGTGGTAAGGTTGCGATTCTTACACACCGGGACCGGATCAACGCAAAAGGATACAGACCGGCCTTCGGCAATTTCTTTGAGGCCCTCACCAAGGCTGAGGGCAATGACTCACAATGGTTTCATGACACAAGGATTTGTGCAGCGCTTAATGGCTCCAAATCCCTGAACGCGGTTGAGCCGACAAAGCTTACCGATCAGGAAATCATCGAAATCGCTCAACAACACTTGCGCTTCTAACAAGCGCTAAGATTACTTCTTCCATTCACCTCCGGGATATTCTCGGAGGTGTTTGTTTTTTTGGAGAATTTGTGGTATGAATATCTCTTATTTCTAGATAGCTAAAAGGGGTGGAACTATGAATAGAGTTATTAAATTAACTGTATTAATTGGCTTTTTTTTATCGCCTTGGTGGTTAAATACCACCCAGGCGCAGAAAGCCCTACCAAAGAAAACAACTAGCCCTGCGCCGTTATGCATTCCGCCGGATATGGCGGAAAGGGCTAATGTGCGGTATGAGGAGTCGAAGAATAAACCACAAGCGCCCTCTGTTCCGGCTAAACCAAAGATAACGCCTACACCGGCACCGTTGACTCCTTGCAACCTTACCGAACAACAGATTTCCCAGTGGGTGGATGAGAGACTCCAAAAGAAATATGAGCGCATAAAGAGCGACCCTACTGCTATGAAGATGTATTCCCGTGAACACGCTTCTAAACTACCTGAAGTAATGAAAGTTCTTCGGGCTATTGAGGACGAGAAGGGTCTTGAACCTGGAACACTTATTTACCTAGCCTGGGCTGAGGGTTCGTTTGATAAATTGGCAGCCTCTGGGCTTAGCACTGCAAGGTCTTGGTTTCAGATTCTTTGGGATACAGGAATTCGGATGGAGCTTATTCGACCTACTGGGCAAGTTGTAAACGGTTACGTTTGCGACATTCGAAACAGCAAAGGGAATTGTCTTCACTATGGCAAGGGGTCATGCAATAAAATTAATGACCTTCGTTATGACCTTGCTTCAAGCGGAAGGGCGATTGGGAAAGAGTTAGCACCGATACAAAAAAAGTATGGGAAGACATACTTGTATTGGTGGCACCATTACCCAAAAGCTGTTACGGAGCTACCGAAGATAGTTGCCGCGCAATTGAATGGTGGGAAATATATTGCACCTGAAGAAGTGCAGGGGTTTTTGAAGAGTAAGGGTATAAACAACGCGCTGAGACTAACCGCTGCCGCGGTGCTCTGCAAAGGACTTGCTTCGCAAAAAGTGAGCCAGTACCCAGATGGTAGTGCTACGTATGTTTACACAATCGTGGCAACTGCAAAGATTCTTAGGGAATTCCAACCACAAGCTTGCGCGGAAATAGACAAAGCACGGACTGTTTGGAACTCTAGACATTAAAAAGGACCTGTTACCAGGTCCATTTTTTTATTTAGTTAGCGTATCCCCTTTTGCGTAGTTGTCTACCTCGTCTTGTGGGAGGACTTTTATGTTCTTAGCCGATATCTTTCTAGCTTTATACGCTGCTGCGGTAAGTGGGCGTAGTTGTGACTTTTGAACTATATACACTGCTTGTGATTTGTCGCCTTTTACGATTGTGTTGTCTGAAGGTGGTATAGGGACACCGTCACTCCATTCCTGTGCTTCTGCTTCAGCGACTTGGAAGTCCGCGGTAATTTTCCTTTGCTTAGAAACGAAAGATGAAACGTAATGTTTTTGACCGTCTTTAAATAAGTATAAAGTTCCATTGCCTGCTTTGAAAACACTTCTTTCTTTAGGAGTGGTATACGCGCCAATTGGTAAACCGGAAACTTCTTCGTCGGAAAGCGTTACAACCTGAGAGTTTTTGAATCCACGATTTTTAAAAACTACTCCGGAGATTGGTTTTTTAAGTCCGCCTTCTATGAAATAAACAGTATTAGCTTTACTTGCTTTAACTATAGTACCGTCGAGCGGAGATACGAAACCAAACTTAGGATATGAGTTTATTTCTGAGTCTGGAATTACTTGAACTGCTTTGGAAATTTTTCTCTGTGTAAATGTATACGAACTAAAGAGTTTTAAATTTCCATTTTCAACTAAATATATTTCTGGTTTTTTCTCGCCACGAATAACTGAACCATCTTTAGGTGTAAGAACCTGGCCTTGCTCGAACAGTTGAGACTCGGAAGCGCTCATTGAAAGGGCATTAACGTCTGTTAGCCCTCTCTGGGTCAAAACGAAAGAGGAGACCGGTCTTTTAACATTGCTTATAAAAACGTAAGTTTGTGGATCTCCATCTACCTTAACTACAGTGTTGTCGTCTGGACCCAATATTTTACCTTGTGGGTATGAGCTTATTTCGTTTGAGGAGACTGTTATAGTTTTATTAATATCAAGCTTTCTTGCTTGAGCAACAAAATTTGGGAGCAACATTCTATAACCGTTTTGGATTATATAAGTATTTACGTCGCCACCCAATTTAATAAGTGTCCCATTTGGATATCTAAACCATTCATTAAAATATTTCCAGAAATTATAGTTTCCATTAAATACATGAGGGGTATAACGATATAAAGCTGCGGTAGCCTTATTGGCTAACTGAATACTTTGCTGACCCATAATTCCATCGTAACCACCTAGGGTGTTATCTAGCGTTATTACGTCCCCCACCCTGGCAACAGTACCATTTACACTCGGACCACGACCACCTTCCGTGTTGAAGGATTTCATAAGACTTTTAGCTGCACCGACATATCTATTTCCACCAGTATCTAAATTACCGAATAGCTGAAAATAAAAACCAGGAAAAAGACTATCTTTACAACCAGTAGAATCTGGACAACCAAACCCCAATGAAAAATCCAGAGCTTTCTGTAGCTTTTCAGGAGTATCATTTTGATGATTGGTAATAAGACCCTGTTCTTTTTGAAGTTTTACTATAATTACTTGAGGGTTTAAGCCTGACGCCTGCGATGCATCCCAGATGAGCTCTGCTGCTGTTCTAAGCCTGCCCAGGTTTGGACGAGGATCATCTAGTGCTTGTTTTAAAATTACAATTGTTGGTTCTTTAAGTTTTTGCAAAAAATCTGTTGAGGTGTTTGCTAATATACTATTCTTACTTTCTAAGAACTTCTGAATGCCTGTAGCATCACCAAAAGTCTGTATATCTGTAAATACAGAGTCGTCGATAATTTTATTAGGGTTAAAGGCAGGATCAACTGTGAGTCCCTGAGCAGAAACGGATGCTGGCACTAAAAAAAGCAGAAGTGCAGCTAAAATTTTTCGAATCTTTATTTTATTGTTCATAATTTTGGAGATTCTATTTAATATTTAGCCCTTGATAAAGAACAAGGATTGTTTGTTTATTATAGCACGTAAGGTGTAGATATTTGGAACGAGGAGATATCTTGGTCTGGGATTAAGACTATAGGAAAAACATTTAGTCCTCTATTCTGATAAAAATTAAAATTTATGGGATGAAGCTCACCTGATACCACCCAGTAGACCGTAAGACCTCTGTACCCTCTAATTAGAGTACCATCTTTAGGTGCAAGAAATTTTTCTGTGAACCATGAATTTAATTCTTCTTCTGGTACGGTTCTAATTTCAGAATAGCTTAAGTTGTTACTTTCGAATACTAATTTTGTGATTGGAGATTTCCCACTTTTAGTAATGTAATAGACAGTTGGTTCATTTGCTTTTTTAACCAAAATTCCAACTGAGGGAGTAGTCTGGGGTCCTATGGGTATTGATATAAGTTCTGACGCCCTTACTCTTCTCAGAACAGTGGAAGGAAATCTTTGCTTTCTAACGAATTCCGAAACTGGTTGACGCTTTCCACCATTTATAAAAAATATGCGTCCTGATTCTTCTTCTAGGACTAAATCTTGATCTAGTACTGAAGAAGTTACAATCGGAGTATTTACTGCTTTGGATACATCTATTTTTCCAGATCCTATCAACCCTGCGCAATTCAAGCCTCCGCAAAGAAAAGTATTCTGTGAGTCAATATTCGTAACAGATTTTAAAATAACTTCACGAACCTGTTGGATTGTTGCTTTTGGATGAATGGCTCTTATAAGTGCTGCCTCTGCGCTAACAAGAGGTACAGCCATAGAAGTTCCAGAAGCATACGCGTAACTATTGGGTGAACTTCTACCACTTACTGGGTCTCTATTTATAGTGGAGAGTATTCTCTTCCCCGGCGCTGAGACATCGATACAATGAGAACCATAATTAGCAAATGGAGGTTTTTGGTCTTTGTAATCGATTGCAGTAACTCCGATAACCATATTGCTTCCGTTATCCTGACAAACTGGATAGCCTGGTGTAACGTCTAAGTTTAGACCATTTGCAGAGCTATCGTTTCCTGCTGCGGCGATAATAATAACCCCTTTGGAATATGCGTAGCTAATTGCGTCAGCCATTAGGCTGTCTGGCTCTGCACCAGCACCTCCTAAGCTTAGGTTAATAACATGCGCCCCGTGATCTGTTGCCCAAATAATACCTTGCGATACGGACGAAGATACTCCGTTACCTGCAGAGTCTAAGGCTTTAATAGGTATAATACTTACTTGCCAGTTTGCACCTACAATACCGGTGGAATTGTTTGGCACCGCACCGATTACACCGGTAACTAACGTACCATGTCCATTATCATCGCTATTTTGGTCTACTGGTATAGGTTGATTAGTAAGGAAATTATACCCAGGTAAAAAATTTATGCTTTGGAGATCGACGTGTGTTACATCTATACCTGTATCTATGACTGCTATTATAGTTTCCTGAGTGCCAGTAGTTTTTTCCCATGCATTTAAAAAACCCGCACTAACAAGCGCCCACTGTTTATCTATATCTGTTTTATTTGTTGTGAATCCTGGATCTGAAAGATATAAAGACTCTGTTTTAATAACTGATTCCTGTTGAATATATTGAAATAAATTTTTATTAGATATAAGCTTGTTTACATAATTTGAGTTAAACTTATAAACTACACCCTCTTCATTGAATTTTTCTGTAGCAGTCAGTTGTGTACCTAAAGATTTTAATCCTCGTGGCAAACTTTTCCCAGGCTTTAATCTAACAATATAATTTTGGGTATTAGGCTTTGCTTGTGATGCATTCGAGAAATTTAAATTAGTAAAAAAGAGCGCTAATATAGCGCCAATAAAAATAACTTTTGAAAATTTTACAAGATTTATAAATTTCACGAAAGTTCTTTTTTATAAATACCAGAAATTTGTTTACTCTTGATGTGAAGTAGATCTATAAAAGATTGAATATATGCTTTGAGAGGTACATGGCTTCCACCGTGCTCTGTCCAAGATACTCCCACTTCTTTTATTTTGTATCCCCTGTCCCTTGCGATAGTTAGGACTTCCATGTCGAATCCCCAACCTAAAACAGTGACACGTGAAAAGATGTCCTTAGCTGACTTTGAGGTAAATGCCTTAAAACCTAACTGGGTGTCTTTAATACCAGGTACAGCCAACAATTGGATAAGGACATTACTCATTCTAGAAAGAATAACTCGATAGAGCGGTTGTTTGTGTTTTACTAAATCGGGATTTGTATAACGCGAACCAATGACCACATCGTAACCTTCGTTGAAAAATGGGATGAATTTTTCGATTTCAGAAATAGGCGTCGCATTGTCAGCGTCCATAAACATAACGATATCTCCGCTGGCCTTCTCTAAAATACCACGCTTAACTGCATTACCTTTTCCACCTTCAGGAAGGTTCATTGCGGTCGCTTTCTGAACTGTGGTCGCTTCTAATTGTTTAACTATATCGTAAGTTTTGTCGTGGCTATTGTTTACCACAACAATAATTTCGTAATCGAAACTTTGTTTCTCTAGGAAAGAATCGACGTTTTTTAGTGTTTCAGTAATTCTTGCTTCTTCATTGTAAGCAGGAATAATTACAGATAATTTCATAATAAATTCAAAATTTAAAATTCAAAAATCAAAGTTAAAATTTAAAACTATTTATTCTTTAACTTCAGGCCACTACTACCTAGCATTTTTAATATTTCTATTGCTTCTGATGTTAGGGGTTTAATTATTTCTATTTTACCAAGTTTGGAGTGATTTAGTAAATCTAACCAATATATGATTTCGTTTGCGCTCTTTAGAGATATTTCGTAATACCTTTTAAACTCAAACCTTGAACTAGAAGCTCGACCTTCGGTAAGATTTGCCCCTACCGAACGCGCAGACCTCAGTAACTGATCCATAATTATCCAAGCTGCTCGTTTATTTGGAAGAGTATCAGCTAACTTAATTATTTCTAGACTGAATTTGAAACATCTACTTGGTAGATCAGTTTTGAATTTAGAATTTAAATTTTGCATTCTAACTTCTAAATTTTGAGTTTTCTTGTGACATTTGCCAGCTGGTGGCGATTATATTTTCTAGGGTGGAGTGTTCTGGGCGGAATTTTAACTCTTTTTGGATTCGGCTAGTGTCGGCTACAGTTATAGGTGCGTCCCCTGGTCTTCTTGGGCCAACCTCTGTTGGAATCATCCGACCGGTTATTTCTGCGGCGGACTGAATAACTTCCTCTACGCTGAAACCTTTGCTTGTACCTATGTTGTAAACCCGGAAACCACTCTCCCCTGTCTCAAGACTCACAACATGGGCTTTGGCTACGTCGAGTACGTGAATGAAGTCTCTTATGCAGGAGCCGTCAAATGTTGGATAATCTTTTCCGAAAACAGTTAGGACCGGGGTTTTCCCGAGAGCTACATCTAGAACGATTGGTATAAGGTGAGAGTTTTTGTGTGTGTCAGTTACGTTATATTTTGGCTCACACCCGGCTACGTTGAAGTACCTTAGAATGGTTACGTCGAAACCAAAATTTTTCGCAAAGTACTGAAGCATTTTTTCGGCGATCATTTTGCTTTCACCGTAAGGGTTGTTTGGTACAAGCGGTGTATCTTCTGAAATAGGTACTATTTGCTGTTCTCCGTAGACTGCGGCGGTAGATGAAAAAATAATTTTCTTTATACCGGCTGTTTCCATAGCTTGAAGTAAGACATAGGTAGCATGGGCATTGTTTTCTAGATACTCTAGCGGTTTTCTAACAGACTCTTCGACTTCGAGGAGAGCTGCTAAATGAATAACTGCGTCTATTTGGTTTTCGGCGAGAAGCTGAGTTAGCAGTTCAAGATTGCTTACATTTCCGGTGACCAATTTTACACCATCCGGAATGTGTTCTTTTCTACCGGTCCTGAAGTCGTCGAGCACTATTGGGGTGTAGCCTTTTTCTACTAACAAATGTACGAGGTGTCCCCCTATGTAACCGGCACCGCCTGTTACCAAAATATTTTTTATATTATTTTCTTTACTCATTGTATTTGTAGTCAAAATTTTCATATTCTTTCCTGCAAGTTCATTATACCTGTCCAGACTTAAAACTACTGCTTCGGGTTGGCCATCTAGCGAAAGCACGAGCCCACCACTTCTTTTCTTTATTTCTTTTAATAACTCCAAAAGATACTGATCGTTTTGCGGCATATTTTGAAAATTAAAAACAACAGCTCTAAAAAAGTTATTGTGCTGTTGTTTTGTGTTGGTATTTTTATTCTTAATTTGATAGTAGCAGGAAATAAAAAGACTAGCAAAACGCGTACGTACGCGATTTACTAGTCTGGATTGACCAAGTGGATACCAAGCACCCGATTATCGTCCGAAACCTTCACAAGCGTGAGCTTTGTAGCGCCTTTTCGCTTATAACTCATGAATTTCCCGCGACGAAATTCTCTGATCCGCTGCCACCTATTTCCGACTACCATCCCAAAGACGGCTTCGGGTACTCTAATTTCAAGCGTCTTACCCTTCAGCTTAGGGACGAGGTAAATCCAGGTACTTGATTGAGTCCCAGGAAAAACACCATGGAATTCATAGTCGTTTGGAAGAACGTCATTCGGTAGGCCATCCTTACCTATATGAACTACCACGTCCGTGTCCTTGAGCCACAGGTCAACATTGGCTTTTAGTTCCTGTTTGGCTTGAAACGCAGCAACTTCAGCTTGCTTAATCTCTTCTTCGGCCAAGACTTTCTTACACCCAGCTTCAGTAATCTGAAAGTCAGGGCAAATGCGAACTTCGACTGTAGAGAGATAGGTGTATTTGGGTGTATAACCCGTATACCGATCCACATCCCCCTCAACCTGGTAAGCATTCACGTACTCGAAGAAGAGCTGAAGTTCGATCTTTCCATCTGGGGCTTCCTCCCACTCGTCTATTATCCGTGTCTCTGCGAGTCGTTCGGCAGCCGCCCTGTGAACATCGTCATCAGGCCACAAAATCTCAGCCTGATTGGGAACAACCCTCATGCCAGGCAATGCCTCCAATTTCGGTTGAGTCGCAAACCAAACGGTTCCAACTCCTTTACTTCCAAGCCAAACATATTCCCCTGCATACATGTACGCAAGATGAGTAAGCTTGAAAGTGTTTCCGGTCTCCGGCAAAATCTGAACCATTTCTGGCTCAATCTGCCAGATTGCGGCGAGGAGCTGGACAGCTTCGAGGCCATTTTTGACCTCCCGCCAGACTTCCTTAAATCCAGCAAAGGGCAAGTCTTCTTGCCAACGGTTAAGTTTTGTGCCCTGAGGAACCTTCATGGAAAGCCGAAACTTTCCGGAAGAAACCTCAAACAAGGCGCTTCTGTTACTGCTGCTAAATTTCAGCATGATTTTCCCTCTTTCGTAGTTTTATTTGAAGTGCTAATAAGGTTATTTACCCGGCATCAGGACTCCAAATCCTCTGACTAAAGATGCCCAGAACCCGTAAGGGCCTGGGCATCTTTTCTACTAAACTTTTTTCTAGGCGAAGATAAGTTTGAAGATTGCTTTTCTCTTTAAGTACATGGCGAAGCCAAGAGTACTTATTCCGCCGAATGCGATTGCATTGGTTTCACCACCTGTTTTTGGTATTACTACTGGAGGAACAGGAGCGGGGGTCTGAATTTGGACAGTTACTGTGTTTCCGTAGGTGTTTACCATTGTGAAGTTTAGGTTAGCTGCAAGGGAGTATTTTACTCTGACCTTGAAGCTCTTTGTGACTGAACCATTTGCTGGCACGTTTACACTTGGGAAAGTTATAACGTTGTTAGAAATTGTTCCACCACCGTTATCTACCATATCAGCGAATGTTAGAACACTTGATAGATCGTCGGTAATAACGAAGTTATTAGCTACCTGAGAACCAGTGTTATTTACAGTAAGTGTATAGGTTATAAAGTCTTCTCTGGATGCTGGGGTTGTAGTAGCGTCTACATTCTTAGTGTCGTTCCAAGCTTTTTTACTTAGTACTAAGTTAGACTGACCAACTAGAGTAGAGTTTACAGTTGCGGTGTCATGTACCTGAGATACAGAATCACCTGTTACAACAGCGGTGTTGGTTAAGTTATAACTACCAGTTCCGCTAATGCTTACAGTACCGTCTATATAGACTTTCTTTTGCTGGCCGGTTGCCAAGGTACCCATAGAGATTTGGAATCCGTTGGTTGCACTTGCGGTGAAGTCGCCGTTTACAGAGATTGGGCTGAAGCCTAGGGCTCCACTCCAGTTATCGGTGAGTCTGACGTTAGATACTTCTCTTGAACCTGGGTTAGAAACAGTTATTTCGAACTGAACTCTGTCGCCGTTGTTGGCTGAGACACTCTTTTGGAAAGAAGTTCCTTGAGTTACGTTCTTTACATTCTTTATAACTGCTAACTGAGGAGTACCAACTACTTGGTTAACTATTACAGTAGCAGTATCTTGTACGTCTGTTACGTTGTCGCCTTTTGCAACTGCTGTGTTTACAAGTTGAGTTTGAGCAACATTTGCAGGAGCAACAGCTTTTGCTTGGAAAGTTACAGTTTTGCTTTGACCGTTGTTTAGGTTACCTATAGATATAGTGCTTACGTTATCACCAGAGTTTGTACCGTCTATTTTTAGAGTACCTGTTTGGTACTGAATTCCAGAAGGAAGTGAATCGGTAAGGGTGATGTTCTTAATGTTACCAGAGTTTACACCAACAACGATTTTATATTCTACGATTTCGTTGTTTTGTACCGAAACACTGTCTTGGAAAGAACCAGATAAGGTTCTTACTTGTTTAGTTATTGTTAGATTGCCTTTAGAAGGAACAGCGACGTTAACTACTGCTTGAGACTGAACAGTTGACGCATTGCTGGATGTTGCTACAGCAGTGTTGGTAACTGTTATGGAATCTTTTGCTACGTTTGCTGTGTAAGTTATTACAACAGAAGAATTGGTATTAATATCACCTAGGCCCAAACCGTTCGCTAGGGAGCCAGTGTAAGAGCGGTCTACATTTATAGTACCGGTAGGATTTATACCAGTGTTGCTTAGGGAGTCAGTTACGAATACGCTCTTAGCAGTTGTGGAACCAGTATTAGCTACAGTTATTCTGTACTGCATTTGGTCACCGTTTTCAGCGTCTGCAGATTTAGCGAAGGAAGTATTTTTAGTTACGTTTCTGACTTCTTTGTTTATGGTAATAGTAGTGTTCTGTTGCTGAGGGGTGTTTACAGTTACGTTTGCAGAATCTTGAACTTGGTTTGCACCGTCACCTTTTGCAGTTGCTGTATTTGTAACTGTAGAACCTGCGCTTGCTGTAACTTTTGCCTGGTATTTAATTTCTACACCAGATTGGTTAACAGCTCCGAGGTTTACGCCACTAGAAAGAGTACCGGTTTTTGCTTGACCGTTAACCATAAGACTGTTGTTTACATAAGATAACTGAGAGTTTAGAGCGTCTGTAATTACTACATTATTTACTGGAGTTGCATCGGTAGCAGCAATTTTAACTCTATATTCAACAGTGTCGTTTTGGTAAGAAGTTTCGTTGTTTACGAAAGCAGTTCTGTTTGCAGTTACGTTTCTGACTTCTTTAGTAATACTTAGTTGACCTTGAGCAACTGGAGTTGCTGGGACTACCTTAACTCTGAAGCGGTAAAAACGGCTGTATTGGAAACATGCGTTAAGGTCGCCGATAGATAGGATATTGTTACCCATATTGAAACCGGCTTCTTGGATGTTACCGTTGTTATCATATCTTTCACCACTGTTTGGAACTACTTCGAGTTTTTCGTTTGCACCAGTTGTAATTTTGTAGAACTGGTTAACACCTGGGGTGTTAGGAGAAGTAGCACGAACTTCTATTTGGTGAGTTGTACCTACGTTGGTGTCTACTATGGTAGTAATGTGCACGTCTTTTGCAACAGTTTGAGACTGTGGCAAGTTTTGCGCAGCACCATTGTGAATGTAGACAGTTCCGAAGATTTCGTCCCCTGCAGTAGCAGTTACACCAGCTTGCATTTCTTGCAAGTTGGTTGGGTAGCTACCACCGTTAACTTTTCTCATTTGAATAAGAGGAAAGTCTTTACATTCGATGGTAGAAGCATCGAAGGTAAGTGGGTAGATATTGAACTGAGCTGTAGTTGGTGCGTTTGCACAATTTTCAGCTTTAGCCACGTCTATTGAGCGTGGAGCTATTATACCAACCAAAGAAGCAGCGGTTACCATAAGGGCAACTGCGCCGTAACCTAGTTTGGTGGCAAATGTTCTTTGCATTAATTGCAACATTGTTTGTTCCTTTGCGAAATGTCTTATTTAAGGACATTTCAGTTAATCTATAAAATAACCAACAAAATACCCATAATTATACATGAAAACGACCCAAAAGTCAAGACTAAAACCCGCTTAAATTGAAAATATTAAATGGCTTGTTTAAGAGATAAAAATCACATGATCTGAAACATTGAAGATTTTGTTTCAGTTTGGATGATTTTTTGTATTTTTTTATGGAGCCGTACGTAGCAGGGTACGGTGGAGTAAAAAAATGCAAAAAATCGCACAAAATGGAGCAAAATATGCAATGCCGTGATGAGAAAAATAAAACTAAAGAAACAAGCGCAGTCAGAGTGGGATATTGAGTCCCACGGCTGAGCTGCGCTTGAAATGCTGACATGAAGCGAATTTAGGGCCGGCGAACCGGGACGGTTGTCGTGCTGCCACCGGTTGTCGGGTTAATGGGCGGAGTACCGCCGATGGTTCGACCGATTGGCAGATCGCCGTTTGTCGTACCGCTACCGAGTGGTGACTCGATAGTTCGTATGCCATCGCGTGGTGCGATTGGCCCACGAACAGGATCGCCGTTGGGAACGGTACGGACACCACCGGATGTGGAGTCTTTCATAGGGACTTGCGGTTTGTCGGGTCGGCTTGGGATGCCGTACCGACCGATGACTGTTCCGACAGGAACGCCAACCGCGAAGCCGACCCAGAATTCCTTCCAGTGCCAGCCATCCCAGACGATCTCGACACGGATGTCTTTGCCGGGTTCACAGAACGAGTCCTCGACGTGAGTGAAAGTGACTTTAGACTCCAACATCTTTTGGAAGTTTTTTTCGTCATCCTTGCTTTTGACGAACCTCTTCTGGATGTCTTCGTCTTTTTTCATTTCCTCCCAGATTGCCCGAATGTAACTTTCAGGCAAACGGTCACTCGCCACCAACACTTCGCCCAACTTGAAGGATTTGGATTTCCCGCTTCTTGTTGGCCCAACTAGGTCATTGCGACCCCCTTCGCAAATCGTCTTCGTTGCAGTCTTATGGATTTCCACTCGACCGCAACCGAAGTCCTTGGTCACGATTTTGTTACCATCTCTGTCAGTGGCTTCTGTGACTTTGGGTTCGTCAAACGGTTTGCATGGAGGAGGTGTTGGGCATGGTGTCGCGGAGGGAGTCGGAGCGGGTTTTTCGTCCCACTTGATGGCCTCCATGTGGAAGAACCGATTTGCGCAACGCACGATCCGCACGATCTTCATAGTGGCCATGTGCATGATCACCAGAGTCGCCGGCTGTTCCGGGCCTTCGGGGGTCAACTTGACCATATCCACGAGAGGCAACTTACCGTAGACCCAGTTACCTCGTTTATCTTCGGAGTAACCAAGTACGGTGGGTTTGGTGATTGCGACACAGGCGAAGCCTGCGGGAAGCTCTTTCGAGCCGTCGCAATAACCGTAAATTCCGCCTTCGATTGTCGGGAACGATCCGACGGGAATGAACCCGCCGTTCAAGTCCCGGAACGATTTCGGAGCTTTGTCGAGTGGTGTGAAGTCAACATTTGAGGTCTGCGCCAAAGCGCCGACGACCGAGAGAGTGACCAGAAGGGTTGCGACATAGAGAATTCGATTGAGTTTCATTCGGTGTAATCTCCTTTGCTAGTTGGAATTCGGTGTTTTGATGAGATTGATGGCGCTTTGGACGGCGCCGAGTCTCATCATTTTGTCGTAGTTCAGGACTGGGAGCCATTTCCCAGCCGACTCGTCGTAAATGTAGGACGAATTGTCGGCAAGGTAGGTCATACCCATGAACTCGACATAATACCCCTGCAAGCCCTTTCCCGGGACCAAGACTGTGACTTTCGCCACCACTCGGCTAATCCGGTACCACTTGCTGTTTAGAAAACGGAAAGCGGCAGCTTCGCCGTTGAGAAGTATGTCAGTCGTGCGGTCTTCCACACGACGACCGAGTATGACTCCACCAACTGCGCCACCGTAACGACCAATGCGCCCAAGTCGGCCAAGCTCGATAATCATCGCATCGATTGCGATATTGCCGAGGCCTTGGTTTTCGTAGGCGCGAGACTGGGTTTTACGGCGTATGCGCTCTGCTTCAATCATGTCTTCTTGTGTCGGCTGATTGATTTTCAGCACGACCGATTCCCATTCGATCTGCAAGCACTTGGGTGTGAACCCAAGCTTGTTAGTCGGATTGTTGAAGAGGTTTTTGGCCTCTTGAATATCCGACTGCTCCAAAATTGAGGTGGGTTCGCTACAGGATAGGCCTTTGCTTGCTTCCTGTCCGAAAGAAGTGATTGAGAGAGCTAAGATGATGGCAACGATTATATAAATTCGCTTCATTGAATTGTTCCTCCGTATTGAGTTTTGTAGGTGCGATGCTTTTGCCTGGCACACTTCTATGCGCGTTGCATAGAAGTTTTAGGCTTACGCTTGGGTGCCAAGCGAATTGCTCCACAAACTGCTAGATAACCAACATTCCGTAGAGCAAACCGCTTATCACTTTCTCGGGAGCCGGCTTGACCAGCTCCCGAGATATTTAGTTTTATTGATAGTCTATTTTGTCTAATGTTCCGAATATAACTTTTCTCTTTGCGGTACCGCCTATTGGCCAACAGGTTCCTAGAGCTACAACTGAGTCTGCGGTGTTCTTGAATTGTTCTGGATCTTGGGGTGTGTACTCTCCCCTTCTGTTAACTATGTAAGTTAGCTTAACGAGTTTTCCTTGTTTGGTGGTTACATAAACGTAGAAGGAAGCTTTGTCTGGTACGTCGTTTAAACGGGAAAAGATGGTTTTAAATTTACTGTCGTCCCAAGCGTAACCACTGCTGTGTCCGGAAATGTAGGAAGTACCTAAGGAGCCGGGTTCTGCTGTGCCAGGGACTCGCATTACTCCAAGTTTTAACGCATTGTCGTTTTCGGCGCTGGTCTTTGGCCACTGGATTGGTGCGGTAACATTTATAGAAGGGATTTCGATTTTACCTGGAATGTTAAAGTCTATGTCGAGATAGTTCTGTGTGGCTGGGATGTTTAACTTGTTGTACTTCGGTGTTGCGGATTGGTTTGGGTAAGTTCCAGTTAAGTTTGGTTTAACTTCAGGTTTAATAAAAACTATGTTTGGCTTTACGTAGGAGATTCCTGAGTTATCTGTTGGAGTTGCAATAGTATTCACAACATCTACCGGTTCTACTGGGTACCCTTCGCCTCGCAAGTAGTAAGGGTTAGTTATAACTATCTGTTCTTCTACCGGATAAGATTTTTTCTTGTTTACTGCAACATCTACTTCTATGAACTGTTCGATAAGTTTTTTCTGGTCTTCGGTAAGATTGTTACCGTTGAGCGGGTTAATACCATCCTGAATATATTCACTATCTGCCTTACCGAGTTTTAGAGTGTCGTAGACTTTTGGATTTAAACCAAGAATATATTTTTGAAAGCTTGTTAAACCGTTACCAGAAAGGTCCGTGTTCGGATCTAGCACACTTTTGTCGCTTATATCGAAGTAGTACCCGCGCATCCATGTCTCAAACCTTATTTTTTCGGTCTTATAGAGTGTGTCTAAGTTTGCTTGTTTGCTTACGCTTGCTACTTTAGGCTGAGATTTGAAGATGTTGCTGAATGAAAAACTGGAGAAGTAAAAGAAGTAAACAAATATACCGATAAAGAATACAGCTACGAAAGGAGCCACGTATTTAACTATTCTTCCGATACTGGATGACTGACTTTGGTTATATGAACTAATCTCTTCTTCGATTTGTTCTTCTGTTTCTATGCTTTCTGCAGAATCTTCTGAATGTGTAGCATGGGATGTACTTTCGTGTGCATTTTTTGAAAATACATTCAAAATTTCCGGGCTACCCGGTACAATTTCTGGCTTTGTTATTTTGTCGTCTAATTCGTTCATAAATATAGTAAATACCTATATATTCATTAATATTTTATCCTTAATATTAGCATATTTTAGGTGTTTTGTCAACAATCAGCTAAACCGTTTAACGTTAAATATTACTCCTAAATATGAAAAAATAAAGACCTCCCACTTTAATAATTAAAAAGAGCTTATTTAAGGATAAAGTAATAAATATGAGCTTAATTATGCTTGACTTTATGTGTCTCTTATATTATAATTAGCTCTTATTTTCCCAATCTCAATAAACCAGGTTAACGTAAGTTACCTACCTGGCTAAATTCAACTATGGAGGAATTGAAATGAGTTACAAACGATATAAGGGCTTGTCGTACAATGATTTGTTCGCTGTCATAATGATGAGAGCGTACTTATCTGATGGACTACTCTCGGATGTCTTGCTCACTGGAATCAAGAGATTCGCTAAGGAATTTGCGGTTGATCAAGTTGGCCTTCCTCTCAATTTCAATGAAATTGTCAAAAAAGACCTCTTTGACAACCGCCTGGTTGCCACACAGACTGCTCTGGCGCTTATGAATCGGGAGGAAAGCATAGACTTCGAATCTGCCTGTGCTGGTAAATTCGAGGAGCTGATTCAGGAGGCTCTAAGAAAAGTACCTGCAGACGAGCTAGCAGAGATGGAACCAGCCTTGCGAGCCAGTTTCGATAAGGTCCGTGAGTTGTTGAATATGACGGAAACCGAAATGAAGGCGCTCGGAGTTGATCCGCTGGATGAAGCCGAGCGTTGGGTAACGACAGTAAAAGGTATTGCCTCGGAAAACGAACAACACCCAGCGTCTGTTGCGTTCAACGACGGCGCACTCAAGGCTATTGTGACTAAGGCCTACACCAAGGAACAGTTGAGAGATTTGCTAACTGCAATGGTCAAAGTGACCTGTAGCGCAAAATATCTGGTTCAGCTTTGCGTTATGCCGACCCTTACTCTGCTCGCAAAAGCCAAAGATAAAACTGACGAAGAAATTGCAAGATACCAAGGAGCTTTCGTTGAGAAAGCTGCGGATCTCAGTCAGGAAATTCTGGTAACCGCCTTGGGTCAAACCTCACTCATCGTGGATAAGATTTTTGAATAAAACGCAAAATTTGCGTTTATTTTTTTTGTTTTTTTCTAGCTAATTCAGTGGCGGCAAATAGGGATTCGAAGGTGCCGGCATCTATCCATTCCCCGGTAATTTTAGAGGCGGAAAGTTCTCCTTTTTCCAGATACCATCTGTTTAAGTCTGTAACTTCAAGTTCACCCCTTGCGGATGGTTTTTGGCCTTTAACAGCTTCTATTACTTTGCTGTCGTAAATGTACAAACCTGTTTGAGCAAGATTCGATTTGGGGTTAGTAGGTTTTTCTTCTACGCTAAGAACTTTTCCGTTTTCATCTATTTCAACTATACCCAACCTTGTTCTGTCCTCTTCTGGCACTTCTCTGACAAATATTTTAGCTCCTGTTGTGAAGTTTTGAATTTCTTCCGAAAGATCATCTTCGAAAATGTTGTCTCCTAGTATTAGGGTTACGTTGTCGCCGTCGTCCAGAAAATCTTCTCCGATTAAAAAGGCTTGGGCGATACCTTCGGGTTTGTCTTGAATTTCGTAGGTGAATTTTGCTCCGAATTCTTTACCACTCCCAAGTAGGCGTAAAAAATCTCCAGCTCTTTCTGGAGCTACTATTATTAAGATATCTTTAATACCAGCTTTTAGCAGAACTTCAAGCGGGTAGAAGATCATTGGTTTGTTGTATACAGGTAGAAGTTGTTTGCTTGTTACGTGGGTAAGAGGCTTAAGCCTAGTCCCGCTTCCCCCCGCTAAAATAATTCCTTTCATATAAGATCTAGGTATTCTGCTAGAGCAACTTTCCAGTGCCTTAGCTTAGGTAGTTTATTGTTTGTTAATATTGCTCTCGAAGGTCTTTTTGCTAATCTCTTGAATTCTGCAGATTTGGCTGGATTAACTTTTAAACTAGTATTACCCGTCAGTTTTAAAATTTCCCGAGCGAACTCTAACCATGAAGCTTGCCCTTCGTTTATAACATGGTATATGCCGTAGGGCAAATTGTTCTCTAAAATGTGAATTATGGATTTTGCTAAATCTGGAGCATAAGTAATGCTATTTATTTCGTCGTCTACAAAACTACACTCGTTTCCTTTTTCTGCCAAACCCAAAACTATATCTACAAAACTTTTCTTCGAGAGTTCGCTTTCACCTTTTGGACCGAAAACAACATTTGTTCTTATTACATAAAATCTCCCCCCCTGTTCGATAACCTGATTTTCTCCTGCTAGCTTGCTTTTACCGTAAATTGAAAGTGGATTTGGTACGGAGTCTTCATTATAAGAATCGGCTAAACCGTCGAATACGTAACCTGTACTTATATGAACGAGTGGTACCCTGCAAGCATTACTAAGCAATGCGAGTTGTTTTGGTACGTCTCTATTTAACAGGTATGCTTTTTCTTCATTTGTTTCAGCTCCGTCTACATCGTTAAAGGCGACACAGTTTATGACTGCGGAAATTTTACCATTTAACTCGCCGAATTTAGCATGGATGTTCGGGAAGTTGGTTACGTCTAAGTCTTCCCTGTCCCAATGAAGATCCTGAGGCCTGAGTTTTCTTAGAGCACCCCCAACTAGACCTTTTGCTCCGATAACTAGAAATTTATTCATTATTTAAAAGCTTCAATTTCATTTAAGTTTGGTAGGGCGGAATCTTTTTCAGAAAGTACAACTTTGGCTTTGTCTATTGGCCAAGAAATATTTAATGAAGGATCGTAAGGGTTTACACCAATATATTTTTGATCTTTTTTCCAGTGTCCATTTACAGCGTATACATAATACGTGTCGGGTAAGGTTGTTTGATAACTATTGCCAATACCTTGAGGAATAAAAACTGAAATCCCAGGTTTTAAATCTATTGTTTCAAAGTGACCAAAAGTATTACCCTCACGCAAATCCAGATACACTCCGACTGCATTACCAGTTATAACGCTAACGTACTTATCCCAAGGTTCAGCATGAATACCTCTTAGTACTCCAGCTTTTGTGTTTTTTACAAAGTTAATCTGTTTTGGAAGGAAAGCTTCGCTAAAACTAAGACTAACTAACTTCTCTTGCTGAAACATTTCCCAAAACTCCCCTCTTTCATCTGGGTATGTGTCGCTTTCTATTATTAACAATCCGGGTATTTTGGTTTCGGTTAATTTCATTACTTTACCAGTCGTTTTGAATTATAAAATTCTTCTATTTCCTGAAACTGAGATTCCCACCAAGCAGTATTATTTTTAAACCAATCTACCATTTCGACTAGAGTTGTTTTAAGGTTTCGTTTTGGGGTCCAGCCTAGTTCGTTTGTTATTTTACTATGGTCGAGTGCATATTTTAAGTCGTGCCCTGGTCGATCTGGAACTAACTCTATTCTATCTAAAGACAAATTCATTACTTCTAGCAGCATCTTTACCACGGCTAAATTAGATAACTCTTCGTTATCTGGTGCTATAAAATAGGTCTCACCTATCTTACCTTTGCTAATAATTAGGTCGATAGCTTCGCAGTGATCTAACACATGCAGCCATTCTCTTACTTGGTTACCGGGAGTATATACTGGTACATTTTGACCAGATAACAACCTGCAGATAGCCCTTGGTATTAACCTTTCTGGAGCCATGTAAGGCCCAATATTATTTGCGCAGTTACTAATAGTGACTGGTAAGTTGAAACTATGATAATAAGCCCTTACCAGGTGATCGCTTGCGGCTTTGGTTGCTGAGTAAGGACTTCTCGGGTCGTAGGGAGATTTCTCGTTCCATTTTTCTTTAGATTCCAGGGGTAGGTGTCCCAGAACTTCGTCTGTTGAGACATGATGGAAGCGGGTATTATTTTTTCTCGCAGCTTCAAGTAAATTAAATGTTCCAACGACATTTGAAAAAACGAAATCTGAGGGGTTAGAAAGAGATCTATCTACCATTGCCTCTGCAGCAAAATGGACAATTAAATCCTGACCTTCCACGGCTTGTTCAGCATATTCTTTTACTGCGATATCTTTCTGTAGAAAAGTAACTTTAGAGTCTACACCCGCTAGATTATCTTTTCTTCCGGTACTAGTAAGTTTGTCTATAATTGTAATTTCGTCTTCTGGATGGGTACTTAACCAGTATCTTACAAAATTACTGCCAATAAAACCGGCTCCGCCGGTAACTAATATCTTCATAATTGAATTTTATCAGGGTTATTGCTCAAAGTCCAAAGGAATATTAGTATGGACTAACAGCAATTTCTGTAAACATAGGAGGAAGAATTATGCCGATTAAGAAGTATTATGCTGGTAACCCTTACTATAGTTTGTTTAACCAAGTCCCTATACTCTGTATGAACTGGGGCAGAGACTACCTGTTTGCCGGTTTTTCTAGAGGTCTTGATTGTATTAACAAACGTGGACAAGAAAAAGGATCCGCTTATTGGAAAATTCCTAATCTTACCGGAGAAACCACGAGCATGCTTGTAAACAATAATATTGACCACTTATGGATTGCTACTCACGGGGATCAGATCCACAAGTTTGGCCTACTAAGCAAGCGAGCTGCTGGTACCTACTTTGCCAAATTCAGAGGAAGCAGAATTGAAAATTTACACGAGGCAAATGATTTTGGGCTAATCGGAGCTTCCGGTGGGTGTTGCTTTCAAATATTTGATAGCAAGGCTAACGTGGTCGAGGTGTATGAACCAAAAGATAGCAATAAGCAACCAGAAGATGTATTTAATGGCGGGATTTTAAGTGACACACACTACTTTGTGATTCTTTACGACCGCATAGAGATACGAGCATTCGGACAAAAAACAGCGGATGTAACTCTGAATTTACAAATTAGCACCAACAACCGACTTGCACAGGAAAAACTTAGGCTTACTACAGTAAGCAAACCCAAGCACCCTAAAAAACCATGGCATATTGGGCTTACTACTGTTACAACATTTAAAGATAGTTTTTCGACAAAACTTATGTTGTACAGCATAGAGAATAGAATTCAACAAGTAGCTTCACGTGTGCTCCCTTTTTCTGTCCAGGCAATTTCTGTTACACCAGACGGCAAAACTATATTTGGGAGTGGCGATGTGCATGGGACTCAACTAACTTTTGCTTTGAACCCAAGTGGAATGTATCTTGAGGAGACAGAACAATTCAAAGGAATCCCTGGCGCTACATCGGCACTTTTTTCACCAGATAATAGGCTCTTTGTTGCTACAAACTTTGGTGAGATATTTGAATTCGACAGAACTACCTACTGAAGGTAGGCTTTTTTATTTTTAATGAATCCTGAAATACTGCCTGATTTTTTATTGACTCACCGGCTTTAGTTTCTGCTATGTGTGCTGTTCCTGCAACAATTTTTGAAACTCTCCATGGATAGAGGTTTTCTTCAATTGATAGTATATTAAAATTTTTGTCCAAAAATATTACATCAATTGGAAAACGCATGAAAAAAGTATGAACTCTTTTACAGTTTGGAATTAAGAAGATTTCTGATTCAGAAATATTAGCTTTAATTGTTAATCCGAAAAGTCTAGTAAAAAAACTATACGCTATTGTAATTTTGGGTGTCATAGTATGTTATAATAAACTTAACTTATTTAATGGCTTTAAGCTATGGCTGACCAAAAACAAAGAAAAATTTTAATTGTGGAAGACGATATGGCTATGAGAGATATCGTTATTCACAAACTTCTAGCACACGGTTTTGAAGTTAAAGAAGCAGAAGACGGAAGAAGAGGGATAGATTTAGCTATTCAAGAAAAACCAGATTTAATTTTGCTGGACCTTATGCTTCCAGAAGTAGATGGTTTTAAAGTTTTGGAGACTGTTCGTGGGTCTGATGATAAGTCTGTTAGCAATACTCCGGTAATTATATTGTCGAACCTTTGGAGCAATAAAGATATACTTAGGACGAAGGACTTAAAAGTGCAGGCGTATATGGTTAAAGCGTATTTTACCACTGAAGAGATACTTAGCAAGATAAATGAGATACTGGCTGAAGGGAAGAAGCAGACAGAAGAAAAACCTGCATAGCGTTATAGATTTCCAAAAAACACCATTTTCTATGGTGTTTTTTTAATTGAACGCTAATCTATTTACCTATCTTGACTATTCTAACATAATATGTTATAAAAATAGGCTCAATAAGTATTTTTTTGGGTTAGAGCTAACCCGACTTGTTGTGCCTGTTAACACAGAAAACCGACATTCTGGAGGAATGACATGAAATCTCGTTTTCAGATCGTTTTTTCGGTCGCCTTTTTGGCGATCTTTGCATTCAATTCCCTGGCACTGGCCCAGCGCAAGGCACCAGCGCCTTCAGCGGCTCCGCCCAAACCGGTCGAAGCACGCAAGCCGACGGTTATCAACTTGCCACCTCCGCCACCACAGAAACCCGCACCGACGCCGGCGCCAGTGGTTCAAGAACGCAAGCCGACGGTTATCAACTTGCCACAGGCTACGCCGGCGCCAGTTGTGAAAGCGACTGCGACCCCTCCGCCTGTGCAATATGGTAACCAGGCAGTGAAAGCGACCCCAACTCCCGCGGCTCCCGTGGCCACACCAAGTGTGCAGTACGGAAACCAAGCGGCGAAACCTTCGCCAACTATGCAAGCCACTCAGCAAAATGCGACTGGCGTGCAGTACGGTAACAAGCAAGCGACGGTAATTCCTTTGGCGAAGCTGAGTCCGACTGAACTGGCGAAGCGTGAAGCGCAGGCCAAACAGTCTGGCAAGTACTTTGCAGACCGGAACTCGGCCATCGCGGCGATAAAGGCAAAAGAACCGATTCAGACGACTTTTGCCACGGAACCCGCCGAGCGACCTTACTGGGCGCCGGAGCAAGATGACCGTGGACGGCAGGTAGTGTTCAGCAACGGACGATATCGTTCTTACGATGGAAGTCGTTATTACGATTATGATCCGTATGCTGATAGCTATGGCCAATCACGAATCTTCAACCACGGTGGTTACTATGCTCCGGGGGTCGTGTACTATAATGACCCGACACCTGGTTACAACTATGCGAATCAACCCGCTGTGGCTTATCCGCAACAGCCGACACAACCGGGGCAGCGGATGGGATTCTTTGGCGCATTCGCAACGGTCGCAGTGTTCGCAATGATCCTGGCAGCCGCCTGCTTCATTGCTTACTTGTATTTCCGAAGCAAACGTCGTACCAATCCATAACAAGGAGAAAACCGTGGACGAAAAGCTGACAGTGCAGTTTTGGAAGAGCCTCAAGGCAGGTGAATTGCTCGTCATTTCTGACGAGCGGTCCATTTACCGCGAGTCGGACTTTGACAAGGCAGAGAAGGCAGCGGGCAGACTGGTTACGGACCGGATTGACGGGAAGATTCCCTTCAAGGTGAAGCAAGTGTTTCATTTGAATGGAAGCGAGATCGGAGTTGATTTCGCACTTTTCGTTGAGCTGGAACCGACATCGGAAAGCCAAGCCAAAGCCCTCACTCGCACGTTTCTGTACGTGGAGGGTGTTGGCGAAAACTTCGATGTAACCTGCTACACGCAGGTGGACACGAACGCCGTACCTTCTGGGTCGCGGAGATTCCTGGCTGAAAACGGACACCCATGGATATTCGAAGGGTTAGAAGCAAACCCCGGTCAAGACCTTTTGAGCTACCCCTTTGTGAAGAGTGTCCCGATGTCGGCGAACGGTATGCCGATTCCGATGCTCAAAACCACGGAAGCGGATAGCAACGCGACTTGCGTTTCCGCCGACCCACCCGTCGAAGGAACTTTTCTGTTCACCTTCGCCATTTACAAGGTTGATCCTGCTGTGATGGCGGTGGCGAGAACCGATAGCCCAGAAGGGGCTTTGCTCAACTACAGAGCGTTCTTCGAGTTTGGTGACGCGAACAACGCCGAAGGAGGACTCGTACTCTTCCTTGAAGGCTCGAACGTGGACGTGAACAGCGTGGCCATGGGCGACGTGTTCTAGCTTAAAAGCACATAGTATGACTATGTGCTCTTTTTTTATCTTGCGCTGAGTATGCTTCGTTTGTAGCTTTCTAGATTGTCGAGCGCCACTCCGGTGCCTTTGGCTACACAGAGTAGGCTATCTTCTGCGACATAACAAGGGACACCTATACTCATACCTATATACTGGTCTAGATTTCTTAGCTGTGCGGTTCCACCGGTCATTACCATACCTTTGTCTATTACGTCGCTTGCTAGTTCGGGTGGGGTTTCTTGGAGGACTATTTTAACGGCTTTTACTATTTCAGCGAGTTGTTCAGAGATAGCGTCTACTACTTGGTTTGTACTCAGGCTTATAGTTTTTGGCAGACCTGAAAAGATATCTCTTCCTTTTATTTCCATAACTTCTTCTTCGCGCATATGAACTGCACTACCTATAGTTATTTTAATTTCTTCTGCTGTTCTATCCCCTATTGCTAAACTATGCTTTTGCTTAACGTAAGAGATAATGCTCGCATCTAGCTTATTGCCCGCGACTCGGACTGAGGTAGAGTTCACTATACCACCAAGAGAGAGAACGGCTACATCTGTAGTTCCCCCACCAATATCGATGACCAAATTTCCTGAAGCGGACGCAATTGGAATACCGGCACCAATAGCTGCTGCAACTGTTTCTTTTATTACGTATGCATTTTTAGCACCGGCGGCTAGTGCAGCGTCTGTAACTGCCCTTCTTTCTGTAGAGGTGATACCGCCTGGGACGCTTATCATGACTTCGGGTCTAAAAAACCTAACACTACCCAGTGCTTTGTTTATGAAATACCGGAGCATAGCTTCGGTTACACGGTAGTCAGCGATTACTCCGTCTCGCATTGGCCTGGCTGCAATTATTGTTTCTGGAGTACGGCCTAACATTTCTTTTGCTTCCTGACCCACCGCTAAAACCTTATTGTCGTCCATAGAAATGGCGACAACAGTTGGTTCGTTTATTATGATTCCTTTTTTTGGAACATAAACTAAGGTATTAGCTGTACCCAAGTCTATACCGATTTTCGTTTGGAACATATTTTTTGAATGACGAATGACGAATGAAGAATGTAGAATGATCTCAGGTTTATAAATCGTTATTCGTTATTCTCTATCCGCTATTCTTGTTAAATTCTTTCTATCTTAGCACCCAAACTTCTCAGTCTATCGTCAATTTTTTCGTAGCCTCTATCTATTTGGTAGATGTTATCTATTTCTGTCTCCCCTTTAGCTATTAGACCAGCAATTACAAGTGCAATTCCAGCTCTAATGTCTGGACTTGCGATTTTTTTACCTATTAGCGAGGTGGGACCTTCTACTAATACTCGGTGTGGGTCGCACATTAGAATATTTGCTCCCATGGAGTTTAAGGCATCTATGTAGAATAATCTCCCCTCGTAAATTGTTTCGAAGACGAGAGAACTACCTTTTGCTTGAGTCATTAAAACAGTTAAAGGTGGCTGTAGGTCAGTAGGAAGGCCTGGGTACTCATGAGTAACGATATCTTTGGTAATAGCTTTGAGGTCTGGACTATCTAACACTTCAACAAAATTTTCTCCGATATTTAAATTGGCATTGGCCATTTGTAATAGTTCCCAGAAAACTTCTAAATGCGATGGATCGAAACCTGATACTTTTATTTTTGACTTAGTTGCCAAACCTAGTAATACAAATGTACCTGCTTCTATTCTATCTGGAAGCACCTGCCCTATTCCCCCACTTAATTTTTCTACACCCTCGATAGTTATAGTTGATGTTCCTGCTCCTGTTATTTTTGCTCCACAGGCATTTAGGAACTCTGCTAGTGCGGGAATTTCTGGTTCCTGGGCGGAATTGTAAAGCACAGATGTGCCCGGGATCCTGGATGCTAGCATCATCATGGTTTCTGTACCTGTAACCGTTACCCTAGGGAATACTAATTTTGCTGGTACTAATTTTTTTACTTTTAGGGAGTAGCCATCCTCTCTGTCTGTGACTTCTATACCAAACTTCTTAAAGCCATTTAGAAAGAAGTCGACCGGGCGCTTTCCTAGTACACAACCTCCAGGGTATGGAAAATCAACTTCGCCTTTTTGGAGCAAAATAGGAACTGAGAGCAATATTGATGTCCTAACCTTTTGGTGTAGTTGGGGGTGAAGCTGTGTTTTTTTTATCTGAGTATTTGTAAAAGTATAAGTACTTCCTTCTGTTATAACCCCTACACCAAGATCTCTAATAATTTCAATTTTTCTGTGGACATCTTCGATATCTGGTACATTGGTTATTGTAGTCGGTCCTTCGGTTAGCAGTGCAGCTGGGAGTAATTTTAAAGCAGAGTTCTTTGCTCCTTTTACTTGAATTTCACCACTAAGACGTGATTCACCGATAATTTTAAATTTTGGCATAAATATAATAAGTAATAAACCTAATGTATATATTATAACAATTTTAAGTAATCAAGAATATGGCTCGGCAACTAGTGAGAAATAGGTTAAAATAAGGCATGGATTCAAAATTACGTTACATTTTAATCGCGATAGGTTTTGCGGTTTTTATCATTCTTTCACCCCTAGCAGTCTTGTACGTAAGGGGCTTAAAACCAGACATTAACCAAGGAAAAACTAAAGAGACAGGAATCTTTACCTCCAAAACAGACCCAAGTGGAGCTGTGGTGTTTTTAAATTCGGATGAGAAAGGCAAAACCCCTCTTGATGTTAGATTTTTGGCATCGGGTGATATTCATGTAGATATTAAAAAACAAGGTTACAGAACCTGGAGCAAACGTCTTGCAATTATCCCCGGTAGAGTAACTTGGGCGCAAAGCGGTGTAGATACATTGTTTCTGTTTAAGGAAGACAGTGGTTTTACCAAGATAGATGATGGAGTCGATGACTTTATTCAAACGACCGATTCTTATATATACACACAGACTGATAAATTAGTTGTAACTGACACAGGAGATATAAAAGATAAAAAATATTTTAATATCACTAAAGGTACACCATATTTAATAAAAGGATCGCCTAATAATAAAACGTTTTTAATTTATAATACCGAGAATGCTTACCTCTTTAGACCTAGCAATTCAAAACTGGAAGAGATTTCGAAAATTACCAAGAAGAGTAGCTTGCTAAAGTTTACAGACTCAGGATCTCTTTATACTATTGAAGGTAACAAACTTGTTTTTAGAGAAAACTCATTTAGTTCCCCTGTAACACTGGCAACTAACTTAAGCACCTTTGAACTACTAGATGATGATATCTATGGGATATCAGCGACTGATAATAAACTATATTTTTTTGGAAAAGCGGGTAACTTAACGAAACAGGAATTGGCTGAACTTCCTGAATTAGAGAATCCAAACTTAATAATCACCCCTTCAAAAGCAATCTATATATTAGAAAATAAAAACTTTTACCATTTAGGTAATTCACTAGAGAAGATATCTAGTAATGTCGAACGAATAGTTCACCCATACGGGTCTGAGTTGATTACAATAATAATACCTGGGGAATTGGACACTTATCGGAGCGGTCAAAAACAACCGCAAACGATAAATCGTAGCACAGACGGTTACGATGATGCGGTAGTAAGAGAAGATATAGGATATGCTTTTATTGTTTCAAACAAAACTTTGAAAGCTATAGAACTTGACCAGAGAGATAGTCCAAATATTTATGATTTTAAAGATCTAAATGAACCGATAAAAATCCATATTGATCAAGATACTGAGAACTTGACAGTACTCGATAACAAGGAATTAAAAGTGACGGTAATTCACTAAAAAATTTGTTTTGCCAATTCTAATAAATAATTCTTTCATTCTCTGAAAATAAAAAAGAACGCAGGGTTTAGATACTGCGTTTAGTTATTTGTCGCTTACCGTAGCCAGCTTGCTCCACGATCTGCGCTACTGTTTCTTGATCTGGAGCATTAAGGACTTTTATTACCAGATCAAGCTGTTCCTTTGTTACAGGGAACTCGATATGGATACTACCCTTTCCACCTTCGAAATAGACATTCACAGGTTTTTCAGATGGCCTCAGATGTTCGAATGGTTGAACCAGACGATTGTAAATGAAGTCCTTTGCTTGAGCTGTAAGATGTTTACTTAAGTCCACAGCGTTTCGGTACATGTGTAGTGACAAGTACCGGCCATCAGTATCTAACGGTGCTGTTGGGTAGCCTTGACGTTTAAGCGCGTCTTGCTTGGCCTTCTCGCGAGCTAATCCATTGATCGGGATTTTTCTACCGTGGTTTAGCGGTCTTACTTTTGCGGTTAAGACGTGGAGAAAATCGGCACCCAATGGTTGTACATAGTTTCTGGGTTTCGATACCCAATGACATACGGCAACCCAACGAGTGATTTTACGTTTCTTTTTCCTAATCTTTACCGTAGTAGTTTTCTTTTTTAACTTGCAGGACTTCTCGGACATTACAGATCTGGAGAAAACCATATTATCACCCGAAGCGAGTTTAACCGCTCCTGGTGTTTTTTTGATCATCTCGTAAGTTAGAATATAAGGCAATCCTGCGTTTTGTGCGCGCGAAGCAGCTTCTCTTAATTTGTCCATCCGGCCAAGATTGACCTCAGCATCACCTTCTTCCTCCTCGTCTTTCTCGGCTTCTTCGAGGATTTTTTTCTCCTCTTCGGCAGTGGGTTTTTTCTCCTGGACCTCTTCTATTGTTCCAGGAGTTTTAATAGCCCAAATTTCGAGTTCAGATTTTTTTTCGACGAACTTGGAAATTTCGGTTGGCTTATCATCTTTCTTTGGTAAAGCAACTGGTATAGGCTCAGGTTTAGGTTTGGTTTGTGGCTTTACCCTTGCCTTAACCTTGGTACTTTTAACTGACCTATTAGATTTCTGAGCTTTTTTACTCTTTTTACTTTGCTTTTTAGTTTTCGTTGCCCCACGAGTAACACTGTGTTTTTTACCTTTTGAAGCTAGGGCTTCGTTTGAAACCCATAAAGTGAGCATGACAACGAACATGCAAGCAATGAGTTTTTTCATTATTAGACCTCCAATTGATGTTTTCGTTGTTACCCACAACAGGGCAAAGCAACTGCGTAAAATACGTAATTTTGGTTATTTTGTCAATTTGACAAAACCTTTGTTAAATCATATAGTGCGATTTACTGATAAAACGTAAGAGGAGGTTATTATGTTAAGTGTTACCAAACTATCCAATTTCAAATTTACCATTCTGGCAGTTTATCTCTTTGTAGCGGGCCTTTACGCATTACTTTGGCCAACACTTAATATTGGCTTAGGTTTTGCTGGTGTCATCCTGGTGAACATACTTCACTACTTGGTAGTAACTGGACTTGTGAGCCTGTATCAACTTACTCAAATATTTGACGATAATCGTTTTAAGTTCTACCAAGGTTGTTTACTTGTGTCGTTCTTAACTACTATTCCCTATAGCTTCTATTTCATAACGGATGAGAATGATACTTTATTGGTTATGGCTTTTGCTCTAGTAGCAAGCGTAACAACAACATGTTTCGCGACATATGCAGGCATAATCACATATGAAAGTAAAATAAAACCTAAGGTACTCTTTCTTATAGATCTTGGATGGGGAAACAATAAACTCAGAGAGTCTCAACCGGGACTTCCAAGAGCTTGGAAGAACGGAAAAGAGATTCCTGTTGAGTTAATAATCCCAAAATAAAAAACCACTAGAAAATTAGTGGGATTTTTTTTCTGCTTCATCTAAAGCAATATTTACTTGTTTGTCAGCTTCTTTGTTTAACTCTCTTCTTACATGTTTAAATTTATATTCAGCGAATTTACTTAAATATTCAAAACATTTTTTTGCAAGCTCTTGTAAATGGGGTTGTTTTATTTTATATACCCCTGTCATTTGTCTAACAATTAATTCTGAGTCCATTCTGATTTCTATTTTTTTGGCACCTAAATGATAAGCTTTTTTTAAACTTTCTATTAGGGCTGTGTATTCAGCAAAGTTATTAGTATTTACCCCAAGATATTTACCTTCCTCGTGGACAACTTCATTTGTCTCACTGAAAATTACATAACCATATGCTGAAGGTCCGGGATTACCTCTTGATCCACCGTCTGTATAGATAATAAGTTTATTTAAATTTGACATCTAAGATTCTCATCTTTAATTTTCTGCGACCTAACCAGTAGTCTTCAATTAATTCTACAGCAAGACTTACTTTTTGTCCGGCTATCAATTTTCCATGCATATAACCCAACCCAAAACCAACTGCCTCAACTAGTCTTTCCCCTAATTGAAAAGTTCCGGCCAGGTGAGTTTGATCTTTACCTATTAGTTTTGTAGTAGCAACAATTGCATCTTCTATAAGAAACCTTGGCAAAGGATTTCCTGAACCAAAGGGTTCTAATCGCTTTATCTCGGAGACGGTAGATAAATTAACTTGAGTTTCGGAAAGAATCATTTCTAATTCTAACTCTGGCGAATCTTCTTTTGGTTCAGAGGATTCTTCATCTGCAAAAGTTAATAGTTTATGCCAAAAGTTTTCTATATTGTCTGAACTTAAAGTTAACCCAGCCGCTTCCTTATGGCCACCATATTTTAATAACTCAGAGTGTGCAAATTTTAACGCACCTACTGTATTAAAATTTCCATACGATCTTACTGAGCCGGTGGCTTCCCTATCCCCTTTTTCCAGCACGACTACAGGTTTTGCATATTCTTCTGTTAACTTTCCAGCTACTATACCCACCAAGCCTTTGTGCCAGGATTCATGAGCCAATACCAAGACTTTACGATCCTGATACAACTCAGCCATTTCTCTTGCCTCAGAAAGAATACGTGCGGTCATCTCTTTTCTTTTGTCATTTATTTTCTCTAGTTCAGTTGCAAGTAGAGTTGCTTTTTCCGGATTTTCTTCTGTTAAACAGTTTAGTGCAAGACTTGCATGCTGGAGTCTTCCTGCAGCGTTTATTCTAGGGGCTAATGCAAAACCCAAGGTTTCTGAGTTTAACTTACCTGACTCTGGGATTAGATTTAGTAATGCCCTAAGACCTACCCAGCGAGTCTTAAGCAATACTTTAAGACCAAATGATACGAGAATTCTGTTTTCACCCATTAAACTGTGACAATCTGCGACCGTACCTATGGCCACTAAGTCTAGTAGCCATTTATCCCAATCTTTTACTGGGTTTGGTATCCGTTTTTCTACTTCCACTACTCTTAACAGAAGAGCCCTGGCTAATTTATAAGCAACCCCAACACCTGTTATTTGGTGTTCTGGATATGTATCATCTGGATTTTTAGGATTTATTAAAGAAAAAGCCACAGGCACATCTCCTGTTATTTCGTGATGATCAGTGATTATAAGATCTATACCAACCTCTTTACAATACTTGGCTACATCTACAGAATTGGTACCGCAGTCCACAGTAATAACCAAGCTTACCCCTTGTTTTTTAAAATTTTGGAAAGCTGGAATATTTAATCCGTAACCCTCATCAAAGCGATCCGGAATGTAATTGATTATTTTTACATTCAAGTACTTGAAAACCTGAAATAAGACCGCGGAGGCAGTCACTGCATCGCAGTCATAATCCCCATAGACCACTATTGCCTCGTTTTCATTTATAGCTTTCCAGATCCTAGAAACAGAAATATCCATATCTCTAAAAAGATAAGGATCGTACTGCTTTTCAAATTCAGGATTGAGAAAGTTATAGACATTTTCTGTGCCCAAAATTTCCCGGTTGACGAGTAGTTGAGAAAGCAGTGGACTCAAACCTGGAATCTCAACTTTTTCTGCATTATCACTATTTTTTTTCAATTTCCAGATTTTTGACATAAGCCTACAATAGACTCAGGAGATTTATAGCAGTCATCTCCTGCGGTTTAGGTATACCAAATAGATCCAGCACAGTTGGTGCGACATCACTAATTACCCCTTCAGGTATCTTTCCAGCTAAAGACTGATATGTCATGTCCTTGGGTTCTTTATATTTAAACTCATTAGCGATTAGCATAAAAGGAACTGGATTTGTTGTATGGTCTTTATCTATTTCACCTGTACGAATATTTAACAACTGTTCTATATTACCGTGATCAGCTGTGATTATCATACATGCATCTATCATAAGCACAGCTTGCATTAGAATTTGCATTTGGATATCTAAGGATCTAACAGCCTTTATTGCGGCTTCGATATTACCTGTATGCCCTACCATATCTCCATTAGCGTAATTAGCTACTATGAAATTCGTATCAGACCGCGTTATTTTTTCTACAAGTACCCTAGTTAATTCCGGAGCCGACATTTGGGGTTGGTCTAAGTAGTTCTTACTATTTGTTGGACTACTAACTATTAACCGCTCCTCGTTAGGTAATGGCTCGCTTGATCCACAATTGAAAAAAGACGTAACGTGTGCGTATTTTTCGCTTTCTGCTATGTGAAATTGTTTTAGGCCAGATTTAGAAATTACACTCGCTAAATTGTTAACCAAATTAATTGTGGAAAAAGCTATGATAACCGGTAGGTTTACCATGTATTCGGTCATTGTCACGAAACATAGATTCTCCAATGCTGTGTGTACATTTGGCACTGGCAAATCGGCGGGCTGTACAAATGCCCTTGTTAATTGAATCGCTCTATCCTGCCTAAAGTTAAAGAAAATAATAGAGTCATTATTCCCAATAGTAGAGACTGGTACATACTTTCCGTCAGGCTGTGACTCCAGTATAACCGTAGGTTTGATCATTTCGTCAAAAATATTGTTGTGATAGTTTGAGAGAATACATTCTTCTGCGCTTGTAGCAGTTTCTCCAACTCCACTAACCATAGCATTGTATGTAAGCAAAGTCTGATCCCAGTGCTCTCCCCTGTCCATACCGTAGAATCGACCTGCTATAGTAGCAATCTTACCAATCCCGATTTCATTTATTTTTTTCCTAAGCTTTGTGAGGGTTTCGAGTGCTACTTTTTCCGCTGTATCCCTACCATCGGTAAACATATGAATATAAACTTCCGCTAAACCTTGTTCTTTTGCTAACCCTAAAAGTGCGTAAAGATGTTCGTCTAAACTATGCACCCCTCCAGGACTTATCATACCCACTAAGTGTAATTTGGAATTATTTTCCTTTGCGTGGTTGCACGCCTTTAAGAAAGCTTCGTTTTTGAAAAATTCTCCGTTCTGAATACAGGCAGTTATCCTTGGAAGATCTTGCCCTACTATCCGACCAGCACCTATGTTTAAATGTCCAACTTCAGAATTTCCCATTTCTCCCCAGGGTAAACCTACTAATGGCCCAGACGCTTGAAGAGTCATAGTTGGAAAATTCCCAACTATTGAGTTAAATATTTCTGGATTCGCTAACCCGATAGCATTACCCCTGCTATAACTAGCAACACCAAAACCGTCTAATACTACCAAAACTACTTTGTTGTAAACTTTGTGAGTCATAGAAATTGAGTTAAAAGTAACAAGTTGCTAGTAACAGGTATTTATCATTTTCTATACCGTGTCTGGCCCCTCTTATTACTTGCTACTTTTTACTTGCTACCATTTATTAGGGATTCGATTTCCATTAGGCGGTTGTATTTTGAAATTCTTTCTCCTCTGGACAGACTACCTGCTTTTATAAAATCCGCACCTACTGCTACGGCAAGATCTGAAATGAAAGTGTCTGAGGTTTCACCACTCCTATGCGAAACTGCTACTTTGAAATTATTTTTTTGTGCTAGTTCTATTGCCGAAAGTGTTTCGGTGACTGTTCCAATTTGATTTACCTTAATTAGAATAGCATTCGCTAACTTTTCATCTATGCCAATTTTAAGTCTTTTAACGTTTGTTACAAAAAGATCATCACCTACAATAATTGTTTTTTTACCATATTCCTTTGTAAATGCTTTCCAAGCTTCGAAATCATCCTCAGCAAAGCCATCCTCTATAGATATTATAGGGTATTTATTCAACCACTTTTCATATACTTTTAAAAGTTGCTTGGAATTTAACTTTTTATTCTCAGCTTTTAGGTTATATTCTTTATCTTTTGGATTGTAAAACTCTGAGGAAGCAACGTCTAACCCTAAGTTTACATCTTTACCTTCTTTATACCCAGCAATTTTTATAGCTTTTATAATTTCTTTTATAGATGACTCATTATTTTGTAAGTGAGGCGCAAAACCCCCCTCATCTCCCACTGCAGTTACCATTTTGGCTTTTTTAAGATTACCCTTGAGAGCATGATAAATTTCCGAAGCAATCCTAATTCTTTCTCTAAAAGTTGTAGCTTTAGGAATTATCATAACCTCTTGAAGATCTAATCCACTATCTGCATGAGCTCCACCATTTATAATATTGCACATTGGAAGAGCTACTAATTTTGGCTTAAAACCAGATAATGTAGCCAAATAATTATATAACTCCATACCTACTGCTTGACTTGCTGCTCTTGTGACTGCCATTGAAACAGCTAATATTGCATTAGCTCCCAGGCGACTCTTGTTTTCTGTACCATCTAATTCAAGCATTTTAGAATCTAGAGACCTCTGTTCTAGCACATTACAACCAGTTAAAACATTAGCAATTTGCTCATTAATGTTACTCACAGCTGTTAGAACACCTAAACCATTGTATCGTTTTTGATCTTTATCTCTTAGCTCTAACGCTTCATGGGTTCCGGTAGATGCTCCACTAGGAACCTCCGCTACACCTATGTAATTATCTGCGTAAACTTTAGCCTGTACCGTAGGATTTCCTCTGCTATCTAGAATTTCTGAAGCAATTATTTTTTTTATTAGAACTTTTTTCATATTATTTTTCCAAAGCATTAATTCCAGGTAAACTACTCCCACTCAAGTAAGCCAGCATAGCGCCTCCACCGGTGGACAGATGATCTATATATTCACTTTGGCCAGCAAGTCTTATAGCATCTACTGTCTCTCCTCCTCCGACTACAGAAAAGCATTTACCAGTACTGACACCTCCCACTACTTTAGCAAGTGACATAGTTCCTGTATCAAATGGTTTTTTCTCGAAATGACCTAATGGCCCATTCCATACTATTGTCTTAGCGGTTTTTAGGTGGGTTGCAAAATTAAGTATAGTTCTAGGACCAATGTCGACTATAACCTCCCTTTTTCCAACTTTATAAATATCTACCACGCGTATACTGCTTTTGTCTAAAGATTTATTGGCAACCACTGCATCTAGAGGCAAAATAATTTTCCCTTTAAAATTTCTCTCCATAGATTTAGCAAGCTTGATACTCTCTTTTTCCGCAACAGAAAGACCAATTTCAAACCCTTTTGAAAGCAAAAATAGGTTCGCCAACCCTCCACCTAATAATATTTTGTCAGCTTTCTTACCTAGAGTTTCTAATGCTTTGGCTTTCTCTGATATTTTTATGCCTGCCATCATTACAACAAAAGGAGATTTACCCTTCTCTTGGACATAATTAAGAGAATTAATTTCTTTCTGTAGCAATAGACCAGCAAGAGATGATAAGTATTTAGGCACACCAATTATAGAAGCCTCTTTTCTGTGACAACTTCCAAAAGCGTCATTTATATAAATATCCCCTAACTCACTTAGAATTTTGGCGAATTTAGGATCATTCTCTTCTTCACCTTTATAGAAGCGGATGTTTTCCAGTAATATCACATCTTTATAAGGCACATTCCTTAACTGAAACCTTACACGGTCGCTTTTTATATCTCCTGAAAAAAATAATAAATGGTTAACTGGGTAATGAGGAATAGCACCATCTGTAGGTGAAAACTTGAAATCCAATAATGTAGCAAGTCTTTCCCCTACTGGTTTTAAGCTTAATTTTTCATCTCTTTTACCTTTTGGCCTGCCTAGATGCGCTACTATTACTACTCTACACTTTTGTTCCAATAAAAATTTTATCGTGGGGATACTTGCCCTAATACGAAAATCATCAAGCAATCTACCGTGCTCGGAAAGTGGCTCATTTAAGTCTAGCCTTAGAAGAACTGTTTTCCTAGCAACTAAACTTGAGTTGTTTTTTAGGAACTTAATCATTCACTAATAGCTTCCAACTAATATTACTTCTTCAATAAGACGGTTGCTGTAGCCGAACTCGTTGTCGTACCAGGCTATTATTTTCACAAAGTTATTGTCTACGACTTGTGTTAGAGAAAGATCCACTATGGCAGAGTGAGGATTTCCAACTATATCGGTTGAAACTATAGGATCATTCGTTACTTCGATAACACCCCTAAATCTTTCAGATTGCGAAGCGTCTACAAATGCCTGATTGATCTGCTCTTTGGTTACATTCATTTTTAGGAGAGCTGAGAAGTCTGAAAGACTACCTACTGGACTTGGTACGCGAATTGCTAAACCATTGAACTTACCGCGAAGCTCAGGGATTGCCTGGGTGGCTGATATAGCAGCACCTGTTGTGGTGGGAACAATATTTACTGCTGCGGCCCTTGCTCTTCTCATGTCGTTACTATGCCCACCAGGTGGTGGACCATCTACCAGGTTTTGTTCAGCGGTGTAGCTATGAATGGTAGTCATCATGATTTTCTCTACTCCGAATTTTTCGACAAGCACTGCAACCACTGGACTTATGCAATTAGTTGTACAGGATGCGTTGCTGATTATAGCCTCCCCTTTGTAGTCTTTATGATTTACCCCCAAAACAATAGTTGGAGTAACTCCTTCGTCTTTGGCTGGTGCTGAAATAATAACTTTTCTAGCTCCCGCTTTAATATGCGCAGATGCTTTATCGCTATCTGTGAATCTTCCTGTGCTCTCTATTACCACGTCTACTTTAAGACTTCCCCATGGCAAGGCTGTTGGGTCTTTTTCCGCGAATACTGGATATTTTACGTCGTTTACATAAATATTTTTATCATCAAAAGTTACCTTTTGATTATATTTACCGTAATTTGAATCAAACTTAAGCAACCCAGCAAGAACCTCGGGGCTCCCTAGATCGTTTACACCAACAACTTCTATTTCGGGTTTTTCCAAAGCTAATTTAAAAGCTGCTCTTCCAATTCTTCCAAAACCATTTATACCAACTCGTATCTTTTTGTCTGATGACATATTTTTATTTCTGTTAATAATTTAGTTTGTTTCTTTATCTTGTCTGCTCACTGGCTTATTTATTGAAAAATTATGTTTACCCGGTTTATGTTTTGGTAATTCTACATATTCAGTGCTTGTAAGCAAACTAGCTCGCCAGTATAGCAACGCTCCGAATGCAATAACACCCATAAAACTTATGAGATAAAGCCTAAACCTCACATTGACTTCACCTACTCCGTAACCAGCCAGCCCTTCCATATTTTTAAGCTTTGCTGTTTTTAACTAAATCAGCGACTTTTTTCTTAGACTGTTCATCAATGATTGCTATTGTTTGGTATGACTTCATCTTACCTAATCTTTTTTCAATTTCTGACCTACCAAGCAAACCTTCCTGAGGACCTATATTCATAACAACACTCCCAGCATTTACTGGACCCCATCTTAATGCGGTAGAGTGTGGTAAGCCATAAGATAATGCAGCTATATATGCCGTTGTAAAACTATCGCCTGCTCCTGTTGCCTCTATACGATCACCTGGAAATTCAGGAATATAGAAAAAACCTTCCGAGCTGTAAGAATATGCACCCTTTCTACCATCGGTTAAAGTAATAGACTTTGGTCCTAATTTTACTAAACGCTTACATAACTCTTCTATGTCATCGCTCTCGCCTACCCAAGAAATTACTTCCTCTTTATTTAGAGATAATACTTCTGTTCTCTTAAGGATTTTCTCATTTGCCTTCACTCCTTTTCTTAACTGAAAGGTTCCTGGATTAAAACCAACTTTAGTTTTGTTAGCGTCTATGTATTTGGCGAGATCAGAATAAATTTTTTCAAAACCATCACCTAAGGAAGTGAGATAAACCCACTTTGCAGGAGCAAATTTTGGTAATTTGTACTTTCTATGTTCATGGTATACAAAAATAGTCCTTTCACCGTCGTGAGATAAAACTGTTGAAGCATTTGTACCATGTTTATCATCAATAACTATATAGTTCGTGTCCACCTTTTCTTTTTTCATTTTGTGAACGATTTCACGTCCACCCGTATCATGTGCTAAAACAGTGTAGAACGCGGTTTTAAGACCTAAACGACTAGACCCAACTGCATTATTAGCAGCATTTCCGGCAACAGTACGAGCCAACTGTTTTACAGGGAGCTTGTCTCCCCATGAGATCTCTGCAATTTGCTGTCCATTACTTTGCTTTACTTTAATATCATCTACAAACAAAAATGTATCTATCGTTGCGTCACCTATCGAAATGAGATCGTATTTGTATTTCATACCAAATAATAAATTATTTATTGCTTATATTTTTTAATTTTCTAATCAGCGAATCAGTGTCTAAACCAAATTGTGCAATTAACTCCTCTGGCTCACCACTTTCACCAAATCTATCGTCTATACCTAAACGAATAACGGGTTTGGGTAAAAATTCTGAAAGTAATTCACAGATGGCACTACCCATCCCACCATTTATCTGGTGTTCTTCTAATGTTACCACGATTTTAGACTTTTCAACCGATCCAAGGATCGTTTCTTTATCTAGGGGTTTAATTGTGTGGTTATTTACAACACAAACAGATATTCCTTCCTTTTCTAACTCAAGCGCAGCTACAAGCGCGTTATAAACAACTGGACCGCAACCAATTATCGTTATATCTGATCCTTCCTTTAGAACCTGGGCTTTCCCAATTTCAAACGGAGTTTCCTCGGAGGTGAATACAGGGGTTGCATTGCGTGCAAACCTGAAATAAGCTGGGGTATTTGTTTTACCTAAAGCTAAAGTAGTTTTTTTTGTTTGAATGTAATCAGCAGGTACAATCACTGTTAGGCCTGGCAAGACCCTAGTTATTGCAATATCTTCCAAAGCTTGGTGGGTCGCACCGTCTGGACCCACAGAGATACCTGTATGTGCACCGGCAATTTTTACATTAGCCTGGCTATAACAGACACTTACCCGAAGCTGGTCCCAACTTCTTCCGGGACTGAAAACAGCATAACTTGATATAAAGGGTATCTTACCTGCAAGAGCGAGGCCGGCAGCCAAACCCATCATATTCTGTTCTGCGACACCGCATTCAATGAACCTATCTGGAAATTCTCTTTGGAATAAGTGTGCGGTAGTGGATTCGGCTAAGTCACCGGTAAGCACTACAATATTGGGATTCCATTTACCTAAATCGACAAGCCCCTCACCGTAGCCTTTCCGAGTAGGAACTTTTTCTATTTCAGCGGTCCCAATTTTATGATTTAATTTTAGTAATTCGTTTAACATTTTTTAAGATTATAAAGCTTATAAAACCCATCAAGCTTATTAAGTATGTCGCATTTGAGATTTCTTGCTAAACTTTATAACTTAACGAACTTGATGAATTGCTTATTGATGCTCACTGATTATTTGGCCTCTTAGGGTGCGGAGTTCTTCTAAAGCTAGCTTAGCTTGTTCTTTATTCGGGGGTGTTCCATGCCATTCGAACTTGCCTTCCATAAAGTCTACACCTTTACCGGGAATAGTGTGAGCTATTATGACTGTTGGTTTTTCGTATATAGCCTTGGCTTCATTGCAAGCGTTTATAACAGCATCTATATTGTGCCCATCTACTTCTAAAACATGCCAATTGAATGCTTCATACTTTTCTCTTAGGTTTTCTAGAGGCATTACGTCTTCTGTAAAACCATCTATTTGAATATTATTCCTATCTATAATTGCGGTTATGTTACTAAGCCTATTTTTCCCTGCAAACATAACAGCTTCCCAAATTTGACCTTCATCTTGCTCACCATCACTCATAATTAAATAGACCCTTGAGCGTGAGTGATCCATTCTTAAAGCGTAGGCTATTCCAACTGCCTGACTTGAACCCTGTGCCAGAGGTCCACTAGATGTCTCTAGCCCGGGAAGCGCTAAGTTATGAGGATGACCATGAAGTCTAGTACCGAGTTTTCTTAGAGTCATCAGTTCTTCTTTAGGAAAATAACCAGATTCCGCAAGGGTGGCATAGAGTACTGGGCAAATGTGACCGCATGAAAGTACTAGCCGGTCTCTACCTGCCCAAGAAGGGTTTTTAGGGTCGTGTGATATTACACTGAAATAAAGTGCAGTGAAAATATCGGCCATGTCTAAAGGACCCGCACTATGACCCGACTTAGCTTCTAGAAGCATTTGAATAATATCTTGCCGTATATCGTTCGCTTTGTATTTAAGTTCGTGGGTTGTTAGTTTTTGTTTCACTATTTTATCTCGTCCAATAACTTTTGAAATGTTTCGGCAATATTTGTAGAACGAAACAGCGTTGAACCGGTAGCAATGTAGTCTGCACCAGCATTCTTCAGGCGCTTTATGTTTTCTTCTTTCACTCCACCATCTACTTCAATTATAGCATGTGGAAACAGCCTTCTGACTGCAGAAATTCTACCGTACGTACTTTCTATAAAAGGTGCGCCTTGAAATCCTGGCTCTACGGCCATTATTAGAAATTGATCAACCTCATCACCAAAATCTTTCACTACATCTATCTCTGTTCCGGGATTTATTACCAATCCCGCTTTCATGCCGAGTTCCTTTATCGCCTTCAGTGCATTTTTTACTGATTCATTATCTCGAAATGCTTCAAAATGCACCAACACAGTACCAAACCCACATATTTGATAGTCGAGAAAGTCGATCGGATTTTTTATCATAAGATGGGCCTCCCATTCGTATATAGGACTAAGCCCATCTATTTCCTCAACCGAGAGAAGTGTATTTGCAACAAAAATACCATCAGCGAAGTCTATTTGCACACGCTCGAGACCTGAAACTTGTTTTAATATCGAGATCTTATCTAGAAAACCTTCCTTCGTCTTTTCTAAAATGGCAGGGACTACTATTGACATTTTGTTATAAATACTTTATAATATTAAATTAATATCCGCAAAAGGTTCTAAAATTCAACAACTGCAACTGACGGAGGTCTAAAATGAAAACAATTCCCATATATGGCTCTGTTCTTTTCTTGGCCGCTTATCTTTGCGTGATCGCAAGAGTCGCAATTATCATTGCGAACCGAAGCGCGCTATGGAAAGCGTTTCCTGAGCCCGGAGTCATTCTCGAAACGCGCAAGAGGGTGGAACACATGACAGCGCCAGAAAAATCACTTATGGCACTGGATAAGTTTCTGACGATGGCCGGGGTGATCGTAATGACAATTGCACTGTGCGCCTGGCTCGCTAACTAGCTTCTCTCAAATTGAGAGATTTTTTTTACTCTCCGCCAGTGTCGCTCTTCTTTGCTCCATGGGGTTTCGATCCATTTTTCTACGAGCTTGAAGGCTTGTTCGGGACTTATGTATTCTGAGGGTAAGCAAATTACATTCGCCATGTCATCTGTTCTGCTTTTTATGGCTTCGACAATATTCCAGACTAAGGCTGCTCGTATATTTTTAAATTTATTCGCTGCTATGCATACCCCTTGACCACTTCTGCACAATAAAATTCCTTGGTCTTTTTCGGGATTTTTTCCAACTTTCTCTGCAACTAACCTTGCATAGTCAGGATAGTCGTCTGTTGCAACAAACTTTTTTGGTCCCAGGTCCGTAATTTTAAAACCCGCTTCTTTAAAAGCCTTTTTTAAATACTCTTTTAACTCGAACCCACCGTGGTCACTTGCGATATATATCATTTCTTAGAATGAAGAATGAAGAATGAAGAATGAAGAATGAAGATAAATACAAATTATAAATGTTTTTTTCGTTATTCTTTATTCTCTATTCGTTATTCTTTGCTAATTATTTTATTAAAATCCTCGGGGATAAGACTTGCTCCTCCTACCAGCAGTCCGTCTATGTGTCGTTCTTGCAAAAAACCTTCGGCATTTGTACTGTTCACACTACCCCCATATAATACTTTGCCAACGCCAAATTTATTTTTAATAAATAGAGCAATCTTTTCTGCGTGTTCTGGTGAGGCAACTTTTTTTGTTGCGTAAGGATTACCGCTAGAAATAGCCCAGACTGGTTCATAGGCAACAAAAACTTTTTTCGGATTTACTTCTTTTAGAGATTCTTTCAATTGATTTTTTAGAACATCCACCACTTCAAGATCATCTTGGTCTACCGTAGTTTCGAAACCCACACAGATAACTGGAATTATTTTTTGCTCCAGTAAGGCTTTTGCTTTTAGGCTAACTTGCTCACTAGTTTCCCCAACCCCTCTTCTTTCACTATGACCTACTATACAGTATTTAATACCTATAGACTTTAAACTTAAAGGGCTTACTTGTCCGGTAAATGCTCCTTTGTTCATCCAAAAGACGTCCTGTGCCCCTAGACTAGGAAATTTAACAGCACTCAGAAATAAATGTGGAGGACACAACACGACCTCGTGTCGACTGTTTTTTTTAATTTTTGAAGCAAGTTGCTTAGCTTCGGTTACTGTTACCGGGTTAAGCTTCCAATTTGCAAGGATTGTTTTCATATGTTTGAATGACGAATGACGAATGAAACAAAATGAATTTAGAAGTGTGTTTATCGTTATTCTCTATTCTTCATTCGTTATTCGATCGCCGTTATTCTGCTCAGTGTGCTTTTAAAAATTCTGTACTGACTTCTGGAGGAATTGGATTTACGGGTATCCCTGTTCCATATTCGAAACCTGCCCATATGGTTATTCTTGGGAAAATCGTAAGATGCCAGTGAAAACTATTCTCCTCCATCATGGTATGCTTTTCTCTTACAAAGGGCATAGTGTGGAAATAAAAATTCAATGGGGGGTCATTGAGTTTTGTATATAGCTGCCCTACTGTAACCTTAAGCACAAAGGAAAGATGCCTGATTTCTTCCACGCTAATATCTTCGAACCTTCCGGCATGTTTTTTTGGTAAGATCCAGGTCTCAAAAGGGCTTCTGCTAGCATAAGCAGATATCACTACAAAATGCTCACTTTCATATACCAGCCTGTCGCCTAGGGACACTTCTTCATTAATAATGTCGCAATAAATACAAGATTTATTTACTTGATAGTAATGATGACAACCCAGTATTTCAGAGTGAATATGCGGAGGAATAATAGGCGTTGCAAGAAGTTGATGATGAGGATGGATTATACTAGCCCCTGCATCTCTGCCGTGATTATGAAAAATCTGAACATAAGAAAGCGTAGGATCATCGTGTAGGAAACGGATTCTGTCTGCGAAAGTCCTTAGGGTCATTTCCACAGTAGCGATGGATTGAAGTGCAACAGGTTCGTTGTGTTTTCTGTTAATAATAACCTCATGTACACCGTTCCCGCTCCTACTCACATAGAAATCTTTATTTCTATATACCGTAGTTTTTTCTAAAGCATGGAATTTATTAGGGATTATTCTAATTTGCCAGTCACCCTTTTCTGGCATTCTCAAAATTTCTGGATTCTTGGATTCATTACCAGGACAAAAAACACAAGATTCGTCGTGTTCACCTTGTCCCGTCATGACACTTGATGCTCGGTAATCTTCAGGTCTTTTAGCCCTACTTGGAGCTATGAGAACCCATTGTTTAGTTATAGGATTTTGTCTAAATTCAGACATATATTGGTTTATAAAGCTTATAAAGTTCTTAAGTTTATAAAGTCTTTTACTTGATGAACTTTATAACTTTATGAACTTGATAAACTAGGTTTTGTTTCTTTTGATATCTAGATAATTTTGTAAGATTATCTGTGCTGCAAGACTATCTGTCTTCGCTCTTCCACCAGGAAGCCTGTGGGCCATAACTGTACTCAACCTTTCGTCACACTCGACAATTGGTAGAGGTAGTTTTTCTTTTAACTCATTAATGAACTCTCTTACTTCAAGAGTCTTTTTTGAATCTTTACCGTCCATATTTAGTGGAAGGCCGACTACTATTTCTCCAATATCTTGATCTTCAGTAATTTTTGCTATTCTTTTACCAAATTCTTTTGGAGAGAGCACGATTAACTCCCTAGCTATTAACTCCAATTCATCCGAAACTGCCACACCAACTCTTTTAGTACCGTAATCAATTCCTAAAATCTTCATTTTCTATTGTTTGTATTCCTCTAAAATTAACTTTACTTTCTTTTCTGAATCTTTATGGAAAACAGTTATCTCTAGTGTATCACCTATCTTATATTTTTTAAGTTCACTAATTAAGCTATGAGTTTCATCAATTCTCTTACCATTTACTTCGAGAATTATGTCGTTTTCGGTCAACCCTGCCTTATCTGCTGGGCTTCCAGGGATAACTGCTAACTCCTGCTGGTTCTGACCTCGAGTAATGAGTGCACCGTGGTCCCTAGGTAATTGACTAGAATCCTTTAACGACTTTGTAATCATTACATAACGAACACCTAAATACGGACGAGTAATTTTTCCAGTTCGTTTATAACTTTCAACTGCCCTATTTGCATCACCGGCAGGGATTGCAAATCCTACTAACTGACCTTCCCGGTCTATAGCGGTATTTATACCTATTACCTGACCCGATGAGTTTAGCAGGGGCCCACCAGAATTACCTGGATTTATGGCAGCATCAGTTTGAATTACGCCTTCTAAACTTTCTGATGACCCATTTCCACCTGCTGTAATACTCCTACCGATACCCGAGACTATTCCGGTAGTGACTGTGTTCTGGTACTGTCCTAAGGAATTACCTATAGCTACAACTCTTTGCCCTACTTGAAGAGTTGATGTGTCGGCCAATTCTAATACAGGCGCATTCGATATTTCTACTTTTAAAATAGCTAAATCATTAATGGGATCTCTTGCTAAGACCTTAGCTTCGTATGTTTTATTGTCGTTTGTAACGACAGTGTAACTAGCCTGCTCGTCCTCTACTACGTGCTTATTGCTTAGTATAAGCCCATCTGAACTAATAAAAAACCCGGAACCCGCTCCTACTTGCTGAATGTTAGGTGTTGATTGTCTATTTTCAGGAATTCCAAAAAATGGAAAAAAGAAATCATTCCCAAATGGGCTAAAATTATTATTCTGCACTTTACTTAGATCTTTTGAAATAACAACTGAAACTACAGCAGGACCCGCTTTTTTCACTACATCTATTACTGAATTATCTTCGGTTATAGAAATTCTACTACCGGGTAAATTTTTTGTGATTCCTGCTACATTAAACCATTTAGCGAGCTCAGGTTGTCTACTTGCATAAATGACACCCAGAACTCCCCCAAGACTTCCTGAGACTAGGCTAATTATTACTATACAACAGACAATAAAAATTCCGCGAGATTTAAAATAACTCTCACTTTTTTCTTTAATTTCTTCTTCCATATAGATAAATTAATTATATCACTTTATTACAATTTTATCTTCATTTTATTACTTAGATATTTAAAAAGGAACCCCTTTAGGGGGTCCCTAATTAAATTTCAATGCCTTACTCCCCCCCTCGAAAGGATGAATTTGCATTGGGGTTAAAATCTGCACTTCTTGCTGTATCTACATCTGCTGGGATGACTGGATTTAATACAGGAATAGGTGCGCAAGAATTGTCTTCTATAAACACAGCACCCTTAAATACGAACTTAGTAACAAGACTATCTAATACTGAAGAAACTAACTGACTTATTAAATTCTCGGCATTCACAGCGCCTAGTTGAAGGCTAGAAATTAACGCAGCGACTTGCGAGCCTTCGATCACACTAAGAGAGGCAGAGATCTGGCTGTCTAAGAGATCCCTTGGATTCTTAAGACCAGAACTAGTAAGCTCTCTTGTAATTGCTTTTTCAGCTTCTGATTGAGCATTAAGAGCTACCCCATCGTAATAATTCTGCCAACCATTAGGACTTGCAAGGAATTCACCTACCCTAGCCATTTTAATCTCAAACTGTGGATCGTTTGCTGTAATACCTGATGGGTCGAAACCTAAATATTCTTCTGCTTTTGCTTGTAAAATTGGCCTTAAGCTAGCGTTTTGGTTTACTCCACAACTAAATTGAGGGATGAACCTTTTTACTATCTCTCTATCCGCTGGGTTAAGCACATACTTATCTAGATAATTGGGAATATATTGACCTTTGGAAAGAGAGTCTGAGTAATAGAGGAAATTAGCAATTTTGTAGTTTTTTTCGATGGTCCCTATTAAATTCTGAAGAAACTTTGTTGCAAAATGTCCGTAAGCTGAGGCGAAACCTTGCTTTATACCATCTTTTATTTGTTCCGGTAAGTTACCAACGATAATTGTAGTGTCTCCTGCACCTAATAATGCATGAGCTTCTTTAATCTGGAATAACTCTTTTAGTTTTGTGTATTTAGTTGGCGCATCAATTAAAGAAATACTACTAATGTTATACTTCGCATCTACTTTTTTAAATTCATTATCTGCTATTTCGAGCTCTTTATTCGCAATGTAATACTGTTTATATACGTCTGCCCATGGTGAGCCACCGTTTATACGATAATTCCTAGCAAGTTCGAGTAATTTTTTATGTGAATAAACACTAACGAGCTGGGATTTATGGAACCCGACGAGTTCTCTTGGAACAGTAACTTGTCTTAAACTTGCTATATGAAGATCGGAGTTTGCTATGGCACCATCTATTTCTGCAACCGTTCCATTACTTTGGAAACTACCAACAGAGACAGGGATAACTGCTTTATTAAAACTTGCAACGTTTGCAGCTATATTTTTAAAATATCCCACTAGACTATCTTTACTAGAATCGGAGGTAATTTGTATTTCCCTATCTGAAACCTCAGGTAAAACAATTTTCTGGTCTACTTGCAGTTCTGATTCTATTTGCTTTCTTATCTCATCTTCGGTAACTAATTGTTTTAGCAATTTTTGAGAAGCTTCTTTATCTGGCTTAATAGATTCAAGAAGTTTTTTATATGCTTCTTGCTGACCTTTTATTTTTTGGACTTGTTGCTGACTGGGCCCTGAATTATTTACCTGGAAACTGGATTTTCTCCAAATGACCAATGAAACCAAGAAAACCATTACTATTGAAATTGCCAGCAGTGTAAGTTTTTGGTCTGTTTTCAAACTAGTTGTTTTTGTTGTCTTTTTATTAAGCATATTTACTCGATTATTTCGCCTCCAAATATTTGGAGTGCATCAACCGCACCGACTTTCTCAGTGAGGTTTTCTTCTTCTGCTACTATTTTAGCACCAAATGCCAATTCTGCATTAAATTCTTCTTTGAGAATTGAGTTAAGTATAGATAAATTTTTTGCACTTTCTAGATGTTCTTTATGAAAGAGATACTTTACTCCCACAAATACAACGTTGTCCTCAACTGAAAGCAGAGGGGAATTTTTTACCAATGTGGATAATGGGCTATTTTTATTTTTAACTTTTTCCAGGACATTAGCCCACGAACCCCTAACTTCCTCAAGACTAACTTTCTTACCACTTATACTTTTCTTCTGTTGCACAGGGGTTTCTACTTTTTCGAATACATCCTCGCTCAATGAAGCTTTCTGTTTTACCATAACAGGTAGACTGCTTGGTCTTTTTTCTATTTGTGATACGGGCGGTGTCTGGACCACAGGATTCTCTTTTTTAGATCCAAGATGCAATGCAGCTTCAATAGAAGCAAGCAATATTGGCAATTCAGAGTCCGGAGATTCCGGAATTTCTTTATATGCTCTTAGATATAACCTACTTAGAAAAAGTAAGTCGTTTATTTTTAAAGATCTTAGAGTAGTCCCTACCACACCCTTAGGTTCCCTACTCATAAGTATGTTTTCGGTAGCTAATCTTAGCGCATGCAGAATATCTTTAGTGAGGATAGACGCATCAACAAGCTTACTATGATTTTCCTCGAAGAAAACCGGGATATCTTTTGTATTACTACAAACAACTAATTCGAGTAACTTATTTATTAAGCCCTCATCTGTTACACCCAATAACAGGCTAGCCTCTTCAAGTCCAGGATCCTCACCTAAGGATAAAACTTTTTCTAGTCTAGTGAGTGCATCTCTTAAACCTCCACCCGATGTACTACTTATTAGCGAAGTAATTGAGTTATCTAATTTCAGTTTTTCCTTATTCAGGATGTATTTTAACTGCTCCTGTATGTCTTCGTTTTCTATCCGTTTAAAGTCGAAGCGCTGAGTTCTTGAAATTACAGTGCCAGGTACTTTCTGAATTTCTGTTGTTGCTAAAATAAAAAGCGCATGCTCTGGTGGCTCCTCTAATGTTTTTAAAAGAGCGTTAAATGCTCCTTTACTTAACATATGAACTTCGTCGATAATATAAACTTTATATTTTCCACTAACTGGCCTGAACCCGACGTGATCTATTAACTCTCTTATGTTATCTACTCCGGTGTTTGAGGCGGCATCTATTTCTAGTAAATCCATCGAACTCCCTTCTTGAATGGAAACGCAAGAGACACAAGCCATGCAAGGTTCTTCATCTTTTCTATTGTGACAATTAGCAGCCTTAGCTAGTAGCCTAGCGAGGGTTGTTTTTCCTACTCCTCTACTACCAGTAAAAAGATAGGCGTGTGCTAGCTTATCGTCTTTTAGGGAATTTTTGAGTGTTTGAACAATAGATTTTTGCCCAACAACTTCGGAGAATATTTTGGGCCTGTATTTTGTATAGAGTACTGCCATAGGCTCATTATATAGTAACAGGTGGCAAGTAAAAAGTAACAGGTTATATAAACAAAAAAACTACTCCTTAGAGCAGTTTTTTTGTTTAGCGTTTAAAGACGAATAGTTTATAACCTAGGAAGTTCCAGACCAACGAGGCGAAAGTTGCGATAATTTTTGCCACGTTTTTGGCTAGTTCGGGGTTAAGCCCGGAAATATTTACTGTTTGAACTCCAGTTGAAAGCACTGCGACAAGTACGCTATTTATTACCAAACCCACTAAACTTACCAGAATAAAACTTACGAACTGAGTAGAGGCTTTAACCTGCGAGTTACCGTTACCAATCCCTTCACCGAACCAAATACCAATTTGGCCTAAAATAAGTAGTGCGAGTGAGCCGAGATAAAAAATGTTACCAACTAGGTATTTAGAACCAACTATAATAGCGAGTAGAACCACCCCTCCGAGTAATCCGACAGAAACTAAACGGGTAAAGTTTTTTAGGAGGCTGACTTTGTCTTCGGTAGAAAATGCCCAATATTTATTCCAAATAAAACTTTGAACTACGGCTAGGGAAAAACCTATTGTGTTTACTCCCCCGAGTTTGAAACCTGAAGTTACACCAAGGGTTTTAGAAATAAAGTTTAAAACAGCGAAATCTAGTGCTGTGTTTATGAGTCCAATAGCGATGAATCTTAGTAATTGTAAAATAATAGGGTACCGCTCGAGTAGTTTTTGTATTTGTTGCATTTATTAGAATAACGAATAAAGAATAGAGAATGACGAAGGGAACATTTTGCAATATGAACTCTAGAGTTCTTCGTCTATATCTTGTATTGTGCGGCCTGTTTCGGTGCTACTTGAATCCTCTTCCATAGACATTTCAGCATCTGCTGAAACCGGTTTCTTAATAACGTTTTCAACGGCTGCCCACTGGGATTCTATCTCGGTAGGGACAACTATAGTAACCTGATCGTTAGGTTCTGCTTTGAAATAAGTAAGACTTGCGAGCAAAACTTTGAAAGTCTTCCCTTCGGCAATAACCCTGAAGTCTCCGCGTTCGTCTTGCAACAGAATACCTATCATTTTTTGTCTCTCGACTGGTCCGATTTGTTTATAAATGAATGAGCCGTCTTCAGCGATAGTTAGTTTTAATACGTCACCCTCTACCAATTTGCTCTTGGAAGCGTAATTAGCTGGGACTGGGTATTGCTTGCCGTCAGGACCTATCATATTTTGGCCATCGAACACACCCTCTATAATTTTACCACCTTCAGAGACTCCCAAACCCTGAGCTTTTTCACTATGAAGAGCCGCAGTAGAGGCGGGCATTTTGCCACCAAGAGCTTCTCTTAAAAGACCCATGGCGGTTTGTAAGTTTTTTTCTGCTGACTCAACCATTTGAGCTATCAACAATAGATTAGGATTTTTGTCCATAAATTTCTTATTTTATTTTGGTATTACGAAGTTATCTATTAATACCAGTATTACAAATTTTGCTTACTGGTATTACAAAATGTCTTGATTTAAATCAAGCTAACTTTCAAATTCGTAAACTGTTTTTTGTTTCAAATACGAGTAGCAATGACCGAAATATATCAGAAAAATGGTTTTATTGCAAATATTCACTAAAAACCTTTTAATTAAGCTGTTTTTTGGCGAGTGCAAGCATCTTAAATTCTTCCTCAACTGCTGACTCTATTTTAGTTAATAAACCGGGAATTTGCTTTGCGGTTTCTTCCAATTCATAGAGAAAAGACTCTTCGTCTCCCGAAGACAATACTGAACTTAGTCGCTCTATTTGAGTAGAACTTAGTGAACCTACCGTGGATTCCAAAATAACTCGGTTCATATGAGCGTCTATTTGCTCTAACATTTCTTGTTTTTCTTCTTCACTTAACACTTCGGTATTAACCCCAATTTTAGCCAGAATTTCATCACCATCCGTTTTTGAAAATATTGTATTCATTTATTCTGCTTCCTTTTGTTTGAATGGATCAATGTGATGTATTTCACTAAACCGTTTCTGCAGAGTGTTTACCAATGCAGTAATTTTTTTCGATTTCTCCGGATTATTTAGATTAATTAATGGGTCATCACCTTCGTACAATAAAGCTGAGGCTTGTTCTGCTAACCTAAAGGTTTCTACATTTTTCTCGTGTTCTTGAGGCACAATTACTTCGTATTTATAATCCCCGGCACCTACTAATGGGAAGGAAGTTTCGGAGTCGTAACTTCCGCCTATTTTTTGTTTAAATCTAAATTTAAGACCTTTTTCTTTAGCTTTTTCCTCATGCCCAACCCTTGCTTTTATTAGCCCATTGTATTTTTCTCTATCCTCATTCGAGTACTGATCGATTCCTGCATCTATAATCCTTACAATCTTATCTAGATTTAATTCACCCTCTGGGAAAGGTTCGAAAACTTCCTTTTCCTTCTTTTTAGGTCTTCTTTTTTTAATAGAATCCAGAGCATCTTTGAATAGCACAGCTAACTTTTCTGTCCCAGCGACCGGGTAAACGATCTCAAGGTTAATTTTTCCGTCGTTTTCTTTGCTTCTATCTTGAATAAAGAAACCTTTTTCGCTTAATACACCACTATCGGCAGGTGGATAACCCCCTACTTGTATTACAAGCCCGGCAATTTGATCTGTGTAGTCAAATATTCCTGCTTCCTTACCAGCTTTCATTATTTCTTCATATGCCTTATTGGCTAAGAGCCTCTCTTCATTATTTCCCTTATTTAGGGTTTTTATGGATATACCTGGTATTAAAGCTATGGAATGAGTATTATACTCTGCTCTTAACTCTGTAATATCCTTCTTTCTCTTTTCTGCTGACTCCTGTTTGGCAGTCTCGGAATCTCTTTGAATTCTTGCTTCTTCAATAGCTAATTTGAGTCTAGCTTGCATAGCTTCTCTGTCGCTTAGCCCAATGTATATTCTCTTTCCTCTTTCACCTACAGAAAAACCTTTATTTGCTTCTGCACCTTTTAACTCGTCATCTAAACAGAAATTAATAACTTCAATATCTGCTAGCTTTTCTTGTTCTACAGATATCAATACCCACTGCATATCTGCCAACAAATTGGTTCTAGCTTCCTTTTCATTTTTATGCAAACCCTCAACAGATTCAAACCATGAGACGTAGGGTTTTTTAGTTTTTCTAAGCTTTTCCCAGTTAGCTCGCAAGTTATCTAATTCTTCGCCTGAATACTTATTTGTACCTTTTTTCTCTTTTTTAACAACTCTCTTTTCTGACTTCTTATCCTTTTCTACTAGATCAACATTAACAGAACCATTGGGATTTTCTAAATTATCACCGGGGGTATTAGCGGTAACTTTTTCTTCCATAACCGCATCTTTCTGCTCAACTTTATCAACATCTTCAGGCAATTCTTTTGAATAGCCACCACTGGTGGTTTTTGCTTCTACTCTCTGTCTTTTGTCTGGGGTTAACATACCGGCCCCGTAGCCGATACCAGCGGAAACGGAGAAGGCGGTTAAGTATTTTGTTGTTGCTTCGTTTGCTTCTATTTCGACTGCTTGTCGTGTAAACTCATTCGACTTTAATTCTAATAACAATTTCAAATTTTCCTGCTTACCTACGAGATCAGCGTGATTCATAGCTTCTGTGAAATAGTCATTCATTCCCGCTTTTACTAACTCGTCATGGTTTAGCATAAACTCTACCGAATGTTCACTCAATCTCCCTTGTAGAAAATGTTGTAAGCTCTGCGCTTGGGCTTCGCTCATATTTCCTGCGTGCTGAATTGCATCCACAATAGCTTGACCTTTGAACTCTAAAACAGCTCCTGGCTGAACTATGGCGCTTCCAAGCTCTTCTACTTTAGCTCTTGCAAGTTCGTTTTCTATTGCCACCATATGGGCAGGATCTATATTCTCTAAACCTCCTGGGTATAAATGTTGCACATTTGTATAAAAATCATGCACTGCGTCTCTGGCAGCATGAGTAATACCATGACCGGCATCTACCGATGCCTGATAGGTTTGGTTTATAGCCTGCTCTTTTGCGTTTGTCACCATTTGCACATAAACTTCCTGGCCATGTGCTTTTGCTTGTTCGACTATTTGGTTTTTTACTTCTGCTGTTAATTCGGGAGTCGCGTGACCATATAAATACTCGACTGCGTGCTGAGCTTTTTCGCTTAAAGCATGGGTCCAAGATTCTGGGAGACAGTCCAAGAATAATGACGCTGCGGCAGCGGTACCAGCACCTACTAGAGCACCTCTACCTGCGGCTTTTGCAACTTTTTTCATTCGGTCTTTCCAAGGAACGTCTATCTTGCCGAATCTGGTTTCAATTTCAGAAAGTAGCTGTTTAACTTCTACCTTATCGGATTTTTCTAGTTTCTCGTCTAAGGTTTCTTTTCTTCCTTTAAGAAGGAAAGCAATTTTGTTTTTTTCGTTTTTTGCTTCATCTGTATCCTTAAACTCTGGCTTTTGAGTTTCCATTTTTACCGCGAATCTTGCATTTTCTACTAAACCAATAAGCCTTTGTAGGTTTTCGGATTGAACCCTGCCGGAACGAATAATTTCTTCCGCTTTAGCTATTGCACCGGCTCTTTCAAGCATACTAATCTTCTTGCCGGGTTCTATGGTTACTGTCTTGGTAGGATCTGAGAGGTCTTTGCTTGTTTTATTTGCTACTTCAAAACCGAGCACAGCTTCCTCTAGCCTTGCTTCTATTTCGTCCCCGTCGTATCTTTTTCTGTCTTTAATAAACTCTTTTGTACCTTCTACCAAACCACCAGCTGTGGCACCAGCTAAAATTGCTACCCAAAAATTTGGACCAAGAACCGCTCTTGCTCCAAGCCTGAGACTCAGACTTGCACCAGTACCAGCAACCAAACCTGCTATTTTAGTTCCCCTGCTAGTTTTTAAATAACTTTTAACACGACTTAGAAAATTCTTTTTGCCTTCTTCTGAATCTATTATTTCACTTACAACTTCGTTTGCGTTTTCTGGGATTGCAGGGTTTAGCTCTCTTGCGGTTTGGACGGCATCTGCTATCTGAGTTCTGTTTTCTGTTAACTCGTCAGTGATAGCCTCGGCTATCCTTTCGGTTGATTCTTCGTTTATTTCAGGCGATTCGATATTTTCTGTTTCTTTCCGCTTGAATTTATCTCTTAGCTTTCTGTATCCAGAAACTAATCTGTTTGGATTCTTGGATCTATTTAAAATTTCTGTTGAATTACCAAGTTTTTCTACCTTGGTTTCTTTAGGATTTATATTTTGTGTAGCTTTTTCGTGGTTTAAACTTGTCTCGCTCATTTTGTTTCTAGAAAACTTTCAAAATTTGCTTTTATTATAACATAGATAAATTATTCTTATACAAAAAGAAAGAGCACTGAATGGAAGTCTTCAGTGCTCTTCAAGGAACGAACATGACGTCTAGGCGTCTGCGCCGGGGGTGGCAGCAGCCTTCGCTTGCGCTTCAGGTTTTGGTGTAACAACGGTTTTGACATCGTCACTTCCTTCGGCTTCTTGCTTCTCAGCCCCTTCCTCGTCGACCTGAGCAGGCTGACGCTTGAAAACCGGACGCTTCGCAACGGGTTTGGCTTCGGGTTTATTGGCTTCCGCTATTTCTTCTCTCTCGGAATCGTTTTTTGCCTCGAAAAGTGCTTTCCGAAGATTGTACCGATTCTCGTCCTTATCCCTGCCCGACCCACCGAACTTTGCGCGGTTGGCTTTGCAGATTTCAAGATAGAGATCATAGACTTTTGGGTGGAGCTTCATTCCCTGCTGGTTGTCCTGCTGGTTGCCCTGCTGGTTGCCCTGCTGGTTGCCCTGCTGGTTGCCCTGCTG
>CAYLIB010000003.1:125824-131546 GCA_964384035.1 uncultured Candidatus Saccharibacteria bacterium
GGTTGCCCTGCTGGTTGCCCTGCTGGTTGCCCTGCTGGTTGCCCTGCTGGTTGCCCTGCTGGTTGCCGGCTTGGGGTGCCATACTCAGCGGATTTCTGGGGCTGTTACCACCCCCTGAACCGCCGTTACCTCCACCACCTGAGCTTGATTGGCCGGATGCGGGCTGTGACTGCTTGAATTGCCGGGCGTTCTTTTTGGAAACGACCCGGTAAGTGAGCCAACCGACCCAAGCTGCAAGAGTAATGAAAGCCAACCACAGCCACCGCTGACCATTTTTCAGATCACCGACGATTGTGTTCAAGGACTGCATCGTTGGGATGAGCCCTAGAATACCCTCATTGGCGTTTCCGTTGATGGCGCTTTCGAGGTTCTTGACGTTAGTAACGAGACCAGGGTTCTTGCCGTCACCATTCAGCGCACTTTCATGCGCATTAAGTTTAGGCATAACCTTTTCGTCAATTACCTTGATCGCTGCGGTTTCGCCGGCAGTAGCGCCAGCTTCTGCGCCAGCCGCGGCTCCAGCATTACCTGCCGTAGCCAAGACTTTCTTTTGCGCAGCAGCCAGAGCGTTATCAATTTGCTCCTGGCTGAGGGTACCGCCTTGCGAACCACCGGTGTTCAGCATCCCCGCCGGAATTTTGGCGGTGATCTCTTGAGCCGGAAGCTTGAGCTGGACCGTGCCATCCGACTTGGGCGCGACGATGAACTGCGCGTTGGCAGGTGTGGCGGTTGGTTTGGGTGTCGGTGTGGGGTTTGCTTGCGCGACGACCGCACCGGTAGGATTGTAGCGAGTGGCCTGCGCAGAAACGCCGACCGAGAACAAAGCGACGACGGTGAAGACGAAGAACATTTGTTTGAGCATGTTCGTGTTCATTGATTCCTCCTAGGTAACCGTGTTGGATTGGGGTGCCCGCCGGCGTGAACCGAGGGCGATCTGAAATTCGGTTAGCTTCGCCTACTAACCGTAGACGAAACGTTTTTAAAGGTCGGGCCGCGCTTGCGACCCTGCTCTGGTCGAACAGGGTTCAAGCATTTGCTTTGGCCCATATAAATGGCGAAATTATTCGCCTCTTATATAGACCAACGAAACATTAAATAATAAACTTAAATGAATTAATTTTCAATTTAACTTTGCTGATTAAATTTTATAATTTATTATAGCCTATTTTTATAATTTTGTCAATACTTAAAATATTGGCTTTTCTTTAATAAGCCTTAAAATAAGCATATATAAAACCGCATATTTTATGTTTTAAATAAGCGGTTTTTTTAAATATTTATTGAACTATTTAGCTACTCCTATAGCTAATTGGGCAGTCTATAGGCCTTTTTCTATACTGCCGGGGCCGGCGGACATCATATCTGCCACTTGGCTGGCTTCCAGTATTTCGTCTTCTACCTGTGCCCTACTCCTTCCGTACTTTAGCCTGCTTAGTTGCCTTATGGCGCCTGCGAGTTCGAGTTGTTCTTTGGTGGGTTTAGGTAGTGGGTAGGTGGCTATGTTGAAAGGTTTGCTGGCTGTTAGGTTTATCATTAACTTTGCGTAGGCGTTGAAGCGGTCTACGTTTAGCAGGTCAAAATCGTTGAATACCGGCGCAAATTCTTTTGCCATAAATTCGGCGTCTTCCACACCTATACGGAAACTTACTATGCTTCCGGCGTTACCAAAGACCGCATCTCTTAAGTTTTGTGATGCTGCGCCTTGTGCTCCAGCCGCGGACTGAAGCTGACCGAGGTATTGGTGGGCAATAATTAGATCTAACTTATATTTTCTGGCTTCACTTAGAATGGTAGAGAAAGCGTCGGTGATGAAGTTTTGAAACTCGTCGACATATAGATAGAAGTCTTTTCTGTCTTCTTCTTTCATATCTGCCCGGGTGAGCGCGGCCATTTGGAGTTTGCTTACAATAATTAACCCTAAGAGTTTGGCGTTTATCTCCCCTACTTTACCTTTGGCAAGGTTAACTAGTAAAATTTTCCCTTCGTCCATTACACGTCTAAAGTTAAAAGCGCTTTTACTTTGGCCAACAATATTACGCATCATACTATTCTCAACGAAACGGCCGACTTTAGAGATTAAGTAGCCCAACATTTCAGACTTATGGAAGTCTGAGGTCTTGGCCATTTCTTTTTCCCAGAATGCACGGACGACAGGGTCTTTTAGTTTGCTAGTTTTATATTTCTGGAAAGTTGTGTCGGTAAAGATTCTTGGAATTTCTACAAGTGAACCTGGGTGCTCTTCGTCGGCCATAAGCGTAAGCATAGCGTTTCTCATATTATGCTCGAACATAGGTCCAAGCATAGCTGGGTCGGTTACTAACTTATAGAAAATAGAAATCATTTCTTGAACAGCGAAATCTTTTTGTTCTTCGCTTTCTACTTCTAACATATTTAGACCCATTGGACGGTCCATATCGAATGGTTCAAACAAAATAACATCTTCCGCTCGTTCTTTTGGTACGTGCGGGAGAATATCTTCTATGAAATCTCCGTGAGGGTCTATAACACATAAACCTTCGCCGTTTTTTATGTCTTGAACAGACATATATTTCATAAGTTCGGTTTTACCGCTACCGGTACGACCAATAACGTACATATGCCTACGCCTGTCTTCCCGACCAATGTAAATTGGAGTTTCTTGGTTACGATAGATGTTACGCCCGAGCAATACTCCGCTCTTGTGAACATTAATTGGTGGGGGTGCTTTCCTAGAGGTGAGCCACTTTATATTTGGGGTTTCTATGTATGGAGTTGGTAAATGCCAGAGACTAGCTATTTCTTCTGTGTTTAGGACTACTTTTTTCCAGTACTGCCTGAACACTCTGAAAATGTAGTCTTTAATTATGTCGTTTTTGTTTTTGCGCTTAACTTTAAAGCCATTAAACGGAGGCATATTGAACTGAAGAAACGCGGCAATTAAGTTTCTCATATGGATACTGGCATTCCCCGGAGTAGCAGAAGAGGTAATGATGCGGATATTAGTAAAATAGCCTGCTCTACTAGCTTTTTCTTCGAGCTTCTTTACTATCTCCTGTTGCATTGGAGTTAGCTGAATAGGACTATGCATACCTGAGAGGTCGTGTCGGTTACTATCTTTCTGGCCACTGGCTTTGCCCATCAAAGCACCCCCAAGTCCGTGGGTAAGTTCACGAAATGCTTGATATATTAAGCCCTTCTCTACAACGTGAGGGTTTTTGCCTTGCTGAATTTCTAGAGCCATATGACGAGGTTTACCTTGCCAACTATGACCTGCCGGACTAAGAATGAACTGAATAGCAGCACCTTCGTTTTCGTCTAATTTGCTCATAGCGTTGGTTAGAGCGTTGAGCGGGTCTGACTCCATGGCCTTATATGTACGTATGGGATAGAAATATTTTTTTAGAGGAACAAGTTCGACAGCCTCTATTTGTTTGTTGGAAAGGAAAGGGTTGTATCCTTTTGATTCTTCTATGTATGCATGAGAATATTGGGAATGAATTTGCTTTTCTACTATTTCCTGCAAATCTTTGGGACAATTTACATAAAAACAAATTTTCTTGTCTATACAAGCAATTTCAAAACTCAAATATTGTTTGGGGTGAAAGAATGACTCATGCCCACCTATCTCTGAAAGAGTTGTAAAGAGCTGTTCTGCTACTGCTATTAAATTCTTCTTCTCTTCTTCGCTTTTCTGACCTTGCTCTTTTTGAAACTGCTCCTTAGGCATTTGGATTTCCAAAAATACCCAGTTAGCAGTTCTTTTGGCTACGAACTTGTGATACCAGTGTTTTTTTAAAAAATGAAAAATCATTACCAAAAACACGGTAACGAGTATTACCAAAAATAAATAAACTATACTTAAAAACCCTGAACTACCTTCAAACATTATTTAGTTTTTATTTTTCTTTTTCAGATAATCCTGCTGCTGCTAATAATTCTCCGAGTTCACCTTCATTGTTCAGCAAATTTGCAATTAATGTCTGCCTTGCCTCTCCGCCACTTTCTAGACCGGTATGGTCCGCTATTTCATTACCTACTGCAATCTGTTCTTGCTGAAGAGATTGCAAAGAATCAGCCACCTTTATTATTGGTTGTTTGTCTGATATTTCTCCCTCTGTTTTACTCTTTCTTAACCCTTCCCCGTCCTTAACTTCATCTACTTCTTTCCTCTCAGTACCAGCACCAACACCTGGCTCTATTTTTGTTTCTCTATAATTTCTTAATTGCATATAAATTAATTATATCATGCATAATGAAAAGCCTTGCGACAAGCCGAAGAGGCATCGAAACCCATGTGTAATTCCCGTGCAGACGGGAATCAATGTCTTTTAATCACGTGGATTCCCGCAATCTCGAGGATGATTTAGCGGGGCTAGCTTCGAGGTATTTACCCAAAAAATGATAATATAAACTTATCCGAATAAAAAAACTCGAACCTTATAGTTCGAGTTTTTTATATTTATAACTAGGTAAAATCTTCGTAATCGTGCATGGTAAGCTGGGAATCGATCTGTTTTATGGTTTCTATAACCACAGCTACTACAATTAGCAAGCTTGTACCTCCCAGAGTTAGGGACTGAGTATTTGTGAATTTTTGGACCACAAACGGAAGTATAGCTATAAGACCTAAGAATAGAGAGCCCGGTAAGGTAATCCTGTTTAATACCCTGTAAAGGTAATCTGCGGTAGTTTTCCCTGGACGAATACCAGGTATGAAACCCCCACTTCTTTGTACGTTTTCAGCAACCTCGTCTGGGTTAAAGACAATAGCAGTGTAGAAATACGTAAATAGGACTACTAGCACAAAATATGCTACTCCATAAAACCAACCTTGGGAATTAAATAGGTCTATAGTTTTCTGAGCATAATTGGCTAAAAGCGCGCTCTTAGCGTTTAAGAAAAACTGTGCAATTAATGCTGGGAAAAGCATCATTGAAATAGCAAAGATAATAGGGATAACACCTGCTTGATTGAGCCTTAAAGGTAGATGAGTATTTACCCCTCCAAATTGTTTATCCCCTCTTACTCTTTTAGCATAAGACACAGGAATATTTCTCTGTGCTTCAGTTACAAGAATTACCCCTGCTATAACTATTAAGAGAACAGCTACAAAACCAATTACTATGGGAAGCTTAGATGGATCATAAAGGTCTATAAAAGACTTTACAGATAGTGGTAGTCTAGCAACGATACCGGCAAAAATAATTAAAGAAATTCCATTTCCGATACCATATTCTGTAATTATTTCACCTATCCACATAACAAGCATAGTACCTGCTGTTATTGAAAGCAGTGTAAGAAACCATTGAAAAGGAGTGAAATTAGATAAGAGTTGCCCTTGTCCTTGTGACTGAAGAAGTCTAATTGTTGCAAACCCTTGAAGTAAAGTTAAAGGAATAGTGAGAAAACGTGTATATTGATTTATCTTAGCCCTGCCTGCTTCACCAGATTCTTTTTGTAACTCAGTAAATTTAGGGACGATTATAGTCATTAGCTGCATAATAATAGAAGCAGTAATGTAAGGTCCGACCCCGAGCATAGCTATAGAGAAGTTTGTAAGCCCCCCACCAGAGAAAACGTCCAACAAATTTAGGAACTGATTTTGTTGGAAAAATTGCCTTAGAGCAGAGCCATCTATTCCAGGTATAGGAATATGGGCAAGAATTCGAGTCGAAATAAGTAACCCAAGAACAATAAGTATCTTGTTTCTAAGGTCTTTTGTTTTCCAAATAAGTGAAAGTTT
>CAYLIB010000003.1:131646-142096 GCA_964384035.1 uncultured Candidatus Saccharibacteria bacterium
GTTTTTTATTTAACTGAACCGCCGGCTTTTTCTACCTGCTCTTTAACTGACTGAGTGAATGGGACTTTGATGTGTAGTTTTTTAGTAGTTTTTCCACCAACTATCTTTACAGTAAGAGCTCGACTATTCTGTTTTTTAACAACACCCTTGTCAATTAGGGACGCGAGAGTAACCTCTTCCCCGTCGTCAAAAACATTAAGCTTGTCTAGACTAATGGCAAAGGGTTTAGTGTTTAGACTTTTAAAGCCGCGAAGTTTTGGAAGTTGTCTAATAATTGGCTGACGACCACCTTCGAAACCTGCTGGCATTTTACTATGACCAGTTCTTGCGGTTTGACCTTTTCCACCACGAGTAGAATATGTTCCATGTCCTGAACCAATACCACGACCAACAACTTTTCTTCTTTTTGTGGACTTAGGATGTTTTTTAATTGTGTGAAGTTTTAACATATATTTAGAATGATGAATGACGAATAAAGAATGACGGATAATTTCAACTTTTGCTCGTTATTCTCTATTCTTTATTCTGATTATTTACGCATCTGAGCTAATTTTTCTTTGCTCTTAAGGCTTCTAAAGGCGCTGAAAACTGCTTTTACGTTATTAGCTTTGTTGTTACTACCGATCATTTTACACATTACGTTCTTTACACCTGCTAGGTCGAAAACAATACGAACTGCTCCTCCAGCGATAACACCGGTACCAGGCTTAGCTGGTCTTATAATAAGTGAGCTAGCTTTATATTTAACGTTTACCTCGTGAGGAACTGTGTCGTTTACAAGTGGCAGGGTTACCATTTGCTTTTTAGCTGCATTGACGGCTTTCTGCACGCTATCGGAAACGTCCATACCTTTCCTAAGACCCATACCAACACGACCTTTATGGTCGCCGATTACAACAAGAGCCCTGAAACGCATACGTTTTCCACCAGCAACAACACGAGTAACACGTTTAATTTCTACTACTTTCTGGTCGAACTCAGATCTTTCTCTGTTGCCACCATCTCTCATATTAGATTTTCTTTGGGGTTTATCCATAGGAATTTATATATTTTACGTTAGAATTTAAGTCCGCCTTCTCTGGCTGCTTCAGCCAAAGCTTTGATTCGACCGTGGTATAGGAACCCACCCCTGTCGAATACTACCTCGGTTATCCCTTTCGAGATTGCCCTCTCAGCAAGGAGCTTTCCGACCTTTTGTGCTGATTCAGTCTTTGTAGCTTTGGTAGTGATATCCTTTGGAACTACAGCGACAATGGTTTTACCGGTTTCGTCGTCTATAAGTTGAGCCGAAATGTAGGCGTTAGACCTAAATACGGAAATCCTAGGCCTGGAGCCGGTGCCAAATATCCTACTTCTTACCCTGGCTCTTCGGCGTATCCTTGATTCAGATTTTGATGCGTTGTGCTTGCTCATAAATTTACTATTTACCTACGGCCTTTACGACCTTGCCGGCTTTTCTAATTATAACTTCGTCGTCGTATTTAATACCTTTACCTTTATATGGCTCAGGTTCTTTAAGTTTCCTTACATTTGCTGCAAACTGACCAACCTTTTGTTTATCTGCGCCAGTGATTGTGATTACATTTTTATCAACAACAACTTCTATATCCCCTGGTACTTCAACTTCGACTGGATGAGAGAAACCAAGACTCATTACCAACTTCTTACCCTGAGTTGCAACTTTAAAGCCCACACCGTTTACTTCTAGCTTTTTTCCATAACCCTCTGTAACACCGGTTACAAGGTTTTGTATTAAAGCTCGGGTGAGTCCCCAGAGTGCTTTTTCTTTCTTATCTTCTTTTTTATCTACATCAACTAAGACTTCATTCCCATTAATGGAAACTTTTACCTTAGGATGTATTTCAATTTGAAGATTCCCCTTTGGTCCCTTTACTTGAAAAGTAGAACCCTTGAGTTCAGCAGTTACACCGCTTGGAATTGTTACTGGTTTTTTACCTATACGTGACATATAATAGTTCTTATTTTCTTACCAAACTTGGCAGATAATTTCTCCACCGGTCTTAAGCTTTCTTGCTTCACTGTCGGTAACTAGACCTTTGGATGTAGAAACTATGGTTATACCAAAACCACCGTTGGTTCTTGGGATATCCTGAGCAGAAGCATATAAACGCTGACCTGGTTTACTTATTCTTTTTAAACCAGTAATTACTGGGGTAGGTCCTTCGTATTTAAGGTTTATCTGTAGCTGTGGAAGTTTGCCACTAAGTACATTTACACCGGAGATAAAACCTTCTTTTAGAAGTACCTTTGCTAAATTTTCTTTCATTTTAGAATATGGCAATACTAACTCCGTACGACCAGAGGCTATCGCATTGCGTATTCTTGTGAGCATATCTGAGATTGGATCTGTAAACATAATTTAACAATAATTTATTACCAAGAAGATTTTACGACTCCAGGAATTTCCCCACGACTTGCTAGTTCTCTGAAGCAGATTCTGCAGAGTCTGAAGTCCCGCATAAAGGCACCTTTTCGACCGCATTTGAAACACCTACGAATAATTCGGGTGCTATATTTTGCTTTAACTAAACTTTTTTTCGCTTTCGCGACATGGGCTTTTGTAGCCATATTGGGTATTCTCTCGTGTAAAATAATTTATTAGTTGTTTTCCTGTTGGAAAGGGAAATTCATAAGCTGAAGAATTTTCCTGGTAACTTCGTCTCGACCTGAGTTAGTTACTATGGAGACTTCCATCCCAAATGGATGCTCAAGGCTCTCGGGTGATATTTCTGGGAAAACAAGATGTTCTTTAAGTCCTAAGTGGTAGCTACCTCTTCCATCGAAAGCCGTTGCTGATACACCACGGAAGTCTCGTACCCTAGGAAGGGCAATACTGATAAGCTTGTCTAGAAATTCATACATTCTACTTCCCCTTAGCGTAACGGTTACTCCGACTACCTGATTTTCTCTAATTTTAAATCCTGCGATTGATTTTCTAGCTAAGGTTTTAACTGGTGCCTGGCCGGTGATTTTTTTAAGATCACTTATTATAGAGTCCAATGCTTTCTGGTCTTTTATAAACTTACCAACTCCAATATTTATAACTATTTTTTGAAGTTTTGGCACTTGCATTGGGTTCTTATAACCAAACTCTTTAGTTAGTACTGGGACTATTTCCTTATTAAATTTTTCCTGTAAACGATTCATAGATAGATTTTTACTAGACTGCCTTTCCACTCTTGCGAGCTACTCTCTGTTTACCACCTGTTTCGATATTTGCGAAACCAACCCTTGTTGGCTTACCTGAGTTACTGTCTATTAGCTGAACTTTGCTAATGCTCATAGGTGAAGAGAACTGTACTTTTTGACCCGGGGTACCGGATTTCTTGGAGCGTTCGAAGCGAGTGTGAATATTCACACTTTCTACTACCACACCACCGGTTTTAGGGATTACCTGAAGCACTTTACCGGTCTTACCCTTATCCTTACCGGATAGGATCTTGACGGTATCGCCTTTTCTTATTTTCATCTTTGGGATACTCATAGATTTAGATTACTTCTGGTGCTAATGAAACAATTTTGGCATAACCCTTGTCTCGTAATTCTCTTGGTATAGGACCAAAAATACGACTACCTCTTGGGTCCTGAGAATCTTTGTTTACTAGAACTCCGGCGTTTTCATCGAAACGAATGTAGGAACCGTCTTTTCTTCTTATCTCTTTCTTGGTTCTGACAATTACTGCGTAAACCTTGTCGCCTTTCTTAACTTGACCACCAGGACTTACCAAGCGCACAGAACCAGCGACAACGTCACCAACACGAGCGTATCTGTTTCCGTTTTTTCCGTTAACAGAGAAGACGTTGACGATACGAGCGCCTGTGTTGTCTGCTATTTTAATGAGGGAACGTACTTGTAACATATATAATTAGCTAGTTAGCTATTTAGCTACTTAGCTTTCTAGCTCTAGGATTTTTCCTAAATAGCTAGGTAGCTAATCAGCTAATCGGCTGTTTATACTTTTTTAATAACGATAAATTTTTTATCCTTGCTGATTGGGCGGGTAGATTCGATTATAACCATATCGCCTGTGTGATAACTGTTTTCCGGACTGTGAGCCTTGAATCTCTTTGAGACAGTGTATGTCTTGTGGTATTTAGGGTGTCTCTTCCTGGCTACTACTTCAACAACAACTGTTTTGTCCATCTTATCTGAGACAACCTTTCCGGTAATCTGCTGTTTTTTTGAATGTGTTGTCATAATGTTTACTTAGTGGCCGAAAGGCGAGTTAATACTCTGGCAATGTCCTTTTTAATTTTGGACAGTTGTTTGAAATTCTTAACCTCTCCCATACGAATTTTGAGTCTAAGATTCTCTGCTTCAGACTTGAAACTTTCCAAATCTTTCTTCAACTCAACTTCAGATTTATTTATTAATTCTTTGAACTTCATATAGGCAGGGTTATTGTTGCTTAATTAAAAACTTTGTCTTAACTGGGAGCTTGTGACTTGCTAGACGCATTGCTTCTCTTGCCTGAGCTTCGGTGACGCCGTCCATTTCAAATAGAATACGGCCTTTCTTAACAACTGCTACAAAGTGGTCTACTGCACCTTTACCACCACCCATAGGAGACTCGTTACCGTGAACTGTGACTGGTTTGTCAGGAAATATTCTTATCCAGATTTTACCACCACGCTGTACGTACCTAGTCATTGCTCTTCTGGCAGATTCTATTTGTCTTGCAGTTACGAAACTACCTTCTATAGATTTGAGAGCAAAACTTCCAAAAGAGATATTAGCACCTGAAGTTGCTACACCTTTGTTATGACCTCTGTGGTGTTTCCTGTGTTTAACTTTTTTAGGGATTAACATGATAATTAGTTCTTAAAGTTTTTAAAGTTATTAAAGTTATTAAAGTTTTTTAGAAATCACTTTATGAACTTTACAACTTTATAAACTTGATAACTTACTTTGTTACTTGTTCTACTGCTTTTCTTTTTTCAAATACATCACCTTTATAGATCCATACCTTTACACCAATTGTTCCGTATGTTGTGTGGGCTGTACTCTTAGCAAAGTCGATTTGAGACCTTAGGGTATGAAGTGGAATTTTACCGTTTGATAGATGTTCGGTTCTTGCGATATCAGCTCCGTTAAGTCTGCCGCCTATAGCAATTTTTACACCCTTAGCTCCTGCATTCATAATTTGTTCGATATTTTGCTTCATTAACTTTCTGAATGCAGCTCGCTTTTCTAACTGTTCGGATATTGAATTCGCTATGACTTGTGCTTGAAGATTTACGTCTCTAACTTCCTCGATATTTACCTTAAGGTCTTTCTTCAAGCCTAATTTGGCTTTTATCTTTTTCTTTAGCTCTTCTATACCAGCCCCGCCCTTACCTATTATAAGTCCTGGTTTTGTGGTTTTAACGATAACCGAAATGCTTCCGTCGTTAGTTCTTTCTATATCTACCCTAACTAAACCGGCTCTCTTTAGATGTTTCTCTAGGAATTCGCGGATATAAAAATCTTCTTCGAGCATCTGAGAGAAATTAGATTTGGAAAACCATTTGGATTTCCAGGTATCTGTGATTTTTAATCTGAATGAAATTGGATTTATCTTGTGACCCATATTTTTTATTCTCCGCTCTTTCTATTAAATAGACGGCGCTTTTGACCTACTGTGTTCGACTTTACTTGCTCACTTGTTTTTATTCGTTCTTTTTTTGGAAGAGTTTTTTCAGTGATACTCCCCTGCTCTACTTCTGGTGCCACCTTTACCTCGTCGGTCACATTTTCTAGTTTTGCCTTTGCTGGAATCTTGAATCTAGACTTCTTTTTAGCTCCTGCTTTTTCTTCTAGCAACACATTAAGATGAGCCATCTTTCTTCTTATTACGAAAGCGCTACCACGAGCCCTTGGGAAGTACCGCTTCATTACTCGTCCCATATCTGTGGTAATACTCTTAATAAATAGAGCATCTGGGTCTAAGGAAAAGTTGTTTTGCGCATTAGCTGTTGCACTCTTTAACAGTTTAACAACTATATCAGCACCTTTTTTATTGGTGTGAGCTAGTTGTACTAGCGCGTCGCTAACTCTCATACCCTTAACCATGTTGCTGACTAAACGAAGTTTTCTTGGGGCAATTCTAAGGTCGCGAGCAAAAGCTTTCACGATTTTTCCAGATTCTTGTTTTAACTTAGTGTCTTCCATAAATTAGCTATTTATAAATACTACTTACCGCCCTTTGCAGGAGCTGTGGATGGTTTATTTGCTGCTGACTTAGCTGCTTCCTGTTCCTTTGCCATTTTACCACCATGACGAATGAACTTTCTTGTTGGTGCGAATTCTCCGAGCTTGTGACCTACCATGTTTTCTGTTACATAGACATTCAGGTGAGCTCTACCATTATGTACTAGAAAAGTGAAACCAACCATTTCTGGCACTATAGTGCTATCGCGAGACCAAGTTTTGATCTGAGATTTACCTACAGTTCCGGCAGCCACTTTTTTAAGCAACTTAGGGTCTGTAAATGGACCTTTTTTTAGTGAACGAGACATATACTATTTGCTTCTTCTACGCTTAAGTATCAAATTATTACTTGCCATTTTCTTTGCTCTAGTCTTAACCCCAAGTGCATGCTTACCCCAAGGAGTTTTTGGATATTTGAGACCAATAGGGTTATGACCTTCACCACCACCGTGAGGGTGATCTACTGGGTTCATAACTTTACCACGAACTGTTGGTCTTATTCCCATATGCCTAGATCTTCCAGCTTTACCGATTCTTACATTCATCCAATCACTGTTACCTAATTGACCAATTGACGCGCTACTTGCTTCTCTTACTTTTCTAACCTCTCCACTTGGGAGCTTGAGAAGAGCGAAGCCGGCTTCGATGTTTTGAAGAATTGCATAACTTCCAGCACTTCTAGCCATTTTGCCGCCACTTCCTGGGATTAGTTCGATATCGTGCACAAGGGTTCCAACAGGAATATTTTTTAACTCAAGTCTGTTACCTGGAAGTATATCTGCTTTTTCTGCGAAAATTACTTTACTGCCGACTTTTAATCCTTGAGGGGTTAAAATGTACCTTTTTACTCCGTCTACATAGTCTACTAGTGAGATAAATGCTGTACGGGTTGGATCGTATTCAATGCTCTTTATAGTTCCTGGGATATTCTTTCGATCGCTTCTGCTGAAGTCTACAATTCTGACTTTTTTTCGGTGACCACCACCAATGTGTCTAACTGTTATTTTTCCACTAAAGTTTCTACCAGCGCTTCTTTTTTTGGAAAGAATTAGCGACTTAGGAGACTTCTTTTCTTTAGAGAGAACAGAATAATCCGTCACGCTGTGGAGACGTCTACCTGCTGAAGTTGGTTTGTAAGTTTTAATTGCCATATATTGAAGTACTAATCGATAATTATTCCGCTGTGAAAGCTGGTTTCTTTGAATCCTTAGTTAAGGTAACAAATGCTTTTTTGAAGTCACTCATTTTTCCAGGAGTTCTACCGTAGTTTCTCTTCTTACCTTTAACATTTACTATGTTAACTCTTGAAATATTGATTCCATAAACAGATTCCAATGCCTTCTTTATTTCAAGCTTGTTAGCTTTAGGGTTAACTTTGAAAACATATTGGTTCAGATTCCCTACGCGGATAGACTTTTCGGAAACTCTCGGCATAACCAAAATACCAGTTGGTACTGATTTTACGCCTGCAGAAGTCTTTACTTCTGCATCTCCGGATTCTTTGGTCTTTTTAGATAATAGTGCCATATAAATTTAGTAATAGATTTACAAGTGTTTCCTTATTTTTTACTAGCTTCTCTTAAGTAGGTTTTTTCAATAACAGGAAGAGATTCTTTAAGAAGTACTATTCCATCTGCTTTTAGTACATCAACTACGTTTAAACTATTAGCGAGATTAGGAGTGAAATCTTTGAGGTTTCTGCTTGCTCTGAAAAGAGATTCGTCTTTAGTAGGGATAAGGAATAGCTGCTTTTTGCCGAAACCTTCGAGATTCTTTTTGAAAGCGGAAACAACTTTAACAAATTCTTTTGTCTTAGGAGCTTCTAAGCTTACCTGGTCGATAACAATGAGCTTGCCATCTTTAAGTTTCTCAGATAGAGACATAAATAAAGCCTTAGTTTTAGCTTTCTTGTTTATCTTGAGTTCCCAGTTACGGTTAGACCTAGGTCCTAAAGCTACACCACCATGACGCCAGATTGGACCACGAGTGGAACCAGCTCTAGCACGACCAGTACCCTTTTGCTTCCAAGGTTTCTTACCACCACCACTTACTTCACCTCGGGTTTTGGTGTGAGCCAAACCTTTTCTGGCGTTGCTTTGCTGTACTCTTACAGCTTCAGCTAATAAATGAACAGAAGCTTTTACACCAAATACTTTATCGCTTAAGTCTATTTCACCGACTTTTTCAGCTTTTTGATTGTAGAGAGTTGTTTTCATATACTATTTCTTCTTCTTATCTTCCTTAACTTCGACAACTTTTACGACTGGCTTTACTTTACCCGTGGAAACTATTCTTACGACTGCATTTCTGTGGCCAGGAAGAGCGCCTTTAATGGCTATAAGGTTTTTTGCAGGATCAATTTCTACTATTTGTAGGTTCTTTACAGTGACTTGAGAATCTCCATAATGACCTGACATTCTTAACCCTTTTCTAGTGTGCTGAGGAAATCTTTGTCCTATAGAACCAACGCTTCTAGGGCGATCGTGTCCGTGAGAAGCTGGAAAACCAGCGAAACCGTGTCTTTTAATAGCGCCGGTGAATCCTCTACCTTTCATATCACCTGTTACATTTACCACTTCACCTATTTGGAAAGTTGAAACATCGAGTTTTTTGCCTATTTCCATGGAAGCTGCGTCGTCTGTTCTAAACTCTGCAAGTTTTCCAAATTTTCCAAGATCTTTAACGTGACCAGCAATTGCCTTAGTTGTTCTTTTAGAACCAGCGATTTGCTTAGCTATACCGACTTGGACTGCGTTATAACCGTCTTTACCTTCTTTGGTCTTAACCTGGGTAACTGTCATTGGACTAGCCTTAACAATAGTTACCGGGATTACTTCTCCAGTTGGTGCAAACCACTGGGACATATTGAGTTTCTTACCGACTATGAAATTCATATCTGTTTGTATTGGTAGCGGTTGAGATATTTACCCTTGGCTACATACTTACTTATTAATTTAATTAGGTTTGCTTCTTACGGGAAATTTTTCCCCATCTATTTCAAAAAATCACATCTGTGAAAAAATTTCCTGTAAGAAGCAGCTATATATACTTAGTGGCGCACTGATAACGAAAAATGGGCTGTTCGCCCACTTAAAAAATATACATTGCTGTACCTTTTATAGGTGGTGAACAGTTTTCTTAAAAATAAGTCATTTAGGCTTAATCTTTAAGAACACATTCCCAGTTTTTAACTCATTTTAATTTCGACATCGACTCCAGCAGGAAGATTTAAGTTAGTTAGGGAATCGATTGTCTTTGGGGTAGGATCTAGAATATCTACAAGTCTCTTGTGTACTCGCATTTCGAACTGTTCACGACTATCTTTGTGAACAAAGGTAGAACGAAGAACTGTGTACTTGCTAATTTCAGTTGGAAGAGGGATAGGTCCGGAGACGCTTGCTCCACTTCTTTTGGCTGTATCTACAATTTGTTTTGTAGAAAGGTCTATTAGCTTATGATCGTATGCGCGTATTCTTATTCGGATACGAGGATGGCTGACTGTATCGGTTTTTGTCATCTATGTGGCTGAATTTTTAGAGACTATTTTTCTTATTTAACTGTTATTTAAGTGCGTTTTGCGACTTAAGTGCATAACAGTTTTAACTACTGTTAACTACTTTGCCTAGTTTAAGGCTTTTTAAATAAAATGTCAAATGTTTAAGAGGGAAAAAACAAATTAGTTGACAAGCTAACAAAAATATTACATAATTTTACGTTTCTGATGGGCTCAAAAATCAACTTTTAAGCCTTGGCCAAAATATGAAGTGCGAGGGAAAAGTATGAATACCGACAAAATTATTCGGAATTTGGGGATATATCTTATGCCGTTTACCTATAACGGCAGACCTCTTCCCAATATTGAGGTGGCGGAGCAGATAACCCAGGTTCGCTGGTTGTCTGGAGACAAGCTTAGAGAGATTTCCAAAACAAAACCTTGTTCGGTATTTACTGGGGTGGACATTGCGTTACAGTTGGGCTTTACCGACATTGAGGAAAGGCTTGCACAACAGGGATTGGATGAGTTTATGGAGGCTAATGTCTGAATTGGTCTCATTGGTATCCCAAGTAACGGCAGAGCCGAGTTCCTCTTCCACCCCTTCAGCACTGACCAGCGTGATAATATGGAGGCTCTTATGAAAGAGCTACCGGAAAATTACGATAGCAAAACGATTGTTGTCGTTACGACGTGGTTCTGGCATAACGAAGCCAAATTCAGCCCATCAAACGGGGTGATTGTTG
>CAYLIB010000004.1:0-118725 GCA_964384035.1 uncultured Candidatus Saccharibacteria bacterium
ATAAGCGCTGAAAGCATATAAGCGCGAAGCTGTCCACAAGACTAGGTTTCGTTGTTATCGCAAGATAACGAAAGGTTCGCAGAAGACTACTGCGTATTTATCAAGTGTGATACAATCTTTGAGTAGCAATACAAGAAGAAAGTGTTGCAGGCGATCTATAGGTCGCAGGTGTAAGCACAGCAATGTGTTCAGCCGAGCGATACTAATCAACCGAAAGTTTTAATTCAAATTTAAGTTAGTTTGACTAGTAATTTGTGAAATAGAAGTTCTTAGTAAATATGTATAGACAACCGATTAAAATCGCTTTTGCGGTTTTCATGATAGTAGCACTAACAATTACGTTTTACGCCCTTACACAACATTCAGTTTACGCTCTCCAACCCTAGTTTTGGGTTAGAGACGAAAGGCGATTCTGGAGAATTTGCAAAGTTTGCAGGTACTCCAGGGTGGCTTTTCGGATACTGTCCTACCTGATCCCATCCCGAACTCAGAAGTAAAAGGTATTGCGGCCAATGATAGCCGTGCGCATGCACGTGCAAAAGTAGGTAGCTGCCCGCTAAACAAAAACACTCCCCTAAAGGGAGTGTTTTTGTTTAGCTAGTTTTGTGGTGTTAACACGGGATCGTATATTTTGGCGCCTTTTTTCCGATTTTTTCCGTGCGCCGCTCCACCGTACTTGCCAGTACGCCTCCACGTCGTACTCAAAAATCGAAAAAAATGCACTCAAAATCTACAATCCGAGGAAACTACGAAGGAAACGTATTGTTCTGGTATATTTATAATATGGATATTATACGAATTTCGTCATGGGTTGTTTTTGGTTCTGCTTTTGTGTGGTTGATTCCATTTTGTTTAATTACATATTACAGGCTCAAAGAAGAAGCTATTCATAAAAAAATAGAAAAAGAATCAGTGCGAATAAAAAATCTCCCCATTACCAACTACTCCATAGAAGGGGAATTAAGAAATTTAAATAATAGATATAAATTCCAACTGGAGAAATTAAAGAGAGACAGAGAATTCATAAGAGACATCATTCCGTTTTTAAAGAAATGATAATAGGAGAATAAACTTGGTAGTCGCCATCAAACCCATTTTTCCAAGGATTTTGTAAGGGTTATAATAATAAACTATTAAAGTTATTTTTTGGGTACTTACAGTAGGTGTTGGGTGAAAACTAATGGGTTGTTTGCGTTTGATTGAACTTATTGTTGGTAGCATTATCGGAAGCACGGGCTTCCTAAGAATAGATGGTTTTGGTAAATTAGATTTTAATTTATGACTTGGAATACGCATGTGGCCGTTGGGCTTAATTGTATGTGGGTTTTACTCTTATTTAAGAGTGTGGATCCTGTTACTTTTTTGGCGATTATTCCTGCTAGTGCTTTGGCTAGTTTGTTGCCGGATATTAATGCGGGTGCTGCGAAGATTCATTTTATTGGGAAGGGTGTGCTTCGGGGGTTTGTTAATAGTGGGCAGGGGAAGTACTTTTCTCATAGGGGTATTATGCATTCGTTATTTGTTGTTGCTCTTTTTCATATATTTTTACTTATTGTTACGGGAGGGAATAAACCGTTTAGTATTGTTGTTACGCTTGCATATTTGAGTCATCCCATTATAGATGGGTTTAATGCGGGGGTAGGATATTTGAATCCTTTTTATTTGAAGCGTTTCGCTTTGATTCCTCGTCGATATCGAGTGAGTGTAGACAGTAAAGCGGATAGAATACTTTGTGTGCTTGCGTGTATAGGGGCGGCCACATTTTTGCTTTTGGTTACTCCGATCGTTTTACAAATGAGATAAAATAAAAAACAAAGGGGATATGACCCTTTGATTGGTATAGTATTTATAGGTAATTAATTTTTTTAACTATGGAAGATGTAGAGGCTAACGGGGAGAGGCAGTGGGAAGATGCTCTTTTAAGAATGAAATTAATAATAGCTAATGATGAATTATTTGAAAGAGCAAAAGGGGTAGTAGAAACCTGGCTTCGTCTCGATCCAGATAGGGCGGTGGTAGCTGAATCGATCCAAGAAGGATTGGATGGTTTAGAGATGCGAATTAATCGTGATCCAGGCTTAAAAGTTGAAACTGTAAAAGCTTATGTGGAATCATTAAGACCTCCAGGCTAATTTCAGTTATTGGAGATAAAACGACTTGAGATACGCATGTGGCGGTGGGGCTTGATTGTATATTTGTGTGCTTTGTTTAAGCTCTGTGTTTTCTTTTCCTAATGTTTTTGTTTTTTTTGTTATTTAAATAGTAGTACACTTGCTTCTTTTTAATATTTGTGGTATAATTTTTGATTAGTTATCAAAATCTATTTTCTAATGGGGGAAGATGATGAAAAAGAATGCTATTACTATTCGAATTTCAAACGTTTGGGTTCTTGTTTCAGTATTGTTATTTGGGTTAGCCACCGGCTGCTCAAAGGCTCCGAAAGGTGGTTTTACTTCTGAACAGTACGGGGTTTATACTAAGAATTTTCCTGAAGCCGAAATTCTTGATCAGGGTCGACTGAGATTGGTGAAAGAAACAATCAATTTATTTGCCGAAAAAAGAAAAGATCGGCAATTTAAGACGGTAGAGTTGCGGGACTCAGAAGACGTCCGTCGTTGGGAAGGCAATCCTGAAATCAAGAAATACCCATTTGTTTATAATGCTCAGCTTAGGGAAGATGGTTCGCTGCTCGTGGAAGATTTGGACCCTTACAGTATTAAGGTGAGAGAAGAAGGTAGGTATTACTCTATTTCAATGCATGATAGGGTTTACTTGCTTAAAAAGGATTCTCGGAACAATCGGGATATGCTTGTCTTCTACCAAGGTAATATGCTTGGGGTCAAAGACGTTAATCCCTCTAGAGATATAGGGGTTGATGTAGAAACCGGAGTAATCACGCATCTGCTAAGCGATGAATATCCGGGTAACGATACTGGATTTGAGCTCATAAACAAGGAGGGGCAGCTTATTTCTTATCGGGGAAAATTTTACAAGAAGAAATTCGCTCTTGAAGTTCTTCAAGCATTCATCGATAAAGATATGGGGAAAATGAGAAGGGCGCTTTCGGATGAAAAGTAATACTAGTCAGGCCATCGGTCTGTTTTTTTATTTAGTTTATGAAAAGAATAAAGAGGAAATGATCCTTTTTTGAATTGTAAAGGTTTGCGGGATTGGGAACCCAAGTGGGTACAAAAAAATACCTATTTTGTGTTAGGTATAGTCTAGTTTTCTATTAATTTCGATGGCTGTGTAAAGTTTGAAGTTTGCACCTTCTGTATATGCATTTTCACATTGGCAGGTGGTGCAAAGAAAACCTCTGCGAGGGTCATCGAAGAATACGAGTAATCCAACAAATTGTTTATCCTCGGTGAGTAATGCTGCCTCGTCCAAGTTGATTTCTTTGTCTGTTCGAAACCATCCAGATCCCTCAGCGACAGCGTTTGCCAGTTCTTCCCCAGCAACTTCATATGTAAATTTATGTGGACGGTTATTATCTATCCCGGTGATAATTATTTCCATTATTATCCTCCAAAATTTTAGTATTTTGCTGAATAGTTTTTAATTATATGTGTCATTTCGGTGTATGACAATAGCCGGTTTGGACATTAACAAAAGGTTCAAGAAAAGACGCTTTTATTTTTGGATTTGATGTTCTACTTTTTAGAGGTAATTAATTTTTTTATCATGGAAGATTTAGAGGCTAACGGGGAGAGGGAGTGGGAGGGGGCTTTGCTTAGTATGAAATTGTTGATAGATGATGATGAGTTGTATGAAAAGCAAAGGCAATAGTTGAGACGTGGTTTCGACTTGATCCTGATTAGCAAGTTGTAGCTGATTCGCTTCAAGAAGATTTGGATGGTTTGGAAATTCGAATTCAACGTGATCTGGATTTGAAATTGCAAACTGTTCAAGTTTGTGTAGATTCTTTAAAAATTCCTGGATAAGGTAGAATTTATAGAGATAATACTCTTTGAAAATATTTGATTTTTTGATGTGGTTTCATTGAGGGATAATTATTAAAAAAAATCCTTCATCTAAGAAGGTGTTTATCTTGGTATGTTTGCCATTATAAGGGCAGATTCTATGGCTTGGCTTAGTAGTGTCATTCGGTTTAATTGATTGTTGGAAATAGTGGAGTGGGGGTCGGTTGGGTCTCCGCCTTGGATTTGGGCGATTACAGAACCGACTGTGTTGGTTTTGAAACCTCTATTTCTGGCAATCTTTACATATTCTTCGCCGAATTCGATTCCGACAGAGTTTGTAGAAGTAATTTTTCCGTTGGGGGAGATGATGACTACAATGGCGAGATCATGATATTTTTTGCTACCCTGGTACTCGATTTCTAGAATACCGGATTCAATGCCAATTGAGTAAGTAGGGGTGTTGTTCGATATAGCATTTTTGGCTGCTATTGCTCTATTCATTGCCCCTTCATAGGTTTCGTTGAAACCTAGTGGTTGTTCGTTAACATCGGATGTAGTTTGTACGGTTTCTATTTGAATTTCTGTGAAACCTAGCTTTTGCGTAGCTAATTTGAGAGCCAGTAGTTTTTGGCTGCTTTTTGAGGCTAGTATTATTTTCATCTTCTGTCTCCTTTTGAAATTTAGAGTAGCATCATAAGCGGGTATATTAACTTATCTTTAGTCACTAATCAATACCTTTCGTTAGGTCGGTGGTATACTTATGGGGTCACTTATTAATTTTTTTATATGTTCATTAAGAATAGATTAGCTGGGATATTTATATCCGTTGCTATGTTAGTTGGGTTGTTCCCGAATTTGGCATTAGCAGCATTGCATTCTGTGGGAACGAATGTAATTAGTCCGAATGGTACAGTGTATACGATAAGTCTTGAAAATGGTATTACAGTAAAAAGACCTTATACTTCGTCTGGTGCGTTTCTTTCATTTGGGTTTAATAGTTGGGAGAGTATAGTTGGTGCTTCATCTGAAGACTTGGCATTGCCTACGGGTAGTTTTATTGCACCTCAAGACGGTAAAATAATTTGTTCAGATAGAGGAGGAGACAGGGGTACATGTTATTTAATCACGGATGGAAAGAGAGCCGGGTTTACAAGTGCAGATGTATTTAGGAGACTTGGTTTTTCGTTTGAGAAGGTTACTTCCGGAGACGTCTCGTTTTTACCGGTTACGACTAATATAGATTCACCAACACAGGCGCATGTTCCTGGGACAATAATAAATAAGGATGGGAAGTATTTCTTGGTAGTACCAAATGGTATTTTGGGGATTGCTAACGAAGAGGTTTTAAAATCTTGGGGTTATACATTGGCTGACATAACAACTGCTAATGATGCAGATAGAGCGCTTGCATATTTGGGAGAGTTGAGCAGAAGGGAAATGGTTTATTTAACTCCGCTTAGAAAGCCAATAGATGGAACGTTACCACCAGTAAAAGAACCGTTATTTACATTTGAAACTCAAACACTCCCTGTTGGTCAGCTAAATACTACTTATACAGCTAAAATTTATTTCAACTACCATACTGCAGGTGAAAATTATGCTACTAATGCTTACTTTTCGGGGTTACCTGCTGGTATAATTACTGGTAGTTCTTCTGGGCCAGACACTACTTTTGGTATCTTGCCTGGTATTGAAGGTCCAAATGGAAGGGCTTCGGTTCAGATTTCTGGTATCCCTACGGTTTCGGGAACATATACTGTAACTCTCACGCTGAGTGATCAACATACTGTTAAGACTCAGAAGACTTACAGTTTAAATATACAAAGTCCTAGAATACCGTCTGATATTAGGGTAGGACAGGTCATTAACAAAGATGGAACAATTTATTTAGTAGCAACCAATGGTTTACTAGGATTCCCTACATTAGCCGTGTTTAATTCGTGGGGTTTCTGTTTTGCGGATGCGCTTCCTGCTAATGCTTCTGAAAAGACTTTAACTCAAGTAGGAGTGATGCCGATGAAACCTGTAAACGCCGATATACCTAGCTGGATTCCTCCTTTAAAACCGTCGGTCTGTGTAGTAGAAGATAAACCGAATTTAACAGTAGCGTTAGACGCTGCTTCGACCCCAATAGCGCAGACAGTACAAGCGGGAACAACTGATGTTATTTTCACTGGTATAGTAATGTACGCCACTGGTGGTGATGTGAATTTAGGTCAAATGTCTATAGGTGCAGACACTGCTAGTGGTGCAGCGCTTGTGAAAAATATTAGACTTTTCGATGGTACGACTGAGGTTGGTTCGGTACAGACGCTGAGTAATGTAAGTGCTGATGGTGTAGGAAGGTGGGGAACTATTCAATTTAGTGGAGGTAGATTAATTCCAAATAACTCTGCTAAAAGATTAACCATAAAGGCAGATGCAGTAGCTGGTCTGGCCGGTGTTGTTAAACTTGGGGTAGTAGGTGTTGCATTTAATCCTGGTTACAACGCGAATGTAACGTTGCCAAGTAATTTGTTTGGTAATCCAGTTACGGTTCAGTTGCCTCGCCAGGGGGTATCGAGTTTAAACGTAAGCCTTTCAGCGGCAACTCCTATTTCTCAAACTGTGGATGCCAATAAAACTGATGTTAAATTTTCAACCTTCAATTTGACCGCGATTGGTAGTGATGTGGGTTTATCTAAAATTTATGTAAATTCAGATTCTGCGAATGGGCAGACGAATATAAAAAATGTGAGGGTAATAGATGCCAGCACGAATACTGTTTTGGGTTCTGTGGCGTCTCTAGTAAATGTTGGAGCAGATGGAAATCAGCGTTTTGGAGTTGTTAATCTTAATTCTTTCGTCATTACTAAAGACAGTACAAGAACGGTAACCTTAATGGCTGATATTTCTTCTAGCGCAACTGGCTCGACAAAATTAGGGATTAATGGAGTTACTCTTAACCCTGAAACTAATACTGTTATTAATTTGCCAAACAATCTGTTTGGTTACCCCGTTACTTTCAATTCAGCTATAGATGATACTGTGCTTGAGCTTCAGAAAATAGAATTATCTAACAATACTCTTACTCCTGGGGTGCCAAATCAAACAGCGCTAAAATTTAAGGTTACGAATAAAACAAGTACCGCAAGACAACTTAATATTATTTCGGTACATGTTGCTACTACAAACGCGCAAGCTAGCGAATTTTCCCAAATGTACTGGTATTCAAATGGGGTGCTACTTGGGAATAGACAAATGGTGAATAATTTTAATAGCATAGCTGGGACTTACTATATTGGCTCTACGGGTTCGACTATCCCACTTGTAACGGTACCTGCTTTGGGGTCTATAGATATCACGATTAACGTAGATGTACCTGCTTCGGCAGTAGCTGGCAGAAGCGCAGATTTTCATATTTTTGGTTACACATTGGGTTATATGGGTGGACCAAGTGATCCAGTGGGGAAATATGTAAAAATAATTGGTGGAACTACGGTTTCTAATACAGTCTCGATTGGCCAGAGTGCCACTAGTACTGGTGCTGTTGTTGCTCAGTTGGCTTCTAGTAACCCGACTAGCCTTACAATAAGTAGAGGAAGCCAGGGTGTAAATGTGATGGCCTTTAATCTCGCAAATCCCAGTGGTGAAAAAGTGAGTTTAGCTAGTCTTCGTTTGGTGTGTCAGGGTTGTGGTGGTGCGGTTGAATTTAGTGAAGCAAGAATTTATAGAGCAGGAACGCTCGTCGGTACAGCAAAACCTTCAGCTGGTAATCCATTTATAGACTTTGATTTAACCGGAACGCCGCTGGAGCTTGCAGTAGTTAGCATTTCTACATTTACAGTCCAACTAGATTTAATTCCTACTGCGGTACAGCAATTTTCTCAAAATTTCTATATTGAGCTGCGATCGGTTGGTGTTTCTAAAGGTGGTGCAGATGTGTCGGTAGGAGGACTTCCACTTTATAGTAGTGCTCACAAAGTTCAGTAATCTAATAAAACCGCCGTAAATTCGGTGGTTTTTTTATTCGAAATTATTGAACTAATTGGATCAAAAAAGTGTTCAATAGTTGCAACTGGACAGAGGGGGCTGGTCGTTACATTATATAGAGGGGGAATTAACTAAAAATGTATGAAAATTGGGATGTCTTTGGATAAAATTGTGGGGGTTTTTAAGTCTGTAATTGTGGGGTATCCTATTACCTCTGTTTTAACACTCGTGGGGGTAATTTGTGGATTAATTTTAGTAGGAAGTTCGAGTAATTTAATGGCCTCACGGATGTTGTTTACAGCTTTGTTGTTTTTTTCAGTTTCTATAGGTCTTAAGCAGATTGAAAAACAAGGTTTTTCCAAAAATTTTAAGATTTGGTCATATCTTTTGTCTGCAATTTTGCTGGTCTTGTTTTTTGTATATAGGAGCGGAATGGATGGGTATATATTAAGAGATATATTGCAGTTTATTATGTGGTTTGGGTTGGGTGTGTTGTTTTTAAGCATATCTCCTTTTTTATTAAAAAATTTAGGAAGTGCTCAGGATTATTGGGAATATTGTAGAAGGATAGGTAATGCCATAGCAGCAGCCTTTGCATATTCGGCGATAGTTTTTTTAGGTTTATCGGTTGCACTTAAAGCTATCAATGAACTTTTTTCACTTTATTTACAAGGGGAGGTCTGGGTGCAGTTGTGGATTTTGGTAGTAGGGTTGATGAGCGTGCCAATATTCCTTACTAAGTTTCCAAATGTAGATGCAAAAGCAGATATAGAGAATTTCCCAAAAGAAATAAGGCTTTTGGGGGGTTGGGTATTTTTGAGCTTAGTTAGTATATATTTTTTAATTCTGTATACATACACAGTTCAAATTCTCATTACTAACGAGTGGCCAAAAGGTATTATTTCGGCACTTATTGTTGGGTTTTCAACTTTAGGGTTGGCTACGTTTGTAATGTTGTATCCGCTTTCCATGCGAGAGGATAGGTATAAAAAGATTTTTACAGTAATGTTTATTTCTTTCATTCCTCAGGTAGCGGTACTGTTTTATGCATTGTCCTTTAGATTGAAAGACTATGGAATTACTGAAAATAGATATTTATTGTTTGGTTTTGGTTTGTGGTTGGTTTTGATTTCTTTGTATTTCATTTTTAGTAAAGTAAAAAACCTTAAAGTGGTAGTTTATAGCCTCGCGATTGTATTAGTTTTAGTTTCGGTGGGTCCATTGAGTGCATCGAACGTGGCTAAGAATAGCCAGCTTTCCAGGTTGAGGAACTTACTAGCCTCGGGTGATCTTTTAGAAAACAATAAACTTAAAAAGGGAAGCGTAGGAGAAAGTAATTCTAGTGGAGAGATTTATAGTTTATTTAGATATTTTAATAGTTATCATGGTGTGTCTTCTTTAAAAAATCTATTTCCTAAGGAAGTAAAACTCACTTCTTTGCAGGATGTGGTTGATTATGCTGGTCCAGATTATGGTTCTGGGTATGGAGATTTGGATAGTAGATATTTCTTTACTAACAGGGATGAACAAGGGTCTATTAATATAGCAGGTTATGATTATCTAGTTGAGCAATATGGAATTCTTAAGATAGGAGATGATACTTATACTTTTGAATTGGATCAGGATAAATATGTTTATGAAATTAGGAAGAATAATCTGACCGTAGGAAAAATAGATTTAAATCCGTTATTAGAAAAACTTAAACAGAATACTACTAGTGGTCAGAGTATGGGATTCTCTAGTGAAGAGATGAGTGTGGTTTTTAGTGAAGGTAATTTAGATGTAAAAATACATTTTGACTCAATAAATCTCCAGGGTCGAAGGCTTGAGGTAACGGGATGGAAACTGGTAAAAATAAAATAATGTGCGAATTTTAAAGCCGGCGTATGCCGGCTTTTTGTGTATTACAACATATGTCTTTCAGGTAAGCGTTAAATAAAAATATGGGGTGTTGTTAAGCCTTGAATTGTGGTTAAAAGTGGTAGAAAAGTGCGTTTAAGAGGTGTTTTGAGGGTATATACAATGGGATTTAGTTATTGCTATATACGGCAGCAAGGAATGCGAGTAGGCTTAAGTTACGGCTTAAATAGTTAAATTATTAAATAACTATTTAATTAATTTTTCCAGAAATAAATTTATGTTGTCAGAAAAACAAATATTAAGAATAAGAAAGACCTTTAACGGAACTAATCAGAGAATAATTTTTAAGATTCTTGGTGATAGGAATCGGTATCGAATTTTTGAAATGCTTGGAAAACACCCCGAACTCACTGTTGGTGAAGTAGCAACTATACTTAAGATTTCTAATCCTTTAAGTTCTCAGCATCTGAAAATTTTAGTAGATGGTGATCTTTTGGAAAAAGAGAAGCGGGGGCAAAAAGTATTTTATAGACTGAGAGTGGATAATAAGTTAGCACAGTCTATTATTCACGAAATAATATAAATTACAGTTTTGGGTGTTCAAAGGTCGTGTGTTAGAAGGGTTATTCAATTGCTAATATCAGAAATTTTAAATGAAAGAGGAATTCTATGGAAAAGGTCAAAATCACTTTTTCTCTGAACTTGGATTATTATCCGATGTATCAGTGCGACCCGTCTGCCTGTGTCGTTAGGCAATTAGTTGGTGGCCGTTGGTAATTTATTTACCAATTGAGAGGTCGTAATAACAAATAAAGACAGCGTCATAAAGTATATAGCCAATTAGTATATGAGCGCAGTGTAGACGTTACACTGCGCTATTGGTGCTCTAATGAAAAAAGTTTGGGTTTTAAATTTTAAAGATATGTTAATAATAATTAAACAAATATCGTATGGGAATAATTTTATGGATAGTTTTTGGGGCCATTGTGGGTTGGATGGCTTCGATTTTTATGAAAACAGATGTGGAGCAAGGGCCTATTTTGAATATAGTGGTGGGTATTCTAGGATCTGTTTTGGGAGGTTGGATAATGAGTCAAATAGGAAAAACAGGGGTAAGTGGATTTAATCCATATAGTTTCTTGGTGGCTTTGTTAGGAGCAATGATACTTATAGGATTGGTAAAATTGGTAAGAAGATAAAAAAATGCCTGGATGTTTTATCCAGGCATTGTTTTTTTACAGCTTGATCCCTACTAGGCTATATGCTTTTACCCACCACTGGTGGGCTATTGGTTCTTTTTCAATATTGGGCTCATGGCATATGAGCCTAATTATTTTTGGAGATACTTTTATTCTCATAACCCTAAGTGTAATTAAGGCAAAGTATGTTTTTGCTATTTGTTCTTTTGACCAGCCTTTAATTACATCACAGGATATTAGACTTAGGCACTCTTTAATTTCTAAATTTATCTTGGCAGTCTCAAATCTTTTTGAGGATTTAGAAGAGACCAGTCTAATGAGTTTATCCGGTAATTCTTCACTGCAATTTTGAAGTGTTTCGATTTCCACCTCCTTGAAAATATTGGATTGTTTTATATTTTAGTTTGGTGATCTTTTAGATCTTTTATGATGTTGGAGATTTTTTTAAGTTCTTGTTTTATTTTTATCAATTCTTTAGCTTCGATTTTTACTTCATCTTCTGTTTTTTCAGAAAGTTTTTTTTCACCTTTTACTCCAGAGATCAGGATTTCGTTTCCGATAAAATTAGAGACCAGAGTCCCTGTTATAAGTAGTATAAGTGTACCTATTAGTATGGAAAGTGGGCCATCCCACCATAGCAATTGTTGAAGATTTATACTAGATTCAGAGTAATTTGCATAGGCTGAGATTAGAGTCATTAGAAAATCCATGCTGTGCCATATACCTCTCCAGAATATTACTATACCTGCCCCTGCAAAAAGGGCATACCAAATGGGGAATTTACTTAGAAAACCTCTGGTGTGGTCTTCGAGTCTGTCGAAGAAGTGATAAATTTTTTTATACATCTGAATATTTTTGTATTATTTGTTTGGGTAAAGTATGTTATATCTCCCGGCATGGGAGCTAAAAGTTTTTTTACTAGAAATTTTTAGACAATATTAATCCTTATTAGTATTCTATACTGTTTTAAATTTCAGTGAAGAGTAAAATAATTATGATATCCTAGAGATATAATTAATTTAAATAAAATTATGAATAGAATAACAAGACTTTTTGTTTTGGTTATGTTAATGGGGCTATTTGGGTCAATAAATAATAATGTAGATAAGTTTCTGTAATAAAAGCCAATAAATATATAGTATTTATTGGCTTTTTATAATATAAATTAAATATTGTAGATAATTTTTTGACAAAAAATAAATATTGCTTCATACTTTTTTGGTATGAATACCAGGCAATTACTCAAGGATTTTGGATTGAGCGATAAAGAAATATCAGTCTACTTGGCTTTAGTAGAACTTGGGCCTTCTCCGGTGAGACAAATTGGAGAAAAGGCTGAGATCAACCGTGGGACAACGTATGATATTCTTAGGTCTCTACAGGACTTAGGTTTAGTTTCTTTTTTTGACAAAGAAGCAAAACAGTACTTTACAGCTGAGGATCCTGAAAAGCTTATAACCGCACTTGATGAAAGAAAAAAGAATATAGATAAGGTGCGGGGTGAGCTTACAGAGCATTTACCTGAATTACGTGCTTTGTTTCAGGTTTCAGGAGATAAGCCAAGAGTGGCTTTATATGAAGGAATGGAAGGTGTTAGGCAAATTCTCGAAGATGTACTGGATGTTATGGATGAGACGGAAACACGTGAATACTATGTTTATTCTTCCGCTGGGATTCGTGGAAATGTTTATGAGGCCATGCCGGATTTTTCTAACAGAAGAATAAAGCGAAAAATTTCGGTGAAGACGTTAGCACTTGGAAATGGTGGGCAGACAGTGGGTCTTGATGAACGCAAGTGGCTGCCAACAAATGGGAAAGAATTTAAATCGACATACGAAATTATTTATGGTAATAGAGTCGCGCATATTAGTTTGGACGTAGGGCAGAATCCTGTAGGAGTAATTATTCAGAACAGTGGAATATACGAGACTCAAAAATTTATCTTTAATTCTCTTTGGGAGAAAATATAGCTAAATGAGTATTACGATAGATTTTAGTTGGATATTGGTTCTATACGCTATCGTGTGGTTATTGGCTTTTGTTAGACTTTCTTATTTGCAATGGATTGAAGCAAAGGTGAGAAAGCAGATGGATGCAGAAATATTTAAAATAATAAAGGAGCCTGTCCCTGTATCGATTAAGAATGGTCAAATAAGAAATATAAATAATATATATGAACCAGAAATTGAAAGAATAAAAAGAAGTAGAGAGTTCGTAAGGGATATAATACCTTTTTTAAAAAATTAATGTTCGCTTTTTGAAAATCTGGCTTTGCCAGTTTTCAAAAATACTTCTCCGGAAAAGAGAGGCTGTAGCGAAGCGAAAGGTTTGGAAGAGAAAAACCTGGTAAGGTTTGTCTCTCCAAGGATATATATGTGTGGAATTGTCGGATATATAGGTAATAAAAATGCAGAGGAAATATTGGTGGATGGGTTAACTCGACTCGAGTATAGGGGGTATGACTCGGCTGGTATTGCTGTTTTAGGTGAGGCAGGTTTTAGTGTTTTTAAAACTAAAGGACGAGTTAAGGATCTTGAGGATAAGATTAATGGACATGAGCTTAAAGGGAATCTTGGAATTGCTCATACTCGCTGGGCAACACACGGGGAACCAAGTGATGTAAATGCTCATCCACACTGCGATGATAAAGGTCAGGTTTATTTGGTCCATAACGGGATAATAGAAAATTATCGACAACTTAAAGAAGAGCTTATTAGTGAAGGACATGTTTTTGTTAGTGCTACAGATAGTGAGGTCTTAGCACATTTAATAGCTAGAGAGCTTGAGAAGGAAAGGTCCCTAGTGAAAGCTGTGCGTAAGGCTTTGCGTCTAGTAATTGGTGCTTATGGTATTGCAGTTGTGGCAAAAGATTATCCTGGTGTATTAGTGGTTGCAAGACTGGGTAGTCCGCTAGTGATTGGTAGGGGGGAAGGCGAGAATATTGTTGCATCGGATGTGACTGCAATATTACCGACTACCCGAGAAGTGATTTATTTAAACGATGGTGAGATCGCTGAAGTAACGGCTTCGAAAATTACGGTATCAGATTTGGACGCAAGAATTAAAAGAACAAAGAGTGAAAAAGTAGACTGGAGCTTGGAAGAAGCTAGTAAGGGTGGCTTCGAGCACTATATGCTTAAAGAAATTTATGAGGCACCAGATGCAGTAAAAAATAGCATGCGAGGTCGTTTAGATTTTGCGAATGCGACAGCAAAACTTGGTGGTTTGGAGGATGTGAGTAAAAGACTCTCTAAAGTAAAACATATAACTATGGTGGGCATGGGTACTGCGAGGCTTGCTGCTATGGTAGGTGAATACATGTTAGAGGAGTACGCTAGGATTCCAGTAGAGGTTGAGTTCGCTGGAGAATATACTTACAAGCAACAACCGAATATGGATGGGGGTGCGATTTTGGCTGTTTCGCAATCGGGTGAAACAGCAGACACATTGCTAGCGGTAAAAGAAGCTAAGAGAAAAGGAGTATTGTCTTTAGGTATTGTGAACGTTATAGCTAGTTCGATCGCAAGAGAGACAGATGCTGGTGTGTATAACCATATTGGTCCGGAAGTGGCGGTCGCTTCGACAAAAGCTTTTATTTCACAGTTAACAATTTTGACTTTATTCACTTTATTCTTAGGACGCCAGAGAGATATGTCTGTTGCTACCGCGGAGCGTATAATGAAGGAGTTAAAGGGTTTACCGGAGAAGACTAAAGGTTTAATTGCAGGTTTAGATGAAGCTATAAAAGTAATTGCAGATAAATATAAAGATAAACATAACTTTTTCTTTTTAGGTAGAAAATATAATTATCCGGTTGCATTGGAAGGTGCATTGAAACTTAAAGAAGTTGCATACGTCCATGCTGAGGGATATAACGCTGCTGAAATGAAGCATGGACCGATTGCACTTTTGGAAAAAGATTTTCCGGTAATTGTAATAGCGCCGAGTGATAGTGTGTACGAGAAAAATTTAAGCCATATCCAGGAAGTTAAAGTTCGAGGTGCAAGGGTGATAGCTATAGCAACCGAAGGTAACGAAGAAATAAAAGAATTGGTAGATGACGTCATCTATATTCCGAGGACTCTAGAAATGCTAACTCCAATCTTGTCGGTGATACCACTTCAGTTGTTTGCATATTATGTCGCGGTAGCGAGGGGGGCAGATGTAGATAAGCCGAGGAATCTCGCCAAAAGTGTAACTGTTGAGTGATGTAATTAAAATTTTGGCGAATTTCGTTGTCGCAAACTACGTTTGGGTCTCACCGTACCAGTCGCGTACGCCTCGACTCAAGCCTCGCTTGCTCCTAGAACTTCACTCAAAATTTTAATTACTTAAGTTAAAATTATGAAAATTTTTGATAAAATATTGTATGCTAATCGGTATTACAAGATGAGCGATGTGGAATTGGAAATGGAAGGTAGGAAATGGAATGTTTCGGGAGGTCTATCAAATGGTAATTTGGATAGACAGTTTGTGGTTAATGAATTATTACAGCGTCATCAAGCAAATGAAGCACGTGTAGCTATTTTGATTTCTATGATAGCTTTAGTTGTAAGTTTAATTTCTATATTTTGTAACTAATCAATTAACAATGATACAGGAAAATTATATTAGAAAAGTGCAGACTTCTGTTACGGTGTTTTTGAAGCACGGAGATGAATATTTGTTTTTGCATAGACTTCCGACTAAGAAAGTAGATGCGAATAAATTAAATGGTGTTGGTGGTAGAGTTGAGCATGGGGAAGACCATTTAACTGCGGCAGTTCGCGAAGTAGAGGAAGAAACTGGATATAAAATAGCTCATGAAGATTTTGTCTTGAGGACAGTTTTTAGAATTCAAGAAGGGTATCCGGAAGACTGGATTGGGTGTTTTTTCGTTGCCGAAGTAGAGAGTAAGGAAATTCCAATTGGTCATGAAACACCAGACGGAAAATTAGTTTGGATTCATAAAGACAAGGTTCTGGATAGTGAGTACGATTTAGTAGATGATTTAAATTATATTTGGAAAGATATTATCTCTACAGAAGATTTAATATTTTTTAACGCAATTGTTGGAGATGATGAAAAAATAAAAAACATTAATATTAGTAGATTGAAAAAATGATTATCTAGTAAAGAAGATCTTGTTTTTTGTTTTTAGTAAGGACAAATCAGATAATAGATTTGAGTTATACTTTTACTAAGTTGAAGTATCAATAAGATTGATTGCGAATTGGATAGTGCTAATTCATAGATAGTCTAAAAAAGAATTACTACATAAAAATAAAATAATAAATATGGCAGATATACCAATACCACAACCAAAAGAAGACCCAAAACTAGTTGAACAAGCTAGAGCGATGATGCAAGGTAGGTTTAAGGCGCTTATTGAACATAGTACAGATGTTATTGCGCTTTTTGGTGCAGACATGACCGTGCTCTACGATAGTCCTTCTATAGTTAAGGTTATGGGTTATACCCCAGAAGAACATGTTGGTCATAATGTTCTTGAGTTTTTGCATCCAGATGAACGAGAAGAAGCGGTTGGATTGCTAGGTTCCGTACTGGAAGAACCACTTAAGAGTATGGATTTTGAAATGCGCGTTAGGCATAAAGATGGGCATTTTGTTTGGCTCGAGGTGGTCGCAACAAATATGCTCGAGGTGCCGGAAGTAAAAGCGATAGTTATTAACTATCGTGATATTACTGCAAGAAAAAAGATGGAAGAAGACTTGGCTGATAAGAGTAAGAGATTGCAGGAAGCAAACTTAGCGTTGGAAGAGTCGAGAGCGAGAACTCAAGCTATTTTAGAAAGTATGGGTGAAGGTGTATTGGCTACAGATACCCAGAGTAATATTGTGTCTTGGAACAGGCAGATGGAGCAGATGTTTGGGTATACATCTGCTGAAGTTATAGGTAAAAAAGTAAGTGAAGTTTTAAAAATTCAAGACGCCCTAGGCAATGCCATACCAGAGGAAGAGAGAATGCTTAACAGAGCTTATTCGACGAACAAAAAAGCAACAGGACAATATTTTTATATTCGTAAGGATGGTACGAGATTCCCTGCTGCAATAACAGCAACGCCGTTTTTGCTTGCAGATACTGTCTTGGGTGCAGTTAGTGTTATTAGAGATATAACTGAGCAGCTGGCAATTGATGCTGCTAAGAACGAATTTGTGACACTTATTTCTCATGAGTTAAGAACACCATTAACAGTAGTAAGGTGGAACTCTCAGGAATTAATTAGAGAAAAAAACGTATATCAGTTATCCGACGGGGCTTTGAAATTGGTGAAATATGTTTTTCAGGCAGCAGTTACTATGAGTGAAATAGTTGAATCGGTGCTTACGGTATCTAAGTTGGATTTGAATAAGTTATATATTAATAATCAGCAGGTTAGTATATTTGATACCTTAAGTCATATTGTAGAAGAATTTTCACTTCAACTAGAAAATAAGAATATTTCTTTAAGTACAGACTTTCCTCCAGAGTCGGGATTTGTGAAAGTAGATGAAGTGTATTTAAAAATAATATTAAGGACTTTAATTTCTAATGCGACAAAGTATACACCGGAGAAGGGAGTGATTAAAGTTGGAATGAATAAAGACGGTGATTATTTAAATTTATATGTGCAAGATTCTGGTTGTGGAATACCTGACGATGAAAAAGAAAGGATATTTACAAAGCTATATAGGGCAAGCAACGTAAAGTCGATTGAACCCAATGGTATGGGTCTGGGTTTGTTTATTTCTAGGGTGGTAGCGAGGATGATGGGAGGGGATTTATGGTTTGAGTCCGAGGTTGGTAAGGGCACAACGTTTCATTTAAAGTTATTAATTTATAAATAAATATATGAGCGATACAGCAGATTCTAAAACAATATTGGTAGTGGAGGACGATGAGAGTATTAGGGATTTTTTGGTGAATGTACTTACGCAGGCGGGTTTTAAGGTTGTCTCAGGTAAAGATGGGGAAGAGGGGTTGGCACAGGCTAAAGCGAGTAAGCCAGATTTTGTTTTATTAGATATTATGATGCCGAAGTTGGATGGTTTGGGAATGCTTAGACAGATGAGAAATGATCCTGCGTTATCACATACTCATGTAACTATGCTTACTAATATTAGTGATCCCGATTCAATGGCCACTGCCTTAGAATTTGGAGTAAAAGATTATTTGGTTAAGTCTAATTTAGATACGCAGGCATTGATCTCGGATATTAAATCGAAATTATTTGTAAAATAGTTTATTTATGAAAGCTCTTGTATTTAACAAAAAAAAAGCTGAGTGGGAGAATTCTAAAGGTTTTGATTTGGCAGAAGTACCTAATCCTGAGTTGGGCGAAGGAGATGAGAAAAAGGTTATAGTGAAAGTTCATTTTGCAGGAGTATGTGGAAGTGATAGGGGTATTTGGTATAGGCAGGCATTTCGTGATCAGATTCTTTCCAGTTTAGAGAGTGAGAGTGTAGATGTGAGGGTTATTGGGCATGAGCACTTTGGTGAAATTGTAGAAGTGGGATCTAAGGTAACTAATTTTAAAGTAGGAGATTTCGTCTCCGCTGAGTCACACGTTATTTGTCAGGAGTGTTTTCAGTGCAAGAATGGTCAGAGTAACGTTTGTACTAATGAGAAAATTTTAGGAATTAGCCACCCTGGTATATTTGCCGAGTTTGTTAAATTGCCTGAGCATATAGTTTGGCATACAGATACTTCTAAAATTCGTCCGGAAGTAGCTGCTGTCCAGGAACCTTTTGGAAATGCAGTGCATGCGGCTAGTAAGGTGGATTTAAAAGGTAAGAGTGTGGCTATTTTTGGGTTGGGTCCTATAGGGCTATTTTTGGTATTGGTAGCTAGAGGGATGGGTGCCAAAATAATTATTGGTGTAGATCCAAATCCGGTAGCAGCTGAAATGGCTAAGAAGTTGGGTATAGATTTTACAATTACTCTTAATGCAGAAAAAAAAGAAAAAACCTATTCTCATGATTTGGGTGTTACTGATGAGATCATGAAAATAACGAATGGGCTGGGGGTGGATGTTAGTTTTGAAATGGCTGGGTTTAATTCTTCGGTAAATAATTGTTTGTATGCCACTCGCAGAGGTGGGGACGTGGTTTTGTTTGGAATTAAAACTGGAGATTTTGTTTTTGAAGATTTTAATAGAATGGTCGTGAGAGGTTTTACGATTCATTGTGTAATTGGAAGAGAGGTTTTTAAGACATGGGAAATTACTAAAAGATTATTAGAAGATTCTAGTAATCAGATACAAGAAAAAATTTGGAATGTAATTTTAAACCAAGGCAAAGGGACTGTTCTAGATATAACTGATTATACAAAGGAAAAATTTGAGGAACTTATGTTAGAGCATCCAAAAATATTAGTTAAATTTTAGAATGACTGAGATTAGAAAAGGCGAGTTATTAATATTGGGTTCGGCAATTACTTGGGGATTTTTTCCTGTTTTTGCTGTTCTATCTTACAGAACTTTACCGCCACTATTTTCCTTGGTTTGTAGTCTTTTTGTGGCTGCTATTATTTTTGCGATTTCGGTTACCGTAAGAAAAGAATGGGGAGAATTGAAAAATAAAGAGGCATGGAAGCATTTATTTTGGGTTTTAGTGTGTAATTCTGTTGGTTATCATGCCCTCTATTATATTGCCTTAAAATTTACGACTCCGGGGAATGCATCGCTTGTCGCTCTTACCGAGGTGCTTATGGCTTTTTTGTTATTTCATGTTTGGCATAAAGAAGAAATAACAAAAATACACGTGCTAGGGGTACTTTTAATGTTATCTGGTGCAGTGACTATTTTGTCACAAAATTTTCATGGATTCGTTTGGGGTGACTGGTTGATAGTTTTAGCGGCTACCCTCTCTCCTTACGGGAATAGACACCAGCAAAAAGTGAGAAAATTAATTAGCTCTCATACTTTGTTGTTTGTTAGGAGTGCGTTTAGTATTCCGTTTATAGTATTGATAGCACTTTTATTAGGGGAGAGTCTTCAAAGAACAGATTTGTTCAATTCATTATGGTCTATTGTTTTTGTGGGAGTTGTTAGTATGGTAATATCGAAAATTCTTTGGATAGAGGGAATACATAGAATACCCGTAACTAAATCTAATACTATTGCTTCGCTAGGAGCTGGGTTCACCATTCTTTTTGCTTGGTTATTTTTAAGCCAAGTACCTACAGCTAGGCAATTAGTCGCATTGCCATTGTTAGTTGTTGGTTTATTTTTTATTACAAAGAATAAAATTGGTGAATAAAAAATAACCACCATAGAAGATGATGGTTATTAATATTAACTAATTTAAAAAGTAATTGGAATAGAAATTGAGTCGGCATTTTGAGGTTCGCCGGATGGATTATCTTTTTCTAAGATTAATGTACCGGTTGTAGTAGATGGAGTTGGGAAAGTTAATGTTGCTGTGAAAGGCACGAAGCTTGTTGTCATCCAATTCCCTTGTGCCTGGCCGGTGGTTTGTGTCAGCAAAGTATTGTTCGCATCGTAGAGTTTAATAGGAAAACTGGCTTCAAAGTACCAAGACCCCTTGGCTTGACCGGAAATTGTAAGCGGACTTGAAACTTGTGTGTTTGGTTGAGGAAATGTAACAGTGATATTTGTGTTCAGTGGTTTTGGGTCTGGTACTGGTTGTGGTTTGGCAGATATGCTTTGTGTATAGCTTTTTTTGCCTACTACACAATTTGCTGGATAACTTTCTTGTACGGGGTAACCCGCGGCAACGCAACTGTCGAAATCCACAATATTTGTTTTTATATGCCATTCGCGTAGATAAGAGACTCCAAAGGCGATACCAATACCAAAGATAATTAATAGTACTGGTTTAAGATATTTTTTCATAAAAGAAGTTTAATATTCGATATTAATATAGACTAAGAATGATATGTATACAATAAAAGAACAAATTCAAGAAGAAATTAGTGCTATTAGGGATTCTGGAAGTTATAAAAAAGAGTTACCAATATCTGGATGGCAAGGGGTGGAGATAGAAGTTGAGGGCAAGAAATTGCTTAATTTCTGCGCAAATAATTATCTAGGTTTGGCCGGGAGTCAAATGTTAGTCGATATAGCTAAAGAAGGCTTGGATAAGTACGGCTTTGGCATGGCTAGTGTTAGGTTTATTTGTGGTACCTCCACTGTTCACAAAGAGCTTGAAGCAGAAGTCTCAAAGTTTTTTAATACCGAAGATACAATTTTGTACGGGTCGTGTTTTGACGCAAACACTGGGTTATTCGAGATAATTTTAACAGCGGAAGATGCAATTATTTCAGATGAACTCAATCATGCTTCTATTATAGACGGTGTGAGATTATGTAAAGCCGAAAGGTATAGATATCTTCACTCTGATATGAGTGATTTGGAGGTGAAATTAAAAGAGGCAGAGGGGAAGAGAAGAAAATTGATAGTTACAGATGGTGTGTTTTCTATGGATGGTGAAACTGCAAAGCTCAAGGAAATTTGTGACTTGGCTGATAAGTATGGAGCGCTTGTAGTAGTTGATGAATCACACGACGCAGGAGTCTCGGGGGAGACAGGTAGAGGTGCGGTAGAAGTGTGTGGAGTGATCGATAGGGTAGATTTAATTACAGGAACTTTTGGAAAAGCTTTTGGCGGAGCGAGTGGTGGGTTTACAACCGGCAAAAAAGAAATAGTGGAACTTTTGCGTCAGAGAAGTAGAACAACTTTGTTTTCTAATTCATTAGCACCGAGCATAGCATATGCGGCGCTATATGTGTTTAAGAATTTCGAGGAAAAAATATTACCACTCAGAGGACAGTTAAAAGAGAATACAGAGTATTTTAGAAATAAAATGAAGGAAGCTGGATTTGATCTTGGAGGAGATGGTACGCACCCAATTACTCCGGTTATGTTGTATGATGAAAAAAAAGCTAGTGAGATGGCGGATAAGTTATTCGAAAAAGGAATATATGTTCGAGGATTTACTTATCCTGTAGTCCCTAAAGGTAAGGCAAGAATCAGGGTACAGATTTCAGCTTCTCATAATAGGGATCAATTAGATAAAGCAGTAGTAGCTTTTTCTGCTGTTTAGTTTTTAATAGTTATTTTTTATGTCTGAGAATCGTGTTGAATATCCGTTTATTTCGGAACCAGTTGAACATTCAGGGATCACAGGTAAAATTTGGCAATTATCTGATAATCCTGAGGTGCTTTTACGAAAGACAATAATAGATGATCTAGATAACTTTGATTTTATCACCGATAGATTTCGTAGAGGCGCAGATATTTTTAAATCTTTGAATGAGAAATATGGTATAAAAATCCCTAGTAATGAGATGGTAATTAGTAACGATGAGAAAGGTATTCCTTGTGTATTTCAAAGAGTGGAGAAAATTCATGGAAATAGTTTAGATAGTCTAGATCTGAGTTCAGAAACCGATTTGGAACAAGTGAAGAGTAAGTTTTTGATTTTGTGTAATGGGCTCTTGTCGTATATTAAGGAAACGTATGAGCAAGGGGGTGATTTATTGTGGGATATTAAGGATGAGCAGATTATGTATGGTAAAAGAAGTGGTGATAAGAATAACGAATTTTGGTTTGTAGATGTAGATCCGTATTTTAAAGTACAGCAAAGTAAATTTCCTAATATATACTTTCTTATGACCTTGAAAAAATTAAGAGATCTGATTAATGATTTCAAAAACAAATATCTTCAATTAGGCCATTCGGATCAGCTCGATGATTTTAATAAATTGGATAAGTCAATTTTGGGATTTGTGAATGATATAGAAATAGATCCAAGAAAATACCCAGATGGTCAATATATGTTGGATTATAAAGCTGGAAATTTTAGTTTGTAGATTTTAAATTAAAATAATTTTTATGAAAAAAATTGTAATTATTGGAGGCGGTACTGGAACTTATACTTTACTTTCCGGTCTCCGGCAGTTTCCTTCGGAGAATAGTGTAATTGTGTCTACTGCGGACGATGGTGGGAGCGGTGGAAAACTCCGAAATGAACTTGGGGTTTTGCCTCCAGGAGATTTTAGACAGTGCTTACTAGGACTTTCATATACAGATGAAAGCTTGAAGGAAGTATTTGGGTATAGGTTTTCTAAAGGTAGTTTAGCTGGTCATACGGTTGGTAATATTCTATTGGCTGCTTCAGAACTGGTAACAAAAAATGCTGAGAGTGGGATAGAGTTGATTGGACGAATCTTAAATACTCGGGGTTCGGTTGTGCCTGTTTCTTTAAAACAAACTGTTCTTTCAGCCAAATTGGATAATGGGAAGACGATTAAGGGAGAGCATAATATAGATGAACCAGAATCTAAAAAGCCATACTTAATAAAAGATTTAAGTTTGATGCCTAAGGTTTCTGCTAACCCTAAGGCATTAAATTTAATAAAAGAGGCTGATGTTGTAGTTTTTGGACCTGGTGATTTGTATACAAGTACAATTCCTAATTTATTGGTTTCCGGAATTCGTGATGCCTTAAAGAAAAGTAAGGCGAAAAAAGTTTTGGTGGTTAATTTAATGACAAAATTTGGCCAAACTCAAGGTTTCAGTTCTACGGATTTTGTAAAAGAATTTATTAAGTATGCTGGTGAAAAAATACTCGATTATGTAATAGTAAATACCAAAAAACCAGACAGTTCGACTTTAAAACTTTATAGTAAAGAAAAGGCGGGATTCATGGATGCCAAAATAAATGAATTGGAATCTTTGGGTGTTAGAGTATTGTCAGCGGATTTGGTATCTAGGGTTAAGTATAAAAAAGTGGCGGGGGACACTCTTAATAGAAGTCATCTTAGGCATGATTCTAATAAACTTGCTCAAATATTATGGGAGTTATAAATAAAATGGAAATATCTAAAGAAGAAATCAGAGAGAATATTTATGCCGTTAAATTAAATGTGCATGAACAAGGGACTATAATTGGCTGGGCACTTATTTATGTAATTGCGAATGAAAGACATGATGAACCTTATGCATTTTTAGAGAATGTGTACATAGAACAGGAATATAGAAAAAAAGGATTGGGGACAGACCTTTTAAATGAAGTAATAGAAGAAGCAAAAAGAAGGAATTGTTATAAAATAATAGGTACTAGCAGATTTCCAAAAGAGTACGTGCACGACTTCTATCTGAAACATGGCTTTACTAAATGGGGATATGAGTTTAGGATGGATTTAAAAGACTCCGAAATAAAACAACGCGATTAATTTATTTTATTTAATGTCAAATAAGAAAGTAGCTAGTAAAAAGAGTTTGTTAAGTAGGGCTGGTAAGTTTGTGGGTTCCTGGATTATTCGAATTATTGGAATGATCTTAATAGGTGGTAAATAGTAAATTATAAGACAATGGGTTTAACAGATCATGATAGTTTACAAGTTATAGTATTGGCAGGCGGTAAAGGGAAGCGTATGCAGAATGAGGATACTCCAAAAGTTCTAATTCCCTTTAAAGGGAGACCGCTGTTGTCGTATGCGTTAAATGCCGTACTTGGTTTAAATTTAGATGTTAAGCCAATAGCTGTGGTGGGATACTTAAGAGAGCAAATAATAGAAGTATTTGCGAATAGATTTCAGTATGCGGTGCAGGAGCAGCAGTTAGGGACAGCACATGCTGTTTTAACAGCAAAGGGTTTAGTGTCAGCAGATAAAGTTTTGGTAATGTATGGTGACATGCCTTTTATTACAACTGAGAGTTTGAAAAAACTTATAATTTCGCATGCTCTTTCTGGGAGTGGAATTTCTATGCTAACTGCTGTGGTTGATAATTTTGAGGGAAGGTACATTAGCCTTTATCATTATGGTCGTATTATAAGAGCGAGTTATGAAGAGGTTTCAGAAATAAAAGAATTTAGAGATTGTAGTGATGCCGAAAGACAGATAAAGGAGGTAAATCCTGGTATTTATTTGGTTGAGACAGAGCTTCTTTGGAAGTATTTGGAAAAAGTGGATAAGAATAATGACCAGAATGAGTATTATTTAACAGATATTGTGAAAATTGCGATTGAAGATGGTCAAGAAGTTAATACAGTATTATTCCCTCCCGAAGAAGCCGTGGGGATAAACAGTATGGAAGACTTAAAGGAAGCTGAAAAAATTGTCTGAACCTGACTATTGTTGACAACGAAAGATGATGGTGTATGATAAAGTATGAAAAGGGAAATTTAGTTTTTCGACTTGAGCTTTAGTATGGGCAAAGCCCGAAGCTAATCAAGAGCTCTCTTCTTGGTTTCTTCTCTTCGATGGTTATTATCTGACTCCGGAGAAACTAGGGAGCGCCTTAGGTTTATGGAGCGAACTGGGTCCGTCCCAGAACAGGAGGTTCGCTTCATGGATCGGGGAAAACCTATTTATTGGAAATCATACAATCATAGATGACACGTCAGAGGCTTACTATTACTCTTAAGAACGATATACTCAAATTGTTAGATGGGTATATTGATGGAGAAAAAATTAGAAATCGCAGTCATGCGGTTGAATTTTTATTATCTCAATCTTTAGTCCCTAAAGGGGTAAAAGTTTTAATTTTGGCTGGTGGAGAAGGGGTAAAATTTAGACCACTTACATATGAGTTACCTAAGGCAATGATTCCATTAGCTGGCAAACCTTTGTTAGAGCATACTATAGAAAGGTTAGTGAGGTCTGGGCTAACCGATATTATAGTTTCTATAGGGTATTTAGGTGAGAAAGTAAGAAATTATTTTGGAGATGGAACTAGATTTGGTGCGCATATAACTTATTTAGATCAGACCGGTCTTAAGAACGGAACCGCACAACCCTTAAGACAAGCGAGAAAATTGTTAGAAGGAAATAGTTTTTTACTTATTTACGGTGATGTTCTGGCAGATATTCATTATGCGGATTTAATAGAATTTCATAGAAGTGTTGCTGGTAGTCAGGTAACTATGGCGTTAACTTCTGTAGAAACTATTGCTCAGTGGGGAAGCGCACGTGTTGTGGGGAATAAAATTGTTGAATTTGTAGAGAAACCAAAAACTAAAAACGTAAGATCGCATTTGGTTAATGCAGGTATGTACGTAATAGAGCCAGCATTTTTCAATTTATTAGACGAAAAAGCAATAAGGTTGGAGAGCGATGTTTTGCCCAAACTTTCTGAGCAAGGCAAGCTCTCCGCGTACCCATTCGATGGGACTTGGTTCGATATTTCTACACCAGAAATTTACGAAAAAGCTTTAAAATTTTTGAAACAAATTAACTCATAAATATATGGATTTGAGTAAATTAAAAAAACTCGAGGATTTTGATGTTGCGGGGAAAAAGGTACTTCTTAGAGTTGCCTTTGACTTTAGTTTGAAAGAGGTAGATGGAAATATTTTTTCCCCTGATCACTCGAGGATAAGATCGGTAATACCTACTATTGAGTTTTTACTAAGTAAGGGTTGTAGTATTGGTTTGTTAACTTGGTTAAAGAGACCACAGGGTCAGGTAAATGAAAAACTTAGGTTAAAGCCTGTAGCTATAAAACTTTCGGAAATTTTAAATAAACCGGTAGAGGCTTTAAGTGATTGTGTGGGCGAAGAAGTGGCTATGAGGGTTAATGCTTTGAAACCCGGTGAGATTTTAATGCTAGAAAATGTGAGATTTCATGCTGAGGAAGAAAAAGGCGATGAGCTCTTTGCAAAAGAGTTAACTAAAGGTTTTGATTGTATAGTTTTTGAAGCATTTGCCCAAGCGCATAGGAAAAGCGCTAGCGTGATTGGAATATGTAAAAATTTACCTGTTTGTATTGGTTTTTTAATGGAGAAGGAATTATCTAACTTGTCTAAAATTACTGATGATCCTGAAAGACCTTTTGTAGTAGTAGCGGGTGGAGCTAAGATATCTGACAAAGTAGATTTATTAGAGTTATTTTTGAAGAAAGCAGATTGTATTTTGGTGGGTGGTGCATTAGCAAATACTTTCCTGAAAGCAAGTGGGGTAAAAGTGGCGAATTCTTTGGTAGATGATCCGTCGGTTGATGCTGAAAAAGCTAATGGGTTCGATTCGACTGTTGTGGCGAAGAGACTGCTTGAAGAAGGAAAAACCACATTGTCTTTGGGTGATACTCAGGTAGATAAAGTTCAAATTCCTGTAGATTTATTAGCAGCAAAATCTCCAGATGATAGGGAGATAGTAACGGTGAATGTGGACAGGGGTGAGGAAATACCTGACGGGTATAGTTTTTTGGATATAGGTCCTAGGACGGTGGATATGTATAATAGGGCGCTTAAAGGAGCCAGGCTTATTTTTGCTAACGGTCCTATGGGTTATTTTGAAAAGGAAAATTTTCAGGCAGGTACAAAAAAAATAGCCATAGGTATTATTGAGTCTGGTGCAATGAGTATTTTGGGTGGGGGTGATACGGAGTCCATGATAGAAAAATTTGATTTGCAAGGAAAGTTTGGGCATGTGTCAACCGGTGGGGGTGCAGCTTTGGAATTTTTAGTGGGCAAGGAATTTGAAGTATTGCGCTATTTAATGAAATAGCAAGAATAAAGAATAGAGAATGACGAATAACGAATAGAAAGATTTTGAGACCATCCTTTATTCTTCATTCGTCATTCTCTATTCGAAGGGAAAAGAAAGATGATTTACATAATAAAATTAGCAAGATTAAGTGATATATGAATAAGTTACGTATAGCAATAAATGGATTTGGGAGAATAGGTAGAGTATTTTTTAGACAAGCATTTGAGAATCCTAATTTAGAGATTGTTTGTATACAGAGTAGGAGCGATATTTCTATGTATGCGCATCTGTTAAAGTATGATTCTGCTTTTGGTGTTTGGAGTAAAGAAGTAGGGGTTGATTCAGATGGTTTTGTTATAGATGGGAGAAGGATTCCTTTTATTCAGTCGACTGAACCAGAAGGGGATATTTGGCAAAAATATGATATAGATTTTGTTGTAGAAGCCAGTGGTAAACTAAAAAGTATCGATGAGGCGAGTAAGCATTTAGATGCTGGTGCAAGGCATGTTGTTCTTACTTCTCCTGGTTCACATGTAGATGGGACTTTTGTTTTTGGTATAAACCATGAGCAGTTTGAGTTAGGCAAGCATAAAGTCATTTCCGCTGCATCTTGCACCACAACTTGTACAGCTTTGGTGGTAAAGGTGCTTGAAGAAAGTTTTGGAGTTGAGAGCGGTTTTATAAATACCGTACATGCTTTTACCCAGGATCAGAATTTGCATGATGGAAGTCATAAAGATCTACGAAGAGCAAGAAGTGCAATGCAGTCAATTATTCCTACAAGTACCGGTGTTACTAAGGCTCTTGGTGAATTGTTTCCAGATCTTAAGGGTAAGTTTTCAGGAATATCTTTTAGGGTACCAGTAATTGTGCCTTCTCTCATATCTGCTTCGTTTATTTTAAAGTCAAACCTCACAAAGGAAATTTTAAATGACGCTTTTATAAAAGCGAACGAGAGTAATCTTAAGAATTCCTTGGGTGTTACAAATTTACCACTTGTGTCAGTAGACTTAAAAGGTACGACTACAGGGGCTACTATTGATTTACTTTCAACGGAAATTGTAGATGGTAAAATGGCAAACATAGTTGCCTGGTATGATAACGAATGGGGTTACGTAGCTAACGTGATTAGGTTATTAGAATCTATTGTAAAGCAATAGATTCTAGAAGATGGAATTGCATATTTTGGCGGCTTTTTTCCGATTTTCTGCGAGAAGCGAATCCTTTCAGTTCAGGACAGGCTGAGCCTGCTCCTCAACTGAAAGGATGCTCCCTCAGGCTTGCTACACCGGAGGGAGTAGTCTTTATTCCAGGACCGGCAAAGCCGGATCCTTGCATAAAGACTTCGCTGTTTCCCCCCGCGTACGCCCTGAGCAAGGACTGGCAAAGCCAGATCCTTTCAGGAGTCCCTCCGTTCACTTCTCGAAAATCGAAAAAAATCCACTCAAAATCTGCAATTGAACTTGATTGAGTTAGTTTCTAAACACAAAAGGAGGTTGTATGAATTTTACAGATAGCGAAAATATTCGGAGTGGGGATAGAAAGCCGAATCGGGTTTTGGTTTTGCGCGTACCTGGTGAGGATCCAAAACGCTTTTTGGTTGTCGCTTCTTCCAGGCGCGGGAAAAAACTTATTACCAAGGATCAGCAAGGAAAAATTCACAAGTTCGTGAATTAACGGAGTTATAAATGAAATTTAGTACCGAACAAACTGATAAAAGTGCAGGAGAAGTACTCCTGGAATTGCTTATTGCTGAAGGGGTTGTAAATCCACCCATAGAAGAAAATGACCCAGAATAATTCTGGGTATTTTTTATAAACTTAACTTCGAGACAATTTGGCCGCCAGCGAGAATGGAAGTATTTTTTTGGATAACTGTACCACCTGCTTCTTTAACTATAAGTAAACCTGCTGCTACATCCCACAAATTTGCTTTATGAATAATACATGCATCTAGTTGACCTTGGCTTACCCTAGTTAGGTCTGTGGCTATGGAGCCAAAAGTGCGGAATTTTATTTTTTCTTCTGCGAAATATTTTATAGTTTTTTGGTAGTCTCGATATCCTTCTGGGTTTCGAATAAGTCCTAGACCAATGAGGCTATTGCTAAGATTGTTTGTCGTGCTCACGTTAATAGCTTTTCCGTTACAAAATGCACCTCTGTCTTTTTCTGCCCAGATTATTTTTTCTTCTAGTGGTAGGGCAATACATCCGACTATGGTTTCTTCTTTATGAGTTAGGGCAATAGAAATGGAAAAATATGGAATTCCATGCGAAAAGTTACTAGTGCCATCTATTGGGTCTATTATCCATCTATATTCAGATCCATTGTTTTGTTTTAGATTTTCTTCTCCTAAAAGGTCGTGGTGGGGGAATTTTTCTGAAATTACGTTTGAGATCTTCTTTTGAGAAAGAAGGTCATACTTGGTTACCCAATCAGCACTGATATTTGTATTTTTATTTGAGGTGGTAATTTTTTTTGTAAATGCGGTTCTTAATAACACCGATGATTCTTTTGCTGCAATTAAAGCTGTTTGAAGGAAAATTGATTTCATATTTTAAGTATACCTGCGAACAGGTATTTTTGGAATTTATTGTCTGGTGGTAAAATTTTATTATGTTAACTTTAATAGTTTTGTTTATTCTACTGATTTACTCAATAGGATTACTTTTTGTAATAGGTAGTGCCTTTTGGGCTTTTGTTGTTACAAAAGTACCTTTTGTTCCGACACCTAGTAGAGACATTAAACAATTAGTTGAGTATTTAAAGTTATCTCAAAAAGATAGAGTTTTGGATATAGGTAGCGGAAATGGGAGAGTGGTGTTTTTATTTGAAGAACTGGGGTGTGTTAAGGTAAGAGGCATAGAGGCTGGTAGATGGACCCATTATACAGCGCTTATAAACAAATATTTGAAAAAGTCACAAGCAGAATTTATAAGGGGTAACTTTTTTAAATCGGACTGGTCGGATGTAACTGTGTTATATTGTTATTTGTACCCACCATTAATGAAACGTGTAGGAGAGAAAGCGGGAGAGGAAATGAAACAAGGAGCAAGAGTGGTAAGTAGGGATTTTCCTATACCTAATTTAAAATTAGTAGAAACTTTAAAGATGGATCACAAGCATGAGTTTTATGTTTATAGGATATTGAATGACGAATAACGAATGAAGAATAGAGGATTTCGAATAGAGAATAGTGAATGATGAATGATAAACTTATGATAAATTTATGAAGATATTTGCTGACTTTCATATACACTCTAGATATTCGCGGGCGTGTAGTAAGGATCTAACACCGGCGAATTTAAGTTTGTGGGCGAAGAAGAAGGGTATTCAGGTTTTGGGTACAGGAGATTTTACGCATCCAAAATGGGTTAATGAATTAGAAGAATCCTTCGAGGAGTCTTTACCAGGGCTTTATTGCCTGAGAGGTGAAAAGACTGGTCCCTATTTTTTATTTACAGCGGAAGTGGCCTCTATTTATAAACAGGGGGATAAAACTAGGCGGGTGCATAATTTGCTTTTTGCGCCTTCTCTTGAGGCGGTGAAGAAGGTTAATAATGCCTTGGAAAAGAGAGGAGCGAATTTGAAGTCGGATGGTCGGCCTATTTTTAAAATTACATGTGAGGAGTTAATGAAGTTGTGTAAGGACGCGGATAGTAGAATGGAAATAATTCCTGCTCATGCTTGGACACCGCATTTTGGAATTTTTGGTTCAATGTCAGGATTTAATTCTATCGGGGAAGCTTTTGGTGATTATGCTAAATATGTTTTTGCTATTGAGACAGGGTTGTCTAGTGATCCCAAAATGAATTGGCAAGTGGGGCAATTAAATAATATTGCTTTAATTTCAAATTCAGATGCGCATAGTCTTAGAAAACTTGGGAGAGAAGCGAATGTTTTTGAGATTGCTGAAAATGAATTAAGTTTTGATAAAATTATTAAAGTAATCAAAAACAACAATCCTAAAGATTTTTTAAATACAATAGAATTTTTCCCTGAGGAGGGGAAGTATCACTTAGATGGTCACGCTGACTGCAAATTTAGTTGTTTACCAAGAGAGACGAAAAAAATGGGAGATGTGTGTCCCAAGTGCGGTAAAAAATTGCTTAAGGGTGTTTTGAATAGAGTAGAGATGCTTTCGGATAGAGTAGTTGAAAAGGGTAGAATACCTTATAAATCTATTATTCCTCTAGAAGAAGTTATAGCTGAAAGTATGGGTGTGGGGGTTAATAGTAAAAAGGTGGTTGAGGCTTATGAGAAAATGGTTAGTATGTATTCTGAGTTTAATATTTTGCTAGATTTAGAGCGGACGGAATTGGAAGCAATATCAAACCAGGTAATAACAGAGAGTGTTTTAAGAGTTAGGGAGGGGAGGGTGAGTATTGAACCGGGTTATGATGGCATATTCGGAAAAATAGAAATATATACGAATACTGAAAGAGAAAAAATTTTAAAAAAACCAAAACAAATTGAATTGTTTTAATTTTTATAAATCCCCATAAAAATGCGGATTTATTAATTATACTCTTGACGGATGTTAATAAAAGTATACCATTTTAGTTTGTTAGAAGCTCACTCAGCATAGGGCCGAGTGTAAAACACGCAACGGAGGATATATGACAGAAGAAGATGAAATAATTGACCGCCGCCAGGAAGCCTCCAGCGACGAAGTTACTGAATTGGGGCCAGAGACCCCTCCGAAGGGGAAAGATATTATGGCGCATCTCACACAGGTGGCTAATAATTCTGCGGCTATGAAAGCCGCAAGTACTTACCCTGTGCCGGGTTCATTAAATGCATAACTAGAGGAAAGCCTCTTTTTTTAATATCTGAAAATTGTTATAGTTTTTGTCGAAAGGATGGAAATATGAGAACTAATTTTATTAGGCCCCGAGTTGAATTTGTCGAAAATGGTGGTACAGTTATGCGTATGGTTGGGTATATTACGATTCAGAATTTATCACAGGAAATACTATTTAGAGTCAGGGAACAACCTGAAATTATAGTACCTGAGGGGGATCTGGATTTTGAGGATCTTTACGCAGATGATGCTTTGGTCAGGATTTTATTTCCTTGTATGAACTTATTCGACTTTCGGGCATTCTTTTTAGAGTACCCTAGGATCTCTTATTTGTACCAAATTGATTCTGGGTTGTTGAAGTTGAAGGTTGGGGGTAGGTGTTATGAGCTGAATGTTGAAAGCGGTCAGTGTTTTCCTGTCGAGTCTTAAGCAGGGCTTTTTTTATTATTTTTTTTGTCATTATGCTAGAATATGCCTATGAAATCTACGAAAATTGTTTGTACTATAGGACCTTCTAGTGAAAAAATTGAAGTTTTAAGAGAGATGGTAAAAGCAGGTATGAATGTGGCGAGGTTAAATTTTAGCCATGGTACCTATGAAAACCACGCTTTGTTAATGCAGAATATTCGAACTGTTTCTAAGGAGTTAGATGTACCCATAGCTATTATTCAGGACTTACAAGGACCGAAAATTCGGGTTGACTCGAAAACTGAGTTGTTTTCTATAACTGAGGGACAAGAAGTGGTAATAGGAAGAGACTTTGGTTTGGATTTTCCAATTCATGAGTCAGTTAAATCTGGGGAGAGAATACTAATACAGGATGGGTTAATTCAACTTAAGATAAAGCAAATAGAAGGTGAGTTAATTTTCTGTGAAGCGGTGAATTCGGGTGTAGTTAGAAAACATAAGGGTATAAATTTACCTGATAGTGATATTAAATTTCCGATTCTTACTGAAAAAGACAAGAGAGACTTGGTTTTTGGATTAGGGGCAGATGTGGATTATGTCGCTGTCTCTTTTGTGAGAAATAAACAGGATGTCTTGCAAATAAAAGAATTAATAGCAACTCAAAGTTCTGCTAATTCAGAGCTTCCTTTGGTAATAGCAAAAATTGAAAGACCTGAGGCGATAAAAAACATTGATGAAATTATTTCTGTTGCGGACGCTATAATGGTAGCAAGAGGAGATATGGGGGTAGAGTTACCTGTAGAACAAGTCCCGGTTATTCAAAAGGATATAATAGAAAAATGTTTAAAACACGCTAAACCGGTTATTGTAGCAACTCAGATGCTTGAATCTATGATTTCTAATCCGAGACCAACGAGGGCTGAGGTGAGTGATGTAGCGAATGCGGTAATAGATCATACTGATGCGGTTATGCTTTCTGAGGAGAGTGCATTTGGCAATTTTCCTATTCCAGCAGTTACAGAGATGGCAAAGATTATCGAAACTATCGAGTCTTCAAGATATGTTGGGCCTGGATATGTTTTTGAAGGAGCTGAAGAAGATAAAAATGTTGCTACAGTTGCGTATTCAGCAGGGGAATTGGTAAAGGGGAGTGAGGCTAAGGCGATTATAGGTTTAACTCAGAGTGGATTAACGGCTAGAATGCTTGCGCATATGAGACCCAGTGTGCCAATTTTTATGCTTACTGATAAACCCAAAGTTCATAGACAATTATGTTTGCTTCGAGGGGTATATCCGGTTTTGGTACCGAGTTATGAATCTGTGATGGAGCTTTTAGATAAAGCGGTAGATGAAGTTAAGGCTAGGGGGTTGGTTAAGACAGGTGACTCGGTAGTACTTGTTACGGGGAGACCTTTAGGTGGAAAGGCTAATTTATTGGAATCGATTATTATTAATTAATTTAGTTATACTATTTCAGAAAATATTTTCTCCTCACTAGGTCCTCCTACGCCTCTGGATGCACAGATGCTGGGTCCGGATATCGTTCGAAGCAAATATTTTCTGAAATAGTATGCTATGTCATTAGGAAAATAATATGCACGGGTTTATAAAATTTGTCCGGGAGCAGGGGGTGGTGGGGCTTGCGGTTGGTTTTATTTTAGGAGGTGCAGTGTCTAAGGTAGTAAGTGCTTTTGTTGAAGACATAGTTCAACCAATTTTGGGTTTACTGTTAGGTTCGGCCAAGGGTCTTACTTCTGTAACTTTGGGTTTTGGTAAGACACACTTGCTCGTGGGAAATTTTATTTCGGTAGTTATCGATTTTCTAATAGTTGCTGCGGTTGTTTATTGGTTATTTACTTGGTTTAAGTTGGATAAATTGGATTCAAAAAAAGAATAAAAAATGGACCCAAATGGGTCTATTTTTTATTCTTTATTCATTGGTACTTCCATATAAACTCTTTCGTCGAAGCCACCTTTTAGGTCACGTTTTGCTTTTTGGATTTCAGCAATGTCATCCATTGTCCATTTGTAAGTTTTTAGGATTGCGGAAATGACTTCAAATACATCTGCCAGTTCTGTTTTTATATTTTGTTCGTCGTGAGCTTTTTCGACCTCTACGCTTTCCTCTATAAGTTTCTTCGATAGAAGGTGTTTGTAGAATTCGGTATCTGCAATTTTTTTGTTTAGGGTTTCTATACCGTATTTTTCTTTAAATTGTTTTGGGACTTTATCTCTTATAAGTTTTGGAAAGAAATGTGCGGCGAACATTGCGTAGGCCTCACGTGCGTATGGGTCTAGGTCTTCGATTTTATTTATTTCTTCAAGAAATAACCATTTATATTCTGTATGTTCGCTCTCGTCTAGTTCCACGTTTCCTTCGCATTCTGCAGTATAGCTCAATCTTACCACATGTAAGTCAGTTCGCAGTATATCTTGTGCGTGCAAGAGTTTGGGATTTGTAATAATTTTTAAACCGGTTTCTTCCTTTACTTCTCTTTTAAGATTTTCAATTAGTGGTGTAGAAGGTTCTATTCTTCCACCTGGAATATCCCATTTTTCTTTTACACCTGGGTACTTTTTTGGGTTTCTTTTAAGTATTAAGAATTGCCCGTCTTGGTTTTTTAATATTACTTTTACACCGACTTGTAATTCGATTTTTTCGTTCATATTTGCTACATTATGACTCTGTTATTTTATCTTAGTTTATGTGGAGGAAATATGAAAGTTATTGTTGGTATGCCGATTTTTAATGCTTTACCGCTTATAGATGACACAGTTATTGTTCCGGCGGGACAGTTTACTACAGCCGATGCTGTGAGGGTTAAATATCAAAACTGGACACCTGGTATCACTGGGCAGCAAATAGTTCACGAATATAGTGTTATTGCAGAGGCGTTATTGAGTTCTGGGCACGAACCTTTTTTGCTTTATGATTTCAGGTATGTTCAACAAGTGGTTTTGGAGTTTTTTATTGAGATGGGTTATAAGTTTCTCAATTTGGAACTTGTAGATACCGGTATGCTTAGGTTTCCAAGGGATGTATTTACCTATTTGAGCGAAGAAATTGTACTTGTTAACCCGGAGTCGACTTTCGACCCAATTGTTGAGACTCCACCAAGACTAAATTTGGTTAATTCTCCATTCGGTGAAGGTGGGCGGGTTTATGTTCTTGGAACCAAAATACTTTGTACAGAGTATTTTGTGTTCAATGGGCATACGTTGGACGAGGCAAAAAAGCATTCACAAGTAATCGAAAGTTTAGGTTTTGAAGTAGTATATCTTCCAAATCACCTACTCATGTCTAACTTGCCGGAAAGGGGGCCATACGTTGAGCCCGATGATCATCTTGATAGGGTGATGGGGAAAGTGTTGGACAGAAATGGTAAATTTCACCTTATTCTGGACCCAACACTAAAGGTTGGTATGAATGAGGGGCGAATTAAAATGCTTCCTAGTAGTAAGGAGGGCATTCATTCGTGGAGAAAAATTCTTGAACAGGCAGGTTTTCAGGTCCATGTTCCTAAGATGAGCTCGGTCCCTATGTCGTGTGGTTTTTATCAGATGCCGTGTGGGAAAATTATTGTAACGTCGGGTGATGATGCCTTAATAGATGTACTTTTGAAGATAGTACCCATGGAAGAGTTGCTTATTTTGAATCCACCCATAGAGGTATTTCCTTCCCAGTTGGGAGCTGGGATTAGGTGTCTAATTAATGAAGTCCCTGATTCTTTAGTTTTACCTAGGGTAGTCTGATCCAGAGATTATCCGGTTTTTTTATTCAAAAAGATCACTCGAAAGTGACCTTTTTTTAAAATTTACTTTTGGCGGAAGCGGAGGGATTTGTCGTCGTACTTTTCTACGACCTCCGCCACTGATGCAGTGGCTGCAATCTCCGCAAAGTACTCCTCTTCCCAAATTGCTTCTTTCTTTGTTTTTTGAAAAATCCCTCTTCGGGCTATTTCAAACAAACTCATAGGTAAGCAAGTAATTTGGGAGCCCATAAAAATCCGTCTTCATACAGAAAAAGACTACTCATATTGAGTAGCCTTTTTCTGGCGGAGACGGGGAGATTCGAACTCCCGAGAGCTTTGACACCCTACTCGCTTTCCAAGCGAGCGCACTCGACCACTATGCGACGTCTCCAACAAAATAGGTTTTTATGCTTTGGGATTATAACTGGAATTTTATTAATTGTCGATTAATTAGTAATTTGTAGCGGGTATGTTTGACAGAGTTGGATTATTTATGTATAATGTATTTTAAATACAGTTGCACGTTAGGGTTTTCCACCAGTTAAAGGCGGGCTGGTTGGAAAATAGGGTAAAAGGGAACGCCTGAGAGATAAAGAGGGTGTGATGGCGAAGAAGGATGAAAAAGAAAAGGCTCCTCAGATTACTTTGCAAACCAGGCCCATAGTGAGGAAAAAAGTGGGTGAGTGTACATGTGGGGCTTTTGCCGCTTTAGCGGCGAATGGGTTTGCGGATAGATATGATCCCGAATCCCATTCAGAGGATTGTGGGATGCGCCAGATTCTTATATCTGGCACAGACAAGTGGTAGGCTGTGAAAATTCACAGTCTTTTTTTATTTGCTTAAGTTTTGGTCTGAAGATAGTATTAAATTATGCAAAATAATATTGAAACAATTGTTTTGGGGGGAGGGTGTTTTTGGTGTACGGAAGGGATATTCCAGAGGGTGCCGGGGGTAGTTAGTGTGGTAAGTGGGTATGCGGGTGGAACTGTTGAAAATCCGACTTATGAACAAGTTTCTACAGGGAGAACTGGTCATGCCGAGGTGGTTAAGGTGGAATATGAAAACTCTTCTGATGTACTTCAAAAAATACTTGATATATTTTTTGTTTTGCATGATCCGACCAGTTTAAATAAGCAAGGAAATGATGTTGGGACGGAATATAGATCGGCAGTATTTTTTACGATTCCTGAACAGGAGAAAATGATAACCGATACTATAAATAATATTAAAGGAGACTACGAAAAGCCTATAGTTACAGAAGTTAAGCCTTTGAATGTGTTTTATATGGCTGAGGATTATCATCAGAATTACTACAATAATAATTCTAATAAACCTTATTGTACTTTGGTCATTGGTCCAAAGCTTGAAAAGTTAAACAAGATATTAGCTAAAGGTAATGCATAGTTTTAAGAAGATTTTATTTTTATTAATACCTATATTGTTAGTTGGAGCTGTGTTATTTTTTGGTTACAAATACTACAACCAGAAACGACAGGAAAAAGCGGAAGCGAAACAAGTTGAAAAGCTTGAAAGTAAGGGTCTTACCGAGTCGGATTCAAATAACGTTATAAGTGATGCTGTTATAACAAAAGAAAAAGAGAATAAGCAAGAAGAGCAGAAAGAGAAGACCAAAGAAGAACCACCAAGTGACGCGTGCATGAAAAATCAACCGGCAGATTTCGACTGTTATATGGGTTATTATCAAGGCTTGGTAAGGGTATCGGGTTCTTCTGTTGCTTTTAAGGATCTTAGGAAACGGTATGAGTCTGATAGTTATGTTGTGGCCCAGTGTCATCAGTTAACTCATATTATTGGTCGTACTGTAGCGTTAAGATATAACGATGTTGCTTTGGCGTATCAGGAAGGTGACAATTTTTGTTGGTCCGGATTTTATCACGGGGTTATGGAAACGGTGGCTCAAAAATTGGGTCCAAAAAAAATTGTAGGTCAAATTAATACTATTTGTGCCAATGTGCCGGGTAAAGATAAATATTCGTTTGAATATTTTAATTGTGTGCATGGGTTAGGGCATGGACTTATGGCTATTTCAGACAATGAACTTCCGAAGTCTCTAAGCGACTGTGAGAAGTTGGTCGGCAGTTGGGAGCAGTCTAGTTGTTATGGTGGAGTCTTTATGGAAAATGTTATGGCAGACAATAGGGAGCATGTGACTAAATATTTAGACCCAAAGAGGCCTCTGTATCCATGTGATTCTATAGATGATAAATACCAGAGTGACTGTTACTTAATGCAAACATCTTACATGATGAAAGTAACAAAAAGTGATTTTCCTAGAATATTTGAATTGTGTGTAGGTGCGGGAAAATATAAAGATATTTGTTGGCAAAGTTTGGGAAGAGATGCTTCTGGGTCAACCGTGAGCGATATTCAAAGAACACATGATATTTGTGAACTTGGGAGGTCTTTCGAACAAAAGTCTAATTGTATTGTTGGGGCGGTGAAAGATTTTGTTTCTTATTATCATGGTGAGGAAAAGGCAATTGCATTGTGTAATTCGTTTGAAGAAGATTTGAAAAGTGTTTGTCTCCAGACAGAAAAAGAGTATTTTGTTTCTTTTAAGTAGGTTGTATTTATCAGTAAAAAATATCGTGGACACGGGTCAAAAATTTCCGGGAGGGAGCACCTCTTCTTCTCAGAGGCAGGCTCAGCCTGACCCTGAGAAGAAGAGATTCGCTTTTCGAATTTTTGCCCTCACTCTCAGCAAAAAACTGCGATGCAGGACCAAGCTTTTTTGTTTCCGAGACGGTCCGCGATATTTTTTTTCGGATAAATACAATAGTATATTGAAAAAGAAATCGGGATCTAGAGTGGGAATTTGATAAGTAGGTGGGGGGAGGGTAAAATGAAGGTATGGCAGATAAAGAAGTTGTTGAAATAAAGGATAAAATAGATATTGTGGACCTTGTGGGGTCTTATGTAAGCTTAAAAAAGGCAGGCACAAACTTTAGGGGTTTGTGCCCGTTTCATCATGAGAAGAGTGGGAGCTTTATGGTTTCTCCCCAAAAGCAAATTTTTCATTGTTTTGGTTGTGGAGAGGGTGGGGATATTTTTGAATTTATTATAAAAATAGAAAACGTAGATTTTAGAGAGGCGTTAAAGATATTGGCAGATAAGGCTGGAATTAAAGTGGCTGAGTATAAGAAAAAAGATAAGGCAGTGGAAGAAAAGGAAGATTTGGCTTTTCGTATAAATGCTTTTGCTAGTCAATATTATCATAAGGTTTTATTGTCACCTGCTGCTAATTTTGCCTTAGAGTATGTTCATGGTAGAGGGCTTTCTAAGGAGACCATAGAGAAGTGGCAAATAGGTTTTGCTCCTGATGATTTTCATTCACTCGAGCGTGCTTTAATGCAGAAAAATATACGTACCCTGGATATGCTTGAAGCAGGGGTAAGTGTAAAAAATGACACAGGAAAAATATTTGATAGGTTTAGGAACAGAATTACTTTTCCTATTTATAACTATGTAGGAGAGTGTGTTGGCTTTACGGCTAGGGTGTTGCCCGGTGCATCGTCTAACACGCAAGCGAAATATATAAATTCACCAGAAACTCGAATTTACAATAAGAGTAAAGTTTTGTTTGGTTTAAATTTTGCAAAACTTGAGATTAGAAAAAAAGATTATTCTATTGTTGTTGAGGGGCAGATGGATTGTATTAAAGCTCACCAGGCTGGTTTTACTAATTGTGTGGCGACGAGTGGTACTGCACTCACTCAGGATCAGTTGGTTATGCTTAAGAAACTTTCTTCGAATATTATTTTTTGTTTCGATAGCGACGAAGCAGGTGAGAAGGCTCTAAGAAGAGCTGTAGAGATTGCATTACCTTTAGGTTTGTCGGTAAAAATAATGAGGCTGGTTGGCGCGAAGGATCCAGATGAGCTAATTTCTGATTCAGTAGAAAAATTTAAGAGTGCTATTAAAGAAAGTTTGTGGGCACTTGAGTACTATATTTTGAAGGCTAAAAAAGATTTTGAGTACCAATCTATAGAGCAAAAGAAATTTGTTAAAGTTAATATTTTGCCTTTGATAGATATGTTTACGGATAGGTTGGAGCAAGAACACTATATGGATAAAGTGGTAGTGGAGTTTGGTATGACGAAGAATGCGTTACTTGAAACTATAAAAACTAAGGAAATGCCGGAGAAGGAGAATGTCGTTGTAAGTAAAGAAGGAGGGGATGAACAAGAGAGGTTAATTCTTGGAGGAATAATTGAGATATCGCAGTTTAGAGAAAAAATACAAGAAGAACTTGAGTCTACTGACTTTACTGACCCTAGGGTGAAAGAGTTTGTGGAGCTATTTAACTTGGGTTCGGAAGGGAGTGTAAGGTTAGAAAGTATGCTTGCAGAGCCATTTGCCAAAGAGGCAGCGTTTATGGTAGAGTTACGCTTGCAAGAACTACAGCAAAACAAAGAAGCTGTAGCGGGTGAACTTTTGCGAAGTTTTCACCTTTTAAGACTCAATGCAGTTAAAAGGAAATTAACGGACCTAGTTTCGGCCTTGAAAAGGGCGGAAGCACAAAAGGATCCAGTTTCCGTAAGTAAGCTAAGTCAGGAATATCAGCATTTAATAGCTGAAAGACTTAGGTTAGAAAAAATGTATAACTTGTAGGGTCGGGCTTGAGGCCACTCTAAGGTTAGTGTTCATGAGACTTAGGAAATTGTTTTATATATAAACAATAGATACAGTCTCGATTTTTGGTAATTAATTTATATATATGAAGATGAGAAGCAAGTCGTCAAAAAAATCTTTAAAGAAGGTTTTTAAGCGGCCGAAACTCCAAAGGAAGGTTAAGTTAAAAGTGGTCAAGAAGAAAAAAATTGCTCCAAAGAAAGTTAAGCCAGTAAAGAAGAAAGTCGTTTTAAAAAAGCAAGTAAAGAAAGTTAAACCTTCTGCGCCTGCAAAAAAGACTGTTGTAAAAGCTAAGGAGTCCGCAGAAGCGGTGCTTTTGGATATCCCAAAAGTAATGAATAGGTTACTTGCAAGAGGTGGTGATAGAGGTTTCGTAACTGAAGCAGAAATTTTGCATGAAGCACCAGCTCTAGAAGATGATATTGCTGGGCTAGAACAAATATTTGACCAGTTGGATGTTCGTGGTATAGAAGTGGTAGACCAGGAACTTGCTTCGGTATGGGAACAGAATAAAGCGGAAGAACCAGTGGAGGGTAAGCCAAAAAAAGGCAGGAAACGTAAGGAAGAAGTACCTGAAGCGTTTGATTTAGGTGATATTTATGATGACTCTATTCAGATGTATCTGAGAGAGATTGGTAAGGTGCCACTACTTACCGCTGAAGAAGAAATAGATCTCGCTAAGCGTATTACTAAGGGAGATGTGCAAGCTCGCAAGCGTTTGACTGAGGCAAACTTGCGCTTAGTTGTTTCTATAGCGAAGAAGTATATGGGTAGAAACCTTGGTTTGCTTGATCTTATTCAAGAGGGTAACCTTGGTCTTTTCCGTGCGGTAGATAAGTTTGATTGGAGAAAAGGTTATAAGTTTTCTACGTACGCAACTTGGTGGATTCGTCAGGCTATTACTAGAGCCCTCGCCGACCAGTCTCGTACTATTCGTATTCCGGTGCACATGGTGGAAACACTTAACAAGTATGCACAGGCAGAGCGTCAGTTAGTGCAAGATCTCGGTAGAGAACCGTTACCAGAAGAAATTGCTGCGGAAATGGGTATAGAAGTAGAAAAGGTTTACCACTTAAAAAAGATTTCTCAGGAAACTGTTTCTATAGATTCCCCAGTTGGCGAAGACGAGGGTGAAGATTCTAACTTAGGTGATTTTATTGTAGACGAAGACACCACTAAGCCAAACGAAATGGCTGGCAGACAAATTTTAAAAGAATATGTTGGTGGAATACTTAAAGACCTAGACCCAAGAGAGCAGAAGATATTAAAGATGCGCTTCGGGCTCGATGATGGTGTTACTCATACACTTGAAGAGGTTGGGGAAGAATTTGGTGTTACTAGAGAGCGTATTAGGCAGATTGAAGCTAAGGCGCTTGAGAAGATTAAGGATCATCCGGATATTCTTAAATTGCGCGACTATTAGTCGTTCTATGGACGGTGGGGCTTCCCCTCCGCCATTACCACCAACCCCTTACGGGAAGATATAAAACCGCACACGGCAAAGCCGGATGCGGTTTTATACTATTAACCCTAAATAGGTAGTCCTTGGATATATCTTACTAGATCATTAACTGAATTATTTATTTAGTTGTATGGCAATTTTACCATCATTTTTTATTAATTCTATTTTTTCCCAACCATTACCTTTAATAATCTTATTTTTGCATAATTCAAGTGCTGGGTATTCTATATTCTGATCAAATCCTTGTCTGTTAATGTCTAGAATTGTAGACATTGAAGGCCAGATTAATGGGGCAGTTGAATAATTGTGGTTATCTTTTTCCCAATTACTTGTTCCTATTAGCCCGCATACGAAACCTTTTTCATTAAATACGGGTCCTCCGCTCATTTGATTTTTCCATGGTGCGTTTGTGAGTATGCTTGGGTAATTTAAACCCATAGTCTTGTTAATTATTTCCTTTACTTCGCCCACTGATGTCATAGGAATAGCTCTCCATTCAAAATGATTTTTTTGTGGTTTTTTTATCTCGACGTTGCTATATCCAAAAGCAAAAATTCGTTCACCGATTTTTGGAGGTATTAGATCTAAGCCCAGACTCTTCCACTTATATTCCCAGGCTTCTTGGTTGTAGGGTTCAAGAGATAGAAACGCTATGTCAGTAACCGGGGAAAAAAATATTTTTTTTATATTCCAAATTGCCAGTTTCTTCCCATTGTCGTACAGCTGTGCAGCCTGCATGTTGTAGTTCAGTTCAATGCTCTTTGAAGGAGATGTATTCTCTAAGGCTCTTATATCTGATTCAACAACATGTTTAGCTGTAATTGCTATTCCTTCTGCAATAATTACCCCAACTCCTCCTGGTGAAAAATTTTTATTTTTAAATGACCCTAGACAGAATGCGAATTCTAGAATAGGTTGATCGAAAGAAGTTATTTTTAAAGAAGGTTCTTTGGATAATTTTACTTCATTCATTTGAGAAATATAGATTTAGGACCACTCCCTATTTCAAATAATGGAAATAAGGAAAAATTATATATAAGGCGGTTTGCATATTAATTATATGTTAATTTGTTGGGATGTAATATTAAAAATAAGAATTTTGACTATAGTAAAGATTTTTTAAAATATGTATTTAGCTGAATGTAATACAATAATTTTGTGACAGTTTTGTTATACTGGATTTAAGAATTAACATATAAAAATATGGTAAAAAAAAATTATGTGGATGGGTTTGTGTTTTTTAGAGATCCGGATGGGAATTTTTGGGTGGTGCAGTAGCTTCCGCCGAAATAAAATTAACTAAATAGAAATTAATAATAAATTTATGAATAATGAAATGAACGAGGCTGTTAGGTTTCCTTTGTTAGAGGACCTTCGGTTGTATCTAGGGGGAATGGATGAAAAGTATTCGGAGGTAAGTTTGGGATCAGTTTATTATATGGTGGTGAAAGATTTGAAGGCGGGTCATTTGACGTTAGACCAATTAAGAGAATTACACTTACGGACTAAGAAGTGTATGACGGATAGAGATACCTGGATGAATAATGGGGAGCTGTCTGATTTGGAACGAGATTTGGGTTCATTTTTAGAGGGCGTCGATTATGCAAAGATGAAAATAGAGAATGCTTTAAAATAATTTATGGATAAATTAACCCTGAGTGATCGGGGTTTTGTCTTGACAAAATAGATAAAAATGTTATAAATATAAATTCTTTCATAATTCTAAACAAAGAGGATATTACTATGTTTGAAGGTACTGGTCGGGTTATCCAGGGTTTGTTTGTTGCGGTGGTAGCTCTGATTGTTTTGGGTGTTGCTGGGGTTGCTTCTATGTATTGGTACAAAGGCCACCAAGTCAGCCAGGCAAAACAACAGCAAGCTGAGACGGCAAACACATTGGGTCAGGTGTATAAAGCCAGGTTAATTATGAAGGAGCAGAAATTGCTCGTTTCTGAAATTAACGTTTGGCCCAGGAACGTTTTAGGTGACGCCGATCCTTCTTTTCCGCAGGAAGTGTTGCTGTTTAAGATTCCTGATGATCCACAAGTGACAGCAAAAAATAGATCGTTTGCTGTGGCTGGGCAAGGTACAGCGACTCGGGTGCTTTGGTTTACAGAAGCTGAAAATACCGTGCGCCCAGTCCGTTGCCGAGCAGAGTTCTGTAAATAGTTAGTTGTTACCACTTTTGAAGTGGTATTTTTTATTTTAGAATGTAATAGTGAAAGAAGTTTATTAAAAAAGGAAATAATAAAAATATGGTAAAAGGGAATTATGTGGATGGGTTTGTGTTTTCGGTGCCTAAGGATAAAAAGTCTGATTACATGAAAATGGCTAAAGAGGCTAGCGCAGTTTGGAAGAAGTTTGGGGCGCTGGAATATAAAGAGTGTGTGGGTGACGACCTTGCGCCGGATTCCCAGGGTATGAAGGCTTGGAGTTTTCCGGCTATGGCTAAAACTAAACCTACGGAAGAAGTTTGGTTTTCGTTTATTGTTTTTAAATCGCGTGCACATCGCGACGCCGTAAATAAAAAAGTTATGGCGTTTTTTGCAAAGAAGTATGGTGATGAAATGGCAGCTATGCCATTCGATATGAAACGTTTTTCTTATGGTGGGTTTAAAGTAGAGGTTGGGGCATAGTTTATATTTTAGGAAGATTGGAACTAATTTATGGATTTTGAAAGACCTGATATAGCTACGTTTAATAATATTGAGAGAAATTATCCGGGGAATGACTCAGAGCTTTTAATAAATAGATTGCATAATCCGGACATAAAGAAACAGATGTGCGATTTGATGTTTAGGTTAGGGCAGCGAAACCTTGAGCCGTCCTCGTATGAATTTTACGAACATGCTTATGATGTAAATTTGAATAACCTTAAAAATTTTACAGAGCTTGATTTTGATTCAGGTGCACAGCATCGTGTTACCGCTATGGCGCTTCATTCGAAAAATCCTACTTCGGGTGAAAAGTATACAGAAAAACAGTTGAGTGCCATTGAAGCGCATGAAAAAGGTCACGCGATAAGGAGATTCAATGGTCCGCAGTTTGACGAATATTTTAGAGCTGGGTTGGATATATCTAAAGTAAGATTTTCGGATGAAACCATTTGGGAAGCAAAGAAGATTCTTTCACCAACATACCCAGAAGATATGCCGGATGATTTGGTCTTACATGAATTGTATGATTATTTTTTTTCTGGAATGGAGATAGCAGAACGAATGAATCAGTTAAAGAATTATTTTGGTTTTAGAGGTACTGAACAATTTACTAAAATACATTTAGAGATTGCTAGAGAACACTACGTTTCCGATATGGGTTTTGATAACTATATGTCATATTTTTTAAGTGCTATAACTCCAGAGAAGGAAGATAAATTTTTGGAAATAATAAATAATTCAGGTATATGACAGAAGAGAATAGATTTGGTGATTCTAATGAGGGTAGATATATTGATGTTAATGAGTTGGTTGAATCTGCAAGAAATAGATTGTTTGTTAAGGTAAGTCAGGGTTCAAGTGAGGAGTCCATAAGGGCAACCCTGGGAAAGGAAAAATCTAGGATTAGTATATTGGTAAATGCTGAAGGGGTTATCTTTATTAGTGATTCTGATCATTCAGATATTAAGAACAAAGACGAAGTTAAGAGGTATTATTCTATGGGGTCGCTACAGTTTACCAAAGGTGTTCTTACTCATTCCTGGTTGAATCGGGACATAGATATTTTACTTATTCGTTCAGACCTGGGTTCTTATAGTTATGTTGGTAATTCGGCTAGGGATAATGAACTTAGGAGGTCGGTAATTTCTAAAGTGCAAGATGAGTTGCGTGAAATATATCCAGAGATATATTTTTCTCCAGAAGTGTTATTGCAAGATTGGAGAAACGGCTAGTGTGATAATTGGCAGATCTAAGTTGTTATTTTTATTTTAGATAAAGGGGAAAATATTTTTTTGGGGATTTGTATGCTGGATTTTTGAGTTTTCCACTTTTTTAGACTTGAATTCCTTTTAGGGGGGAGTATAGTAAAAGTAGAAAGGAAAGATTATAGATGAATAAGGCGCACCAGAGCTTCGGCTAACCCTTTTGGGTAAGTACAAGGCACTTAAGCCTATTGTCTAGAAGACTATTAACCCACAATATGAGTAAGACCGAAGCAATATAGCAGACCTGCATTTATATGTTGAATGCAGGTCTGTTTTATTTACAAAGGGTTGGAAAAATGTTATATTGAAACGTTTTTGGAAGATCTTTTAGGTTTTGGGCTGGGTTTTTGCCTAGTCTTCGATACTTATACTACAAAAACTAGGAGGAATAAGATGTTTATTATCATCTGTGCGATCACGACAATATTGGGTGCTTTAATAGGGGCACCTTACGACCATGCAGGTTATGGGGCTTTGGCTGGCTTCGCCGTTGGTGTGGTTTTTTCGGCTATGGCATGGGCTTTTGGTTTTGGTTGTGCTACCGAATGCTGTCTTGAGACAGCTGATGTGGCTGTTTCGAGTGGGTCTGTAGACTGCGATCCCCCAGACTGTGGAGACTGTTAATGAAATCTTTATTGATAAGGTTACTCAAGAAGATTTATTTGTACGCAAAGTGCGTTTATGCGAATAAGGTGACTTTATTTGGTTGGGTTTTCTTGGTCTTGGGTATTTCTATCTTGTTTCGCGGTATTAGGCATCCATTTTCAAGCGAATTTGCTGAGGCTGGTTTGATTTCAGAATTGGTTATTGCTTCTACCCTCCTAGTAATTACTAAACTAGGGATTGGGACAATTAAATCTTATGTAAGGTCATATAAAGCCTTTCGTAAGAGAGTCGCTAGGGGTAAAGAGCTGAATCATTTTGAGATAATACCACGTAAAAGTTATTGTGGTTACGTAGGTATGAAATTGGCCTTGCAGGATGTACTATTGCGTGTGAAGAGGAAAAAAGAACATAGGGCTTGAAAAAGTCTTTTTTATTTGCAAAAAATTTTGAAAAGGTGTAAATTTTATTTTTTGTACAAATAACTAGGAGGTTTGTGTGAGAAATTTTTTGTCGAAAATGTGGGGAATTCCTGAAGAGCTTTATAAGCCTATTCCAAGAAAGGGGCATTTCCTTCTTTGGGGGGCCGTGTGGCTAGTGACAGGTGTGGGTATGATGTTGGCTTCGGTTTTTTTAACAAGTAATGTTGTATTCGCGCAAATCGCATTTGTGTTGGGGTTGCTTGTAACTGTGTTCATGGGGATGGCTGGCTTATGTATGTATAGTTGTCATTCCCTTATAGAAGAAAGCAGGTACAATGAAAGGATGAGATTGCGTGAGGATCATATTCCTTGGCATTAAGAATATACAAATAGACTTGACCTAAAAGTGTTTGGAGGCAAGTCTAATTTTTTATTTCTAGTGTTAGCCAGTTATAATACTCTTTATTTATGTGTAAGAATTCGTGAGCACTTATAAAGGGGACTTTGTCAGAGTGGTATTTTTGAACTATGTGTTCAGCCATGCGTAGGTGTTTACTAAATGTATAGAAAATTAGAAAACAGCCTTTGGCTGTTTTTACTTTTCCTTTTTTTGGTGGCCAATAGTAGAGGGTTTTGAATCTTGGAAGAATATCTGTACATGCGGCGATTCGGTTTTTAAGTAATTGCTTGGCTATTCTTTCTGCTTCTTTGGTGTTATTGCAGCTCGTTGTTACTTGAATTACTTTGTGTGAAATTAGGGACATGGCGGTTTATTCTGCTATATAAAAAATAGGTAGTTCGGTTTGAGGGAGTTCTGCTACTTCAAATTTTTCTACAGAAGACCAAGCAGGAGAGTTACGACACCAGTTAACTAGTTCTTCTAGATATTCCTTTCTGCCTTGTGCTTCGAAATATACCGTAGTTTTATCAGATTCGTTTTTTACGAAACCCATTAAATGTAAGTCGTGAGCTTTGTGCATAATAGCTTGCCTTAGGCCTACACCTTGAACAAGCCCAGTAAGCTTAACTGCTATATGACGTTCTTCAACGCGTTCGGTTGGTTTATTGTGGGAGTGATTTTCTATCATTTTAGGAGTTGGTAGTTGTTAAGTTTATAAATTACATCTTTTCTTTCTACGACTATTGTCCATTTATTTTTTTGTGCTATTTTGGCTAGTTCTAAATTTGGATTAAAGGCTATGGGCTTTCCTACGGATTCCAGTAACGGTAGATCGCTTGTTGTATCTCCTATGGCCGTGCTTGCTTTCCAGTTTACGTTTAAGTGTTGTGCTTCTACATATTCTTTTAAAGTTTTGAATTTATCTTCGTCGCCAATCTTTATAACTCCACCGGTGAATTTGCCATTCTCTACCACAAAATGCGAACCGAAACTAGCGTTGAATTTTAAGAGTTCGGCAAATTTAGATACAAGAAAATATGGAGAGCCGGAAACAGCGACTAAGTGGAAATTATTTTTTTTAAATTCTTTTACTAAATTTCGTGTGTATATGTATTGCCTGTCGCCTTGTTCTTCGATAATTTTACTACTAACTTTTAAAATTTCTTTTTCGCTTTTCTCGGGAATGTATTTCATAAATACATTAATAAGCTGGGTGAGGTATTTGGGGTAACTGCCTTTGCGGTCTAACCAATTTTGGTAGTCGAATTCTATTTCCTTGCCGGCTTGTTTTGGGAAAATACCCTCACGTACCAGTGAGTGAATTAGTTCGACTGCGAGGCTGGAACGAAAAATGGTGCCATCGATATCGAAAACTGCTATCTTTATAGTAGATGCTTTCATAGAGTCATTTTACTTGAAACCAAGACAAAAATGTAGGAGGGGATTATGTATTCTATTAAATCGCGATTGGTTATGGGGGAAATGGTGTTGCCAACGTGGATATCTACCAGTAGGGATTTAGGTAATGTTCTTATGGACAAAGGGGTGGAGAAGGATGATATATATTGGCAAGCATTGCCAGTGGTAGGAAGTATACCTCAAAAAGCACGAGCTGAAATTCCCTTTGTAACTACGGATAGCGGTGTATTCGTGGAGATTAAGAGACTTGGAAATGTGCAGTTCTGGTTAAACGGTCCTAGGCTTATTCTCGATACAGAGAATTTGAAACAAATGGGGGTAATGTTGGATTCGAGGTGCGGGATGCTTGCGAGTACAGCTGATTGGCAAATCGAGGTAAAGATTTTAGATATCGTGTCGGCAAGTTTATCCGCTCATTGCTTCCATACGAAACCTACTATTTTAGGACATCCATCCAATTGCTTTATAGCTAAGTTAATTAAATCTTAGTTTACCCAATTTTGTTGGGTTTTTTAATTAATTATAACCATTGCGAAAATAGCTTAAATTGTTATTGTGCGCAGTTATTTTCTGACTTGTTTTTGAGTATTTATAAGAACGTTTAAAAGATTGGCTCTTTCAGTATTCGGAACATTTGCTAATTGTAGTTCTGGTGAATGTTAATCTTCATATTCATATTCTCGTTGTGCATCATGGGCAGTACTAGATTCAGAATTAATTTGTGAAAATTTATTTATAAAGCCAGTAACTCGTGGTGCTTCTAGGTCCTTAAATTTTTTGGAATGTAGAACGTCCCGGTGTATAAAACCTACTTCGTTTAATGTTCTTTTTATGATTGTCTTGTCGTATTGTTTTGTGAATAGCGCAGAAAGGCCGTCGATGAGTTTGTGATTTTTTGGATTTTATCAACTGCTACTAAAAATTTATTATTTACCTCGGTTTCGTATTCTTCGGGAGAATTTTCCGGATATAAGTCTAGGAATTTTAGAAACTCGTAAAGTTTGCGACCTGCTTTGTTTTTTACAGATTTGGGTGCTTCTCGTTCAAGAACAGAAAAATCTGGGTTGGAGTTATTGGCTTCAGATTTAGAACAGTTGAAAAGCTTTTCTAGGTGTCTCGCTGGTCTAGAGTTTCCTCAGAGTAGAGGAATTAGTTGTTGCCATGAATGACCGTTTAGTTCACGCGGGAGTCTTGGGTTCTCTTTAAAATTAACGCTAATTATTTCTGGTAATTGAACATATTCGAAAGAGTCGGGTAGTTTACGAAGTTCAAGTGGAGTATCGGATCCTGCTCGCTCACGAAAAATATCGATAAGAGTCGCTTCCGCTACTTGCCTTTGTTCTTTTTGTGATTCTTGTGTTTCGGGTTGTGTATTTATTTCTACTAGATCTGCGCCTTCAGGCCCGGATTTGTAACCTTTTTTATTCATACGCGTGGGCTAATTATACCAGGCAAAATTTTGAATAAGAATAAAAAATTATCTTATCTTTGAAGAGTTTAAATTGTATAAAAGATTTTTATATTATTTACTTATCAATGAAAAAGAAAAAAATTACAAAGGAGAATAGTTTTTACAAGAAAAAGTTGAGTGTTTTTTTATGGACAGAATCTCTGGTTTATGCTAGAGTGCGCTTTAAAATCTTGAAATTTAGAAAGGAGGGAAACTGAAATGTATTCGCATTTGTTTTTTCGAATGAGTAAACGATTTCAGCGGTATGTGCAACGCTCGGGTTGGCTTGTGCTTTTCTTGCCGCTACTGGGAACTTTCGTCATTGGCGCGGTTTTTATGCCGATGATCGAGAAAACGGGAACGCTTCAGTCTTTCAATAACTATTGGTGGTGGTTTTGGGTTACCATACTAACCATTGGGTACGGCGATGTTTATCCGATAACGATTCCTGGTAAACTTCTAACTATAGTAATTTGCACCATTGGCCTGTGTACTGCTGGTGCGATTATAAACAAGCTTGGTCAGGCTTGGGAATACAGAGGGAGGTTAAGATTTATGGGACTTGCACAACTTAAACTTAAAGACCACATTGTTATTTATGGTTGGCGGGAAGAGGAAACACAGTTGCTGGTTGCAGAACTCTTGGCAGACCAAAAGGAGCATGAGCAAAAAGAAATCGTGCTGTGTTCTGCAAGCCAGACTACTAACCCCATGCCTGATTTGGTTGAATTTGTACATGGTACGCTTGCTTCTAATGAAGTTATCCAGAAGGCGTGCGTTGCGGATGCAAGCATGGTAATAATTCATGCGTCTGAAGACGAAAAGTCTGTCTTGGCTACGCTCAAGGTTTGCAAAGTTAACTCTACTGCGCGGATTATTGTAAAGCTTGACGACCCGCAATTTCAGGAGCACCTCCATGTAGTCTCCAGTCGGATTGAATGTTCGCTGCCCCTTAGCGTTGCGCTCATAGCACAGGAAGCAAAGATGCCGGGAATTATAAAGCTTATGAGAGGCATGGTTGCTCTGGGGGAAGAGGATGAACTTCATTCGGTGACAGTACCGGAGTGGGTGAGGGCTTTTAAGTACAAACATTTTCGAACGATCCTTATGGATGAGCTGGAGGGGTTGGCTCTGGGTATTGGGTTTACAGAAAATGGAAGCCTAAGAGTAGTAAACCGTCCAACAGGAAATACTTTAGTAGAACCAGGGACACTAATTTACTACCAAGCCGAGAAGCCTCTTACTAAAAAGCAAATAGAGGATATTTTCGCTAGGGTCTAACTTTACTACTATAGTTGCACTTGCAACTTGAGTGGTAAAGTTTTTTTATTTGACAGATTTTTGGGAAAGATTATAATGTGTATATCTTACACTAAGTAATAAATTTAGTAATGACAAAGATTTTAAAAAAGTATAAACATGCTGTTATTGCAACCGATGTTGTAATTTTTACGGTGGATGAAAATAAGCTTAAAGTGTTACTGATTTCTATGAAGAAAGCTCCCTTTTCTGGGAAACTGGCTATTCCGGGTGGGTTAGTATTGGGAGATGAATCTATAGACCAAGGAGCCGAGCGAATACTTCGTGAGAAGGCGGGTATAGAGAATGTATATTTGGAACAGTTGTATACATTTGGAAAAGTAGATAGGGATCCGTTTGGTAGGGTGGTCTCTGTGGCTTACTTTGCACTGCTTCCCAATACCCATGTCCAACTAAAGACCACCACGGAATATTCGGGGATTGGGTGGTATGATGCTCGTAATTTACGAGGGTTGGCTTACGACCACGATGAAGTTTTAAGGACTGCAATTGAGAGGCTTAAGAATAAGATAGAGTATACGAACGTGGTTTATAGTCTGTTACCAAAGGAGTTTACTTTGACTGAGCTACAGAAAGTCTATGAAGTTATTTTGGATAGACGCTTGGATAAACGAAATTTTAGGAAAAAGCTTCAGGAAACGAAAATGCTTAAGAAGTTGGCTAAAAAGCAAAAAGATTCCGCGCATAGACCTGCTGAGCTTTATTCTTTTGTTAAAAAAACTATAACTAGAGTTCAAATGTTATAAGTTAGGCAATAAATTGGTTGATGCGTCAATATTGACATTTTGGGTAAATTTTAGAAGAATATGCGGTATTTTGTTTCTGTTTCTGGCTTGAGAATTGGGGCCAAGGAAAATGCTAGGCCCTAAGTCTCTTGCTTGAAAAACCCTACGTGGGTGGCTCAGGCAGGAATGCACATATCAAAAGAATAGGAGGTTTAGTAGCCAAATGAAAAGGATTACCAGTCCTAGTGGCGTGGTATACGAAGTTGATACTGATCTTCCTTTGGGTGAGACTGCAAACTTCAGAATGTACGTTTGCAAAATACCCGATGGACGGATTGGCGTGCTTAAGTGCGCTGTCTCCATTGAGCAGAATGGGCTCCTTGACCGTGAAGCTTTCTTGCTTCGGCAGATGACCGAGGAAGCAGAGCGACGGGAAAAGGTTTACCAGGCTCTCAAACCGGGGGCGGTGGCGCTCAACTATCATCTCTGTTTTCCAAGCCTTGTGGAGAGTTTTGTTTCGAATGACCAAGGTGGTCGACGGATTAACGTTATTGGATTCTTTGGAATCTGTGATGACCAAAGAGATTTGGTGCCGTTGGCCCATGTGGTGACTCGCGATAATGCTCGGGTAGACCCGAAAACAAGCGCGTGGATTCTGGGCAAGGCGCTCAAGAGTCTCGATTTCGCACACTCTCAGGGGATTGAACTCTCCTGGGTAGACGGCGAGAATATCTTGATTAATCGTGATGACCACTTTGTCGCGTTTTTCGATTGGAGTGCGGCTAAGGTACATCCTGATGGTAGTGTTCCAAAGGCGATTGTGCGGATCGAGATTTCTAAAATCGCTTCCGCTGTTCTATTCGCCTTGGGTGCAAGCGAAATTGGGATAATTCCACCAAGCGATCAACTCCCAGATGGTCGTTATGAAGACTTTCTGGTTTCCCTTTCCCGTGGTGCATTTAGCGAAGCGGGTCAGGCACATGCGAGATTCTATGAGCTTGTTGATTCCCTCTGGGGTCGCAAGTTTCATCCCTACACAACGTTTGAACTGACAGGAGAATAAGCAGATGAAGAATAAAGGTGGTTACTCGAGAGATGCATTTACTGCCGTAGCCGAGGAGACAGTGAAAAGATCTGGTCCCAGTGTTACGGAGAAGGCGGAACAGCGTGCGAGAGAAGGGTTGGGTCTGCATGATCTGGTTGACCCGGCGAAGTATGGAATCGTTCGTCGTTCGCTTACCTACTATCAAGACTTGGGCGATGGTCGGTATACGATTCCTCGTGGTGTTGCTATGCCATGGGAGTCGCGGTCCGACACAACTGGATCTATGGGTTATAGCATTGACGGCGTTATGATCGTGTTGCCAACGCTCTACGATTTGCTCATTGAGGGTCCGAGTCCGGTACTTGGCCGGTATGACCTGCATGTGAGCAATGGTGCGTTTGGTGACAGGTCCGACCAGTTCGTGCTGATGCGTCCGCAGTTTGAAACAGACGAGAGGGTTCTCGAACAGATGACCTATATCGTTCCTGAGCGTGCGGGCGATGATCATCCCGAAGACCCTCACTATGGTTGGTTTGCGGCGGCGTTTTTAACCCACCGTTCAATCAATCTCTATGACCTGAAAGCGTATGACACAACGATCACCGATGCCCCGGCGCGACTTGAGTTTGATGCCGATATCGTTGAAAGGATTTTCGGCAAAGATGTCTGGCAGAAAGCAACGGAAAATGGTTATCAGTTGAATCCACGCAAGTTGCCTTCGGTCAGGGATGTTGTCGCTGAGATGCAGAAACGCGTCCATGGCTATGTGGCGGTGGTTCAGAGATCGGGTTATGAAAGCGCGGTGCGTTTTTACACCTCGATGTTCGGTTCCGACCACGTCGTTGTTATCCCTACTACGAGCGAGCTTGGGAGGTTCGACAAATTGCTGAAGGCCAAGGAGCGTGATGAAGCGTACAGGCTCCAGGAAGGGCTTCATTACACAGCTTTGTTGCCAGCAATTCAAGCCGCGATCATCGGGCTAACCGAAGGGACTTTGGATTTACAGGGTCTTCGTGACTATCTGACTTCCAAGGACACCTTTGGAAACTCCGCGATTTCGACTGTTGAAGCAAAGGCAGTGGTTGATGCTGTAAAAGGCATCGCCATTGGAGCACAAGCTGTGCTTCCGAATTTCTCCAAGTTGCCGCCGAAGTTCTCGATTTTCGCCAACAAGAACGATCTGTGGCCAGTGGAAGCTGGTTCGGGGAGTTCTGACAAGGGCGAGTCGGGTGTCTGGTTGTAAACTCGTTGAAAGAAAACTCAATTGAACTCGGGTGAGCCTTAAACAAGTTCACCCACCCTTTTTATAGAGGTGAAGGATGGCAAGACAAGTTTTTACGGTTACCGACTTGGGTCCGGGTGATGGCGGAAAAGGCGGAGTAGTTCACAAAATTGCTTCGCATAAGAAAGCACATACGGTCGTAAAAGTTGGTGGCGCGCAGGGTTGTCATGGTGTTCGTACCTCAAGAGGGGAAGTTTTCAACTTTAGCCAATTGGGTTGCGGAACCTTCGAAGGCGCAAAGACTTTCATTTCGAAGAATTTTGTGGTGGATCCGGGTGGTCTGTTGGTGGAAGCCAATGACCTTCGGTATTCACACGGTATTCGAGAAGTGTTTGAACTGTTGATCCTAGACGCCGACGCTTTGTGTACGACACCATTTCACGGGATAGCATCGAGACTTAGGGAACTTGCTCGGAAAGAGAATCAGAAAGGAATTGTAGGGCTTGGGATAGGCGAAGCCTATTTGGACTCCGAACTTCACCCTGATTTAGCTATTCGAGTGGGAGACCTTTTGGGTAGCGGGCTTGAAGAAAAGCTTGAAGCGATTCGACTCTTAAAACTTCGAGAACTTTCGGACATAATTGATAGAATGAGCGAGTTATGGCCGGGAGATATTGAGATGGCGAGAGAAGAAATTGCTTTCTTGCAGAACCCGAATGCAGTTAGGGTTGTGGCTAATAAGTACCGCGAGTTCGCGAGAACTGTGAGGATTGTAGACACAGACTTTCTTCGGAAAGATATTCTGTTGCGAGACGGAGTAGTGGTGTTTGAAAGTTCTCATGGGATACTTACGGACAGAATTCATGGGTTTTACCCTCATACCAGTAAACTTCGAACTTTACCGGAACTAACTACATTTAACCTGTTGGATGAATGTGGATACAACGGTCAGGTTGTGAAGTTCGGGATTACGCGTGGTTACCAGATACGGCATGGTGCTGGGCCTATGGTGACGCATAATCCTGACCTCTCTGAGTTATTGCTTCCAGGAAGCAGTGGCGAAGAAAACCGATGGAGAGGTAAGGTGCGAGTGGGGCCGTTGGATTTTGTTTCTCTGCGGTATGCGCTAGGCATAATTGACCACTTGGATGCGATTGCTGTTACGTGGTTCGACCAGATTGGAATTTTCGGGCAGTGGCAGATATGCGATAGTTATTCTGCAAATGACCCGAAAGGATTCCTGACGGAAGAAAAGCGAGACATTAAACGTGTTCAGCTTGAGGGACAAGCTAAGCTCGATTATCAAACAGAGCTAACCCGGTTTCTGTTTGGGTGCAAGCCTAATGTAACTCATCTTGCTCTTCCTGAGAATGGAAGTAGGCAAGGTATGTCGGGTTTGTGTTCAGAGGTTTTTGCTGAAAAGCTAGGTGTTCCCGTGAGAATGATTTCATTTGGGCCTACAGAAGTAGAAAAAATTTTGTTGTAGGCAGAGTTCAAAATAAACTTTGCCTAAATTTTTTAAAAGTAGATTGACAAAAGTAATAAAATATTGTAGTGTGTACAGTCTTCGTGGTTAGTAGATTATTGGTGAAAATAATTTTTCGACAATAATCCGCTAGTCAACGCGACATGCGGGGAAGTTCTCGTACCTAACAACAACACAATTTCAATTGGAGGAAACAATTGCCATGGCAATGAACGTTGAATTGAAAACACGACTCCAGTCCGAGGAATTCGGACTCAACGATGAACAGATCGGAAAGCTCGAAGCTGCTGGTTTGAAAGAAGCGACTGACTTCGCTCTTTTGAGCGGAACTCAGATTGCTGAAATCGCGAGCGTTGGAGTCATTACTGCGTTGAAGATTGGTCAGGCGTTTGCGCCTACGCCGGTCTTTACGGCTCCGGCTGCTGCAACCTCTGATTCCGATGATCACCCGATGACTCCGCCGTCGAAAGCGGAGGTGAACAACTTTGCCGGCTCGCTCGGTATGAGTTCGGATGTTCTGATGATGGTCCTGATGGGCAATTTGGCCGGTGGTGGAACAAACGGCATGGACTTTTCGGGCTTGATCCCTTATGGTCCTTTGCTGCTCAGTTATAACCCGCGCCGCAAAGATATCGCTTATCAGGTACTCGCATCGCTGGAACGCCAGCTTGGCACCGACATTATCGTCATCAACAGCGACGGCTCGATTAATCGAGAGCTGACGGCTCAGTACATTGAGTCCTTGGAGCAAGGGTATGACTCGGCTCCTGACAACATCTACACGGATCGTAATGGTGAACTCCATGAGATCGTTCGTGTCGGTGTGGACGCGCAGAGTATCGCGGACGCGGATCCGCTCGATTCAACCAAGGCCCTTCAGCAGAACGGTCAGGGTATCGGTCGAATTCAGTGGGGTGGTGTCAGTCTCGACGTTCGTCAGACTGTTTACTTCGCCGTCAAGACTGGTGAAGTCGGTCCGGCCAATGAGTCCAGCCTGGTGTGGTTGCGTGACAACGTCAAACCCGGAATGAATCGTTTGATTTTGAGTCGCCAGGCTCCGAAGGCGATAGCAATGTTCAACGAAGCGTCTCGGACGGGCAACCTGCCCACTCTTCGGGTGATGCTGGGCCGTGGTCCACGCAAGCAGGAAGTGACGAATCGTCGCCGTTTTACTACGCCCAAGGACCTGAGTGGCATCGGTCGCAACAACCCCTTTAACGAAGACGATCGTCTGTAATCGTCTGAATGGATAACTTTAAAAAGAGTTATCCTTTTTTATTTGTCCAGATTTGGGAGGAAAACTTTGTCTATATATAGTTTGCTCGCGAGTCTTCTGTAGCCGGGGTCCCAGAATGTACTTTCACCGTCTACTTCTGCTTTGTGTTTGCTTCTAACTCCCGGTATGGCTGGATGGAATCTTTCGTAGCCTTTATGTAGTAGGCGATATTGTAATGTGTCGCGCTCCATGGCCTCTAGCCATATTCTTCTGGCTGGTTGGTTTTCTATTTTTTTGTCTTTTGGGTGCAAGAATCCTGGAAGAGTTTTTTTGTAAATTTCTTTAATGCTATCTGTGTTACCTACCCAAACGCCGCCTAAGAGTACGTGGGAAAGTGAGCTGTCGCCAAGATGGTTGTCTGGAGTTGGAAAGTCTTGGATGTTTAATTCTTCTTCGGTTTCATATAGCCAAAACTGCATTGCTTCGCCTTCGGCTTTGTGGTTGCCGAAATGTGTTTTGAGTAACTTCTCTATTTGAGGTTTGTCAGTGGAAGGTATTCCTGGTTTGATAAATATAGCTATGTCTACGTCGGCTGTTATTTTTCCGTAACCTTTTACTTTAGAACCATACATAATGGCAATGGGATAGATGAATTTAGAAAGTTCTGGATTTTCTTCAATGGTTTTAATCATCTCGTTTAGTTCTGAAATTTCTTTTTCCACCTGACTGTTTTCAATCGAAAATGCAGAATCTAACTTGGGGATTTTAAAACCTTTTTGTGAAATGCTATTTTCGTCTACAAGACCTAGAGAGTGTAGACGCGACCAAAACACTAACAGTGAATCTTGTATTTCTAGATCTCCGGTTTTTTGTATTTGCTCAAGTAAAGGTTCTAATCTTTTTAGTAAATCTTCTGTGTTCTGGGGTTTGGACTCAAGGGTTTTTCCTAATGTCTTGATGACTAGGAGTTTATAAACTTTACCTTCTGTATTGGCGATTCCCGATATTTGTTCTGGTGTTAGATTGCCTTCTTTTAAACTCTCGGATAGTGCTTCTGCGAATTGTTCTAGAATTGCGTTTTCCTCTGTGAGTCTTAGCCAATCTGCCCTGGCTTTGGGGAGGTTAGTGAGATTTCTTTCGTATCTTGTACTTAATTCGGCGAGTGATGTTTGAAATTTAATAGCTAGGTTAGTTTTTTCTAACTTAGGTTTTTCGGAATGTTGGGTATGTGTTACAGATTCTATTTGAGATTTTAAGTTTACTAATACATCTTCTCCAGATTCTTCCAATTGTTTTAGAAGTTCCTCTGAGAAAGGATTTTGTTCGTTTAGAATGAGTAGTGTGTCTGCTAGGCTTTGTTTTTGAATTGGGTCTTTTGCTTCGACGATTAGTTTAATAACATCGGAATGGGAGAGGTAGTTTTTTTCTACAAGCTTAACAGCAAGGTGGCCTGCTTTGGCGACTCTTGGTAGTGGTTCACTACGAATTTCTGGTTCGGGAATATTGCCGTCTTTGAAATTTGCCGGGATGTCAAAAATTTCTAACTGTTCATGCCAGCGTTGCATGTAGACCTCAGAGAAGTGTTTTGCGGATTCTGCAAGTGGTTTAGATTTCGTTTTTAGGTTTTTTTCTGGGAGTAACTCGAAGGGTAAATATAAAATGAGTCGGCCGTAGTCTGGGTCGCTTAGTAGTTCTGTTAGTTTGTCGTATAGGTCGGCGAGTTCTTTTGGGGTTACTTGTTTTTCTTTTAGGGCTTCGGTGAAGTTTTTTGTGGGGTCGGGGATGCGCTCGAAAATAGCCCTAACCAGAACAGAGAGTTCTCGTCTTTTTTCGGCGAGTTGTTTTAATTCTGGGTTGTTTTTTATTTCTTCTGGCCAGGGGGACTCTGGGTCTTGTGGATTCAGTAAATATTCGGTGGCGGGTTTGAATACTTTTATGTTTTTTTCTTTTTCCCGAAATTCTTGTTGTGCTTCCGGGGGAGTGAATCTTTCTGCTGTAGTCATGCATTTATCGTATACTGGACAATTAAACCTTACAAGAAGCTTGATTTTAGTGAGCTTTTTCTATATAGTGCAATTTCAGTTTTCTGAGTGTTGGAATTTCAAAAATGCAAAGGAGAAAATATGATGGAGCTGAAAAATCGCTACGAAGGCGTGTTTGTTATGAGACCCAATGTAGCTTGTCTCAATACCGATACGCTAAATGGGTTCATGGAAGGATATCCTCTCGGTGTGCCAGGGTTCAATAAAGAGTTCACTCAAAGAGTAGTTAAGGTGAACTTGCAGACTCCCTTTGAAAGACGCGTGTTGCTTGGTGATAACCACCCCTACGATTCTTGGACATACGCAAAGAATTTTAAGGTTCCGAATTTTGCTAAGATTACCTATGAGCAATCTTTGGGTTTTACTGAGGCGAGTTTTTTACCCGGGATGCGTTGGAAAAAGCAAAACTTGGTCAACTACCTTGCGAGAGTAGGAAGTATGACGGTTTTCCCCGAGCATTGTGGGGCTGGAACAGATGAGGTCCTGCCGCCACCGGAGCTGCTTGAGATCGGGTTTGGGTTGTACTGGCCAAAAGCCAATGGGTGGGCGGAATCTCATTCGGGGTTTACTGATGCTTATGGCGATGACACTGGTCTGGAAGCAGCTCTTCGCACCAGAGCGGTTAACACTCTTGTGGTTACAGGTGTTGTTACCGAGATTTGTGTTCACGCTACTGCAGAAGACGCAAAGCGAAGAGGGTTCGATGTTTTTGTGGTTTTGGATGCCATCGCCGAGCTTAGTCCGGATGGTGGTAGAAAAGCCCTACTTGATCTGGACAGGCAAGGTGTTAGGTTCCTGACCAGCGACCAGATTCAGCTTCATTATTAGAAAAGCTACCCGTGAAAGTAGTATTTTTTTATCTAAAAGTTGAGTCACATCGTGGACAATGTGTGGCTTTTGGATTATTATGCAGTCTTTCCTCTTGCCGAAAATTTAAACTATTTAGGGGGTAAAAATGGTAATTGGTTATTTTGTCTGGGCGGCGATATATGGGGCTTTGGTGGCTCTTTTCACCGCTCTTGGATTTGACTTCGAGGCTAACAGCTTAAATGAGACGAAAGGACAAAGGTTGCTCAAGGCGGTAGTGGTGTCGTTTGCTTTTACGGCATTTACGTCGCTTCCTTTTGTCTATGTTCCGTGTGCTTTAATTAACTGGTATTTTAAGCCGGGCGGAGGCCTTGCTTTTAAGGCAGCTGGTATATCGCTACCTTGGCTAATTTCCGTGATCTCGGCAGTTATGGTCTCCTTTTCAATAAAGCTTAGATATAAGTAAGATACTGCGAAAGTTGTTCGCGGTTTTTTATTTAGGATTTGATAAAAGGGCTTAAAATTGGTATTATTTAGTGTTTTAATACCATTTTTCAAGGAGAGGAATATGGAGAGACTTGCTTTGTTTGGAGGAGCGTTTGATCCGTTTGGGAATCATCATTTGGAAGTTGTTAACGCCTTAATCAAATGTCAGTTTGTGGACCGAGTTGTGGTTTTTCCTTCCGGGGACAGGCCGGACAAGCCTTACATTACAAAAGGTGTTCACCGGGGGGAAATGATTCGTTTGGCTTGTGAGAGACTGCGAAGGGTGCAAGTAGATTTATCGGACATCACGGAAGGGACTTATAGTCGGGCTTGGGACTTGCAGATGAAGTTTGGCAAGAAGTACGAAGTTCTGCATGTAATCGGTTCGGACTGGCTGGTGGTGGGTGAAGATGGAATTGTGCCGGTAAAGAAATGGTTTAAAGGAAACGAGCTTTGGGATAATGCGCAGTTCTTAATTGTTACAAGACCGGGGTTCGAATACGGTGCGATTCAGACACCGACGAAGTCTTTTACTTTAAAACTTGAGAGACAAGGTTCGAGTACGGAAATTCGGAATTTAGTGAAAGCGGGAAAATGTATTTCCGGACTTGTAGACCCCAAAGTGGAAAAGTATATTTATGAAAATGAGTTGTATGTTTAGTCTGGCATGGACTGTTGTTTCTGTGCCAGAAATATTTTTAGAGGTTTTTATCTGAACTACTCGGATGGAAATTTCTGGGCTTGAAAAGTTCGAGCCTGAAGTACTAACAACCGAAGAAAATAATTGGAGGAAACGAGATGCGGAAATTAATCGTGTCTACTGAGTTCAAAGCGGGTAAGTGGGTGATTGAAAAGATCTAGGATGCAACGGCGGGTTTGATGAATGCTGGAGCGCCTATTTCTGAAAACTTTCCGGGTTTTGTTCCCGTCGTGTTTGGCACCACAGAGGGCGAGAATGAAAATTTTGATGTTCTTAAAAGCCAACTCGACCCGATCTATCAAGCGATGTGTATTGACCCAAAGATCCGTGTGGGCGGTCCGTATGGTGACTACCTTACAGTGGTGGAATCTAGTGGTTCTTACACTCTCATTGAAGCGGGTTTGAAGGCGTGGCCGAAGGCGGCTATTGCTTCTGACCTGTTTCCGGTTATTATCACACCTTCGGGTAAGGTTTTCTTCGTTGGAATTGTTCGCGTGCAACCGCCGGGTGTTGGTGGACCAGCCTCGCTTGGTGGGTTCAATGGGGTGTTTGGACCTCACTTTGCTTCTTCGCCGGAATGCTTGCTTGGTTACGATAAAAAGGAGAAAGACGAGGCGCGTGAAGAGATTGGTATGAAGGTGTGGGTCAACAATGACATTCCCTTCGACCAGGAAACTCCATTCCCAGATATGGTTGCAGTCAAGGTTAAGATTGGCGAAAAAACCTATGAAACGTCAATCTACAGTCTTGGTGAGACGTATACTACGGAAGAAGAATACCTCCCAAATTTGAACGAACAGCGGGTGCATGCGGCTTGGGGTTACCTTATGCCGGTCGTGATTCACGAAGAAGTGACCAGAGAGGAATTGCTTGCCCAGTTCAAATGCAACGACCCTAAAGAGGGTAATGGCATTTATGTGCAAGAGATTACCGCTGAGTCTGGCTTCGAGCTTCCGCTACCCATTGGACATCATCAACGACTGTGGATGCGCGCGGTTCAATTGCTTCAAACTTTCACTGCGGCTACCATTAACCCGATCGGAGAACTTTTCCAAATTCTCGAAGAGGGGCTTGATTTTGCCTCGGAACGGTTTGCGCAATATGCTAACGGGGGCGGAAAGATTAAACCACTTGGTTAAGAGCTACTAAAAGGTAGTTCTTTTTTTATTGACATTTAGGCTGAAAAATGGTATTTTTGGGCTTAAATCTTGACCAGATTTCATTTCAATTGAATTGGAGGATTCTATGAATAGTTTGACGTTGCCGAGACTTGGCATGCTTCAATCCGATATGTACCAGCTAACCATGCTGTACGCATATTGGAAAAGTGGTACCCATAACAAGCATGCTGTATTTGATCTGTTTTTCCGCAAGACACCTTTCGGTGGAGAATTCGCGGTGTTTGCCGGGTTGTCTGATGTACTTAGCTATCTTGAGAATTTTCGGTTTACTGCCGAGGATATCGAGGTAGCTCGCGAGTTGTTACCGCACGCAGAACCTGCTTTCTTCGTTTTTCTTTCTGAGCTTGACGCGAGCGAAGTTAAAATTTACGCGCAACCTGAAGGTTCTTTGGTTTTTCCTCGGACTCCGCTGATTCGAGGCGAAGGCCCATTGGGTGTGCTCCAATACATGGAGACCACCTCGCTTAACCTCGTTAACTATGCGACTTTGGTTGCGACCAATGCGGCGAGGTTCAGGTTGGCTGCCGGACCGACTGCTGTGCTAATGGAATTTGGAATGCGTAGAGCGCAGGGTCTGGACGGCGCGCTGACTGCTTCCAAGTATACGTATCTGGGTGGGTTTGATTACTCTTCCAATATGCGTTCGAAGCAGATTGATGGTGTTCCTTGTAGAGGTACTCATGCTCATGCTTTTGTCTCTTCCTTTACCGGACTTGAAGACATTACGTCTCGGTCTATTACCATGCAAGATGGTGGTGTGAACCAGGACTTTGTCGGCATGGTCTTGCAAATGAGACGAGTGTTGGGCTACAACAAAACGAACGATGGAGAATTGGCTGCGTTTATTAGTTACGCACAAGCTTTTCCGTCAGGATTTCTCGCTCTCGTGGACACCTATGACACACTGAAGTCCGGCATTCCTAACTACATCTGTGTTGCTTCCGCTTTAGGGTGGATAGGTCTGAGCGCTCAAGGTATTCGTTTGGATTCTGGTGACTTGGCTTATTTATCAAAAGAGGCTAAGAAGATGATTCTGGATGCCAAAGAAAAAACCGGAGTGGATCTTTCAGGGCAAGCTTCAAAAATCGTGGCGAGTAACGACATTACCGAAGATATTTTGCTGTCCTTAAAGGAGCAGGGTCATGCAATTGATGTTTTCGGCATTGGAACTCATCTCGTAACCTGTTTGAAACAACCCGCCTTGGGTGGTGTTTATAAACTGGTGTCCATCGACGGTAAAGACCGGATAAAGCTGTCGCAAGAGAAAGTGAAAATTACTATCCCAGGTCGGAAGAAAGTTTTCAGGCTTTTCGATAGCAATTCGGAAATGATCGCCGATGTGATGGTGGAAGATGGAAACGCAGAGCCAGAGGAAGGTCAACCGTTTTTACTCAGAGATCCGTTCGATGAGTATAAGCAGATGGTTGTAGTGCCTTATGCTGTGGAGTCCAGACTCGAGTGTTATTGGGACGACGGTTTGCTTCGTAAGCCCACCTTACAACAAGGTAAGGATTTGCTTCAGTCTGAACTCAAGAAAATCCGCCCTGATCATTTGCGGTTCTTGAATCCAACACCATACAAGGTCTCGGTCGGTAGTGAACTTTTTGATAAGCTACACAGTCTCTGGAAGAAAGAGCTTGTGCTTATATAGTAAGAAATTTTCTTACTTCTTTTTTCTAGGTTCTAAACATTTGGAATTTGGAAATTGGGTTTTTAGGAGGAATTATGCTGCTAGTTAATACGCTCTTGGTTTATTGGAAAATTTGGCTTACTGGGTTTGGTGTGGGGATTGCTGTCTTCTTTTTTGGGGGCAGACAGTTTTATACATTGCTTGGTATGTTGATAAGTGTGGTATTCGGATTTTTGTTATTTGTACCACTTATCATAGTTGGGATAGTAAAGTTATTGCACTTGTAGGCAATAATTTCTTTTTTTCTTTCGCTAATAGAGATATTGGCGTAGGAAATTTGGAAATTTTAGGAGGGGAATATGAATTCGATTTTAGATCCGGAACAGGTGGTTATGGTTAGTACGAAACCATACCAGTACTTCGCGGAACTGCTTGCGCAGAAACTTGGAATTCCTTTTGGGAAAATTAAGATTTCTCGTGAGAGGTTTTCTGATGGCGAAGATTATTTGCGTGCAGGAATTGGCGATCGCAACGAACTTGCTGGTAAGGATGTAATTGTTGTTGGTGGGGGTCTGGATAATGCGAGTTTGATTGAAGTGGTTCGTCTTGGAAATATTTTTGCGCCTAATACGCGCAAAAGAATTTTCGTGAATCCGTTTCAAGCTTACTCAACCATGGAACGAGCGAAAAAACCAGGAGAGAGTGTAAACGATTGGCTTTACAATATTTACCACTCAATTCCGAACAACGGTTTGGGGAATGCTTTTATGTTCTTAGACCTCCACGAAGAAGGTCAGCTTAACTCTTTGAAACGTGATCGACAGGCTGCTTCTCTTTATGCAGAACCCGTCATGTTTGAAGCTATTCGTGGATTCACGCTTCCGGAGGTTTTTGGATCAGCAGATACCGGAAGGCCAGATTGGGTGAAGAGCTATGCGGATAAGTTTGACGTAGAGATTGCAGTCGTAGCGAAAGATCGTGACTTCGAAACTACAAAACTTATGTACGCCATTGGTGACGTGGAAGGGAAGGTTGTCTGGATTTATGACGACATGATAAGGTCGTTCGGCACTGCTGAACTTGCGGTGAACGCTTACCTTTCAAGGGGCGCGAAGGCTGTTTATATGGCATCTACCCATATGACGCTTAACAACGGCAAATGGCGGCGGTGTCTGGACAAGCTGGAGCACTCCAAGGTCGCACATGTCATAACCACTAACTCGCATCCGGTAACGCAGAAGCTTGCCGTGAGTGGGTCGAAGAAAGTAACCGTTGTGGACGTGAGTGGTGTGTTCGTAGAACCGATACTCGCGTTACTCAGATAGGAGAACTAAATGAATTCCGTAAAGCTTTCAATTGGACAGATGCGGGTTAAGCCTGCTTCGCCGATGCATAACGCGGAGAGTATGGTCTCGGAAATAAATGAGGCTGTCCGGCGTGGGCAGGAGCTTATTGTGTTTCCGGAAATGGCTATCCCGGGATATTTACTCGGTGACCGGTTCGAGTTTGAAGATTTTCTTCGCCAAATCGAATTGGCTAACCAGAAAGTGATTGAAGCCAGCAAGGCCGGTATCGTAGTTATTTTTGGTTCCATATACATTGACCGGGCGAAGAAGGGCGAAGATGGTAGGGTGCGGAAACTGAATACGGCGTTTGTTGCCAAAGATGGGAAATTGGTGCAAAAAGTTGTGAAGACGCTTCATCCAAACTACAGGTACTTCTTCGACGATAGACAATTCTTCAGTCTCCGTAAGGTTGCTGAGGAAATTGCTCTGGAGTCTGGGAGACCTTTGGTTGATGTTTTGCGGGAGCTAATTGTTCCGGTTAGAGTCCGGGTCGGTTCGCAGGAGGTCTCCATTGGCTTGCACCAGTGTGAAGATATGTGGCATGGGGACTACAACATTAGCCCCGCACATTTTCTTTACGAGCAGGGTGTAGACTTTTTTGTGAACTTGTCTGCGAGTCCTTGGGGTTGGCAGAAGAACCGCAAACGTCATCAGGTAGTTAGGGAACTTCTGGCAGATTGTCCTGCGCCGTATGTGTACGTGAACTTTGTGGGTGTAGACCAGATTGGGAAATCTATTATTACCTACGAAGGAGCGAGCACGGTTTACGATGCCTCGGGACGAATAGTTTACAATGCGCCTCGGCACAAAGAAGGAGTTTACGATTTTCTTCTTTCGGGCCAGATGCGCGAAGTACACCAGGAAGAACCGAGCGATACGGAACAACTCTATTGGGCGGTGTTTAATGCTATGAAAGCTTGTCTTGGTAACAAGAAAGTTGTGATTGGGCTTTCTGGTGGCATAGACTCTGCGGTTTCGTTTGCGATGGCGGTTTTGGTTCGTGGGGCAGAAAATGTTATTCCAATTAACATGCCTTACGACTACAACTCACCCAAACTACAAGACTTTGCAAGAGACATTGCCAGAAATTTCGGCACAGAGTATTTGGTTCAACCGATTGCAGAAATGGCTGAACCTTTCTTGAAGATTCGTAGTGTGCAGAAAGAAGGTGTTGCATACGAAAACGTGCTTGCACGTGCCAGGGGAAATATTCTTTGCACTTACGCTCAAACATACGACAACGCGCTGGTGTTGTGTAACGGCAACAAGGTTGAATATGCTTTTAACTACGGAACGCTTTATGGTGATATCTTAGGAGCGTATGCTTTCCTTGCAGACCTTGCAAAACGCGAGGTCAGACAACTTGCGGAATTTATTAACCATATTTACGGTAGGGAAATGATTCCGCAGGAAGTGATAGACCAGAAACCGTCGGCGGAACTAAAGACTGGTCAGTTCGATCCGTTCGATTATGGTGACCTGAAAGAAAGAGGTTACCATGATGAACTTGTTCGGGCTTTTACAGAATTCCGTGCGACACCTGCGTGGGTGCTAGAGCATTTCGCTAATGGTACTCTGGAAGAAGTTATGAAACTAACTCCCGGTAGGCTGGCAAAGTGGTTCTCCAATGGAAATGGTGGTGTGGACAAGAGAGCCTTTGTTTCGGATTTGGAGCGATGGTGGGCACAGTTCCAGGCTCCTTTCAAACGGAACCAATCGCCATATATTCTGGTGGTAAGCAGGAAAGCATTCGGGCACGACTTGGTTGAATCTATGTTTCCGATGGAAGAGACTGCTCGGTATAGCGAACTGAAATCTGCCTTACTCGGGTAGTAATACTACTCACTTTTTAGTGAGTTTTTTTATTGACTAAACTTGGTAAATAGATGAATATATAGTGTTTTCCAGCAAATTTTCAACTAGGAGGAAGTATGAAGAACATCTATATTCCCAAGACAGAAAGGGAGTGGATTGAGTTCGTTTTGGACCAGCTAATTCCAGATGCGGATATGCGGAAATACTGGTTGGTGCAAAAGGGTGTGAGATTTGTAGTGGCTCACAAAGCAATGGGCTTCTATGAGGTGTCGGATAATAGTGAAGTGGCGACCGCTTCCAGTTTTACCAACTGGGCAGAAATGCGCGGGTATTCAAACCCTGCGATGCAGTCGCTTTACTATCTACATGAAATTCCGCTTCACGGCGTGTTTCAGTATGTGATTAATCCGAATGGGATGACTATTGATTCATTCATTAATGCATATCAGGAACCTGCAGAAACTGTTGCTAGTAATGGGAGTGAAATTGGTGTGTACCGGGACATTCGCTTTTACAGAGATAAGGTTTTCCAAGATCAGGAAATTTTGAGCGACAGAATACAGCGGCGTGGGTTTGTGAGCTGGCCGAGTGTTTATGACTTGGCTCAGTTCAGGCGTAAGCTTGTAAACACAGATGAGCTTGATTGGCTCTATTTTAAAACGAGGGAACAAGAAGATCCTGTTCGCGACTGGGTAAAGCAGTGGGGGGAGACGAATACGAATTGGAGCAAGAAGCGGTTTAAGCAACTACAAAGCTTGAAACTTAAGAACCAATACGTTTTTCCGGGATGTACCCATTATGGTTACCGGGAAGAGCTATGGTCATGGAAGTTTAACTTCAGCAAATCACGGTACGAGCGTTTAGTGAAAACTAATTGCGAGTTACTTTACGATATGTTGGGTAGGAATGATGCACCAAAAACTTTCGAGGAATGTTTGGAAAGAGTACCCGAGGAACTTGAAGGGGCGGTGTTTCCGTTAGCTAATCAAGAGGAGGTGAAAAATGGAATCTAGGCAGCAAACGAGGAAAGAAGAAATTGCTGAAATCCAGAGACGATTTGGAGTTATGCAGGCGGTCTATTCTTACCCGAATCCGGAATTAAGAGAGTTGGTAATTCCTGGGGTGGTGAATGGTACCGAAATGTCATTTCGGAGTGTGGCGCCGGCTTGGACTGAGGTTGAACCTTTGGATTACGGCATGGACCGCGCGGGCGTGTCTGTTATGGAAAAGTTTTTACTCGAATTTGAATCTATGATGAAATTTGAAAAAACCGATTTTCCGAATAGGTACTGGACGCCAGGTGGTTATCATGGTCTGTTTCATCTGTTTAATCACATTGCGAATAACTGCCTTGAGAAACCGTACATTTACGTTTTTCACGGTGAGTATGAGGGTGTGTTTGAGCATATTACCGGTCAGAATAATCTCCCTGCGGTAGCGGTTCCGGAGAGTGTTCCACCGAAGCATTTAGTAAGAAAAGGGATCGATTATTTGTACGTCTCTCAACCGAACGCGAGGGATGGTCGAGTAATAGATCCTGCTGTGCTTCAGGAGTGGAGTGATGCTGGGGCTAAAATAATTCTCGATGCGGCTTACCTTGGAATGGTAGACGAGCATATTGATGCTACTATGCCGGGTATTTGGGCGATTGTGTTTTCTTTTTCTAAACTGGGATTTTTTTACCAGAGAATGGGATTCACAATATGCAGAGAGGAAATTCCTTCGCTCTACGCTGTGAATGAATGGTTTCTGTCTTTGCCTGCTATCGGGGTAGCTAAAACTATTTTAGCTGTTCATCCAAAATATGCTAACTTTGTCCGAGAATACTCAGCTCGGATGAGGCTTAGACAGCAAATGGCTTTGGTTGAAATAGAGAACCGGACAGGTCTCCCTCTTAAAGCTTCACCAGTGTGGCTTATAGGGCTTTTGGATCAAGAGAGGATTTTACTTCGCGAAGCGTATGAAAAATTTCCTGGCTTGATTTATTTTACTAGAGGCTCTGCGCAGGTAGGGGAAAAATCTGAAGTCAGATTTTGCTTGACCCCCACTTTTTTGTGGCAGGATTTACAACTGTAAGATTAAATAATTAGCATACCGTCTCCGAAAGAAAAGAGGCGGTATTTTTTATTTATTGCTTGTTTGTAGAGTTCTAAAGTTTTTTCCCTTCCTGCGAAAGCGGAAACTAGCATAAGGAAGCTATTCCTTCACTCTTCGCAGTGAACGAATGGTTTATTTCGCTTCCAGCAATCGGAGTTGCGAAAACCTTACTTGAGGTGCATCCGAAGCTGGGAGAATTTGTCCGAGGATATTCCGCAAGAATGCGACAGCGCCAGATGTTGGCAATTGCCCAGGTGGAAGAAAAAACGGGACTACCGTTAATTGCTTCGCCGGTTTGGTTGAATGCTCTGCTCGATAAAGAGAAATTGAGTTTGGAGATAGCAAAACAAAAATATCCCGGTTTGGAGTATTTTGTGAGGGGGTCAGGCATGATGAGTGACAGGCAAGAAGCGCGATTCTGTTTGACTCCGGTGTTTCTCTGGCAAGACTTGAATAAATAATATAGCTCGCTAATCTAAGCGGGCTTTTTTATTGACATATTATTCTATTTTTGTTATAATATGTTTTATTTCAATTTGATTTTGTTTAATTTTCCAAGGAGAGTTTTATGAACAGCGTGCGAATTGAGCCGGCAGATGATAAAGTTTTGTTGGTGGACGTTGTGTGCGACTGCACACGAAATGGACTCGTAGACTCCAGGACTGGGGTCAGTTCATTCAAGCACATAGTGCAGATCACCGGGTCCCCCGCAGGAAGCTTTAATCTTTCCTGCACTTGCGGCAAGGTCTATGAGGTGAGAATTCAAGGAACCCATATTCACGTGGGTAACATGTAATTCTAAAGAATCAACATTCCGTCTCCGAAAGAAAAGAGGCGGTATTTTTTATTTATTGCTTGTTTGTAGAGTTCTAAAGTTTTTTCCCTTCCTGCGAAAGCGGAAACTAGCATAAGGAGGCTAGACTTTGGAACGTGAAAGTTGGTAATTATTCCGTTTATAAATTTGAAGTTATAACCTTCTTGGATAAATAGGGAAGTTTGGCCGTTTAGATTAGTTAGTTCGCCTGTGTTAGTGCTTGCGCTTTCTAGTGTTCTAACTACTGTGGTACCTACTGCAATTATTGGTCTGTTTTCTCTTTTGTAAGTGTTTAGTTTTTCTGCGGTATGGGCAGGAATTTCAAAATATTCTTCGTGGAGTTTTTTATTTTCTATTTGTTTTTCTGTGAGTGGGGCAAAAGTACCGAGTCCTACGTGTAGTAATATTTTTTCTATTATTATTCCTTGTTGTTCGAGATTTTTTAGCAACTCTTCTGTGAAGTGTAAGGAAGCGGTGGGTGCTGCACTCGAGCCGGGGGTTTTTGCGAATACAGTTTGGTATTCTTCTTTTAGTTTATTTTTTGAAAGAGGGATATTTTTTATGTATGGCGGAGTTGGTGTTTCTCCGTAATTTTCGAGCCAGTTTATAAATTCTGGAATGGTAAAGTTTGGTTTTAGACTATATCCCTTTTCCAGTTTTTCGGTGACAGTAAAAATATTACCGTCTTCGGTTTGTAACTCCGAATTTATTTCGAGAGGTTTTTTGCTGAGAACAGAAATACATTCACCGTCGTTATTTAAATATAGTAACTCTACTTTTCCGCCACTTGGTTTGGTTACGTAGAAGCGAGCGGGGATTACTTTGGTTTCGTTTAAGACTAGTATTGAATTTTTTGGTAGGTACTGTGCGAGGTTTTTAAAAATGTCGAATTCTGTATGTTCGGTTTTTCTATTGAATACTAAAAGTCGCGCGCTGTCTCTAGGTGAAGCGGGGGAGTTAGCTATGAGTTCTTCTGGAAATTTATAGTCGTATTGATTTAGTAATTCTTCTAATAGCATTTTGGGATTTTATCACTTTGCTGCATTACTTACAACAATAAGTGGGTTGACTGGGTGGGTGAATTGTTTTATAGTGGGTTTTAAAATCGAGATCAAATTTTTGGAGGAAACTGTTTATGAACGAAGATATTACTTTGGAACTGGCATTACTTGGAGAAAGAGTAGATGCGGATACTGAGTCTATTTCTGTACCAAGTACATACAGAAACATTACTGAGAGGATTGTCGCGCATTGGGAAGAGGAAAAGAATAAAAAGATCTCAGAGTGGGAATACTTTGCGGGTTTGAATTTTTTCTCGAGGTACTTTGCCCTTTTTAAGGACAACTGGTTTGGGTCCAATGTGAGTGATTCGTATTTTGCACTTGTTGTGGCAGCTTTTTTCCTTTCGCTCATCTGTATATTTCCAGTTTGGTTTTTTGGACCTTGGTCATTTTTTGGCTTATGGATCCCGTGCTTCCTATTCTTGTTACCTGTCTTCTTTTTCGGAGTTCCGTTTTTCCAATCAGTATTTGCGAGGAGTCGGTATAGGGCTGATAAAATTGAGGGAGAAAATGAACTTAACAAGAAAATGATGAAGCTAGGGTCTGACCCGGTTTTTCTGCTGGAAAAGTTAAGCATAAACTTGAACATCGAGATAAAGAGTTACAGGGCGAGACTAACTGAACTTCAAGCAAGGTTTAAGAATGCAGTAGTGGAACCGAGAGAGGAAGTAAAAAAGAGGTTTGAGCAGTATGTGGTAGATAGAGATAAAATTCTGGCATTATCTTTGGAAGAGCTTCCCGAGAGAGAAGAGATTTTGGAGAAGATTCAAGCGCGAATAGCTCAGAGTGAAAAGTTGCTTTCCGAAAAGAGCCCAGAGGAAGAAAAACTCCTTCAGAAGTTTGTCGAAGTCGAAACACACATCGGACTCCTGCAAGACGGGGTAAATGGTTTAATTGCCAGAAAGGCTAAATATGAGGAGCGAGCCGAGGTACTAAATAGGGTTCGAGGGTACGATGTCCTGGGGGGTGAGAGTTTCGAAGATGTCTTGGAAGGCAGGCGCCTCCGGGAGCTGGCTGAAATAGAGAATACGCTTAGTGGGTTAAACCAAGAAGTTTTTTTAACTCATAGGGGTTTAGAAGAAGTATTGGTTTCTTTGCCTGCAAATGACTCTTATCAGTTAACTGCGCAATTGCCTAGAGAATTGATTGTTTAATATAGCATCCGTGTTGGTGCCGTTTTTTTATACTTTTATTTTGCAGAATAAAAAAAGCGAATTTTATTCGCTTGTGTCTTAGGAGACTAGGACCATTCGCACTTCATGTCCCAGGCGCGGCGTTCGATGGTTTGACCGCTCATTTCCAAAGTGGAAACATGACGATCGGCAGCGCCTTTGCGGGTTACCACGTTACCGTTTTTGAAGTAACGTTCGAAGCCTTGGCCTTCGACTCCGATTTGGATGCAGGAGACGAGATAGCGACCAGAGCCGCGACGGTTCCAGACGATGCTGTGAGCCGTTTCAGCTTGTTCGAAATCCATCTTGTCCACTTGCGCCTTGGTGTAGCCAGCAATGGGCTTGCCTGAGTTGTACCAGCTTTCCGCGTCGCTTTCGCCAAAGGTTTTCAGTTTGTAGGTTCGGCCAGGGGCGTAATACGTATCCTTGGCTTCTTCTACTACTTTTTCACCTTTGGGTTTACCGTAGTAACCGGTGGCTTCCGCGGCTGCTTTGGTAGCCGATTTGCGTTCTTTGAGTTTCTTGATCAGCAAGGTCATCAGGACATCGTCCTGAAGTCTGCCTGCAAGGTTTAAAGTAACGGGACTCCAGCCTCGGTTCAAAACCGTGGGAATGGGAACATTGTTTTCGTCGCGACGGAGGTCGAACCGATGAATTTTGTTCGGATCAAACTTTTCGTCTGCCGGAATGAATTCAGCATCCTTTAAAGCGTTAAACACTTTTTCGGGAATGGTGAGTTTCATAATCGGTGTGTGAAGCGCGCCGTCAACGATGATGCCGTAGGTGCGGTCGGTTTCGCCGGGGGTGAGTTTGCCGTCTTCGGCCACCCACCAACCAGAAATCTTTACAGTGAAGTTGAGATTCATGCGATCTTCAGCGGAATTGAAACCGGTGATTCTGACCGTTGTCGAGTCGGGATTGCGACGAAAATTTGTTGTGTGGCTCTTTTTGCCATGACGCTCGTATCCGCCTTCCAGCGGATCTTCGTCGTGTTTGAGATGCCACAGTACGTCGCCACCAGCCGACAATGCGATCATGAAGTTGGCGTGACACTTGCGAGTTGCTGAGAGTCCGGCGCCGATTCCCAGACGGGGATCTTTGCGCGGAACACTGAGCAGTTTGCTCGCGGCGGCCAAGCGGTCGGATTTCGACAGTGCGTTTTCGACTTCAGCCAGGAGTTCATCAGCGCCAACAGCTTCGAAACCTTTGATTGCTTCGTCGCGGTTACCTTTGGCGAACGCGTAAGATGCGAATGTGACTACGAATTCATTGACTTGATCGCCCGCCAGCTTGGTTGGTTCGACTTCTTGTTCAAAGGATTCGCCGTTGAATTTTCCGATGACTTTGATTTTCTTAACATCCGAGGGTGTCTCGAAGCAAAGTCGCGTTCGTCCTTTGTATAAGCCGTCGAAGTTGATCCCGCTTTCGTTCGCGACATTGGAGACAGAGGGGGTAGTTCGTAAGACACCACCTTTGACTTCTTTGCCGTCAGCGAAAATTTTCACATCCGTGAACTGACCCGGTTCAGTGGCCCATGCGACTTCCCGAACGTCTTGGTAAAAAGCCCGGATGTCGTCAATGTAATTGATGTGTCCATACAACCCACCACCGCCATTGTGGTCGCGCAGAGCGAGCATGAACTTTTCATCGTAGTAAATCCCGAATCCCACGAAGGAAGTGGTTGCGCCTTGCAGGCCCAGTCTTTTGACAGACTGGTAGCTGGCTTGCTTCTCCGCTTCGATGCTTCGACGTGAGGGTACGGGTTCGCCGTCTGTGAACGTGACCACCATGTGGAAGATGCCTTGTGCCCGGAGGTCATTAATTACCTGACGAGCGAGTTCGAAGGATTCTTCAAACACGGTGTTGCCGATGAGACGCAAGCCTTTTTGAACTTTTTCCTTGATGGTCTCACGGTTGTTTTTGACCTGAATTGGTCCGATAACAACAACAGCGTCACCTTCGCCGGAAAAGCGTTGAACCGTTACCCAATCGTGATCGGGCAAGTTGTCCACGTAGGCTTGAACTTCTTTGATGATACGCCCGTTACAGTTTTGAGTGCTGTACGAGACGTCGCAATTGAGGTCGTGATGAACCGGCGAATTGGCTCGTGTTGGAACTGTGAAATCAAGCATTCCACCGAAAGCGGACGTGCCGAGAGGTTTAATGTTCCCGGCGTAAGCTGAAACGACAAATGAAGATGTGTTCTTAGTCTTCATTTATCCTCCTATTTGGTTGTCTGCAGTTTTTTGCCTTGGGGCTTCATAAGCCCCGCGAAGTCATAAGCTGAGCGAGATTGCCCAGTTCAGACGAACTACTCTACTATATATTTAGTATTTTGGCAATAACGGTCGTTGTGTTATTTTTGATGTATGGGAATTGAATGTGACTATGGTTTTTGGGATTTATATAGAGCTGCTTACGGGAGGGAAGCTGAGGTTTTAGATATGGAGCAGTTGTATGCGCTTTCACAGGATGAGAGGAATGAAGTAGTGGCAAAATGGGCGCATATGGCCGGGTGGCGGACGGATTGGCGGGTTGGGACAGATGGGTTGAGGTATTTGGCTTTTTATAAATAAAAATCCCTCCTATATATTAGGAGGGATTTTTAGATAGCTTGTGTGAAGTCTTTTAGGGTTTGGTACTGGATAGACTCTATACCTACGCTTTCGGCGGTTTTTATGTTTTTTATATCATCGTCGAAGAATAGTAAATTTTCTGGTTCTACTTTTAGAGTTTCGAGAATTTTTTGGAAAAATTCGGGATTTTCTTTTCTTACTCCGAATTCACAAGAGAAGAAGCCTCCGTCGAAATTTTTATTTAGTTCTAAGTAGTTTTTTAGGTAGTCGGTTCGATAGATTTCTTGGTTGCTGGCTAGGTAAACTTTGGTGCCTGTTTTGCGTACGTTTTGCACGGCTTTGAGGAGGTCGTGGTCTACGTCCATTTGTTGTTCGAACCAATAGGCGAGGAATTCGTCTACTGTGCCGGGCCAGTTCCATTTTTCTAAGTAAGCGGGAAGTGCGGCTTTTAGGTCTTTTTTACCAACGCTACATTCCTCGAATTCATTTTTGAAGAAAGTATTTATTTCGTCGTAGGGAATGTTGTGTTCCTCGGCGTATTTTTGACTAAAGCGAGTGCTCCATTTAAGTAGAACTCCGTCTATATCTAAGAGAATAATTTTGGACATAGGGAGATTATAGCAAAATTATGATGAGACTAGTAAAACGCGAAATGAGCAGTCTACTGTAAACATCTTGGCAAAGCCAAAATTTTTACAGTAGACATTCACTACCTCGCCCGCACGTTTTACTAGTCTGCAACTATTTTGTGGCCTAATTCGTGGGGTTATTGAAGTAATAATGTATAATAAAGGTGAATTATTATCGGGTTTTTACAATTAAAATAATGACGTTATCTATTTGGGGTGATAATCACGAGGCCAAAAGTGAGGAAGGGGTGTCTTTTTACGTTAAGGAGTACATGGACGATGTGTACAACTTTTCGAGGTGGATGCTTAGTGATCCGCAGGAGGCGGATGATATTACAAGCGAAACTTTCATAAGTTTTTTTGAAAATTTCGACAAGCTGGATAAAAGCAAACCACTGAAACCGTGGTTACTGAAGGTGGCGCGTAATAAGTGTTTGGATCATATAAAGAGAAAAAAGAGTACTCCATTCTCCCAGGTGGAAGAGCAGGTCTTAACTGTACCGGATGAAGACCCTTCTATAGAAGCAATGTTTGACTCGACTGAGTTTGTAGAAAAAGTTAAGGGGTTTATTTCGGAATTTAATCCGGATGTTAAAGAAGTTTTGCTACTAAAGTATTTTGAAGAGTTTACATTTTCGGAAATTGCAGACACGCTCGGTATTCCAGAGAATACCGCAAAAAGTCATTTTTATCGCGCCCAAAGTATTTTATACAAACGCGTGAAGGAGATTACCCATGCCTAATATAATAGATAAATTGTTTTCTAAATTAACTAAACATAAAGCTCCCGATGAGCTAAAGAGAAGGATTTTGCTTATGTCTGAATTAAAAGACGCTGCAAAACAAAAACCAAAACAAATTGAATCGGAAGAAAATACAAGAAGTTTGTTTGGTATAAATCTTCTTATGATGCTTAAACCTGTAGTGGCGCTTGTTTTAGTGTTGGCTTTGGTTGGTGGTGTTTATTATCAATTTTTTAGAATTCCCAAACTTGCCTCTGCGTTTACTTTGCAAGCGGAGACTAGTGACGATAGCGGTGTTCCAGGAAATGGGGCATTCATTTTGAAGTCGTCTAAAAGTATTACCAGTTTTCAGTTAAAGCGTGTTGTAAAGTTTGAGCCTAATGTTGAATTTACTGTAGATTCTCTCGGTGATAATAATTTTAGAATAAAACCAAAAGCAGAATTACCGGGTGATTCTGTGTATAAGATTAAAATTGAAGAAGGTGTTGCAGATAGGGATTATTCATGGGCTTATCAGATAAAGTCTAGCTTTGCAGTACTTTCTACTACTCCTGGTGACAAAGGTACTAATGTTCCTTCCAATACCGGCATAGAGATGGTATTTAATCGTGAGAACATAGCAGGTATAGAAAAGTATTTTGAAATTACTCCTAAAGTCCCTGGAAAATTTGAGGTTCACGGTGATACAGTAGTATTTATTCCTAAACAAGAAGAGTATAAGGTAGATGGGAATACGGTAAATTATGCTTCTAGGGGATTTGAAGAAAATAAAGTTTACACAGTTACTTTAAAGAAAGGTTTAGGTGCAAAAGGTGCCACGGATACATTACCTAAAGATTATACTTTCAGTTTTGAAACGACGAATGTAAATGGGACCCAGGATTATTCTTACTTTTCGTTACAAAGAGACTTTGAAGTTGTTTTGCCGGGTAAAAAGCAAAGCTTTGGATTGTTCTACTACGGCGTAGATCCGGTAAAAGATGTAACTTCTGCTGATGTCTATAAATTTAATAATAGTAAAGATTTTATAGAATCCTATTCCAATAGTAGAAATTGGGATTACTCTTGGACTACCTATTATCGTGCTAATGGGATAGAAAGTAAGGCTGAGAAGGCACGGAAGATTCTTTCTTTTAAGCCTACAATTCAAACTGTTCAGTCACAAAGTTTTTTCGATCTTCCAGAGAGTTTAAATGAAGGATTTTACTTAGTAGATGTAACCACAGCAAAGGGTACTCATGCTTATGCGTGGACCCAGGTAACTCCTATTTCTCAATATTTCAGCGTGACACATGATAGAGGGTTAATGTGGGTAAAAGATTTTAACACAAAGTCTTCTGTAAGTAATGCTAAAGTAAGTACCGTCTTTAAAGGTGAGACAAAAGAATTGGGTAAGACAGATAGTAACGGTCTAATGCAGTTTGATACTCCGGAATTTTTAAAGGCCGAGAATGATAATTTCAACCCGGTATTTTTACAGGTGGAAAGCTCGGGTAAGTCTCCTTTACTAGCAATAGCACAAGATAGATGGGGTGGTAGCGGCGCATATAAGGGTGATGTGTATTGGAAATATTTGGTTTCTGATAGGAGTGTGTACCAGATGACTGACGATATAAATTTCTGGGGAATCGCTAAAGGAAGAAGCGAGGATTTGAGACAGAAAAAAATAAATGTCGGACTATATACCGGTTACTACTATGCTGGAGATAAATTGCCCCAAGATGCGAGACCTCTTGTTAGTATGGATGTAACGATTTCTAACTTCGATACATATGAGGGTAAGTTGGCGATTAAAGGATTACAACCATCTACTTATTCGCTAATTGCGACTAATGGTAGAGAAATAATTACTAGTACAAGTGTAGAAGTACTAACGTATGACAAGCCTGCGTATCAGATTAGTGTTAAACCATCTAAGGATAATGTATTTGCTGGAGAGCCGGTAGACTTTGAAGTTAGCGCTGCTTTGTTTGATGGTACTCCAATTACAAATACTGAGATTGCATACACTGGTTATTTTAATGGTCAGATGGATGGAACACTGAAGTTGGATTCTAAAGGTCAGGGCCGGGTTAGGGTTACACCAGAATATGTAAGTAGTGATTTCTATCCTAGAACTTTAAGTATGAGTTTTAGGGCGGCTAATACAGAAATTGCAGAAATATCTACTGATTCGTCGGTAAATGTTTTTGGGCCACATATGTATTTACAAGGGTATCAAACTAAACAGAACGGTGATGATTATATCTTTAAAGCTAAGTTAAATGACATAGTAATAGATACTAATAAAACAAATGTAACAAGTGGGTATTATTACCAACCAGAATTTGTTGGTGGGCCAGTAACAAACTATTCACTTAATGCAAAAATTACGAAAATATACTATGTAAAAGTTGAAACAGGAGAGGCGTATGATCCAATTAGTAAATTGGTATACAAAACTTATAGGTATGATAGGAAAGAGGAAGTGGTAGAAAATATAACCGGGAACACAGATAATTCTGGTGAGTGGAATTTTTCTAAAAATTTACCAGCCGTAAAAGATGGTTATTATTCTATAGAAGTTACCGGTAAGGATAGACAGAATAGAGATCTTAAGACTAATTTTGGTGCATATAAGGAGGGTTACTATACTGCTTATGATAACTATAATCCTACTAATCCATTTTCAGTAGAACTCAGAATTCCAAATACTTCAGATTATGAAAGATATTCTAAGCAGTATTCATTTGGCGATGAGGTTAATTTGAATATAGCTGCAATAGAAGGAAGGCTGGAAAATAATTCTCAAATACTGTATTACAGATGGCAAAACAGTATTGGTAATGCTGTGGTAACTGATTCTCAAAGTTTTAGCGAGAAGTTTGCTAAGGAGTTTGCGCCTAATGTTCAATACAGGGCAGTAGTGCTAGGACCTTATGGTTTTGTCGAGACGAATACTGTTTATGCAAACTTTAAGAGTGAGGATAATAAGCTGTCTATAGATATTAAGCCTAACAAGCAGCAATATCGCCCTGGTGAAAAAGTTACTCTGGATATTGCTACTAGGAATAAAGATAAAAATGGAGTTTCTGCTGAAGTTAATTTGGCAGTGGTAGATGAAGCGATCTTTTATGTAAAATCTTTTGGGTATCAACCTGAAGTGTTAAGCACGCTTTATCAGACAATATATACTCAACCGATAGTTAACTACACCAACTACTTGGTTTTGGGTAATCCTGGTGGGGGAGCCGAGAAGGGTGGTTGTTTCTTAGCTGGTACTCAGATACTTATGGCTAATGGAAGGTCTAAGGCTATAGAAGATTTAGTGATTGGTGATGAGATAGTAACTCGATTGTCAGACATAAATGGAAAGAAGGTTAAAGCTACTATTCAGGGCACTTCGAGTCATAAAGTTGGTGGGTACTTGGTTGTAAATGGAAAACTTAGGGTAACTCCTGAACACGTTGTTTTTTCGAATGGTGAATGGAAAGAGATGGCTAGGGTAAGGGTTGGCGATACAATGATTGATACAACGGGCAATTCTGTAAGAGTAGTTTCAATGGAAGTGGTTAATGCCCCGGGTACAGAAGTATTTAACATTGTTGTTAACAAGTATCACACTTATTTTGCTGACGGGTTGTATGTGCATAATGCGGAAAAAGGTGGTGGGGTAAGAAGTAACTTTAAAGATACAGCTGCTTTTAAAACAGTAAGAACTTCTGGTAGTGGAAATGCAACTATGGATTTCGATTTACCAGATAATGTAACTTCTTGGAGAGTTACTGCAAGGGGGTATTCTCAAGAAGACTTGCTTGCTGGTGAAAATACAAAACAAGTAATTGCTACATTACCTTTCTTTGTAGATTCGGTAGCTAATAATTTTTACTTAACAGGAGATAAGCCAGTCTTGAAAGTTAGAACATTTGGAACCGGTCTTGTCGGTAATCAGCCGGTTAAGTATTCGGTGAAAATAGATGCTTTAAAGTATAGTTCTGAAAAAGAAGTGAGTGGAAGTCTATTTGAGACTGAATTACCGGCATTGTCCGCTGGTCAGTATGAGATTTTGGTTTCCGCAAAGCAGGGCAAAAATGAAGATGCAATTTTGAAGAGAATTACTGTTCTGGATAGCTACTTTAGAAAGTCCGAAAGTGAAACTAAGAATTTAAGTGAAGGTAAAAATCAGGTAAAGGGGAATGAACAGGGTATAACAGAATTAGTTTTTGCCGAAACAGGAGTTGGAAAGTATTATGGTTTGCTCAACAGTTCCCGTTATGGTGGTACTCGAGCAGATCAACAGGTTGCCAGTTTTGAATCTGGTAAATTGTTGCATACTTATTTCGGAGAAGAAGAAGGTCAGAGTCTTGATATATTACCCTATCAAAGAAATGGTGGAGTGAGTCTACTATCCTATAGTGATCCTGATTTACTACTCTCTGCTAAAATAGCTGATCTTAGTCCTGAAAATGTAGATAAGCAACGCTTAGTTAAATACTTTAAAGATGAGATGAAGAATGATAAAGCTGATACTCATAGAATTGCAGTGGCGCTTTATGGTCTTGCGAGTTTGAATGAGCCTGTGCTAAGTAAGCTTCAAAGTGTAAAAGATAATTCGGATTTTTCTAGGGAAGACAGAGTGTATATTGCTTTGGGGTTAGCGAAATTTGGAGACACTGAATCTGCCCGTAAGATTTATTATGATTCTATTAAGTCCAAACTTGATTTTAATGGAGTGGAAGCGAGTATTGATTTTGAGAAAGATAAAACAAAGAAAGTTAAAATTACCGGAAGTGTAGCTGAGTTGGCTGCAATGTTGGAAATAAGGGATGATGCTGAAAAGCTTGCTGAATATATTAAGAACCACAACCCCGAAAGAGATTTAGATGTGATAGAAGAGGTGTTGGTGGCTAGAGAATTACTTTCCAGGAGTGATAAGAACACAGCTAGTTTTGAATTCACTTTAGATGGTAAAACAGAAAAAGTAGAATTGAAAAATGGTAATTCTAAAACACTTAGAGTAACCACTGAACAGTTAAAAAGTATTACTTATTCTGCAGTGTCAGGGAAGATATCGGTTACTGGAGTAAGACAGGTTGCCAGTGATCCTAATTCGCTTAAGAAAGAAGGTAGAATAGGTGTTGAAAGAACTTATACAGTAAATGGTAAAGAGGTTTCAGAGTTTAAAGATGGCGATATTGTTAAGGTTACTGTAAAAACTAAATTAGAACCCGGCTCTCTTGATGGGGAGTATCAGATAGTGGACTATTTACCTTCGGGTCTTAAACCAATTACAGATCCGTACTCAGTAAATAAGAGTTTCAATTATTCTTGTGATAACTATATATGGTATCCAAATAGAATAGAAAATAATAGCGTGTATTTCACGACTTATAATTATCCTGTCTATGGAAACTCATGTAGTCAGCCAACTATAAATTATTTTGCAAGAGTTGTAAGTAAAGGTCAGTTTAAAGCTAATCCGACACTTATTCAGTCAGTAAGAGATTTGGATTATCTGAATACGGGATCTACTCAGAACATTGTGATTAGATAACTATAAGAACGGGCCGGGCGCTAGAGAGCCCGGCCCGTTTCTAAATATATGAATAGATTAATAATTATATTGATTACTATTTTTTTAAGCGTTGGTGTTTTTGTAGCGCATAAAAATAATAAAGCAGAACCAGTAGAAATTAAAAATATAACAGCGGGTTTGGTTTTGTCTGATTTTCGTTTTCATAATGTTCAATTACAGAAAAATTTAGATGCGACAGTAGGTTCTGGTTTAGACAAACAAGGGTTAGGTAAGTTGATTCGAAAGTCAGTGGATGAAGGAAACGTGGGTGTAAATAATTCTAATATAGTTATGGGAGTGAGCGCACATCATTTGCCCGTTGCTTCTCCTTTGATAGGTGAGTTTTATAAGACTTTACTTGTGAACAAAGGACCGAGGGATGTGTTTGTAATTGTAGGGCCGGATCATTATGAGAAATGTAAGGCTAATTTTGCTGTGACTGACCTTGCTTATGAAACACCTTTCGGTTTACTAGAAACTGATAAAGAAATAGTGGGGAAAATACAGCAGTCTGGTGCAAGTGTAAATGATGAGTGTTTTGTAAATGAGCATTCTATGGCTGTGCACGCTAATTATATTAAATATTTGTACCCTAATGCGAGGATTGTTCCAATAATATTTTCAGTTAAATCTACCGAAGTAGAGAAGAGGAGGGTAATGGAAGTGATTTTAAAACAAGACAAGAATGTATTTATTTTGGGTAGTATAGATTTTAATCATTACCATAATGTTCATACAGCAGATGTAAGTGATGCCAAAGCAAGCGATGCGATACTTAAATTGAATTCGTCAGCGATAGTGCAGGATATGTTAGATTCACCTGTTAGTATGAAATTACTTTTAGATATGGCTAGAGAGAAAAAATTGAATCCGAAGATAACTAGGAATGCTAATTCCTATGAGTTTACAGGGCAACCTGAGAACACGACTAGTTATATGAATATTTTATTCATAAAATAAGTTAATTCTAGGGTATAAAAAAAAAGACTCGAGTAGGAGTCTATTGTTTTGCTTGTAAGTTAATCTTGTCTTGGAGTGACTTGATCTTGTCGTCCAACCATTCGCCAATGTAGCGACTTACTAAGATCCAAACGTTGTTTACCTCTTCGTCGTTTGTGGTAATTTCGCCCGTCCCTACGTCGGTTAATTCTTTACAACTGAGTAAGATTCTTAATGCTTTAGGGAGGTGGGCGTTAAGGAGAGGTTCGACTCGCTCCACTGCTTTTTTGGCGACTGCGTGGTTGTTGCTTTGGCCATATGCAGCTTCTTCCAAAGTGTACTTACTTAATAATTTAATTTCTTCTTCGCTAGCGCCCGCTACGAATGCACCGGAGATATTAAGAAATTCAAGTACGAATTGTTGTTGGCAGGAGCTGAGAGTCGCGTAGTTCTTCGGCAAAGGGATGATGTTTTTTTTGATCATCATTTCAGTGTCTGTCTCCAGTAAATGGAGAAGATCTTTGCGGTCGGTTGGCAGGTCGTAACTCAGGAGTTGAACCTTGTAAGGGTTTTCTTTGGTTGAAAGCTTCTGGGTTAGGAAGATGTGGCCTGGACTTTTGCTCTCGGCAAGTTGTTTGACGAGCATTTCGGTTACGTCCTGAGCAAAAGCTTTCCCAGACCAACAGAGCGATAAAATCGCACAAAGTACGAGGGTTTTGAGAGTTTTTTTCATTTGATTCTCCTTCAGAATTGATACGTCTGCATATAAGCAGACTGAGACATATTAACAGGTTTTAGTTTAAGGTCAATTATAGAGTGGTTGAATTATTTTTTTGTTTAGTGTAAGATTGTGGGTTATTTATCTTAATTTTAAAGGGGGGGGGTTGTAAATGAGGAAAAATAAAAAACCATTCGTCCCTTATTGGTTGTTAAAGATGATTGCTTGGATTGGTTATGTGGGATTGCCAGTTGTATTATTCTTCATACCAAATGTTATTAGGGTATACAGGAGTGGGGAGGGTAGTGGAACAGCCATATTTTCATTTTTATTTGGCTCTCCTGTTCTACTGATAACCATTTTTGTACTATACTTTTTCATGCATAGGAAACGGACATAAGAATAGTAGATATTTTTACATAGGAGGATAACAAAATGAGTTACTTTTGGACTTTTGGTTTATCGGCTGTTCTCATATTAACTTTTGTTTCGCTATTACTGTGCGTCATTGCTCGCGTGTCTCAAGAAAGAGAGGTCTGCATGGATGCAGATGTTACGGTACAAGAGATTTTGGAAACTGGTACTCCTATTCCTAATCCATATAATCCACGTGGGACTACCTGCTGGGTTGCTAAATGCCAGAAGATGGTTAAAGATATTGACTCGGGTGATGTTGTTAAAGTCGTGGCCGGGTACTGGCTCTCTGTACAGGGAGTGTTACCTGGAAAAGAAGGGGTCTATTTGGTAGGTAGTATTAAAAATATCTGCGCGGAGGATTTGGGCGGCTGGGATAAATGCATTAAATTTTTCTCGGACACTGATTCACCTCTTACTACCTATGAGCAGGTTCCGGAATATAAATTGTAAATCAGGATCTTTCCTGATTTTTTATTTAATAGTGATTAATTTTGGGTAGAGAGTACTCCCAGGTGGCTTGGGTTTTTTTGTGGGGGTTGAAAATGTTTTTTGGATCGAAAATAGTTTTTACATCTTTCATTATCTGGAAAACTTCTTTACCGTACATTTGTTCCAGATATTGACCTCGTACTAGTCCGTCGTTGTGCTCTGCTGTTGTTGAACCTTTGAAGCTGAGTACGAGATTGTAAACCTCTTCGGAAAGCTTTGGAATTATTTCTCTTTCTTCCTTTTTGCTTAAGTCCATTAATGGAATTATGTGAAAATTTGCATCTCCCATATGTCCAGCCACAGTGTAGATTAAACTTGGATAGTTGGCTAAAATTGCGTTTAGCTTTGGAAGAAATTCAGGTAAGTGTTTTACTGGTACTGTAGTGTCGTCAATGAACGGAGCGGTATGGAGATTCTTTATTTTTTGGCGAAGTAGGTTAAAACTTTCTCTACGCATGACCCAATATTTTTGTGTTTCTTCCGCAGACTTTGTAAGATGGGTTTTTAAATTGTAAACTTCCTCAACTTCTTTTTTACACTCTTGAAGTCTTTGTATAATTTCTGATTCATCGTTTCCTGTAAACTCTGCAAGTAGCATAAGTTTAGGGATACCACCGGTTAAAGTCATCCATACTTCGGGGAGGAACTGGAGGCCTAGTTTAATAATTCCGCCTTTCATTCGTTTCATCATTTCTGGTGCAAACTTTACAGCGAGTTTAAAGGTTTTGTCATCAAATGATTCGAAAGTTTCTGGCTTGTATTTCATGACGGAATTTACTATTTCCCCAAGATTGCTTATATCATTAATAAAAATAACCAACAGTCGACTGTGTTTGGAAGGAGTTATTAGTTTAAGTTTTATTTTTGTGATTAAACCCAGAGTTCCTTGTGCACCTACAAAAATTTTGCCTAAATCGAAAATTTCCTTATTCCATACTTCCCAAAGCAGGTAACCTGCTGAATTTTTGGTAACTGGAGGAGGGGCTTGTTTTATGGTGTCGTAGTGTTCGTCTAGTAGTGCAAATAGCTTTCTGTAAACTTCTCCTTCGAATGTTTTAAGTTCGAATTTTTCTGAGAGCTCCTTCTTGTTTAAAGGTTTTGTAGTAATAATTTCACCATTTGATAGAACAACCTCTAAGCTATCTACGTAATCTTTGGTTTTTCCAAAAGAAAGTGTCTTTTCTCCGCCACTGTTATTGCTGACAATACCCCCAAGTGCTGCTATTTCTCTAGAAGCGGGGTATGAGGGGAATAGCAAATTTTGTTTAAGGGTCTCTTTCTCGAAATCGCGGTAGAATACTCCGGGTTCGGTAATGGCGGAGTTGTTTTTTATTTCCACTATGTGGTTCATGTACTTAGTGAAGCTAGCTATTATACCTTCCCCAACACTTCCTCCTGACATATCTGTTCCTGCGGCTCTTGCTGTAATGCAGAGATCTGGATAAGCGCCCTTTCTTTCGTTCATATAACTGACAAGTTCAGAGCATTCTTTTGCATTCTTTGGGTAATAAATAGCAGTTGGTTTTATTTGAAAAATACTTGCATCTCTAGAATTTGATTCTAAATCTTTTTCTTCCGTGCTAAACTCTCCGCTTACTTTTGATTTTAGTTCTAATATATTCATTACCTTAATTATAACAAACATTACGAGTTTGATATCATTAAGATATGTTTTTTATTTTATTTGGAGTTATTTACATACTAATTGGGTTGGTAACACTAATGATGTTAGGGACGTTACTTGGGTATCTCACAGAACATAGTAAATATCAAAAGTTGTTTGTTAAAGGTATGGTGCCTAAGGAATTGCCTAATGGCTACTATAAGGGCGAAGCAATATTCTTATGTGGTTTAAAAACTCCCTGGTTGGGAAAAGCTTTTATTCCAGCCGATATGACAGGCTTTAATTTGTTTACACAATTAGGGGTGAGGGTCCTTAAGGTGGTAGCTCCTATGTATAGAAGGTTTTCAAGAAATGAGAATGGAATGATTAGCGCTTTTGTGTTTAAGGTTCGAATCGATAAATCTTATAGAGAACAAAAAGATGTGATAGTTTTAGATTATTCCACAAAAGAGAATCCTTTTTTTATTAGGATAATCGTAGATGAAATAGTTGAGATTGGAAGTGGGGAATATTTAGGGAAAATTTATTTGAAATTATTCCCGGGATTTGTTGTTTCGTTTGGTTTTTTTGGACTTAAAAAAATCCACACTGTTTAAGTGCAGTTTTTTTTGACGTTGTTTATTTGTTGTCTATAAGTTTTTTTAAACGGACTTCACCAAGGGGTTCATCGTCTTTGGAAATTTTTAGGCTACTCTTAAATTCTTTCCAAAAATTCTTATCCAGATAAGCGTTTATTGTCATGATTATCAACATTGTGATTACTGCGCCAGTAGTTGCAAGTAGCATATCTTTTTGTGCATCCCAAATGTCCCCTTGGCTTCCAAGGAATGCTAGACCCGCTGCTGGGTCTACGTTAGCTGCTGCTAACCATTCAATTATTTCGTAAAGTGCTGAAGTGGCTGCTATTAGGTCGATTGGGAAATAGTAGCTCCAAAAACCTTTTACCTTAGCAACACGCATGAATATTTCTCTAAAGGGGTAGGCTAGCAAAAATCCTCCTGAGAAATGAACTAAGCGGTCATACATATTTCTATCTGCGTCGAAAATGCTTTGAAGAAAATAGCCGAATGGAACTTTCTCGTATGTATAATGAGAGCCAACTAAATGTAAGCAGGTGAAAAGGGTTATTAGAGTGTATGAGGTGTTCGATAGTTTGAAGTATCTACCAAGTATGATTACTAACGGAATGAGCAAAAAGACAAGGTAGTTTTCTAGTAACCAGTCGTGTGGGAAAAGTGGGTGATAAGCTGCCCACCCCCAAACGATAAAAAATACAGTAAGTAGAAAATAATGATATTTTTTCATTTATTTTTTTTGTTTGTTTCTTATTTTTATAAATCAAAACTCCCTATAAGCATTATATCAAAAATGCCGATAGGGAGGTTGTTTTTGTGTAGGATTAGCGAGATTTAGCGGTCTCTTTTGCTTTTGGAGCGTTTTTTTGAGCTATGGGAATGAGTCTCTGGAAGAGGCTTTTATGCAACCCTATACCGTAACCACAAAGCGCACATACCATTGTGTATTCGGTGTTTTTGTTCCAGATAACTGCTCCGAAGAGAGCTACTTCCTCGCTTGCTTTGGCAAGTAACCATACAGAGTCTTCACCACAGGCTTCGCATGAATCTGTAACTACTGGACCGTATATTGTTTGCTTAAGTTTATTCGAGGTTTGCTTCATTTATCTTTACATTTAATGTTGACTTGCAAGTATAACAGAAAATTTAGTTTTTGTCAAGAGAATTTCAATCTTAAATAAGCCAAAAATATTACATAAGATGTATAATAACCTAATGAATGGTGATTTTAAGCAAAAAGTTATTGATATAGTTAAGAAAATACCCCATGGCAGGGTAATGAGCTATGGTCAGGTTGCTGCTTGGGTTGGTAGTCCTAGGGCAGCCAGACAGGTCGGTTTTGTGCTTCGTGGGTATGAAGGGTTTGGTGATGTGCCTTGGTGGAGAGTTGTAAATTCACGGGGAATACTTTCTATAAAAGGAAATCTACTTTCTACAAAAGAAGTGCAAAAAAATAAACTTCTTTCAGAAGGAGTGATTGTTAGTGAGGGTTTTATGTTAGATATGAAAGTGTATCAGTTTAAATATTCCGCTAATAACAGCAAGGCAGCCTAGAATGGTTAATACCAATCCGGTGTACGCTGAAACTTTGTTTAGGGTGGTGTGGGTGAATTTGTGTTTTAGGTAGTCGACTCCATATGTAAGCGTGAGCCACCAGAGTAGGGAACCAGTAATAACGCCTAATATTACCAAAACAGAGCTTAGGGTTTTGCTGGAAGTGCCTAGTCCGAGTCCTGCGAAGAGAATTGTAAATGAAACTAGGGTAACTGGGTTGCTTAGTGTGAGAAGGAACGCGGAGATAATGGAAAGAATATCGGACTCGGGTTCGTGGGTGAGCCCTGGGAGTTCATGGTATTTTTTTATGTAACTTTGGTAGCCAAGGTAAGTTATACAAAGTCCACCGATAACTTCTATAGGTGCTCTGTGTGTAAGAAAAAAATGGGCGATTGTTTTGACACTAAAAACCGCAATGGTAGCATAGAATCCGTCTGCGAGTGCTGCGCCGACTCCGGTGGCGATACTTGAACGCTTGTTGGTTACAAGTGTTTTGTTTATGCAAATAATGCCGATAGGACCGATGGGTATAGCTATGCTAATACCCAAGACTAGACTTTTTAGAAATATCAGTAATTCCATATTCTTAAGCAGTATAACAGACTATTGATATATTTTATTAGTGAAACTTTGTTGATACAATGTAATAAATAATAAACAAATTTATGCATAGAAGATTTGAAGAAGATTTAACACGTGCGGTGCCAGAAGATAAGGAAGGCGAGATTATGAGAGTGCATATAGATTGGGGAAAAGAACCCGAATCTCAGGCTTTGGCTCAAAAGGGTGTGGAGTCTTTGGCTCTAAGAGAGATACCTGAATCGCACTTTTTACATTCCTATGAATTGTTTTTGAAATCCCGCTGTGGAGGTGAATTAAATAAATTAGATAAATTGTTTCAGGGACTGCCAAGTAGAATTCAAACAGTTCCGGAGTTGGTATTACCGGATGAGGATTCTTTACCAGAGGAGGTTCGTGGTTTATATCAGTATTTCGGACCTGATGTATATAAGCTCAGTGAGGCGGTTTATAAGGATGTGCATGAAGGTTATATTAGTGGTGAGGATTTGCCAGAAGAAGATGTATTGAGAGCTTTGCGTGAATTATATAATGAGATAGAAAAGCGTGCAGAAATTTTGTTAGATTTAGATGAATTATTTTTCGAATTAATTCAGAATGAAAAGTTTAACATTAGAGATTTAGTACAGATTATGGCTGAATGGAGTGATCAACTGGGTGTAAGAGTGGGCTCGAATTTTGAAGAGAGTAATAAAAATTTGACCGGTGCTCTATATAAAACTCATATGGATTTAATAGATAAGGGAGAACCGGGAATTTCTACTAATGATATACGGAGATTAGAAGAGATATTAGAAGATGAGCTAGATGAATTGGATGAGTTGGGTAAAGAAGAATAAGAATAAAATAGTTACAGTAGTTCTTGATTTTGGTAATTTGTTTTGAGGGTGTTCGGCTTAAGGCGGATAATGTTAAAAGAGTAAGGTATGGATGAATTTTTTAGTGTGTTTCATCTGTTTTTTTGGATATTTGTGAAAACAAACAGAATTTTCGTCTATAGACGAGAGGCTTGAAAAATGCTATAATCTTTTTTTCTGCTATACAAACATCAAATGCGGAGGTGAAGATGATTACTTTTTCAGTGCCTTTTTGGCTAGCCTTGTTGACGGGGTTGCTTGCTCTCGTTGGGTATGTGGTAGTGGGTATATTCCTGTGGTACCTGGTGCAGTCATGGAGATATGGTATTAACAGTGGACAGCTAGGACATAGTCCTTACTTGTATCCCGTAGAGTGTTTCTTGGAAGAGCTAGTCTGTTACCTTCCCGGTGGGAAGAAAGAACGGATTGCTTTCATAGATGACCGAATGGCTGGAACGAGTGGCGGGGCTATGTTGGGTTTTAACCGAAGTTATGACCACGAAGTTATCCGCCGGGACCAATGCCAAAACGAGGTGTTCTATCAGATGTCTGGGGGACCAGTTCATTTTTGGTTTATGCATTTGAAATATCTCGCTTGGCCTGTATTGCCAGCGCTTTCTGTAATTGGCTTTGGTATTAGTTTGATTGAAATAATGTTGATCGGAATGTGGGCCAAATCCGGTACAAAATGTTAGTACAGAGTCTTATTTAGACTCTTATTTTATTATTGAAATAATTGCTATTTTGTGGTAAGGTTTTGTTTAATTCTATTTTATTTTATTAGGAGGGACTTATGGAGTTTAGTACTAATGAGCTCACGCTTGCTTACTGTATGCTAACGGGTGATTATAACTCTATAGTCACCTATGAGTTGGATTTAGTTCGGAAAACTAGGGGGGTTAAGGGATTAGACGAGGAAGGATTCTCTAAGCTCTTAAATGAGTTTATTAAGGATCCAAAGGATATGTTGGCGAACATGAGGAATACTTTGTATACGGTTCGTCATAACCCCGGTAGCGATAATCTGTCGGATGCGCTACGTAAAAAGCGATTCCTGCGGTATCTGGATGCGGCGATCTCCCTTAATATTAAGCTGGACCGATCAGCTTTTCCTCCTGGTGATACTATCTATAACGAAATTCCTAGTTATGTTATGGATGGGATGACGGATATGGGGAAAGACGAACGGGTAGATCCTACTCATCGAAGGCGAGAGAAGATTCGGGTGGACAAGGGTGAGATTTTTAGTCACAACATGAGTTTCCTGGTGGAATTATTTTCTCAGAAGTTCACACCTAAAGGTTTTGCTTTCGAAAAGGATATAAAGACATACGTAATAAAGCGAATATGTAAAGAAGTGTACGAGCATATGCCGTACAATTACGATGATCTCGATATTCCCGATGCAGGCCAACGAACAATCCGGGTGGGTGAGCTGTGGAATACTAATTTGGCTGTGTGTCGCCACCATGCGCTTTGGGGGCAGGTGCTTTTCCAATTTTTGGGGATAGCTAGTAGGCTTTTTAAGTGCAGATTGAATGGTGGTTCTCATGCGGTAAATTTGGTTAGTATATGTAATGTCTGGTATTTAACGGATATCACAAACCCGCACAATGGTGATGTTTATCTTGAGGAAATTCCTGATAGGGATATTGATCTAAACCAAAGGGATTACACTTGGGTGTTAGATGCCGGGAAAAAGGGTTTACGAATTTATTGTAATAACAAAGGAAGGATGTATTACAGAATTCGTGATAATGATGATGACTAAGCATGGCTTAGTCTTTTTTAATAAAAAAACCAGATGATACTGGTGAGTTAATTTATGAATGTTTGATATAGGCTTTGTATGGCGGTTTCGAGATGTTCATCTGAGATGCCGATGATTATAGTGGTTTCTCTTGGGTCTTGGAGAATTAATTGAACGTTAATTTTTTTTCTACCTAAGACTTCAAAAATTTTACCGGACGTACCTGGGTGGTTAACCATTCCGAGTCCGACTACGGCGATGAGAGCCAGACCATTTTGAACAGATATTTCCTCGAATCCTAATTCTTCGCGAATTTGTTTGGTTATGGTCTCGGTTTTGTTGTTAAAATTATCCGAGCTTACGACGACAGACATAATGTCTATTCCGGTTGGAATGTGTTCTATGGAGACATTGTGTTTGGCGAATACTTCGAGGGTTCTTGCGACTATGCCAATTTCATTATGCATCTGTTCTTTGTAGAGGCTGACGCGGGTAAAACCTTTTTTTCCGGCGATGCCGATTATATTTTCGTTTGGTTCGGGAGTGCGTTTTTCCACGATAGCTGTGCTTGGTCCAGTTGGGTCTTTAGTTGCAAGGATACGGATTGGAATGTTTTTGGCTTTTGCCGGAGAGATGGCTTCTTCATGGAAGACGCTTGCTCCCATATAGGAAAGCTCTCTTAATTCTCGGTAGGTTATTTTGGAAATGAATTTTGCTTCAGGAACAACTCTCGGGTCAGTAGAGAGTAGTGGGTTGTCTGTCCAGTTTTCGTACAGACCTGCTTCAACCCCTCTGGCGATAACAGAGCCGGAAATATCTGAGCCACCCCTGGGGAATGTTTTTACATAACTTCCTTGTGGGGTATTTACTGAGCCGTAGAATCCTGGGAAAACAAATCGGCCGGGTTTTCTGGTTATATTTTTTATTCTGTTGTAGCTCTCCTCAAGTACTTTGCCAGTTGGGTCCATTTGCAGAAGATCAAATGTATCTACGAATTGACACCCTAGGAATTTTGCGAGAACTATCGCGCTTAAGAATTCGCCTCGGCTGGCAGAGTAGTCTCGTTTGCGTACATCAGAAACACCGATTGGAATTTCTCTCTCGATTTCGGTGAGCAGTTTTTCTAGACCAATATCTATTTTGAGTTTTCGGCAAATTTCCTCGAATCTTTGTTCGATTAAAGTAAAGTTCGAATTGCCGGAATTGCCTTTCGCACGCTCGTCGTAGAAAGCCAGAAATAGATCTGTAACTTTTGTGTCACTCGTGAATCTTTTTCCGGGAGCAGACGCGACTATATAAACTCTTTTTTCGTCGGCATTAATTATTTCTGCAACACGTTCGTACATTTCTGCAGTAGCTAGTGAGCTGCCACCAAATTTGCAAACTGTTTTCATAATCCCTCCTATGGATAAAAAAAGACTTTCCTTATTAAGGAAAGTCGTTGTTTGTATGAAAAAACAACTTTCCTGATTAGAAAGTCTTTTTGGTTCTCTTAGTAAGTGTTTGGAAATTTATTAGTTCCATACCAGTCAATTGTAGTAATTACTTAATTTTTTGTCTAGGTTTGTGAATTTGAATAAATGAGTTAATATAGAAGACTCTCTCAAACGGGCGCTTTTGGATAAGCGTCCATAAAAACAACAAAAGAGGATAAGTTATGAAAAAGAGATTATTTTTGGTTTTGATCACCATGTTTTTGTGGGTTGGAATTCCTCAAGAATCCATTGCCCAACATGTGCATCCTGCTTCTCCGGATCAGTCTTCGGACTTTTCAACTTTTGTTCAGAGGTTTTGGTCTAATGAACAAATGTCCAAATACATTGATCAGAAAATTGAGAGGATAACTGCGACTGAAACCCAAAAAGATGCCTTAAGGAAGAGGTATGCTGAGTGGCTAATTAGTCGTGAGAAATTAATAAAGGGTGAAGTTAGACAAATTCCTCAGGATGCAGCATGGGATCAGATGGCGCTTGAGGATCAGGTAGGGCGGATATTTTTTCATCCTGCATTAAACTTGGAGCTTGCGAGTAAGCCTGTTATTACACTCACAGACCCAAGATGGTGGTCTGCCCAGACTGACTGCGATAAAAGTCCTTTCTGTTTTGCTCCGGGCGATAAGCGCGCGGGTATGAAAGGTGCAGTGGCTTGTAAAGGCAACGAAGGTAAAGGTTGTGGTAGGCAGTGTAAGGATGGAGCTACGCCAATACAAGGGTGTAGTGCTTGGTGCTGTGAAGGGAAGTGTGGATGCGCGGGGCTTTGCGAGGAAACAAAACCAGATAAGCCCGAGAAGCCATAAATTTTTTATAGCGAAAGTCGCTATTTTTTTTATATATTTCGTAATCGAAAGTCTATAATTTATAATATAGAGGAGTAAGATTCTTTTTTTAAAAATGAGAAACAAAATTAGGTTGTTGGTGTTCAGTGTTTTTGTGGTTTCGGCAATTTTACCTTCGCGGGTTTATGCCCATGATGAGGGTTTGCAGATGCCGCAGGTCTTGGGGGAGAGTATAACGAGTGTAGTGCTTAGTAATACTAGTTCGCTTAAGTTGTCGGTTACGGCTTATCAGTTCGATGCGAGCGGGAAGTGGAATTATAAGTTTAGTTGGAGTAGGGCGAAGGGAAGAACAGGGTCTATTACTATAAATGGGAATAGGTTTGTGGACGACGCTTCTGGAGAAGGAGAAAATTTTACTGGGTTTTCGCTTAGTCCGAATACTAAATATAGAATAAGGTATTATTCTAAAATTAATGGGAGGGGGAGTGTGGTATTTAGTAAATATTTTACTACCGCACCAGCGCCGGTGGTAACGGAAAATTATCCGGTGAATACTACCCCTCCGTATATTAGTCAGGTAAGTAATCTAGATTTAACGAAGTTGCCGTTGGGGGATAATAAATATTCTTCCACAGCTAAACAAGGATATGTATTTACGTGTCAGTCGAGTTTTAATGGAGGTGGTGCATTTAAACAGGGTCCGTGGATAAACACGACAGATAAGACTTGGGATTCAACCAAAAAAATTACAGTAGACGGAAGTATCTCTTGGTTGAATGCCACTTGGAAAGTTTCTGCGGATGGAAGTAAACGAATTTTGACTGGAAATGGTTTACCAGTGAATCATACTACTGGCAATTTTCCGATTGCGAGTTCGGACGACGCATATAGTTACGATAGAAATCCAAATTCAATAAAGTCACAAAATTTGTCTTTGAGTTTGCCGACTAATCCAACCTTAGCAAGTCAACCTTTGTGTATTGGAGGGGAGATTGGGGTAATGCTTTCCGGGGTTCCGCTTTTTTCCGCGTTTGATGCAGGTGGTAGGGACGCGGTAGCAACAGAGATACAAGATTCTTGTGCAGGGCATCCGCAGGTTACCGGGTTTTACCATTACCATGGGTTAAGTAATTGTCTTAAGGATTCGAGTTCTGCTCGTACACATTCCGAACTGATTGGCTATGCTTTCGATGGATTTGGGATATTTGGGAATAAGGGTGAAGGTGGTACGGTTCTTACTACGAAGGATTTGGATGCTTGTCATGGTCATAGTCACGAAATAAATTGGGACGGGAAAAAATTGGTAATGTACCATTACCATATGACCTTAGACTTCCCTTATAGCGCTGGGTGCTTCATGGGTAATGCAAGTGTAAAAGGGGTATCAAATGAGCAGGGTGGAGGAGGATTACCCCTCCCGGGTAGCGGAATGGGGTCTTCAAATGGATATGGTAATCCTCCCCCATTTTAAAGATTGCAACTTTTTATTGTCCTAGATCGTTTAATAAGTAAGGAGCAGGTAGCTAATTAAACACTATGGATAAATCATTATCAATCTTAATATCATCTCTTGCCACTGCTTTTATAGTAGTTATGGTACTTGCATTTGGACTAGCTTATAGGTATGTTTTTGAAACGAGAATTGTACCAGTCTTAACACAAGATGTAAGTTATAGTCTAAAAAATGGACAATAAAGTTTATCTTATTTGGAAAAAGGTAGGCATAACTCCCTTACAACAGTTAAGGGAGTTTAAATATGGTTACAAAGGTGAATTGCCAGATTCGTTAACTTATGCTGGAAGACTTGATCCTATGGCTGAGGGTTTACTTCCTGTAGTTTCGGGTAAAAATATTTATCTTAAAAATAGGATTTCATATTTAGAAAAAACTTATGAAACCACTATTTTGGTTGGCGCGAGAACAGATAGTGGGGATTTATTGGGTGTTATCGAAAGTTCAACTGATAGTAAATTTGATAGGGAAAGTTTAAAAAAAATAGTTCTTGGATTAAGTGGGGAAATAATTTTACCGTTACCCAGATTTAGTTCCAAACAAATCGATAGGTTTGGTATATTTGAGGATGCTATTGTAGAGGATGAATTTAGAAAATCAGAAATTTTAAAGTCTGAGTTTATTACTAATGGGAAAGTTCAGTCCGGAGATATACTAAATAGATTGAGAATTGCTGAAGAAAATCTTCATGGAGATTTTAGGCATGAGAGAATAAAAAGATATTGGAATAATTTTCTTATTGATAAAAAGTATGTGAATAGTTTTTCTGTAAGTTTTAAGGTTTCTGGAGGAACCTACATAAGAAGTTTGGTCCAGGAGTTATCAAAAAGGTCTGGTTTGGATATGGTTTTGTTTTCATTGAAAAGGATAGCTATAGGAGAATGGGAAAAGTCAGGAGAATATGAAGTTTTGTAGTTTTGTGCTTTAATGGATTTGGCAGAAAAAGGAGGATTTATGGAAATCAAACAAGCAATAAAGCCTTTGTATGAAGGGCTTGGTCCTGCGAATGGTAATCGTTTGGTTAAGGAAGGAGGTCTGGCATTTGGGGTAGGAGTGGTAGGTTGGCTGCTCTTTCCTTCGCTGACATTCCTTGCTGCGCTAGCTCTAATCCTGTTTGTTTTTTGGACACCCAGGTTCATCTATAGGAGTCCATCGTTATTTAAGTTAGTGAGTAAAGGTCTTTTATTTGGACCGCTCATATTGTTGGGAGAGTTTGTTGTCTCCTGGCTGTGGTGGTTTGTAGGAAAAATCTTTTAGTTATTCGTTGACGATATGCCTTAAAGTAGGTATAATCTGTTTGTGTTAAACCCGCATATAGCGGGTATTTTTAAATCGAATTTATCCATGGCAAATGAAAGTGTAATTTTACGTTTTAGTGACGTAACTTTTGAATATGAATTAAGTGGTAAGCTTGTTTTAGAAGAAGCTTCTTTTTCTGTTAAAAATGGAAGTCGTATAACTCTTATGGGTCAGAATGGAGCGGGTAAGAGTACAATCTTTAAACTTATTACTGGTGAAGCGAAGCCTAAATCTGGTGATGTGTTCGTGACCCCTAAAGACGCAAGTATCGCTATTTCCAAGCAAGTAATGTCGCGTGAATATTTTGATTTAACGATAAGAGAATATTTCGAAACCGCTTTTACCGAGAAGAAATACAATATAGATAAATTAATAAAAGAAGTATTTCTTACGGTGAATGTGAATTTACCTTTGGATAGAAAAATCGGTCAGTTATCAGGTGGGCAACAGGCTCGTATGCTTTTGGCTTATGCTTTAATTCAGAATCCGGATATTTTACTTTTAGATGAACCAACAAATAATTTGGATCAGGCAGGGATTGAGCACTTAACTGGTTTTCTGATGATGTACGAAAAAACTGTTATTGTGATTTCTCACGATGCAGATTTCTTAAATGCTTTTTCGGATGGGGTTTTGTATTTAGATGCATTTAGTAAAAAGGTAGAGCAGTATACAGGGAACTATTACGACGTGGTAGAAGAAATTAAAAATAGAATTGAAAGAGAGAATCAGCAGAATGCACGTGCACAAGCTCAGATAAAAGAAAAAAGAAGTCAGGCGGAAGTGTTTGCCCATAAAGGTGGTAAGTTGCGTGCGGTTGCTAAGCGAATGAGAGAGGCGGCTGAAGAGGCAGAGGAGAATATGGTCGCTGTTAGGCAAGAGGATAGAACTATTCGAGAATTTAATATTCCGGTTCAGGAATTTGAAGCATTCTTTGATGGAAAAATTTTATCTATATCTAGTATTTCGGTTATAAAAGACGGGGAGAGTGAGCAAAAGGATGTAGAGGTGCTACTTAGAAAAAATAACCACTTATTAGTTAAGGGTCCGAATGGAATAGGAAAGACTACATTTTTAGAAAAATTGGCTAGTGGTGAAGGTGAAGATTTTAATATAGCTAAAAATATAAAAGTAGGTTATTACAAACAGGATTTTAGTAACTTCGATTACAAGCAAAAAGCATTCGATGCACTTGCCTCTGCGATGCAGAAGTTTGACGAGCAGGTATTGAGGTCTACTGCTGCGGGTTTTTTGCTCGACGGTAAGTTGCTTGATAAGCAAATAGAAGCACTCTCTGAAGGACAGAAAGGTTTGTTGTCTTTTTGCAGATTGGTTTTACTGGGTCCAGGTTTGCTTATTTTAGACGAACCGACTAATCATATAAACTTTAGACATTTACCCGTTATAGCAAAAGCAATTAGTGAATACGAAGGTGCGATTGTTATGGTAAGTCACATTCCTGACTTCGTTTCCCAAATTAGAATTGATGAAGTGTTGGATTTGAATGCTATCTAATTTTAAATAAGGTTATCCAATTACAAAAAAATTACTTTTTCTGACACGGCTTCACACGGTCATAAAAAGTAATTTTTTTGTTAACAGAATTCTATAAATATTTATATGCAATCCAAGTAGATTCTAGGGTTGAGTGGGGGTGCGGAGGAGTTTTGAGTAGCTTTCTGTGTCGCCAATTTTTTGAGATTTGTCTGTAATGTAGAATTTATTCCTTGCTTCTTCTAAATTTAGATCTGTATCCAAAAGGCCTTTTTTTAGAGCTAGTTCGTCGGCACTACCCGTTGCCCAAAGTTGCCAGGAGAGCCAAGATATTCTTCCGGGGGTTATGTGATTTACGTGTGTGGCTATGCGGGAGGTGCAGTTTGCGAAGAGGGTGTGGTACCAAGAAGGTTGCTTTGGTAGCTTGTTCATTTCTTCTAACATAGCTAGAAAGAGTTTTTGACCGTTTTCTTTGGTGGTTTTTATTGGATACAAATATACTTTGTCTTTTCTTAAATTTGCGCGGAGCATTATTACATCGCGTTCGTCGGATGCTATGTAGATAAGTGGGTAAGTGCGGAATAGTCCTTTAATTGGACTATACTGTTGGTCTTTGGTTTTTCTGGCTTCTATGGTAATACTTACAAACTTTTCGTCTTCGAATTCGAAAGAGACAAAAGTGTGGGCAGCGTATTCTTGGCCGTTAAAAGGTTCGGTTACGTACCAGACTTTTTTGAGTTTGGTTAAATCGTAGGTTTGGTCGTAGTAAGCGGGGTGCATATCGCTTTCGGCTGGGCCGTAGCGGAAGTTGCGGATGTTTTTTATGGTTACAGAATTTCCGTCTATTATTGCAACTGATGGAATTGCTAGTTGGGTTTGCCAGTCGCCGGTTGTGGCTGGTTGTTTTACTAGTTGCCAGAAAGTAAAAATTGCGATAGTGATTATTAAAGTTAGTAATATTTTTAATTTTTTGGATTTTGGAAAATTCATAGTTTAAGTGTAGCGAGTATTTTTGTATTTATAAAGTTCATTGACTAGAAGATGGATTTGTGCTAGAATGTTTTTTACTTCTGTAGCGGAATAGTGCCTGCGTGGAAAGAGGCGCGAGATAGAAAACCAGAAAATTGGAGGAAGAAATTTATGTGCATTATGAGTGAGAAAGTTCCAAGCCAGGGTTCCGCAGCCTTGGTTATTAGAGAACAGGACTTTGACTACGCATTTTATGCCAATGATGTCGAGAGGTTTAGCGGGTACATGATGTTGGTTCAGAAGACGGCCAGACCTATACTGCTGGCGGACATTCTGAACTTGAAGGAATGTGACTCTGAATTTCTGAAAGAGTTGGTTGACCAAGTTTTACCGGAACCGGTCGCCAAAGGTGGCACCAGGGGTGCCTTTTCATTTGGACTTGGAGTCGCTGGAGTCGTTGAAGCAGGTATTGTGGGCGACTGGGCGCTTGTTACAGGTGAAGCTTATGCTGTGGCAGATTCACTGAGGTTATTCGCCAGTCTCGGAGTTCCCGTACCGCTGGTGAATACAGCTCAGATTCGAGCACTTGGTCAGGAGGGCGTTTCGGCGGTTATAGCTGTTCCTGCTCCTGGAGTCGAGAAAACGGGTTATAACCCTTTCGGATACAAGTACAAACCAGTGAGTCGTGACTTTGTAGACGTTCCTGGGTCAATCGAATCACACGACGGTGGCGTGCCTCGGTACGGTGAGACGGTGGACAGAACGTTGAAGTTCGTCTACGGATCCAGAACTGTGAATGGAGGGGTTGCGGCTCGTTTGTATGCGAATCTCTCCGATGAGGTTGATGACCTCATTCGCCCAAGTTCCTTTGTTGGAATACGTTTGGGTCGTGGTGGAAAAAATGGAGTAGTACGAATCGCGACTTCTGATTTGGAAAACACAAAAATCAGTGAATATGGGACATGGCGTATACCCCATGTTCTGGCGCCGAAGAGTGACTATTTTGTAGAGTAAATCGTGAATAATACCCACGATTTTTTTATTTGAAATAATATTTACTAGGTAAATGTAGTATAGTAATATAGAATATATAGTAACTAATAAATAAAAAATGGAACAAGAAGAGAATCAAAATTTGGACAAAAAGAATAGTAAGTTGCCGGTTCAATTGGGGGTAGGTGCAATTGTAGTTATTATTTTTATTGCGGTAATTTTTTATAGTAAGAAAAGTAATACTACTGAGTCTGCCTCGAATATAACCCCGCAGACACAAAATGAGATAAGTAACAATAAAATAACTACTCCAGTTTCTGAAACTCCAGTAACAACAACACCTGTAGAGAATACGACTACCACTACGGGGGATAAACCAAAAGAAACTCCACCGGTAACAAAGATCTCTGTGTACAAAGACGGTACATACACTGCTACTGGGAGTTATAATTCACCAGCAGGTCCTGAACAAGTAAAGGTTACTCTAGTGCTTAAGGGTGACTTAGTTGCTGATGCTACTGTTGTATCTTTGGCAACAAATCCAGCAAGTAAAAGATTTCAGGGAGAATTTGTAGCCAATTTTAAGGAATTGGTAGTAGGTAAGAGTATAGATTCTTTAAATTTAACAAAGGTAGCTGGGTCTTCTTTGACCGGTAAAGGTTTTAATGATGCTGTAACACAAATTAAAACACAAGCTAAATCCTAATTTCAAATGGATTTTAATTATGAATTCGAAGCAATAGGAACGGTATGGCGCATTGATGTGATCGATGCGCCTTTTGGTTTAGAACAGGAGTTTTTGTTGGAGAAAGTAAAAAATAGAATAGAAGAATTTGATAAGAATTACTCAAGATTTAGAGAAGATTCTTTGGTTTGGGAAATTTCAAAGAATTTGGGTGTATATACACTCCCAGAGGATTCCTTGGGGTTATTTGAGATATATAAAAAGATGTACGATCTGACGGCAGGGAGGTTTACTCCATTGATAGGGAACGTTTTAGAGCAAGCAGGATATGATTCTAAATATTCTTTTAATGTAGGAAAAATAGAATCTCCATATAATTGGCAAGATGCAATTGAGTATAATTTTCCAATACTCAAGATTAATGCAGAGGTGATGTTAGATTTTGGAGCTGCTGGTAAAGGTTATTTGGTAGATATTATTGCTAGGCTTTTAAAAGAGTTGGGTTCACAAAAATTTTGTATAGACGCTGGGGGTGATATTTTAGTCTGTGGGTTACCGCCGCTCAGGGTGGGTTTAGAAAATCCTGGAAATATTAAAGAGGTCATTGGTGTGGCTAGTATTTTTAATCAGAGTATTTGTGGTTCTGCCGGGAATAGGAGGAAATGGGGTGGGTTTCATCATATTATAGATCCGGTAAGCTTAAAGTCTCCAACGGAAATTATTGGAGTATGGGTTGTGGCTGAAAGTTGTGTTCTGGCAGATGCTCTTACAACAGGTTTGTTTTTTTGTAAACCTGAAGTATTTATTCCACATTTTACCTTTGAGTACCTTATACTTAATAGTGATTACTCGGTTGAGAGATCGCCTGAGTTTCCTGCTGAGCTTTTTCATTAAAATAAAACAATGAAATATATAGATAAATTCTTAAATGGAATTACTATGTATCGCTTAGTGCTATATGCTCTAACGTTACTTTCGGTAATTAGTATAGCTTTTGCTTATTTAAAAATATTGCCATTAGATGGTACACAGATGGTGTTAACGTTGGGGTTGATTGTTATTTCGAGTGCGCTGTTTAATAAAATATTTAGTTTTATATTTAAGGTACCCACAAATATTGAATCGGTATATATTACTGCTTTCATATTATTTTTAGTTTGGCCTCCTATTTTGAATCTGGCGGAAGCTGGTTTTGTGGTATTGGTATCTGGTATTTCTATGGCCAGTAAATATGTCTTTAATATTTCCGGGAAGCATGTATTTAATCCTGCTGCGTTTGGTATTTTTGTTTTATCTGCCGCTGGTTTAGCGGGAGCGACTTGGTGGGTGGCTAGTGAACCGCTGGTTTTACTAACTGCTATTATAGGTTTTTTAATAGTTAGAAAAATAAGAAGGTTCGATGTTGTTTTGAGTTTTGTTATCGTTGCTGTTACTTGTGTTGTGGTTAATGCTCTTCGGGCAGGTGGTGAAATAGGAAATGCTTTTGAGGTAGCATTTGAATCGTGGCCAGTAATATTTTTAGGGACTGTCATGTTGACCGAACCATTGACTAGTCCTCCAAGTAGAAAGCTTAGGGTGGTCTATGGTGTAATTGTGGGTTTAATATTTGGGATACCATTTAATTCAGCAGTGTTTTCGAGTAGTCCGGAGTTTGCCTTGCTGGTAGGTAATATATTTGCTTTTATCGTTAGTCCTAAAGGAAGGATTACTTTGAGGTTAAAAGAAAAAGTTCAGTTAGGGAGTGGAATTTATGATTTTATTTTTCAACCTAATCGAAACCTTGCTTTTAACGCAGGTCAGTATGTAGAATGGACCTTGCCTCATGGATATCCTGATGCTCGAGGTGTAAGGAGGTATTTTACTATAGCTTCTTCACCTAAAGAGAAGTTTATACATTTAGGAGTTAAGGTTCCAGAAAGAGCAAGTTCATTTAAAACAGCTTTAGTTAACTTACCAATAGGAGGTGAGGTGGTAGTGGGGGGGATTTCTGGTGATTTTGTGTTGAATAAAAATACAAAGTTTATGGCTGTTGCGGGTGGAATAGGGGTTACTCCATTTAGGAGTATGGCTATGGATATTATTGATGCGGGTCAAAAAAATGATTTTGTGCTTTTTTATGCCGCTACGAGTGAGGTTGAATTTGTCTACAAGGATGTGTTCAAGCAAGCAGAAAAATTTGGTTTTAAAACGGTATTTATAATTACTGGTAAGGATGTTCCTGCGGATTGGCAAGGCGAAAGAGGTTTTATTACTGAGGAGATGGTTAAGAAATATATTCCCGATTATTTAGAAAGAGAGTGTTATTTGTCGGGGCCTAATGTTATGGTGGAAGCCTATAAAAAATTATTTAAGGGTGTGGGTATAAGTAGTAGTGCTATTCATACCGACTATTTCCCTGGATATTAGTATGTTTTCTTTTTCTGAGAAAATGGGGGGTGGTGGTAGGGAGTTTGAAGCTATATTAAAGCCTAATTTTAAAGATTTGGCTGATTTTATGATTTTGGTATCGAGATTTTCTCAATACAAAGGCTTAGATATAAATTTGGATTGGTTAGTGTCGCATGCTTCTGAGATTGATTCGCAAGGTGAATGCGGTTTTGATGATACGAGTAAACTGAAGGTATTTAAGTCATTTAAACTTTTAAGAAAAGTAGAATTATTATTAAGAATATATTCTAGTTTAGGAGAGAGGGAGAGAGATTATTCTGAAGTGTCACCCAGATTCAGGAGGGAGGTATTTGACTTTACTGCTAGTCAGTTGAAAAGTTTAGAGGAGATTCGTGATTTTGTTATCAATAACGGGTTAGTTGAGTATTGGGCTGAAATAGACAAAAAGCTAGTAGAAGCGGGTGAGAGTGTGGTTTATGTGAAAGACTTTGCTGGGGAAGAAAATTTTTATGAAAGCGGTGAAGTAGATAGGAGGATGAAAAATTTGAGATTAAGTGTCGCGCAAGCCAAGGATTGGAGAGATGTAAAAAAAATAGTAATCGATTGTGGTGAATTTGATCCCAGCAATCCTTGGGATGTTAGGGATAAAGAGATAGTGTTATTGAGAGAAAGTATGAGAAAAAACAAAGAAGAGTTAGAGCTGGTCCCTCAAAATTTATCAGCATTTTTTGAAATTTTATTTGAGGAAGAGGATAGTGAACTTGCGGAAATGGATGAAATATATTTTTCGAGAACAGCTTATAAAAATAGAGCTAGAGTGAATAGTTTAAGAAACTCAATTTATAGTTTAGATAGGGATATTAGAAGTGGGGTTAGGTTGTCGAAGCAATTGAAGGGTTTGGATTTAGAGAAATTTGCATATGTAAACAGAAAAATAGGGAGAAGAGGATTTCTGGCTATGTCAGGTGGGGCGGCTTTGTCGGTTGTGGGTGGTATTTTGGTAAATCGAACTCTGAGATATTCAAATTTACCAGACATTGAAACGCCTAATCCTCCTAATTTAGAAATTCCTGATGTTCCTGATGAATTAATGCATTTAGGTGTTCCAACTGTAGATATGCCTGAATCTGTGGATAATGAATTTAGCAGAGATACAGAAGTGATGTTGTTGGCTAGAACGATATTTGGTGAAGCTAGGGGTAGGTCTGAAAAATTAAAAATAGCTATAGGCTTTACTGTGTTGAACAGGATGAAAGTAAGGGATCAAGAATTGCGTGAGGTTGTTTTGGATCCATCACAATATTCTTGTTTTTTGAGAAGTGATCCAAATTTTTCGTTACTAAAAAATCCGTTAAGTAAAAAACTTACAAATGAAGATAGGGCTGAATGGCCTAAGTGTTTTAAATTGGCTGAAGGTTTATTAGTTGGCAAATTCAAAGACCCTACACATGGAGCGACTCATTTTCATACCGAGGTTGTTAGTGGAAAATATGAGTGGATGAATACAATGAAAAGTGTAGGTAAAATAGAAAATACAATTTTTTATAAATAAAAAAACACTCTTTATATTGAGTGTTATGCGTTCGATAAAATGTGTTTGGGACGTTTTATTGAATCGGCTATTTTCGTAGATATTTTCGATTTAGATTTGATTGCTTCGGAATCAATTTCCAACCCTCTCCGAATCCAAATTGCGCGGTTTTGATTTTTGGCTGTCTTTAGTATTTTTTTTGAAAATTGTAGTGACCTCATTGCATTTTTGGATGCATAAATTGGCTCCAAAATATTCCAGCATCGAAAGAGAAATTCATCTGGTATCTCGAGTAAAATTCTTGTACAAGACTGTGAATAGATTTCGAAGTTGGTTTCCCATCCTTTGTCATACAACCTCAGAATCAAGCGTAAGAGGGTTTGAGGCTTTAGTTCCTGAATGGTTTGAAGACTCACAAATCTAAGTGTCGTCATGTTCTGAATCTCAGCATTAAGTAAATTGGTGTATTCACTTTGGCTTAGGAATCGTTTCATGATAATTGGGAATTGCAATAGAAAGTTAGGATTGTTCTTAATGGCCTTTAAGATAACTTTTTGGATTTTTTCTCTTCCGGCCTTTTTAGTAAAGTCTTTCGGGCTCATTAGCCAGGTACCTAAATAACTTTCGCCGTGCCGAGATGACAGTATTCTTAGAAAGTCATTTGCTGGATAGAGTTTATTCGCTTTAGGAGAGGAGGTCTCTATGAGCCTTCCAAACATATCAACGATTTCTTCTGGCGATATCCCAGAGTCTAGCATTGTATGAACCAGGCTGATCGGATTGTCTGTATTTGGTAAACCGAAATGCTGATATGCGAACTCAATGAAAGGTAGGCGTTCTTCTGAATGTAAAAGCATCAGGATGCGAGCATCGCACATAAATGCGTTCGCAGCATGCTCAGTTTCCTTGTAGCTAAGGATTAATTCTCTCAGACTGAAATTCAGTTTCGCAAAGATGTTGAAATTGTTCAGGATCCAATGAGTCCCTACAGAGTAGTGCTTTGTAGAAACACAAATCGTTTCAATGGCTTTACGCAGTGATATTTCATCTAGTCCTTCTTGTGCTTGTTTGTCTAGTTCTCGCATGAGGCGAGCAGCGACATTGTTGGTGACGTTCATCATATTGCCTCCGATTCTTCCCATTGCTGGGATATTAAACCAGGTACCGCCTGGCGCAGTGTGCACAGTGTTTTTACTGGCAACAAGGTGAATCTTTAGGGGTTTAGGACTTAAGCAAGTTGTAAAACCCCAGAAGAGAACATTAGTTATAGCAATTTAGCTTGTTTTTGTCAATACTTTTAGTTTACTATAATACTATCGGGATAAATTAAGTTGAGGAGAATGGTCTTTTGTATTATTATTCTTAATTATTGAATTATTTTAGTTAGTGAGTTAGATAGGAGGAACCTTGAGAAATGAAAAAAGAGCTCACCATGAGACAGCAGTGGAAAACGGCATTTTCTAAGCATTTGGAAATACCTGGTAGGACCAAATGGGAAGATGCGATTATTGCGACTAAAGTTTCTGTGCCGGAAGGTATGGATGAAATTCTTGAATTTTTCTTTGCCATTGAAGGACTGACCGATGGAATGCAAAGGTGGTTTAAATATACTCCAAGCTTTCTACTTCCTTCCATGCGTAGATTTATAGCAAAATGGACTGATGAAGAAATGATCCATGCGCAAGTGTTATGCGCATTATGGAAGAGAAAAGTGTTAACTCGTAAGGAGTTGGATGAGTTGGCTTTATCGGTTGCAAGTCCCGATTTTTTGGGAGTTCAGAATTATCAAGCATTTAAGGGGTGGTGCTTGGCTCCAATTTTTCCTCTAGTGCATCTAATTTTTGGAGCAGTATCGGAAACCATAACGCATTTTGCGTACATGAGACTTCGTGAGAAAATAAATGACCCTGAATTTTCCAAAATTGTCGAAAAAATTCGCGCAGATGAGAGCGCACATTACCACGCTTACTTCTCGGCAGCAAAAGCAATCTGTAGGATCTGGGGAGGGCGCAGGTTAGTTAATTATCTAGTCAAGAATTTTTACTCACCAGTGGGTAAAAATATGATGACTAGAAAACAACAGGGTCAGGTTGTGAAATTTTTCTTTGAGAAATTTAACACTCAGGAATTCGAAGCTCACCTTGAAAAATGGTTAGGGGAATTATTGGATAGATCCGTTATAAAAGTAGTGGCTCGCAAAACAGTAGACCTAGCTAATTATGCATAAGAAAAGACAACTTAGTAGTTGTCTGTTTTTTTTATTTAAATTTGGAAGCAAAATTATTTATTGCATCTAAAACCGGAATCGCTGATTTGCCTTTATGTGTGAGGAAGTAAGTTACGGATATTTTGTCTTGAGTTCCAACTTTTTTTTCTATGAGACCCGCAGATTCGAGTTTTTGAAGTCGATTTGTGAGCGTGACTGGGTTTAAGTTGTCGCATTGTCTCTGGATTTCACAGTATCTTGAATCTTCATTTTTTAAAGTGTTTAAAATTTTAAGTGTCCAAAAATCACCTAATAGTTTTAGGGTTTCAGTACACACTTTATTATCCTTGACAGATTTTTTATTCATACTATAATTTTTATAGTGCTATATATTTTATAGTACTATAACATAAGATTCCCAAAAAGGGAAGAGGAGAAAAAATGTACGATTTTATACCCGATGATAATATTATAAACAAAACGAAGCTATCGCTCCAGGAGAGAGGGTTTTTAGTGAGTGTGGTTGAGTCTTCTGATTCTGCTTTGGCAGAAATTAATACAATTATTCCAGAAGGGGCTTCTGTAATGGTAGGGGCTTCTAAAACCCTAGAACAAATTGGTTTCAGTTCATTTCTCGAAAGCGATAGGCATAAATGGAAAAATTTACATAAGCAGGTGAATGCTGAAATCGATCCAAAGGTAAGAGCAGGGCTCAGGAAACAAAGTGTAAGTTCGGATTTTTACTTAGGGAGTGTTCACGCTCTTTCAAGTACGGGGGAAATGGTAATTGCTTCAAATACTGGGAGTCAATTACCGCACATAGCTTTTACTTCAGATAATGTAATTCTGGTTGTAGGTGCTCAGAAAATTACGGGTTCTTTAGAAAGTTCCTTTAAGAGACTTAGTGAGTATGTGATACCGCTTGAGGACGAAAGGTTAATGGGGGTTTACAGTGTACACACACGTGCTTCAAAAATATTGTTGTTAAACTATGGAGGGGGAATAACAGGGCAAAAAATTACAATTATTATAGTTAAAGAGAAATTAGGATTTTAAAATAATGAAAGCGATACAAATAGAAAAATATGGAGGGGTGGAAGTGTCTAAGCTCAATTTAGATGCGCCTGTGCCTAGTGTGAGTAATGGAAAAGTTTTAGTGAAGGTTGTTGCGTCTTCTGCTAACCCAATAGACTGGAAAGTTAGGGAGGGTATTTTTAAGCCTTCTACGGAAGCTTTTCCTATTACTTTGGGAGGAGATTTTTCCGGAATCGTGGAAGAAGTTGGAGAAGGTGTGGAAGGGTATAAGAAAGGAGATAAGGTTTATGGTCACGGGAGTATTCTTGCTGGTGGTAGTGGTTCGTATGCTGAGTTTGTCTTAGTGCCTGTGGGAGGAATAGCAATGGTGCCTGAGGGGTTAGATAACTTTGAAGCTGCAGGTTTACCTCTGGTAGGAGTAAGTGCGGTTATTGCGTTAGTTGAACATATGAGCATAAAAGCGGGTCAGAGATTGCTTGTACACGGTGCTGCTGGTGGTATAGGTAGTTTGGCTGTTCAGATAGCTAAGTCGATTGGAGCATTTGTAGTTGGGACAGCTAGTGAGAGCGATATAGATTTTGTTAAGGAGCTGGGTGCTGATGAAGTAATCGATTATAAAAAAACTGACTTTGTGAGTGTCGTGAATAATATGGACGCGGTGTTTGATACTGTGGGTGGTGAGACCTACGTAAAGTCTTTCCTGGTAACAAAACCCGGGGGAATTATTGTTTCTATGCTAGAACAACCAAACGCGGAGTTAATGGAAAAATACAATGTTCGTGCTGTGGCGCAGTTTAGCCAGGTTACGAGTGAAAGACTGAATAAGCTGAATGAGTTTGTAGAGATTGCGAAAGTAAGAGTTGTTATAGACCGGGAGTTTAAATTGGAAGAGGGTGGGGAGGCGCTGGAATATTTAAAAACCGGACACCACAAGGGTAAGGTAATTATTAAGGTCCAGTAAATAGTTCGCTTAAAAATCCTTTTTCGCTAGTCTCGCCGTATAGATTGGGTTCAACGGATTTTGCAAGCAGTAACCACAAAAAGAAAAAACTATTTACTATTGGAATGAGTAGTAGGCATGCCCAAAGAAAGTTTTTGTTTAAGTCGTGGAGTCTTCTTACGACAAGTGCGAGAAAAAGTATTTGGAAATAAAGCAATAGGGGGGTTACTGTGGCTAATGCTAGGGTGGTTTGGGTTTTTTGTGGTAGCTTACCGGTGAGCATGGAAAAACTTACTATGAGTATAAAATCTATTAATAGCACAACACAAAGATTTAAGAAAAAACGATTCGCGGTGCATCTACCATTAAATAGATTTTTTATAGTTTTCAGCATACTTAATTTTATCACGGTTGAAGTGATTTGGTAATATTATTATGGATTTGAATTCTTAAATCATAAAGATCCTTCTGTGGAAGGATCTTTATGATATAGAATAAGTTTATGAAGAATATAAATATATTTAAAATATTATTTGTTTTTGTTTTAGCATTTATATTTAATTTAATTTGGGAAAATTGGCATGCGCAGTTGTATGTGCACTATAAGGGGGATCCCATAACTGAGGCGGTATTGTTACAGGCAACGTTAGTTGATGCATGTATAATTTCGCTTTTAGCTTTTGGATACTTTTTTATAAAATGGATAAAAGAAAGGTATAGTTTAGTCTTCCTGTTAGGTGTGTTGATTGCTATAGGTATAGAATGGTTTGCACTTAGTACGAGTAGATGGTCGTACACAAATATGATGCCCGTTGTTCCAATTATAAAAACTGGAATTACACCTACAGTACAACTTGGGTTTTTGGGTTGCTTGTCTATTTATTTTGTTAATAGAGTTTTAAGCAAATATAGGTTAAGCTGAGCGGTCTCCTAGATAGCCTAGTCGATCTAGACAGGTTAGGAAATTGTTTTTTGTCCATCCCTTGCAGAGTTCTTGGAGGATACCATTGTAAGCGGTACTTTGATCTAATTTTATGTTATCACTTGTTAGGTCCATGAGATCCTTAAGAATAGGGTCATTTGGTCCTAGTTGAAGGCTAATAATCTCGCTTAATTTTTGTACAGTTTCTTCGAAATGGATGGGTAAAATTGTCTCGGCTTGATAAGTTAGGTTTTCTATTTTCATACGATTATCCGTTTTAAATGAGATGGGATATGGATAAGTGGTTCGTGCGGTGTGGTGTTTATTTGTTTGGATATATTTTGAATTGAGTTTATCAATTTAGGGTCGCTACTTATTACTATAACTTTATCATTAATTCTGGCATTTGGTACTTGGCTTATGTCGATAACCGTAATGTTCATACTTACCCTACCTACTATTCTGCAAGGGATTCCATGGGTAAGCACATAACCGATGTTAGATAACCTGCGATCTACACCCTCATAGTAACCGGTGGGTATGGTTGCTATGGTCATTGGTTTTTCCGATGTGAAAGTATTGTTGTATCCTATGGGTTCATTAGGTCCAATTTTTTTGATACCACTTATGATTGTTTCCATCTCAAGTGCAGGTATGAGTCCCTCTGGTTGGTTTTTTGAATTTATTCCATATAGACTTAGTCCTATTCTCGCTGAGTTGGCCTTGATTTTATTTTGAAATGCAAAACCTGAGCTGTTAGCTAGATGGGTGTACTTTATAAAATCAAATTTGTTTTGAAAAAAATCTACGATGTTATTCCAGGTTGAGATTTGCTTGCTTGTGAACTCTAGGTTGTTACCGTCTGAGTCTGAAAAATGCGAACATAGGCCTTCTAGAATTATGTTTTTGTTTTTTTGAATAATAGAGATAGCTTTGTTAATTTCGTTCTCAAGAATACCTTGACGGTGCATTCCCGTGTCTATTTTTAAATGTATTTTTATTGGTTTTTTAAGTTTTTTAGAAAATATTTCTAACTGTTCTAAGCTGGTAACGCCTACGCTTATTTTTTTTAAATCGGTATTGTTTATTTGTGTTATGGTGGTATAACCTAAAATTAATATTTCGTGATTCGTTAGCTTAGATAAAAGTATTGATTCAAAAAGTGAGTCAACCATAAGTAAAGGCACGTCGGCGGTGTCTAGTATTTCAGCGATTTGTTTTAGTCCATGACCATAAGCATTACTTTTTAAAACAGGTATGAGATTGAGGGATGGGTATGTTGTTTTATGGATACTTAAGTTATCTAAAATAGCTTTTTTAGAAATATTTATCTTTACGAGTGGATCTAAACCATATCCTCTTTCTGTGATTTTATACAATATACGTTTTAGCATACTTATAATCTATCAATTTGCTAGTTAATGCGAAAGAGTGTGATATGATTAACATGAAATAAATTATAAAAAAATGACTACCAAAAAAGAAGAAACAAAAATACTTCCATCAATTCCTCCAAAAAAACTAGGTTATGTTCACTGGTTTATAGTTTTTATGCTTTTGTGTTGGATTGCCTTTATGGTTGTTCTGTTTAAACAAAACCAAGAGCTAAGCAGAAAGGTTAGTGTATTAACGGAACAGTTAAATGCATTAAGATCTACACCGTTACCGGAATCACCTGTTGTGAATGAACCTGTAGTACCAGAGAAAGACTCCTCCTCAAAGAGGTTTGTAGATAGTATTAATAGAGTAAGTTTCGATTGGCCTACAGGGTATGAGTTAACTCAGGTTACGTCTCAGGATTTAGTGTCGAGTATTTCTTCGATAATAGCTAAGTTTAGAGATAGTTCTAATAAAGCCGTGGTTAAAGTATTTGTAGCCAAGTCTCCTTTTGGGATGAGCCAAATAAGACAGTCATTTGCCCCTACTGGCCTTGAGGATATTAATCCTGAAAAACGGGTTGTTGGCGGTAAGACATTCTATTATTACGGAGCAGGGGGTGGTGGAGTCAGTTATGCGGATCAGTACTTTTATAATTTAAATGGCAAACTTTTAGTATTCGTTTTTGATGGACCCTATAATTCAGATGAAAAGTCGCCAAATAGTAGTGCGAAAACAGTTGCAGAAACCATGTTGGCTAGTCTAGAAGTAAAGTAGGAATTTAGAAAAACTGCGGTTGGCCGCAGTTTTTTTGTAACATTTTTGTGTTAGATTGAGTTATCTATAATGTAACTAGTTATGAATATAGAAGAAGAGAAAAAACTTGTGATTTTGGCTAAGGGTGGAGATAAACAGGCGGTTTCTTTGCTTTGGGATGAATTCACGCCTGTTTTATATGGATACCTATTAAATACCTTAAAAAACAAACAAGTAGCGGAAGATGTGCTTCAGTCTACTTGGCTAAAAGCACTGCAAGGACTACCGAAGTATAGGTTTATGGGTTACAGCGTGAAGAGTTGGTTGTTTAGAATAGCTAGGAACGAATTGAGTGAATATTTCAGGAAGAACCCGGGATTGGTGGATTTGGAAGAGTTAGGAGAGTATTCCGTGAATGATGAGACTACAACAAGGATTGAGAATGAAATAGACGTAGGTAAAGTTTTGTTGAGTTTAAATGCGGAAGATAGAGAGCTTATTAGACTGCGCTTTATAGCGGACTTATCGGTAATTCAAATTGCTAAGGTTTTAAATATTAGTTCGATATTGGTTAGGGTAAGGCTTCATAGGGTTACAGGGAGACTGAAAAGTAAGTATAAATTTTATGAGAAATAATATAATAAATTTAATAGAGAATTGGGGAAAGAATAAAAGGGGTTTGCCAGAAAGGAATTCGGAACTCAAAGAATCGGTGGTGTTGAGTTTTAGAGCAAGCGGGGAAGAAAAAGGGATTAATAGCAAGCCATGGTTTTCTATTGGTCTTTTTGGTACAGCAGTTTTAACTGCGTTGGTGTTGCTGGTTAACAACCCTATTACTAAAAATATTGATGGTTCAGAAGCTTCGAAGGTCGCGAATTTTTGGGGAGGTCAAACGAAGTCGGGTAATGAAATTGCGGATAAGGCGCAGCTAAACTTTGAAGAGCCTCCTGCGTATAACCCTAAACCTGCTGGGAATGTTCAGAGTGAGCAACCAACTTCGAATTCAAGTGAGTTAAGAGTGCCGTCATATCTACCAAGTGCAACGGGTGGTAATACTGGTACTGTCCCAACGCAGAACGATAGTGAAATTGTGGAAAAAAGAACTTCTGGTTGGGAGGGTGGAGTGAATTTGCCTGTGTATCCGAGCGTTAGAGATTTTAACCCAGTACCACTCAATGACAGCAGAGAATTTTTAAAGTATTACTATGGTGCCACGATAAAGACCAGGAATATTGGGGAAGTGTCCGGGAGACTGCAGACTGTAATTCGTGGTTATGGTGGTAGAGTGGATTCTGTGAATAGCGGGGAGAAATTTGGGTCTATTAGTTTTGTTGTTCCAAAAAAATCTTTAGAGACTTTTAAGGCTGAAGTAAAACAAATAGCTGGGGCTAAATTTATTGTGGAAAATATTGCTACGCAGAATTATTTGTCTGACAAGAGAAATATAGAACAGGGGTTAAGTAGTGCCAGTGAGAATCTTGGGCAGATAAAAAAAGACAAAGAGGTTTCTGCAAGAAACCATACCCTTGCAGTGAAGACTATTAATGACGGTATAAACTCGCTTTCTAGTCAGATATCGCAGGTTAGAACGGACATCGTTAGTGGTCGTGGGAATAAACAGGAGCTTGAGGCTTGGCTTGCAAGTTTGGAAAGCCAGAAAGCCGGTTTGGTAGCTAGTCTTAATCAGGAAAATGCTAGATATACTCAAGTAGTAAGCAGGTTGGATACGCAAATTATTTCAGTGGAGCAAGGTGTTAAAGAGTTAAACAAGCAGGATGGGCAGTTGGTGGAGAATGTAGAGACAGTAAATGGTACCTTAATACTTACCTGGATAAGTATCTGGAGCTTAATAAATATTTATACAAATGGGTTTTGGTTACCTGGTATGTTGGTAATACTGGCAGTTATTACCTACTTTATAAGCAGACGCAGGGAGAAGCGGATTACTTTGCAAGTTCCTGAGTATAGTGCAGAATAGCTTTGTTTAGAGATCTATTGCCCAATTTTTGCATAAGCTTTACCCAGATTTTGCCTAATATTTTAGTGTCTTTGGTTTGCCAGAGCCAGCGGGTGTCTATGAAATAGACTTTTTGGTGTTTGGTATCTACTAAGATATTTGCGGTTTTTTGGAACCATTCAGTTACGTGTCTGGCTACTTCGTTGGGACGTGCGTCTATAAATGCACCGGTGTCGAAATACATTTTTTTGGTGAGTATGGAAAAAACTAAAAGTCTTTCCACGAGAAGTTGGTGTTGTTCGTAGTAATGATGGGTAAATTTGTGGAGTGGTAAAATGTGTTCGCCTCTTATGGCTTTTTGGAATAGGTAGTATGTAGTTTTGGTTTTTTCTTTTTCGTCCTGCGTGTCTAGTGGTGTTCCGATAAAAACTTCTTCCGCAGGGAGGAAGTTTTCGTTTTGGTGTGTTTCTAGAGTATAAATAATTTTAGATATAAGCTGTTCTTGAATGACAATTTTTTTGATTTCTTTGTAGAAAGAATCAGTTGGGTTTTTAAGTGAAGATATTAATTTTTCTCTGTTTGATTTAGTAATCGTATTATCTCTGTTTTCGCTCCCATAATAACTGTGGAGTAAGTTGTATTCTTCGAGTCCCTCTAAAATATGTTCTTCGTCTGGATGAATTTTGTATTTTTTACCGAGTGCAAATTTCATTATATTGCTTATGGGTTTTCTGGGTACTGGAAGTTTGAGCTGTTCGGAAAGAGGGGGGATCCAGTGCTTGGTTTGTCCAATTTTTACAACTAATTCTTCTCCTTCTACTTCGTGTACATCCGCAAAACCACCTTCGGCGATTTTCTTGCCTATTTGTTCTTTTTTTCCGATTGGTAGTTTGTTGAGATTATTCATTTAATTAACTTAAATTTGTTACCAGATCCGAATATTAATAGGACCACGGCTAGTGAAAAATGTGGAAGGTGTCCTATGAGTTCTAGGGGGCCGAGTAGAATAAGGGTTGAAAGTAAGAATAATGCTATACAAATGGTAGTGAAACGGGTAACTAACCCTAAAATTAAAAATACTCCAAACAATGCTTCTGTTGTACCAGCGGAGAATGCGAACCAATAGTTTGTGAAGTTGGTAAAGCCGATATTTTGCATGAAATTCCAATTGTAGTGAGAAAGGAAGTTGTTAGTAAGTGATGGTGAGAGGATTTTTTCAGAGAAACCTAAGATTACTAAATTAACCCCGGTTATTATTCTTAGTAGAGGGATTCCGTTATTAGAAAATTTATTGAATGCGCCACTGAGCCATTCGGGGTCGTATAGTCTCCACTTTGTTCTGTTTACTAGTAATGAATACAGTGCAAAGCCTACTATTTCTATAGTATCTAAAACTTCTATTGGTCCGAAGATTGGGACGGTTATTAAAAATAATAATAAAAGAAGTATTGCTCCAAGTCGCTGGAAGAAGCCGAGTATTAATAATATTCCAATAAAAAATTGGAGCGCTATGAGATATATATTTATGGTTGGTTGATTGGGGGCAAAAATATATCCGTTAATAGAGAAGAGAACCAGGGAAATACCTAGGCCAATATTGGCGATAGCTGGTATATGGTTGGAATATTTTGAGCTTATTTTTTCTATGAATTTATTTGGGTGAAGTTTTTTTTCTAAGAAAATACCTATTGATACCAACCCAAAAGAGATTAGTATCCAGGCAATTACCCAAAGATCAGAAAAGCGATATGCTCTTTGTGGTGTACCTTGCTCAGCGAACCATTTTACATGTGCGCTTGCAATGTTGGGTAAGAAAATGAAAAGAAGTAAGATAATTTTTGGCATGTTTATTTATATTTTTGATATGAAGTAACCAATAAAGCTAGATCCTATAATGATTAAACTACCCAAGGCAAAGTTATAAGTGAATTTACGACTACCTTGAATATAAGAATAAATGGTTTTACTGGTTAGATTGGTAGCGTTTACTAGAATGAACACTAAAACAGCAAACTTTAGATCAAAAGATTTTCCTGCTAGATCTGCGAGGTTAATTAGTACGGCATCTAAGCCTGCTAGTGATGCTATTATTGAACTGAAGAGGAAACCGGATTGACCAAAGAATAGTAGACATGCCTTGGTAAATATCTTTACGAGCAGGATTATACCCGCGTATTTAAATGCAGGGATAAGAGCAAATAATTTTTTTTCTGCATTTGTTCCTGTATTAGACGAGGTTTCATTTGTGTGTGGGTTTTTTAAATAATAGAAAGCTAACAGACTTGCAGTGGTTATCATGATTAATAGTGTGGGTAGTAGAGAGGCTAGCCAAGCACTGTTTAGTGGTCCTACTAGTAAGAATATTTGAATAAAGCTAGCGGTGTTTGCAAGAAGAGCTGCGCCAACTAAATATTTAACATTGGAATCATTTCTGCTTTTTTGTGCTAGTGATTGTGTGACTGAGGTGGATGAGATAAAACCACCAATGAGACTTGCAACGGTAAACCCGCGTTTTTTGCCTATGAATTTAGAAAGTAAGTAACCAAGACAGTCTATTCCTGTGACAAGAGCAATAACAAGCCATATTTTTTGAGGGTTGATTATTTCTAGACTACTTAGTGTGGGTGAGGTTATGAGTGAATCTAAGCCCGGAATTTGAGCGAGGGTGTAAGCTTGATTCGGGAGAAAAGGATAAATAACGAGTGCGATAATTGCATAAGCAATAAATCCTTCTATTTCATGTCTTTTGACTTCATTAAATAATCTTTTAAGTTCTTCTGAGAGCGATAGTATGAGGGTTACAATAACAGTTAGGGCTATAACTATTTGTGATGAGAGAACTCCGGAGCTAATTAAAAATCCAAACATGTAAGTTAATAGAAAAGCTATCTCCGTAGTGAGACCAAGATTTTTTGTATGATATGAAGAAAGAATGTAATAGGCGAGAAGTAGTGATGCGAATGCTGAAGTGAATATTGCGAAAACGAGGGTAAATTCTTTAACGTAAGCTAAGCCACTTAAAGCTCCCATAAGGGCAACCAAAGAGAAAGTTCTAAGCCCACCTCCACCTAGGCTATGGTCGAATCCTCCTCGACTTTCGCGTTCAATACCAATACTTGCTCCGAGAAGGATGGATAGAAAGACTCTTGTGATTTCACTTTCAAACATAATAAGTAGCTTAATTTTTTTGCTAGTTTGCCTTAGTAGGAATTAATTTGTATTCTATTTGCATGAATGAATTAGGTATTAATTCTGAAGGGCAATTAGGCCCGAGTAATGAAAGTAGGAGATTTAACCAAGAGCGACTTTATGGTCGTCTTTTGGAAGAGGATGAGGAATTTGGGGCGCTTATTAAAGCATATCGTGGAAAGTTATTTAGACTTCCCGACAGGAAAATGAGCTTGGATCATACTGAGAATTCCGAATTTAAACTGGCTCTTCATAATACAGAAGTTTGGAAACAGAGTAGTGAGGCTCAGAGAAAATTGCTTTTAGAGGCTATTTTAAGTGATGAGTTAATGGAAGACCCTGTTTTACTTGATATAGAAGTGAAGAAAAAGGAGCTTAAAGCTGAGGAAGACCGGTTACGACTAGAGCGAGTTTATGCTAGGGAAGCCAAGAAAGATGAGGTTTGGCCAAGGCATATTGATATTCGTTCTGATGAAGAAAAAATGAGAGATGGGGATTTGTGGCCAACTGAGTTAGATAGCAGTGGAGAGCAGGAAAAATCTTAGTTTATTTTAAGAAGTTCAACTTCAAAAATAAGGGTGGCTTTAGCGGGTATTACTGGTGGATATCCGTTTTCTCCGTACGCCATGGAATAGGGGATGGTAAGTTTTACTTTTTCTCCTACTTTCATACCTGATACGCCATCGTCCCATCCTTTTATAACTTCACCTGCGCCTAAGTGAAAACTAAATGGTTGACCACGGTCTACACTTGAGTCGAATTTGGTACCATCGGTTAACCAACCGGTGTAGTGTACTTCTACGGTATCGCCCGCTTTAGCAACTGCTCCATTGCCTTGTTTGAGTATTTCTTTTTTGAGTTCGTTTGAATTGTTTTCCACTGGTTTTTGATTATTAATAGTTTGATTGGGTTCTTCTTTAGGCTTGCTTGTGTTTGCTTGTTCCCCGTTTTGATCTTGGGTCTGTTTTTGGTTTGAACTTTGATCTGGCTTTGGGCGGTTTATGTTATAAAGAATACCCAAGAGGATAAGGATGATGATTGAGGTTCCGATAATTAGCTTGTTATTTTGCATTAAATACTTAGAATTAAGGTTACATGGTAATTATATATAATTTAAGAAAATTGTGTATTTTTCCTCCTATTTTTGCCTAGTTGATTTATTTACCAATTTTGTTAAAATATCGAAGTATATGTAAATGAAAAAAAGTATACTTTTAAGAGGCTGGATTTGCCGACGAAGGAATAAAAAGCAATAAAATAGAATATTCGGGAGTAGCTCAGCGGTAGAGCTATCGGCTGTTAACCGATCGGTCCTGGGTTCGAATCCCAGCTCCCGAGCCAA